>NZ_JAKJSH010000032.1:0-57143 GCF_050336885.1 Photobacterium kasasachensis
ACTTTGAACGGTGAAAAATACGGACGCGGGGTGGAGCAGCTTGGTAGCTCGTCGGGCTCATAACCCGAAGGTCGTCGGTTCAAATCCGGCCCCCGCAACCAATTCTCTTATGAGAATATGCGACACTAGCTCAGCTGGTAGAGCGCAACCTTGCCAAGGTTGAGGTCACGAGTTCGAACCTCGTGTGTCGCTCCAATTTGATAAGCCTTCATCATGCTTTGAATGGTGAGATGTGATGCGACACTAGCTCAGCTGGTAGAGCGCAACCTTGCCAAGGTTGAGGTCACGAGTTCGAACCTCGTGTGTCGCTCCAATTTGATAAGCTTTCATTATGCTTTGAATGATGAGATGTGATGCGACACTAGCTCAGCTGGTAGAGCGCAACCTTGCCAAGGTTGAGGTCACGAGTTCGAACCTCGTGTGTCGCTCCAATTTGATAAGCCTTCATCATGCTTTGAATGATGAGATGTGATGCGACACTAGCTCAGCTGGTAGAGCGCAACCTTGCCAAGGTTGAGGTCACGAGTTCGAACCTCGTGTGTCGCTCCAATTAAATAAGTTCTCACGGTACTTTAAACGGTGAAAATACGGACGCGGGGTGGAGCAGCTTGGTAGCTCGTCGGGCTCATAACCCGAAGGTCGTTGGTTCAAATCCGGCCCCCGCAACCAATTCTCTTATGAGAATATGCGACACTAGCTCAGCTGGTAGAGCGCAACCTTGCCAAGGTTGAGGTCACGAGTTCGAACCTCGTGTGTCGCTCCAAATTTAAGAGAGTCATGGCTGACTCACGAGGAACCTCGTGTACCTAGCCGGCCGCGACGCTCCAAATTGATAAGTTCTCACGGTACTTTGAACGGTGAAAAATACGGACGCGGGGTGGAGCAGCTTGGTAGCTCGTCGGGCTCATAACCCGAAGGTCGTCGGTTCAAATCCGGCCCCCGCAACCAATTCTCTTATGAGAATATGCGACACTAGCTCAGCTGGTAGAGCGCAACCTTGCCAAGGTTGAGGTCACGAGTTCGAACCTCGTGTGTCGCTCCAATTTCTGCTGTCATTATCGTTATATCTGATAGTGAAACGGCAAAACTACTACTGTGAAGTATTAGTCCAAATGCAACATTCCTGGGTTACTCGACCACCGATAGCCTTGTGTGTTGCTCCAAGTTCCGTAGCTTCGGCTACAAGGAACCATAAGAAGCAATCAGCTTCGACGACATCATCAGAATTTTACCGAGACAGTCTTTAGTGACTGATTTTGTATCTTAGGTAAATACGATGCTCTGTAAGCCAATGCCGTGAGGTATTGGTGCCAAATGACGACACATGCTCTTTGATTTAGCTGATACCAGTAGTTGGCTTATACGCTGCTGATGAGGACTTGTGAATCGTATCTGCTCTCTTTATCCAGAATCAATAATTGCCTGAATGCTGATATATTCTGGGCTGCTGTCTTGATCTTTGGAACAAATCATTAGTTAGTGCACAGACTTATCCACATGAGTCAAACTGTGGGTAAGTCAGTTGATTACGTGTGCCGACTCCGTGTGAATAACTCCTTTCTCCCAATAAATCTACCTCGAAAAAATGTTATCCCAGAAAAATTATCAACAAGATAAAGTGTTGATATTGCTGAGTTTTAATATCTTTATTCAATATTTATATACAGCATGATCAATATGTTTTGTCTTGGGATAACTGTTTTGATTCCCTGCATTCAGGCCTGTGTTTAATATTTTACGATTAGGGATAAAATCGTGGGGATGAAATTGTTTTCCACATTCATGCAGAAGCCTGATTTCGCTCCCAGTTTGTGTATCCAATAGTGTGCAGGCGCTTAAAGACCCCCAGGGCTATGCATCTCGCGGCAGGCCTTTTTCGACAATCCGGATCAGCCTCTTGGTTTTGCCCGGTAATATCTCAACGGCATGTTCCTGGCGCCTCTCCGTTTGTTTTTCCATCGCCCAGTGAATATGAATATCAAGCAATTTGTTTTCCCCAAGGCGCTGTTCCAAAGCCTCAAAGATATCTGCGCTATAGGGTGCGTTACCCATAGCAATCGTTAAGTTACGCAACCATTGAATATGACCGATACGCCGGATTGCCGAACCTTCCGTATTTTTTAAAAACTGTTTTTCTGTCCATTGGTACAGCACATGCAGTGGCTGCTGATACAGGCTATCACGACAATGATAGTCAACTTCTTCGGTAAGATCCGAAAAACGGTTAAACGGGCAGACCAGCTGACAATCGTCACAGCCGTAAATCCGGTTGCCAATGGGCTCTCGCAGCTCTTCAGGAATAATGCCGTCAAACTCAATGGTGAGGTAGGAGATGCAGCGCCTGGCATCAACGACGCCTTCCTCAACGATGGCTCCGGTGGGGCAGCTGGTCATACAGGCAACACACTTGCCGCATTGGTTGTCGATGGGAGTATCGACTGGGAGAGGGAGATCAATGAACAGTTCGCCAAGAAAAAACCAAGAGCCGGCTTCCGGACTAAGGATTAGCGAGTGTTTCCCTGTCCAGCCCAGGCCGGCTTTTTCTGCCAAAGGGCGTTCAAGAATAGGGGCCGAGTCGACAAAAGGACGGTAGCCGAACTCGCCAACTTCTTGTTCGATCAATTGGCCAAGACGCTTGAGACGATTACGAATCAGCTTGTGGTAATCCCGTCCCAGCGAATAGCGGCTGATGTAGGCCGTATCGGGCTGTTTGAGGCTCTGGGCAAACCCAGCCTCAGGAGGTAAGTAGTTCATCCGTACACTGATAACCCGAACCGTACCGGGATGCAGTTCGGCGGGACGGGCTCGCATCATACCGTGGCGGGCCATCCAGTCCATGTCACCGTGGTAGCCGGCATCAATCCAGCGCTGAAGCTGAGCCTCGTGCTGGTGAAGATCTATATCGCTGATCCCCACTTGCTGGAAGCCGAGTTCCTTGCCCCATTGTTTGATTTTCTGGGTCAGTTCGCTGTAGTCGATGTTCATGCTCTGATTCACAGTGTGGCTGAATTCTTGGGGGCCGAAGTGTAACACAATCATCATTGCTTTTACTGATAATAGAAAACTCAGCAAGAATGGGAGCAGAAATACTTTTTTGACATTGTACCGGGCGGTAGTTTTGGGCACTATTTATTCATTATGTGGTTTGGTTGCCCTGCCTGCGCTGATCTTGGCAACCGTGAAGAACGTTAGCGGCTCAGAGGTAAGGCAATACCATGGTGACTTCGCAACTACCGACACACTTATACCGCGCTGAACAGGTTCGCCACGGCGAGCAGTTGGCGGCCAGAGCAATGCAGCTTGAGATGTACCAGTTAATGGAAAGAGCCGGGCAGGCGGTATTTTCACATTTTCGCCAACAGTACCCGGAGGCTGCTTCACTGCTGGTATGCTGTGGTGGTGGTAATAACGGCGGGGACGGCTATGTTGTGGCCCGGCTGGCCCGGGAATCGGGGCTGGCGGTAACGCTGTGGCAGTTGGGACAGCCCGAACGTTTGTCGGGGGATGCTGCCCGAGCCCGGGATGCCTGGCTTGCCTGCGGTGGGAAAATTACGCTGCCGCAGTCTAAGGTTCCGGACTCTGCCGAGGTGATCGTTGATGCCTTGTTGGGAACCGGCCTGAAAGGCAGCGTCCGGGAAGACAGTGCCGGGCTGATTAGCCTAATTAATCAGGCTGGACGGCCGGTTGTCGCAGTCGACGTGCCATCTGGGCTGTGCGCTGATACGGGCAATATCCTTGGCACGGTTATTCAGGCACTATCGACAGTGACCTTTATCGGTTTGAAGCAAGGACTGTGTACCGGCCAGGCGGCTCAGTACTGCGGAGAGGTTCTTTTTGCCGGCTTGGGTGTCGACGATGCTTTTCGCCAGCAGGTGCAGCCGTCGGCTTACCGGATCTGTCAGGATGCGGTGAAGCAGTGTTTGCCCCGCCGCGGTCGTACAGCACACAAGGGGGATCATGGTCGGGTATTATGTGCCGGTGGTGATGTAGGGATGGCCGGTGCCATTCGGCTGGCTGCCGAAGCTTGTGCAAGAAGCGGGGCCGGGCTGACCGCGGTGATCACCCAGCCTGACAATGTGCTGTCAATTGTTACCGCCAGACCTGAGATAATGGTGCAGGGGTGGCAAGACAAAGCCCATGAAATCAGCCAGAGGCTGGAGTGGGCTGATGTTATTGTGATAGGGCCTGGCCTGGGGCAGAGTGACTGGAGCAAGGCACTGTTGTTCCACTTTGACGCCACCGAGAAAACAATGGTCGTTGATGCCGATGGATTGAACTTATTGGCCCTCTCACCAGACTATAAAAATAATCGTATAATGACGCCGCACCCGGGAGAAGCGGCCCGGTTGCTAAATACCACGGTCGCCGCAGTAGAGGCTGACCGGTTTGCTGCCGCGCAGTCGCTGCAGCAAAAGTTTGGCGGTGTCGTTGTTCTGAAAGGAGCCGGTACTCTGATCAATGACGGTCGGCAGTGCTGGGTATGTACTGCCGGTAACCCTGGAATGGCGACAGGTGGCATGGGTGATGTGCTTTCTGGCATTATCGGGGCGTTGGCAGGGCAGGGGCTTTCATTATCGGAAGCCGCCCGGACTGGCGTCTGGATCCACAGTACCGCCGCTGATCTTTGTGCCCGGGAGGGGGAACGTGGTGTATTGGCCAGTGATCTGTTTCCTTATATTCGACAATTAGTAAACCCAAGATAAAGATAACAATGCAAACATTTGAAACACTGCTTGCCGATGAACAGGCAACCGTAGATTTAGGCCTTAAATTGGCACAGGCATGTAAGCGCCAGACAACCATTTATTTGTATGGCGACTTGGGTGCAGGCAAGACCACATTTAGCCGGGGCTTTATTCGAGCCCTTGGCCATCAGGGCAATGTGAAGAGCCCGACCTATACCTTGGTGGAACCGTATGAACTGCCACCCTGGCAGGTGTACCATTTCGACTTGTACCGCCTGGCGGATCCTGAAGAGCTGGAGTTTATGGGGATCCGTGATTATTTCAGCAATGACGCTATCTGTTTGGTGGAGTGGCCAGATAAGGGCGAGGGCTTGTTGCCTGAGCCGGATCTGGAAATCGAAATGCGCTATGCCGGTGAGCAGCGAAATGTGGCTGTTACCGCAAGAAATGAATATGGTCTAGAGTTGATCAAGCGTTTGGAGTTGTGTTGATCAGGATGTCTTTACGGGCTTTTTTGTACTTATTATTTTTTGGGGTAGGGATGTTCGGCTCGGTGGCGATGGCCAACGAGCTGAAGAGCATTCGCGTCTGGCCCGCGCCAGATGAAACCCGCGTGGTGCTGGATCTGCAAGATGAGGTGACGTTTTCCTACTTCACCCTGACCAAGCCAGAGCGCTTGGTTGTCGACCTTAAAAAAACCACCTTAAAAACCAAGTTGCCGGTGACGGTCAAAAACAGTGCGGTGTTGACGAAAATTCGCAATAGCAGCGCACCGGAGAAAGGCACCTACCGTTTGGTGTTTGAAACCAAGACTGGCGTTAACCCAACTATTTTCAAGTTGGCGCCAACGCCGGATGGCCATTATAGCCACCGTCTGGTGCTGGACCTGCCGCACAAGAAAAAGGCGGTGAAGGCCAAACCTGCGGCACCGAAAAAAACGGTGACGGAAAACCAGAAAGCTCTGCTGCCCTATGGCAATGATGACATTATCGTCGCAATTGATGCCGGTCACGGCGGGGAAGACCCAGGCTCTATCGGTCCGACACGTAAGTACGAGAAAAATGTCACCTTGGACATTTCGAAAAAAGTGGCGGCCAAAATCAATGCCACCCCGGGCATGAAAGCGGTATTGACCCGTCAGGCTGATTATTTTGTTAACCTCAACAAGCGCTCGGACATTGCCCGTCGCAATAAGGCTCACCTGCTGGTATCAATCCATGCTGATGGATTCCACAAACCACAGCCTCGCGGGGCGTCGGTATGGGTACTCAATACTCGTCGTGCTAACAGTGAAATTGGTCGTTGGCTCGAACAGCATGAGAAGCAGTCCGAATTGCTTGGCGGCGGTGACGTGTTGTCCGGGGGAAATGATGATCAGTACTTGAGCATGGCCGTCTTGGACTTGCAGTTCAGCCACTCCCAGAAAGAGGGATATGATGTGGCGACTCGGGTACTGAAAGAGCTGAGCCGGGTGACTACCCTGCATAAAAGCAAGCCGGAGCACGCCAGTCTGGCGGTGTTGAAATCGCCGGATATTCCGTCGTTGCTGGTCGAAACCGGATTCATTACCAATCCGAAGGAAGAGCGGTTGCTCAATTCACGCTCGCATCAGACTAAGCTGGCGAATGCCGTCTACAAAGGGGTGCTGGCTTACTTTAATGCCAAACCGCCGGAAGGTACTTTGTTTGCGGCGAGAAAAGGCGGGGTGAAGCACAAGGTTACCTCTGGCCAGTCCCTCAGTGTGATTGCCAGCAAGTACGGCACGTCGGTAGCGTCACTGAAGAAGGTCAATAAGCTCAGCAGTAATACCCTGAAAGTCGGCCAGATACTGGTGATCCCGGGAAGCACCGTTGCTGCGGCGAGCAGAACGGCGTCATCGGCCTCGACGAAGCCTGCACAACGGACGGTTAGAGTGACGACCCATACGGTGAAGCGTGGCGAGTTTCTTGGCAAAATTGCGACCAATTATGGTGTAACGGTCGCCAGTATCCGCAGCCTGAATAAGTTACGCTCCGATGAGCTGGCGATTGGCCAGAAGCTAAAAATTGACACCAGTAATCGCAAGGCGATGAAGCATACGGTGAAGCGCGGCGAGTTTCTGGGCAAGATTGCTTCCCGTTATGGGATCAGTGTAAATAGTCTCCGCCAGGCAAATAAGCTAAGCTCAGATACATTAGCGGTAGGCCAACAGCTAACCATCCCGAGTAGTTAACCATACCTAGAAGTGAATTATGCCTATTCAGATCTTGCCCGCCCGGCTGGCAAACCAGATTGCTGCAGGCGAAGTTGTCGAACGTCCTGCCTCGGTGGTAAAAGAGCTGGTAGAAAACAGTTTGGATGCCGGTGCCACCCGTATTGATATCGATATAGACAAGGGCGGCAGCCGGACTATCCGTATCCGCGATAACGGCAAGGGGATCCCGAAAGAGGAACTCAGCCTGGCTTTAAGCCGCCACGCTACGTCGAAAATTACCTCATTAGACGATCTTGAAGCCATTGTAAGCCTGGGCTTTCGTGGTGAGGCGCTGGCCAGTATCAGCTCGGTTTCCCGTCTGACCCTGACCTCCAAGACGGCGGATCAGGAAGAGGCATGGTCTGCCTATGCTGAAGGGCGGGACATGGAGGTACAGCTCAAACCGGCTGCCCACCCGGTGGGGACCTCGCTGGAAGTGCTGGATCTGTTCTTCAATACCCCAGCCCGACGCAAGTTCCTGCGGACCGAGAAAACCGAATTTGGCCATATTGACGAACTGCTCAAGCGCATCGCACTCAGCCGGCTGGATGTCACGATCAATCTGCGCCATAACGGCAAAATGATCCGCCAATATCGAGCCTCCCAAACCCAGGTACAAAAAGAGCGCCGTCTAGCAGCGGTGTGCGGCTCTAATTTTCTTAACCATGCACTGGCTGTCGAGCTGGAACATGGTGACCTGAAACTGTCGGGCTGGATTTGCAGCCCGCAGGGAGCCAGAGCCCAGAACGATATTCAGTACTGCTACGTCAATGGCCGGATGATGAAGGACAAGCTCATCAATCACGCTATCCGCCAGGCGTACGAAACCAGCCTGGCGGCTGATCAGTATGCGGCCTATGTGCTGTTTATCGAGGTTGATCCGCACCAGGTGGATGTCAACGTCCACCCGGCGAAGCATGAAGTGCGTTTCCATCAGGCGAGGCTGGTTCATGACTTTATCTGCCAGGGGCTGCAGAGCGCCCTGCAACAAGGTCTGGAACATAGCCTAGAAGAGAGCAGCGAAGCACTGTATCAGCCGCCTCGGCGGGGCAGTGCCGAAGCCAGCCAGGCTGTCACACCGCCAGATGATGGGATTGCCGAACCGTCGGCAGTCATGTCAGCGGTGGCGCGTACGCCTGATTACCCCAATAAGGCCCATGCAAGTGAGTGGTTGCCAACCTCAAATCATCATGAGCATGGTGGCAGCTACCGTGAGGCGGGTGCCTCCAGGGCATCGGGGACAACAGGTGCCTCGGGGATGCCGAGAGGCCAGGGGCAGCAGCGCCAGTTTGGCCACGATGCACCGTCTAAACGCGAGGTTAGTGCTTACCAACAATTGATGCAAACACCGAAACAGGCGGATTTTGAGCCTCTTTCTCCGGTGTCTACATCGGTACCGACAGCTTCTTCTTCGCGGGAACCTGCCGCCCCCCGCCCTGAACCAACGACCCGTGCTCCGATAACGCCATCGCCAGTTCGCCAAACGGCCATTGATGCACAAAATGGGATTGGTCTGGGCAAGGCTCTGTGTTTGACGCAGCAGCGCTACTTGCTGCTGAGTCGAGATAACGGGGTATTTGTTCTCTCGTTGGACAAGGCACAGCGTCTGCGCTGCAAAGGCCAACTGCAGTTGGCCCAAACAGAAGGGTTGAAACCGCAGCCATTGTTGATCCCACATTCCGTACCGGTTGAGCCAGGCATGATAGAATGTGCAGAACAGCATGCTAAGTTGCTCAAGCAACTGGGCATTCATCTTAAAGCCAAGGGCAAAAACGGGCTGATCATCATGTCAGTTTGTATGCCGCTTAGGCAGCAAAACCTGCAGCAGCTGATCCCGGCCCTGTTGGGGTATCTGGCTTCGGTAGCCGATGACCCTGAAGCGCAGGGTTGGGATAAGTTGCTGGACTGGTTAGCATCGCAGCTCGTGATTCCGACCGAAGGCTTCAGCTTGTCGCAGGCTATACAGCTGGTGACGGATCTGGAACAGCTATGGGGAGATTCACTTGAACACTATTATCCAAACTTGCTGCGTCCGGTTGACGTCGGCGCGGCAATAGAAGCATTTGATTTATGAGCAAGCCACTACCTCAGGCCATTTTTTTAATGGGCCCGACCGCATCGGGAAAAACAGATTTGGCCATTCGATTGCGCCAGCAGTTGCCGGTGGAGTTGATAAGTGTTGATTCAGCCCTTATCTATAAAGAAATGGATATCGGCACAGCCAAGCCAGATGCGCGGGAACTTTCTCTTGCGCCTCACCGTCTTATCGATATTCGTGATCCAGCGCAAAGTTATTCAGCTGCAGACTTTCGCGCTGATGCACTGAAAGAAATGGCTGATATAGTTGCAGCAGGGAGAATTCCTCTGTTGGTTGGTGGTACTATGTTGTACTACAAGGCATTATTGGAAGGCTTGTCGCCTTTGCCGGCGGCGGATCCGGAGATCCGGGCTGAGATTGAGCGAGAGGCCGAAGAGAAAGGCTGGCAGGCATTGCACGAGGAGCTAGTGCGGATTGATCCGGTGTCGGGAGCCAGGATCCACCCTAATGATCCGCAGCGGCTCTCTCGGGCATTGGAAGTTTTCCGTATTTCGGGTAAAACTTTAACAGAGCTGACGAAAACCCAAGGTGAATCTTTACCATACAAGGTTCACCAATTTGCAATAACACCCAAGGATAGGGCTGTCCTACATCAGAGGATTGAGCAACGTTTTGACAAAATGATCGAAGCAGGTTTTGAACAGGAAGTTCGTGCTTTGTATGAGCGAGGTGATCTGCATCCAGATCTTCCATCGATACGTTGCGTGGGTTACCGACAGATGTGGGAATACTTGGACGGGAAGTGTGATTTGGACGAAGCGGTTTTCCGTGGAATCTGCGCCACCCGTCAATTGGCGAAGCGTCAAATTACCTGGCTTCGCAGCTGGAAAGATTTGACGTGGTTGGATAGCAGTGATGTGGATAAAGCGTTACAAACAGTCACAAACTCAGTTAGATGTGATGTTTGATTAACGTGTATACTCTCACTGTTTTGCGTATTTTTAATTTTGTTCGTTGCTAAATACAACTACAAACAAATAAGGAAAAGAAATAATGGCTAAGGGGCAATCTTTGCAAGACCCGTTTTTGAATGCGCTGCGTCGTGAAAGAATACCGGTCTCTATCTACCTGGTGAACGGCATCAAACTTCAGGGCCAGATTGAATCATTCGATCAGTTCGTGATCCTTCTTAAAAACACTGTTAACCAGATGGTGTATAAGCATGCGATCTCTACAGTGGTTCCGGCTCGTCCAGTGAATCACCATCATGCAGGTGACCGTCCGGCTCCTGCTGAGCGTTCTCAAGAAAAAACTGAAGAATAAGAGTATTCTTCGATAAGGAGTTGATTGCTTGTTTGACCGTTATGAAGCCGGTGAGCAGGCTATTCTTGTTCATATCAACTTCACGCAAGAAGGGGAATGGGAAGACTTAAGCGAATGCGAAATGCTGGTCTCCTCTGCGGGAGTTAATACGCTACGTGTAGTCACAGGTAGTCGTAAAACTCCCCACCCTAAGTATTACGTGGGAGAAGGTAAAGCACAGGAAATTGCCGAAGCGGTTCGGGCTGAAGAAGCCGAGATCGTGATATTCAACCACTCCCTCTCTCCAGCGCAAGAGCGTAATCTGGAGCAGATTTGTAAATGCAGAGTATTAGACCGTACTGGCCTGATCCTGGATATTTTTGCCCAGCGTGCACGTACCCATGAGGGTAAATTGCAGGTTGAGCTTGCTCAGTTACGTCATATCTCCACTCGATTGATCCGCGGTTGGACCCACCTTGAACGACAGAAAGGTGGTATCGGTTTGCGTGGTCCGGGTGAAACCCAGCTGGAAACGGATCGCCGTTTACTACGAGACCGTATCAAAACTATTTTACGTAGATTGGAAAAGGTATCGAAACAACGCGATCAGGGGCGCAGAGCCAGAAATCGGGCTGAAATACCGACCATCTCGCTGGTGGGTTATACCAACGCGGGAAAATCGACGTTGTTTAACCGAGTTACAGATGCCGGGGTTTATGCGGCCGACCAGCTGTTTGCGACCTTGGATCCAACCTTGCGAAAGATTGACGTTGCCGATGTCGGCACATCGATTCTGGCCGATACAGTTGGGTTTATTCGCCACTTGCCCCATGACCTGGTGGCTGCGTTTAAGGCAACATTGAAAGAAACTCAGGATGCAAGTTTGCTGTTGCATGTGGTGGATGCCAGTGACGAGCGTTTTCGCGAAAACATTGATGCGGTGAACAATGTGCTCGATGAAATCGATGCCGGCGAAGTCCCTGTCCTGATTGTCATGAATAAGATCGACAATCTGGAAGGTGCCGAACCGCGTATTGAGCGAGACGAAGACGGGAGTCCCCGTCGGGTTTGGGTTTCGGCGATTGAAGGACAGGGCATTGACCTGTTGTTCGAGGCGCTGACTGAACGTTTGTCTGGCACTATGGTGAAACATACGCTGTGTCTGCCGCCATATCTGATTGGCCGCTACCGCAGTAAGTTTTACCAGCTTGGGTGTATTTTGCACGAAGAATATGAGTCTGATGGCAGCCTGACGATTGATATTCGATTACCGTTGGCTGAGTGGTCTCGGTTACAAAAAAGAGAAAGTACTTCGTTAGATGACTTTATCGTTGCTTAATGGACTGCTAGAGTAATAAGAAAAACTGTCGTCATATCATATTGATGGAGTTCTATAATGGCGTGGAATGAGCCTGGTAACAACGGCGGCCGTGATAAAGACCCTTGGGGGAATAATAATCGCGGCGGGCGTGATCAAGGTCCACCGGATCTCGATGAAGTTTTTTCAAAACTAAGTCGTAAGTTCGGTGGCATTTTGGGGAATAAGAAAGGGCCTTCGGCTGGTGGCAGTGCTGCCGGTCTAGGGGCGATTGCAGTACTTGCGACTGCAGTATGGGGATTCTCGGGTTTCTATACCATTGGTGAAGCGGAACGAGGCGTAGTACTGCGCTTTGGTAAGTTTTACGAGATGGTTGATCCGGGTCTGAACTGGAAGCCGACGTTTATTGACGAAGTGACACCGGTCAACGTTCAGGCTATCCGCTCTCTGCGTAGCTCCGGCCTTATGCTGACCAAAGACGAAAACGTACTGAAAGTTGAAATGGATGTTCAGTACCGTGTTTCAGATGCCAACAAGTATCTGTTTAGCGTGACCAACGCCGATGACAGTCTGCGTCAGGCTACCGATTCAGCACTGCGTGCGGTAATTGGTGACTCGGCGATGGATGAGGCATTGACGACGGGCCGTCAGACTATTCGTGCCAACACCCAGGAAGCGATCGACAAGATTATCCAAACCTATGATATGGGTATCTTCGTTGTCGATGTGAACTTCCAGTCAGCGCGTCCACCGGAAGCGGTAAAAGATGCGTTTGATGATGCTATCGCTGCACGAGAAGATGAAGAGCGTTTCGTTCGTGAAGCCGAGGCTTACAGCAATGATATCTTGCCGAAAGCAACCGGTCGTGCGGAGCGTCTGAAGAAGGAAGCTGAAGGTTATTCTGAGAAGGCCATCAATGGTGCGCTCGGTGAAGTAGCACAGTTTGAGAAGCTACTTCCAGAGTACCAGGCTGCCCAGGAAGTTACCCGTAACCGTCTGTATCTGGAAACGATGGAACGCGTATACGGCAACACCAGCAAGGTCATGGTTGATTCCAACTCCAGTGGCAACTTGTTGTACCTGCCGCTAGACAAACTAATCAACCCGTCTGCGCAGGGCAGCAAGCCTAAGAGCAGCACATCAAGCGGCTCCTACGGTATTGAGCTTGAGAAAGTTGAAACAACAGCTCCTGTATCCACGACTCCGCGTGGCGATACTGGCCGTCAAGGGAGATATTAATTATGCGTAAGTTAATGATCCCAGTGATTGTCATCTTTATTGCTGCGCTGCTGATGTCGATGTTCATCGTACAGGAAGGCGAGCGCGGTATTGTGGTTCGGTTTGGCCGGATCCTGAAAGACAACAATACTGAAATTGCACGTATTTATGAACCGGGTCTGCACTTCAAGGTGCCGGTATTCGATCGTGTCCGTATGCTTGATGCCCGTATCCAGACTATGGATGACCAGGCCGACCGTTTCGTCACGTCAGAGAAAAAAGACGTGATCATCGATACCTATGTTAAATGGCGTATCGAAGATTTCGGTCAGTACTACCTGACAACCGGTGGCGGTGATGCTTCAACGGCAGAAGCGCTACTGAAACGTAAAGTGGTTGATAGCCTGCGTTCTGAAATTGGTTCGCGCGAGATCAAGCAAATCGTTTCCGGTCCGGATCGCGGCAAGCTGAGCGATGAGAATGCACCGACAGCCGAAGATGATGCGCCAGCAACGGACATCGTCGCGGAAGTGGCTCCTCGCAAAGAGGTGGAAGGCCAGCGTGATCAAATCATGGCTAATGTACTGGCTGACATCAAGATAAGCGCAATGAAAGACTTGGGTGTTGAAGTGGTTGACTTCCGTATGAAGAAAATCAACCTGCCTGATGAAATCAGTGAGTCTATCTACCGTCGTATGCGAGCCGAGCGTGAGTCTGTCGCGCGTAAGCACCGCTCTCAAGGTCGTGAGAAAGCAGAAGTTATCCGCGCCCAGTCTGAGCTGGAAGTGGCGAAAATCCTGGCTGATGCTGACCGTCAGGCACGTGTAGTGCGCGGTACGGCTGATGCGAAAACGGCTGAGATTTACTCTTCAGCGTTTAACAAGGATCCGGAGTTCTATAACTTCCTGCGTTCTTTGAAAGCGTATGAGAACAGCTTCAACTCGAAGAACGATATCTTGGTGGTTGATCCAAGTACTGACTTCTTCAAGTACATGAAAGAGTCAAGCGGCACTAACTAAGCCGAAACTGATAAGCAGAAAGACAAGGCCTCGGCCTTGTCTTTTTTTTTGCCGTTGGAACAGAATGCAATATTAAGGTCGTGATCATGAGTAAAGCAATTTGGTTGGCTTTGGGGTTAGTGTTGGTTTTTGAAGGGCTTGGGCCGTTATTGGCACCAAGAGGGTGGCGAGAGATGGTAAGTCAGCTGAGCCAGCAAAATGACAATACCCTGCGTCGGATCGGCGGCTGCCTGGTCGTCGCCGGCAGTGTGATTGCCTACATGATGTACACTAGTATGTAAATCGCCCTAGCATGCAACCGTGACAGTGTTCTTGCAGAAATAGCCGCTACGGTTAAAAAATGACTGCAAGGCGCTCTTTAAGGTGCTAGAATCCCTTTTTAACTACTGATAGACGAAGAAAGATGGCAAATAATGTAGTCGTTCTTGGCACCCAATGGGGTGACGAAGGTAAGGGTAAGATCGTTGATCTTTTGACCGAAGATGCAAAGTATGTAGTCCGCTACCAAGGTGGCCACAATGCAGGTCACACTCTTGTCATTGACGGTGAAAAAACTGTCCTTCACCTGATCCCATCAGGTATCCTGCGTGACAACGTTAAATGCATCATCGGTAACGGTGTTGTACTTTCTCCAGATGCACTGATGAAAGAAATGGGCCCGCTAGAAGAGCGTGGTATTCCTGTTCGTGAACGTCTGTTCCTGTCAGAAGCTTGTCCGCTAATCCTTCCTTACCACATCGCACTTGACCAGGCTCGTGAAATCGCTCGCGGTAAAAAAGCGATTGGTACGACGGGTCGTGGTATCGGTCCAGCTTACGAAGATAAAGTTGCTCGTCGCGGCCTACGTGTTGGCGATTTGTTCGATAAAGAAGCTTTTGCTGAGAAGCTTAAAGAAGTTATGGCTTACCACAACTTCCAGCTTGAGCATTACTACAATGCCGAGCCAGTAAGCTACGAAGAAGTACTTGAAACTATCATGGGTCAGGCTGACGTACTGACTGCGATGGTTATCGATGTGACTAAAGAGCTTGACGATGCGCGTCTGCGTGGCGACAAAATCATGTTCGAAGGTGCTCAAGGTACGCTGCTGGACATCGACCACGGTACTTACCCGTATGTAACCTCTTCTAACACAACTGCTGGTGGTGTTGCTGCAGGTTCTGGTTTTGGTCCGCGTCACCTGGGTTATATCCTGGGTATTGCGAAAGCATATTGTACACGTGTTGGTGCAGGTCCATTCCCGACTGAGCTATACGACGGTCAGGATAAGCAAGACCCAGTTGGTAAGCACCTAGGTGAAGTCGGTAACGAGTTTGGCGCAACGACAGGTCGTCTACGTCGTACTGGTTGGTTTGATGCGGTGGCTATGCGTCGTGCTATTCAGATCAACTCAATCTCAGGTTTCTGCCTAACCAAGCTAGACGTATTGGATGGCCTGAAAGAAATCAAGATCTGTACTGGTTACAAGACTAAAGATGGCGAGCTTCTGGAAGTATCTCCAATGGCGGCTGACGCTTACGAAGATCTAGAGCTAATCTACGAAACTATGCCTGGTTGGTCTGAAAACACATTTGGTGCTAAGTCACTGGATGCGCTTCCACAGGCGGCTCTTGATTACATCGCGCGTATCGAAGAGCTAACGGGTGTGCCAATCGACATTATCTCGACTGGTCCTGACCGTAACGAGACTATCATCAAGGTTCACCCATACGGTGAATAATCATCGCTTCTGATGAACAGATGGATAAAAGCCAACCCTGAGGGGTTGGTTTTTTTATACCTGCGGGTTGGGGGAACGGCGATACTCGCCGACTATGGATCTTGCTCCCAATATTCGCCGCTGCCGGTTGCGTCAATTTTCCTACTGTGTAAAGAATTCAAGCGGCAAAAAATTGCCGTTTTTCTGATAAAGAGGTTAAAGTCTGACTGACTCTTGCCGATAAGGTATCTACGGTTCAACAGAGACTAGTAAATGAAACTGCAAGCCCTGCTTCTTTCCACATTGCTGACAGCGACACCCGCCTATGCATTAGAAGATGTAGGTGAGGCAGTGCCTGTGTATACCGAGTCAGATCTGATCCGTATGTTTGACGCCAACAGCCACCTTCAACAGGTAAAAGCCGATGATTGTCAGTTGCTTCAGGATATTGAAGCCCGTGCGGTCCGGGTTGAGTCTCCGGCTTACCAGTTCTTATATGGTGACATGCTGGCATGGGGGGTTTGCGTTGATCGTGATGTCGAGACGGGTGTTTATTACATGCAGTCTGCGGCCCACCAGGGATCACCGGCAGCGCTGGAGCAGTTGGGTCGCTACTACGCGACGGGAACGCTGGTTCAGCAAGATCGGGAGCGAGCGATTCCCTACTTACGTGAAGCGGCATCCATGGGCAATGTCGATGCCCGTATCCAGTTGGCCGAACTGCTGCTCAGCAATTACGGCAGTCCGCTGGATTTCGAGGATGCCTATCGCTGGCTGTATAACACGGTGACGGCTAGTCGCAAGACCCACAGCAAAATCACCAGTTTACGCCGCAGCCTGGAAAACCGCATGCCGGGCAATGTGATTGCCCGGGCGAAGCGTCGCGATACCTTCTGGTAGAGCAGCGTTAGTATGATGAACATATGAAAGAGAGGCCCTTGGGCCTCTCTTTTCGTATCCGCGCTTGTTCTGGCTTACCTTACAGCACTTTATGAGGGCCGAAGCATTCGTAGTGAATACGATCTTCGCTGATCCCCATGTTGATCAACTGCTTGCCGATATGCTGCATAAAGCCGACCGGTCCGCAGAAATAGTAATGCATCCCCGGTGTCGTCAGGCTGTCTTTAAGGCGACTCAGATCCATCAGACCCTGGTGCTGGTAGTCTTCTGTTGGACGGTCAGACGTAAGTGGTTCGCGATACCAGGTGGTGGCAGTAATATGCTCGTGCTGATCGGCGATGGTACGCACCTGCTCTTTGAAGGCATGCTGAGCACCGTTTTCGGCCGCGTGCAGCCAGTGCACCTCGGCCTGATGGCCGGTGAGGGTTTCTAGCATTGACAGCGTCGGCGTCAGGCCGACACCGGCTGAAATCAGGACGACAGGCGTTGTCGGTTCAACTTCCAGGAAAAAGTCTCCGGCGGGGGCGGCAAGTGCAACTTTGTCGCCTTCCGAAAGGGTATCGTGCAGGTAGCCAGAGACCTTGCCGCCGTCTTCGTGCTTGACGGAGATACGGTAGCTGTCTTGGCGTGGTGCACTCGACAGGCTGTACTGGCGGATCTCCTGGTGCTCGAAGTCGTCAGGTTTGAGGTAAACCCCCAGATATTGTCCCGGTTTGAAGGGGGCAACAGGGCCGCCATCGACCGGTTTAAAGGTGAAGCTGGTGATCACATCACTTTCTTGGCGTCTCTCGACAACTTCAAACTGACGGGTACCGCGCCAGCCTCCGTTTTTGCTTTCGTTCTCCTGATAGATTTCTTCTTCTCGCTTGATGAAGATATCTGCCAGCACGCCGTAAGCTTCGCCCCAGGCATCGAGAACCTCCTGGCCCGGCGAGAATAGCTCGTCGATGGTCGCCAGCAAGTGGCCGCCGACAATCGCGTATTGCTCGGCAGTGATCATAAAGCTGGTGTGCTTGTGGGCAATTTTCTCGACGGCCGGCAACAAAGCAGCCAGATTGTCGATGTTGTTAGCGTAACCGCAGATAGCGTTGAACAGGGCTTCGCGCTGATCGCCGTTTCGCTGGTTACTCATGTTGAAAATATCTTTCAGCTCAGGGTTATGGCTGAACATTCGCTGGTAGAAATGGGCCGTGAGCGACGGACCGGTTTGGGCAAGCAACGGAGCAGTTGCTTTAACTGTATCGATGGTTTTTTGACTTATCATGACTTATTTTACTTTCTCACATTAAAGTTATATTTATAATGCATCTTATAAGTTGTATCTGATCTGTATCTTTTAGTCAATAACCAGACTAAAATGGCGGCAGGAGGAGTTATTGTGCAGTTAACAAGTTTTACCGATTACGGCCTGCGGGCCCTGATATACTTGGCAACGTTACCGGAAGGTGAGCTGGCCAGTATCTCTAAAGTGACCGAAATATATAGCGTGTCACGCAACCATATGGTCAAAATCATTAATAGATTGGGCCAACTGGGCTATGTTGAAACCGTGCGGGGCAAGAATGGCGGTATTCGCCTGGGTATGCCTGCGGACAAGATAGTTCTCGGCGATGTGGTGCGTGCGATTGAACCGTTGCAGATCGTCAATTGTAGTGAAGACTTTTGCCACATTACACCGGCATGTCGCCTGAAAGGGATCCTCGATTCCGCGAGGCTGGCATTTTTGGCCGAGCTTGACAGACATACGCTGGCAAGCCTGATTTCGGATAACCCGCCACTGCGTGTATTGTTGGATCGCCCTGTCGCATAATCGTACAGCCAATCAATAACTTCTAAATTTTTTCAGTGGAGCAAAGAAATTGAACTTTGCTCCCGTCTGTTCACCTATGGCCCGGATATACTATGGTTATATCTTCGCCAATATGGATCTGCTTATGTCCAAAGGTACTACCGATTTACCGGTCGACCCTTTTCGCGATCGCGAAGCATCAAATTATGAAAACCCAATTCCAAGCCGTGAGATGCTCCTTGAAGTGATCCGCGGCTTTACTGCTCCTGTTAGCCGTGACCAGCTGTTTGCTGAGTTAAAGCTGGAAGGGGATGATCAGTATGAAGGCCTGCGTCGCCGTTTGCGGGCGATGGAGCGTGATGGTCAGCTTATTTTTACCCGCCGTCAGTGTTATGCCCTGCCAGAGCGCCTAGATTTGATCAAAGGCCACGTTATTGGCCATCGCGACGGCTTCGGCTTTTTGCGCCCTGAAGGCACCAATGCCAAAGAAGAAGATCTGCTGCTGCCGCATCACCAGATGCGCGGGGTGATCCACGGTGATTATATTCTTGCCCAGGTGGCAGGCACTGATAAGCGCGGTCGCCGCGAAGGCCGTGTAGTTCGTGTACTTCAGGAGTACTCCGGTCAGATCGTCGGTCGTTTCTTTATCGAAGACGGCATGGGCTATGTGGTGCCGGATGACTCCCGGATCTCCCAGGATATTGTGATCCCGAATGAGCACCGGATGGGTGCCCGCATGGGGAATGTCGTGGTGGTCGAGATCAACCAGCGGGCAACCCGTCAGTACAATGCTGTCGGTAAGGTCGTGGAAGTGCTGGGTGAGAACATGGCGCCGGGGATGGAGATTGAGATCGCCCTGCGTACCCACGATATTCCTAATGAGTGGCCGGGTGAAGTTGAAAAACAGATCCAGGGACTATCGGAAGAAGTACCTGAAGAGGCCAAAAAAGGCCGGGTTGATCTGCGTGATCTGCCGTTGGTGACGATTGATGGCGAAGATGCCCGTGACTTTGATGATGCCGTTTACTGTGAGCGCAAGAAGTCTGGCGGTTGGCGTCTGTGGGTCGCAATTGCCGATGTCAGCCATTATGTTCGCCAGGGCTCGGCACTGGACAACGAGGCGGTCAAGCGCGGCAATTCGGTGTATTTCCCGTCCCAGGTGATCCCGATGTTGCCGGAAGTGCTGTCGAACGGCCTGTGTTCGCTGAACCCGCAGGTTGACCGTCTGTGTATGGTCTGCGAAATGACTATTTCGGCCAGTGGCAAGCTGTCAGGGTACAAGCATTATGAAGCGGTGATGAACTCCCACGCCCGTCTGACCTATACCAAGGTGAGTCAAATGCTTGAAGGGGACGAGGAGCTGCGTGAGCGCTATGCACCGTTGGTTCCGCACCTTGAAGAGCTGTACAGCATGTACAAAGTGCTGAAGACCGAGCGTGAATCGCGCGGCGCGATTGAATTTGAAACGGTGGAAACCAAGTTCATTTTCAATGCGGATCGCAAGATTGACCGCATTGTACCGGCAGAGCGTAATGATGCGCACAAGATCATCGAAGAGTGTATGATCCTGGCTAACATCGCCTCGGCCCGTTTTGTCGAGAAAGCCAAAGAGCCGGCTCTGTACCGGGTGCATGATGCGCCGGGCGAGGAGCGCCTGATGGGGTTCCGTGATTTCCTCGGCGAGCTGAGCCTGAACCTGTCGGGAGGGCTGGAACCGTCGCCACGTGACTATGCCGAGCTGGCTTCGCTGATCCAGAATCGTCCGGACAAGGAGCTTATCCAGACCATGCTGTTGCGATCGATGAAGCAGGCGGTATATCAGGCTGATAACATTGGCCACTTTGGTCTGGCCCTGAAGCAGTACGCGCACTTTACCTCGCCAATCCGCCGTTATCCGGACCTTACCTTGCACCGTGCAATCAAATACCTGATTGCGAAGCAGGAAGGCAAGAATACCGATCGCTGGACACCGACTGGCGGCTACCATTATTCGTTTGATGATATGGACGTGCTGGGCGAGCAGTGCTCGATGACCGAGCGCCGGGCCGATGACGCAACCCGCGATGTGGCTGACTGGCTGAAGTGTGAATACATGCAGGATCATGTCGGCGACGAGTTTGACGGTGTGATAGCGAACGTGACGGGCTTCGGTTTCTTTGTTCGCCTCAATGAGCTGAACATTGACGGCTTGGTGCATATCTCCAACCTGGCCAATGACTACTACCAGTATGATGCGATCGGCCAGCGCCTGATTGGCGACAGCTCCGGCCAGGTCTATCGCCTGGGTGATACGGTGAAAGTGAAGGTTGCCTCGATTAACCTTAATGATCGCCAGATTGACTTCGACATTGTCGGCAGTACCCGCAAACAGCGCGGCGCCGGTAAAACGGCCAAGAACCGCGAGAAACAACAGCGGATGCGCAAGGCTGAAGGGCTGCAGCGCCAGAGCATGAAAGTGTACCGGGTTGAAGACGGTGAGGCGCAGCAGGAGCACCGCAGCAAGTCGAAAAAAGAGCGTAGCTCGGTTCGCCAGAAACTGAAGGCGGGGGCGATCCCGCGTCTTGAGGACGACAAAGCCCCTAAAGGCAAGGCTGACGATAAGAAGAAAGCCAAGAAGAAGTCGACCAAGAAACGAAAGCAACGAGCTGGAAAAAAAGAACGCGCAGCGAAGAAGAACTAAGTAATGAGTAATCAAGTAATTTTCGGCATTCATGCCGTGAAAGCCGTATTGGCTTCCGATCCGTCACGCTTTATCGAAGTGTTTGTGCTGAAAGGGCGCCAGGACGATCGTCTGATGCCAGTATTGAATGAGCTGCAGATGCTGGGTATTACCATGCAGCAGGCTGGCCGCAAGGCGATGGACGATAAAGTGAAAGGGGCCTCCCATCAGGGCATCATTGCGCGTGTCAAACCGGGCAAGCAGTACAACGAGAATGATCTCGATGACCTGTTGGCTGGCAAAGAGAATCCATTGTTGTTGGTATTGGACGGTGTGACGGACCCGCACAACCTGGGCGCCTGTCTGCGCAATGCTGATGCGGCCGGTGCCGTGGCTGTAGTTGTCCCTAAAGACCGCTCAGCCCAACTGAACGCAACGGCCAGCAAGGTGGCCTGTGGGGCCGCTGAAGTGATGCCATTGGTCCGCGTAACCAACCTGGCTCGCTCGCTGCGCGCATTGCAGGAGAAAGGAGTCTGGGTGGTCGGTACGGCAGGAGAGGCAACGCACGATATCTATCATAGCAAGCTGACCGGCCCGCTGGCGATTGTCATGGGGGCCGAGGGTGAGGGTATGCGTCGTCTGACCCGCGAGACTTGTGACGACCTGATAAAAATTCCGATGGCGGGCTCGGTGTCGAGCCTGAATGTCTCGGTGGCTACCGGTATCTGCCTGTTTGAAGCGGTTCGCCAGCGCCAGGACGCTTAAAAGCCGATACAGGGAACGCAGAACCTAGGGGCTAAGGAGAGCAGGAACGGAGCAATGGCTGTGTTCCTGCTTTTTTATTCCCGCCAAACCATAAAATTTGCTTGCTTAAATTGTCCATTCTCTATACTATTCTGCCTCCAAATTCTCGGTTCTTTTTTTAGTTCCTTGCTTCTCCTGGATAACCGAGCCAAATAGAGAAGCTGATTAATCCGTAAGGAGCAACCAATGCGTCATTACGAAATCGTATTCATGGTGCACCCTGATCAAAGCGAGCAGGTTGCTGGCATGATCGAGCGTTACACTGCTGCTATCAAAGATTCTGGCGGTCAGATCCACCGTCTAGAAGATTGGGGTCGTCGTCAGATGGCTTACCCAATCAACAAGCTGCACAAAGCACACTACGTTCTAATGAACGTTGAAGCTGAGCAGTCTGTTATTGACGAGCTGGAATCAACTTTCCGCTTCAACGATGCAGTGATCCGTAACATGATCATGCGTACTAAAGGCGCTATCACTGAGCCATCTCCAATGATGAAGGCTAAAGAAGAGCGTGCCCCACGTCGTGAAGAGCGTGCAGAGCAGCCAGCTCCAGCACAGTCTGAAGGCGAAGCAGCAGCTGAGTAATTTGTAAATGACCAATCGTCTGGAGTTATCTGGCGTTATCGCCAAAGACCCCAAACGAAGCAAGTCCCTGGCGGGAATTCCTCATTGTCACTTTGTGCTTGAGCATCGTTCCTACCAGCGGGAAGCTGATTTACCCCGTCAAGTGTACTGTTACATTAACGTGGTCGTCAGCGGGCAAGGTCAGCAAACACTCACTCAAGATTTAGCTGTCGGCAGTCACATTAAGGTAGGGGGCTTTGTCTCTTATCAAACCGGCCGAAATGGCATTGGTAAATTAGTGTTACATGCCGATCACATTGAAAAAATTTAGTTCAGGAGATAAGCCCATGGCACGTTTCTTCCGTCGTCGTAAATTCTGCCGTTTCACTGCAGAAGGCGTACAAGAGATTGACTACAAAGACGTAGCAACTCTAAAAAACTACATCACTGAAGCTGGTAAAATCGTACCAAGCCGTATCACTGGTACTCGCGCTAAATACCAGCGTCAGCTAGCTCGCGCTATCAAGCGTTCTCGTTACCTAGCACTTCTACCATACACTGACAAGCATCAGTAATCGGTAGCGGTTTAATTAAGTTTAAGAGGACAAGATAATGCAAGTTATTCTACTTGATAAAATCGGTAACCTAGGTGGCCTTGGCGATCAGGTTAACGTTAAAGCGGGTTTTGCTCGTAACTTCCTTATCCCACAGGGTAAAGCTGTTATGGCAACTAAAGCTAACGTTGAAATGTTTGAAGCTCGTCGTGCTGAGCTAGAAGCAAAAGTTGCTGAGCAACTATCTGCTGCTGAAGCGCGTGCTGAAAAACTGAACGCTCTAGAAGCTGTAGAAATCGCTTCTAAAGCGGGTGACGAAGGTAAACTATTCGGTTCTATCGGTACTCGTGACATCGCTGATGCTGTAACTGCAGCTGGCGTTGAAGTAGTGAAGAGCGAAGTTCGTCTACCTGAAGGCGCACTACGTACTACTGGCGAATTCGAGATCAGCATCCAGCTGCACTCTGATGTATTCGCAACTATCAACCTAAACGTTGTTGCTGCAGAGTAATAGCTTTTAGTGTTGTTAGAAAAAACCAGCCTTCGGGCTGGTTTTTTTGTATCTGGAGCCTGACAAAATGCAGTGTTACCGGCAGGATGGCATTGCTAGATCTTGAACAGTAGGTTGATTGTCATCGTTGAGTCTCGTTTCTCCAGCCCGTCCGGTACCCAGCTGTTGATCTTCTGGGTGTTGCTGAACTTGATTGCGATGTGGTCGGTGATAGAGCTGGTCAGGTCAATTTCGGTTTCCAGGGTGCTGTTACTGTTACCGGCCACACCGGTAAAGCGGGCATTGAACTCAATGGTCTTCGACGGTTTCCAGGTAAATTTGGTGCTTCCCCGCAGGATCAGCTCATCGACTGTTTCCGGCACGATGATGTCATCATCGTCAATTTCATCAATATTCGGTTCCTGGTGGCGATAGCCCGGGCCGGCTTCGACTTCCATCTGGAAGGTTTCCAGCCGCAGCAATTGATAACCGAGACCGGTGGCCAGGGTAAAATCGGTAAAGTACGGGCCGTACCTGTCGTCAACATAGTTGGCGTTTCCCAGCACATAGGTACGCTCGTTAATCTTCACGTCACTCTGTAGCTCAATCTGGCCCTTGCGCTTGTCTTCCTCGCCGTCTTTTTCCGCCAGCAGGTACTTGGCTTCGGCCGTTTGGCGATACTGGTTTTTCACATAGGTCAGTTCGACCCGGGTGTTGAGCGACTCTGAGTCAGAGTTTCCCCCAAGGGACTGGTAGCCGAGTTCAAGCTCGCTGGACCAGGGGGGCGGGAGCTGAGTTGGCTTGTCGTCGTCGGCAAAGGCGGGGGTATTGGCAAGCAGTAATAAGGCCAGTAAATATCTTGCCAAGTGTGTCCTCCTTAGGGACATGAATAAGCGAAAAATGGAACCGGGCTACAAAGTTTACCTGAACTATGTCAGCTTTTGGTCAAGAATCATGGCAATTCTCGATATCGAGCTGAAATAAGCGGCATAATCTTCCAGGGAGAAGCAAGCTTGTCAGTTAATGTGTTTTTCCCCACTATATTGATACATAGACCTCGCATGAATAAGGTATAATCCCCGGCCTAGTTTCCGGTAAGCACGCAGTTCCTATGGCAGAGAAAAGTAAACCGTATAAACCCAAAGATTCCCAGATGGACGCTATCAAAATGCCTCCTCACTCTCTGGAAGCCGAGCAATCCGTCCTGGGTGGCTTGATGCTGGACAACGAGAAGTGGGATACCGTGGCTGAGAAAGTGGTCCCCAAAGACTTTTACAGCCGCCCTCATCGGATTATTTTTGAAGGTGTCTCGGTTTTACTTGAAGGTGGTCAGCCTCTGGATCTGATCACTCTCTCTGAGCAGCTCGAGCGTTCCGATCAGCTGGAGGATGTCGGCGGCTTTGCCTACCTGGCGGAGCTGGCCAAAAATACCCCGTCAGCGGCAAACATCTCGGCTTACGCGGAGATTGTGCGTGAGCGGGCGCTGGTTCGCGATATGATCGGGGTGGCCAATGAGATTGCCGATGCCGGTTATGATCCGCAGGGACGAACCAGTGAAGACCTGCTCGATATGGCAGAGAGTAAAGTATTTGCGATTGCCGAGCAGCGAACCAACGAAAATGAAGGCCCGCAGAATGTCGATACGATTCTGGAGAAAACCCTGGAGCGTATCGAGCTGCTGTACCAGACTCCTCAGGACGGTGTGACCGGTGTCTCGACCGGCTTTAGCGATCTGAACAAGAAAACAGCCGGTCTGCAGGGCTCTGATTTGATCATCGTGGCGGCACGTCCGTCGATGGGTAAAACCACCTTTGCGATGAACCTGTGTGAAAATGCAGCCATGGAGCAGGAAAAGCCGGTACTGATTTTCTCGCTGGAGATGCCCGCCGAACAAATCATGATGCGTATGCTGGCCTCTCTGTCCCGGGTCGATCAGACCAAGATCCGTACCGGCCAGCTGGATGACGAGGACTGGGCGCGGATTTCATCGACGATGGGTATTCTGATGGAAAAGAAGAATATGTTCATCGATGATAGCTCGGGCCTGACCCCGACGGAGGTACGTTCCCGTGCCCGCCGTATTGCTCGTGACAGCGGTGGCTTGAGCATGATCATGATTGACTACCTTCAGTTGATGCGAGTACCTGCCCTGCAGGATAACCGTACCCTGGAGATCGCCGAGATTTCACGCTCCCTCAAAGCATTGGCGAAAGAGCTGAATGTTCCTGTCGTGGCGCTATCGCAGCTGAACCGCTCGTTGGAGCAACGTGCTGACAAACGCCCGGTAAACTCGGACTTGCGTGAATCGGGAGCCATCGAGCAGGATGCCGACTTGATCATGTTTATCTACCGTGATGAGGTTTACCACGAAGACAGTGCCCTAAAAGGAATTGCCGAGATCATTATCGGTAAGCAGCGTAACGGTCCTATTGGCTCGGTGCGTCTGACCTTCCAGGGACAGTTCTCCCGATTTGATAACTATGCCGGCCCGGCTTTCGACGAAGAGTAAGCGGACGGATTTTCTTGATGACTTGGTGCCGGCTTGCCGGCCCAGGCCGGATTCATTGATGTAGGATTTTTAATGAAAGCGGCGACAGCTTATATCAACACAGCAGCACTGACCCATAATATCAGCCAACTCCGGTTGCAGGCACCGAACAGCAAAATACTGGCAGTGGTAAAGGCCAATGCGTATGGCCACGGTTTGGCTCACGTGGCGCAAAGTTTGCCAGATGTGGATGGTTTTGGCGTCGCACGTATTGAAGAAGCCCTGACGCTGCGGGCGGGTGGAATAGTAAAACCTGTCCTTTTGCTGGAAGGCTTCTATGCCGCCACTGATCTGCCGGTACTGGTAACCAACAATATCCACACCGTGGTGCATTCTTTCGAGCAGCTAGAGGCCCTGGAACAGGCCCGACTCGATAGTCCGGTTGTGGTGTGGCTGAAAATTGATACCGGTATGCACCGCCTCGGTGTTCGCCCCGAGCAGCTCACTGAATTTATTGATCGCCTGCATGCATGCCCGAATGTGGCTAAGCCGCTGCGTTATATGAGCCACTTCGGTTGCGCCGATGAGCTGAACAGCTCGGTTACCCATCAACAAATTGATACCTTTCTTAGCCTGACTGACGGTTGCCGTGGCGAGCGTTCTCTGGCTGCCTCGGCAGGTATCCTGGCTTGGCCTGACAGCCAACTGGAATGGATCCGTCCGGGGATCATTATGTACGGTGTGTCACCGTTTATGGAGCCCGAGCGCTCGTCGTCGTCATTCGGCATGAAGCCGGTGATGACGCTGACGTCCAGCCTGATTGCCGTCAGGGATGTAAAAAAAGGCGAGGCGGTGGGCTACGGCGGGATCTGGACCAGCGAGCGGGACACCAAAGTAGGGGTTATTGCGATCGGTTATGGCGATGGCTACCCGCGCGCGGCCCCGAACGGCACGCCGGTGTTGGTCAATGGCCGTATCGTGCCGATGGCCGGCAGGGTCTCGATGGACATGCTGACGGTCGATCTTGGCCCGGACGCTGCTGACAAAGTGGGTGACGAAGCGATATTGTGGGGAGAAGGCTTGCCAGCCGAGGTGGTTGCCGAGCATATTGGCACGATCGCCTACGAACTGGTGACAAAGCTGACTTCGCGAGTGGCCATGGCCTATTTATAACCCGTAAAGATTCGGACAGTTTTGATTAAGTCTTATTGTTTCAAAGCCGCAGCAGTTGCTGCGGCTTTATCATATTCATTCGTGACGCATGCTGATGGCTGGCCGAGCTGGGAGCCAGAAACCGCAGCGGTGCCGTTTGTCTTTACCAGTGACTCGATGGGCCTGGCAGTTGGTATGGCCGGGGTGCTGAAAGGTGCCGGGCAGCCGCAGGCAGCACTGCTGGGCGCCGGGCTGGTAACGGACAAAGAAACCTGGCTTGCCTACCTTGGCGCCAGTAACTATATCATTGATACCGATAGCCGCTGGTTATTTGGTGCTGAGCTGTATTCGGCCGAGTTCAAGCAGTTTGACTACTATCTTGGCGAGGCGACCCGTAATGACTCGGTAGCAGATGACGCCACGATTGCCGATGCGGCAGAAAGTCAGTATCGCATTTCTGCCCGCTATATATTGCCGCTCGGTGCGGCGGAAACTCAGGGAATAAAAGCGGCGCTGAGACCGGAACGGCCGTTGTCTGGCTATACGCCGTGGACGAGCGGTGTGACCTCGTTAGAGTTCAGGCCGTTTTATCAGAGCCGTGAGTTTTTCGACCTGGCCACCGATGATCCGTCGTTTAACGAGGCGGAAAGTGTCTGGGGGCTGGAAACCCGGCTGGATTGGGATAACCGCAATAACAGTCGTAATCCCACCACGGGTAGCCGGAGCCAGTTCGGGGTGACTTATGATCCGGGCAGTTCTGATCATGCCAGCTGGTGGAAATGGGAATTGAGCCAGAGCTGGTTCTGGGATATCGGCGCGCTGGGAGAGATTTTCGATCAACAGGTGATGGCCCTGAATGTCTATACTGGGGATACCCCGAGCTGGAACAGTACGGAAACAGTCAGTGGTGTTGACACGCTGCGCCGTCCACCGGCTTATGCTGGTACCCGTCTCGGTGGCCTGTACCGGCTCCGGAGCTTTCAGAGCGGCCGGTTTGTCGATCGTGCGGCCCTGAGCTATAGCATGGAATACCGGGTATTGCCCGACTGGCAGCCACTCAGCGATTGGCCGGTGTTTAACTGGTATGACGTACCTTGGTGGCAGTGGGTGGCCTTTCTTGATATCGGGCGGGTGGCCGGTGAATATGATTTGAAAACGCTGCACCAGGACATGAAATGGAGCGCCGGTGGGGCAATCCGTTTTCAGGTCGAGGGGATTGTTGTCCGCACCGAAATGGCCTGGGGCAGTGAGGACAGTCTGTTCCGCGTGATGATTAACCAGCCGTTCTAAACGATGTTGGGTATCGGGTTTCGGTATTTCCTACCCGATACTCACCTTTCGCCTGCCAGCGTTACTCTCCCTGTATTGTTACCACGACCCGTCGGCTTCCCCCGTGATCTCGGTGCTCGCCCAGATAGATCCCTTGCCAGGTCCCGAGCGCCAGACGTCCCTGTGACACGGGCAGGGTGATACTGCTGCCCAGGGTGGATGCCTTGATGTGGGCCGGCATATCGTCGTCACCCTCATAGGTATGCTGGTAGTAGGGCGCGCGTTCCGGAACGGATTGATTAAAGTGGGATTCCATATCACTACGCACGGTCGGATCGGCATTCTCATTGAGGGTCAGGCTGGCGGAGGTATGTTGGATAAACAAGTGTACCAGGCCGATACTATACTGATGGAGTTCCGGGATTTGTTGTTCAATTTCATCGGTTATGAGATGAAAGCCTCGGCGCCTCGGCTTGAGTTGAATTGTTTTCTGGAACCACATAGCGTATACCTTTTTATTACCATATTGCTGTCATATTAGATGATTACTGTACTCATCAGGGAATTTTCCGTCTATTATTTACTCTCTGTTTTCGTGACCTGACTCAATGAAGGTAGAGGCGGCTTCGAGTCATAATCTGACATAAGTCGTAAAATTACAAAAAAATAGCCTACTTTGCTGGTTGCGCTAAAATTGACAACATTCAGAAATATCGGGGATCCATGGTCTGGATGATACTGACTGGATCAATGGATTAAGAATTACAATATCAGGAACTTCACCATGTTGAAAAACATCAATCCAACGCACACTCAGGCGTGGAAAGCGCTGACAGCCCATTTCGAAGATGCACAGGATCTTCAGATGAGCGAACTGTTTGCACAGGATAGCGAGCGTTTTGCCAAGTTTTCGGCGAACTTTGGCTCAGACATTCTGCTTGATTACTCCAAGAACCTTATTACCGAAGAAACCATGAGCAAGCTATTTGCTCTGGCTGAACAAACTGAACTGAAAGCAGCGATTGCTGATCTGTTCAGCGGCGAGAAAATCAACCAGACTGAAGGTCGTGCGGTACTGCACTCTGCATTGCGTAACCGCAGTAATACGCCTGTGATGGTTGACGGTGAAGATGTGATGCCGAAAGTGAATGCCGTGCTGGAGAAGATGAAAGGCTTCACTGCGCGCATCGTTGACGGTGACTGGAAAGGCTACACCGGCAAAGAGATTACGGATGTCGTTAATATCGGTATCGGTGGTTCTGATCTTGGCCCATACATGGTCACTGAAGCACTGGCACCATACAAAACGCGCCTGAACATGCACTTTGTATCGAACGTTGACGGTACGCACATTGCCGAGACGCTAAAAGCGCTTAACCCGGAAACTACCCTGTTCCTGATTGCGTCTAAGACGTTTACTACTCAGGAAACTATGACCAACGCACACTCTGCGCGTGACTGGTTCCTGGCAACAGCACAGGATCAGGCCCACGTTGCCAAGCACTTTGCTGCGTTGTCTACCAACGCGGGTGCGGTATCAGAGTTCGGTATCGACACAGACAACATGTTTGAGTTCTGGGACTGGGTTGGCGGTCGCTACTCACTGTGCTCGGCGATTGGTCTGTCAATCAGCCTGGCTATCGGCTTCGATAACTTTGTTGAGCTGCTGGACGGTGCCCATGCAATGGACAAGCACTTCGCAGAAGCGCCACTGGAAGAGAACCTGCCGGTTATTCTGGCGCTAATCGGAATTTGGTACAACAACTTCCACGGTGCCGAGTCTGAAGCTATTCTGCCGTACGACCAGTACCTGCACCGCTTTGCGGCTTACTTCCAGCAGGGCAACATGGAATCTAACGGTAAGTGCGTTGATCGTGGCGGTAACCCGATTGACTACCAGACAGGTCCAATTATCTGGGGTGAACCAGGCACCAATGGCCAGCATGCGTTCTACCAGCTGATCCACCAGGGTACCAAGCTTATCCCATGTGACTTTATTGCGCCTGCACTTAGCCACAATCCATTGAGCGATCACCATCCTAAACTGATGGCAAACTTCTTCGCCCAGACGGAAGCACTGGCATTTGGTAAGACTAAAGAGCAGGTTGAAGCTGAGTTTGTGGCTGCCGGTAAAACTCTGGAAGAGGTAAAAGAGCTGGTGCCATTCAAGGTCTTTGAAGGTAACCGTCCGACTAACTCTATCCTGGTTAAGCAGGTAACGCCTTCGGTACTGGGCTCGCTGATTGCACTGTACGAGCAGAAGATCTTCACTCAGGGTGTGATTTGGAACATCTTTAGTTTTGACCAGTGGGGTGTCGAGCTGGGCAAACAGCTAGCAAACAACATCCTGCCAGAGCTGAACAATGCCGAAGAGATCGCTAGTCACGATAGCTCGACTAATGGCCTGATTAATGCGTTTAAGCAGTGGCGTAGCTAAGCTGCCGCTTTAATATCGATAAAAAACGCCGCTTAGCGGCGTTTTTTTCATTCTGAGGTTAACAACGCTCAGCAGCATTAAGAAAGCGCGACAACTTCGCTTGCTTGTGGACCTTTCTGACCATCTGTCACGATAAATTCAACACTTTGGCCTTCTTGAAGTGTGCGGCGGCCCTGAGCCTGGATAGCACTAAAGTGAACGAATACATCTTTGCCATCAGCACCAGAAATGAAGCCAAAGCCTTTTTCATCGTTAAACCATTTTACGGTTCCAGTCAGTTTGTTCATGTTACGATCTTTCCTTTGAATGAGGGTAGTTCCTTGCTTGACCGATAGCAGTCAGCAAAATTACGAGCTGAAGGCTGACACTATAAGTGTGTAGATGCTTATTCAGCATATCCAGTCTAGACCGAATACGTGGAAGGTGGTAGTTTTTTATCTGGGATTTGTGGCAACTTCACAGAAATTTCAAAGTGATAGTTATCATTATTTCAGGCAGGAAGAATCGCCAGCCAGAGAGCTCTGACTGGGGCGATTAACAGGTATGGTAGTGCTGACTAGCCGTCAAAGCAGATTTCAATAAATGCCTTACCGTACTCAGAGTCAAACGGCATAATGATGATGGCGCCATCACACTTGTGAGTGATGGTATGGCCGCGGCCAGAGACTACGGCAGGTGTGGCCATTTCAAAATCATAGCCTCTGTCAGCCAGGATACGCTTCGCGCCACCGGTCACCATGTTGGTGATTTCACCAACCATATCAGTGACTTCTTCATTGATACCGTTCGGGCGCTCGCCCAACATACGTTGCATGATTTCAAGAGCCAGCGGCTCGTCAAAGGTGATTGACATCGAGCCTTTGGTTTTAGGCCCAATCATGCCGATCAGGCCTGATACATCACCGCGAGCAACTTCGTCTTTCTTTACTCGAGGCTTTTGTGGTGCTAGCTCCATCGACGCCATGGTCTTCAAAACATTCAGAAGTGAAGCTAGAAAAGGGTTTACAAATTCTGCGCGCATAATCTGATAATGACTGTATTAGTAAAAGTAAGAGTTACTGCTTGCTGTTCTGACATTCATGACAAATGCCGTGGCTTTCCACTACATGATTCGATATCTGGAAGCCGTGCTTTTCTGCTTTCTGGCGCAGTAGTTTAGCCAGTTCATCATCATGGCATTCTTCGACAGTACCACACTCATCACATATTAGCAGCTGAGAGCAGTGGTCAGCATGTCCGAGCACACAACAGGCTATATAGCTGTTGGTGGATTCGACCTTATGTACAAAGCCCTGAGCCAATAGAAAATCAAGGGCTCGGTATACCGTCGGTGGCTTCGCTTGTGGTTCGGTTTCTCTGAGAAGATCCAGCAGCTCATAGGCGCTAATCGAACTATGATGCTCAACGATAATCTCGAGAACCTTCAGCCTTTGAGGTGTCAGCCTTACTCCTCGTTGCTCGCAAATCTGTTGTGCCTTTGTCAGCAGTTGCGTTTGATTTGCCATATAACCTCAAAAAACAGCGATAAGTCCAGTAGTTTATCATAGCATTTGGAAAAGGTACCTTACTTCGCTTAATTCCGGCGAAATAGGTCAGAAAATTCGTGTGCCTGATCACGTCAGCTTATCCGGCAATTGCGGTGAAGAACAAATAATGCCAGGGGGAGGAAGCAACAGTTTTCATCACATCAATCCTTCGACTCTTCACCCGTTGCGTCCTGCTTTGCCATGAAAGTACACCCAAAAGCTGTACATCTGATGCCCTCAATGAAATGAATTCCTTTAAGTCATTGATTTGTATCCAGTGTACAGCTTGTACAGCTTGTGCAGCTTTTTCGGCATTATAACTCAAAAGCTCATAAAGCTGTACGGAAGAAGAATGCAAACAAAGATATGCTTTTTAACTCAATGAGTTATCAAATGCATTAAAAAGAATATCATGTTACTTTTAGTTAATCCTTTTAGCCTATGATAGGCCAAATACTGGAGTGCGAAGTAATTGCTTCCGGCCTGTAAGCGAGGGCTAAAGTGTTGGTAGAATGGTTATCACTTTGAGCATATCTGGTGCGAAACCCTTTTACGGGGAGCGACAGGCAAATGGAAGAGAGCTAAATGGCAGAGCACTTTATTGGTAAATATGAAGTGGAATACAAATTCCGGATCCAAGGGCATGAGGCGATCCTAAAGCGCTTGCGCTCCCTCGGTGCCACCGAATTTGTAGCGCATAACCAAGAGACAGATACCTACTTCGATAGAGTGGATAGTCCTCTGGTGCACCGGGATATCAGTATGAGTGTACGTAGCATGGAGCCTTCCGGCATTAAGCTATGGATCGTGAAAGGCCCGGGAAATGATCGTTGTGAGGCCGTCAAGATAGAATCGGTTGATAAAACACACAGCATGTTGAAAACCTTGGGCTATCAGGCAGCATTTTGCATTACAAAGACCCGGAGTATTTATTTCCTCGGGCAATTTCACATTACCCTGGATAGGGTGAGTGAGTTAGGAGACTTTGCTGAGATTGCCGTCATGACGGATGACAAACATCGGCTTGACGACTTAAAAGCGGGCTGTCTCGAGCTGGGAGAGAAGCTGGGATTGGAACGTTCTGACATTGAGTCTCGATCCTACCGTCAGTTACTGGGCTACTAGTCGCCGGTTAGCCTACGACTAGGTGGAATAAGCGTTGTGCAGCTTTTTGTGTGAAGGGTGGCAAAAAGGTGAACGACCTTTATAGGTTGGCTGGTAATGATCTGTAACCTGCTGATAGCTAGGTGTATATTCAACATGTACAGCTTTTTTGGGTTTATTGGTGTCCAAAAGCTATAATTGCTGTACATCGTGGTTGGTGGTTTGGTTTATCGGTTTGTTATCAATTGCTTACTGTTGGATTTGTTTTGCCTGCTATGTTCTTTTCACTGTGTGTTTTCGAGTCGGCTAGACTTTCTATACAGCAGAGCTAAGCAGGAATTATTATTTTCTCTCATAGCCGGCCCTGTTGGGCAAACGGCCGTTATGGGGTAGAATCCGCTCTCTTTAAAGTAAACTGCCGTTCAAAGACGGGTACACGGGTCAAAATGAGGCTTTTCGATGCTAGATAATGTTGTTGCCAACCGCGACAATTTACAAACTGAATCCACCCGGAGTGCTGATTATCCATCAGGCCGCTTTTCCGTTGCCCCGATGTTGGATTGGACAGATCGTCACTGCCGTTATTTCCATCGTCAGTTGAGCGAGCATGCGCTGCTGTATACCGAAATGGTGACAACCGGCGCAATTATTCATGGTAAGGCAGACTATCTGGCCTATAACGAAGAAGAGCACCCACTGTCGCTTCAGCTAGGTGGCTCGAACCCGGCAGATCTGGCTCATTGCGCCAAATTGGCTCAGGAGCGTGGTTACGATGAAGTGAACCTAAATGTCGGGTGTCCGTCAGATCGAGTCCAAAACGGTCGCTTCGGTGCCTGCTTGATGGGCGAAGCCGAGCTGGTGGCGCAGTGCGTGTCGGCTATGCGCGAAGTGGTTGATATTCCTGTGACGGTAAAAACCCGAATCGGCATCGATGATCAGGACTCTTACCAGTTCCTGACTGACTTCATCGGTACCGTCAGCGAAAAAGGCGGATGTGATGATTTTACTATCCATGCCCGCAAGGCCTGGCTAAGTGGCCTGAGCCCGAAAGAAAACCGTGAGATCCCACCGCTGGACTATCCGCGTGTATACCAGCTTAGGCGCGATTTCCCCCACCTGACCATGGCGGTTAACGGTGGAGTAAAAACACTGGCCGAAATTGAAGCTCACCTCGAGCATCTTGACGGGGTAATGGTTGGCCGTGAGGCGTACCAGAACCCGTATATGATGGCTGAACTGGATCAGCGCCTGTTTGGCAGCAATAAGCCGGTGAAGAAGCGTCGTGAGGTTGTAGAGGCGATGTATCCGTATATCGAGCGTCAGATCGCCAATGGGTCTTACCTTAACCATATTTCTCGCCATATGCTGGGGCTGTTTCAGAATATGCCGGGGGCGCGTCAGTGGCGCCGCCACATTAGTGAGAATGCGCATAAACCGGGAGCGGGTATTGAAGTGCTCCAGCAGGCACTGGAAAAAATACCGGCACACCTGGATGTCTAAGCGGTAACCAATCATCTATGTGGTTTTTTTCGCCATATATCATGGTGAAAAAAGCCAAGTTAGATAGGGCGTTGATCATATAAGGTCAGCGTCCTTTTTTTATGTGATTGAAAGTAAATGATTATTTTGAAAGTCATGCTGTTGGCCTGAATTGTGCTATTAACAAAACAAGATAGGATAAAAACTAAAGGGGTCAAAAGATGATTGAGTTTCTGTTTTTACTGGTATTTGCGATGGTATTGATTTTCACTGGCGTGAGTTTGGTCGGTATGGCTTTCGCAGTGCTGGCAGGCTTTGTGGTGATGGCGCTGGCGGGGATGATTGGTGTGATGCTCAAGCTTCTGCCTTGGTTAATTTTAATCGGTGTTGCTGTTTGGCTGTACCGCGGAAAGAAGGGTGACTGCCAGCATAGAGGTCGCTATCACCGCCGCTGATGACGATGCCAGATAAATTGCTTTTTCTTACAAAAGCTTGCCTAGCAATTGAACTGAAAGTGGTGGTTCTGCGAAGGAAGTGCGGTTTTCTTGTACGGCATCTGGTATAGTTTGGCCGTTTTTAAATTCTAATAAAGAGCGGAGACTCGGATGAATAAATTGGCTATTTCTGCAGTGGCGGCTGCAGTAGCATTAGCAGCGGCAGTGCCAGCTCAGGCGGCAATGCTTCTTGGAGTAAAAGCAGGTGCAGACGCATGGTTTGCAGATGCAAAAGTGAACGATGCCAGCACCAGCGGTGATGATACCCACCTGTCGTATCACCTGGCCTTTGAGCACTTTATTCCATTGGTGCCTAATTTCCGTCTACGTTACGCTGATATTGATGCAGGCGCAGTATCATTTGGTCAGACTGACTACACGGCTTACTATGAAATCTTGGACAACGACGCGATTGCGTTCGATGTGGGTGTCACCCTGTCCAAGTTCAATGCGGGTAAATTCCTGGGTGAAGATTTCAGCGAGTGGCAGCCGAACCTGTACGGTAACGTAGAGGCAGGTATTCCAATGACGCCGGTATCAGTATTTGGCGATCTGAACTTCGGAAACTATGACGGCACAAACACGGTTGATGGCCAGGCTGGTGTTAAGTGGTCACTACCACTGATTGCTGCAGATCTGAACCTGCGTGCTGGCTACCGCGTGATGGACTACGACTTTGATTTCATCAAGCAAACTGAAGGCAAAGTGAAGCTAGACGGTTGGTTTGCTGGTGTAGAGCTGGACTTCTAAGCGCTACTCGCAGAGCAAAGAATATCGAAGCCACGATTTATCGTGGCTTTTTTGTTGCCTGTTTTCGCTTTTTTGTACCATTTTTAAAAGTGATACATCAGTCAGGAAGTGGGCAAATGACATTAACTGAACTACAGCATCTGTATGCCAATAGCGATATAGTGGAAGCGGTTATCGAGCCATCGATTCAGGCCAACGGCTGGATTGTGGAATTTCGTCATCGCCGGGGCGGCTTTGTGCCATTGACCGATGGTGCAGGCAGCGAAAAGTGTTACCGGGATATTGATACGGCCACGGAGCGGGCTTTTGAAGTTGGGTTCCACCAGGTCCGTATAGCCGATACCTTTTGAATTTAGTGTGTAGCTATCCGGCTTAATGTCAGGTTAAGCCGCTTTTTCCTGTCTTCTAACCTTACTAAAAGTTATAAAACATTCTTATCTATTCTTTCTTGTTATTTCTTTGAGTAGCTAATCTAACACTACGCAATGTATAGGGATCGTCGTGTCATGTTACTTAAGGAACTCTCGGCCATAGCCAGCCCACTCAATGATCAACAAATAGGTCAACTGCAACAGGCCGCTGCAGAACTGTCGCCACAGCAAATGGCGTGGATAAGTGGGTACTTTTGGGGGCTGAGCCAAACTCAGTCTGCGGACCAGCCGCAACCTGCCCAACAGCTTTCCGCTGCGGCAGTTGCCCAGCCAGCCGGCAAGCTAACGATTATTCATGCTTCCCAGACGGGAAATGCAAAAGGGGTGGCTGAAGCGCTCAAAGAAGAAGCTTCGGCTGCCGGTATCGCTGTCGAGCTATTTGCCGCCGGTGACTATAAAGGCAAAAACCTAGCCAAAGAAACCCATGTGATCATTGTCGCCTCTACACACGGTGAGGGTGAGGCGCCGGATGATGCGATTGAACTGCATGAGTTCTTACAGTCGAAGAAAGCGCCGAAACTACCGAATCTAAAGTATGCCGTGATTGGTCTGGGAGACTCGAGTTATGAGTTCTTCTGCCAGACAGCAAAAGACTTTGACAGCTATCTGAGCCGCCTGGGGGGAGAGTCGATACTTGAGCGTCTTGACTGTGACGTTGACTATGATACGCCAGCCGCAGAATGGCGGGCAAAAGCCCTTGAAAAGGTAAAAGAAACCTTATCGACTGGCGAGGCTGAAGTGGTTCAGCTACCGGTAGCCAACAGTCAGCAGGCGGTTTCACAATACTCTAAGCAGAAGCCTTACGAGGCAACGTTGCTAACCAGCCAGAAGATCACCGGGCGTCGCTCGGGCAAAGATGTCCGCCATATCGAAATTGATCTGGAAGATTCCGGGCTGACATATCAACCGGGTGATGCGCTGGGTGTGTGGTACGAGAACGACTCGGTTTTGGCTGAAGCCTTGGCGGCACGGGTTGGCCTGGACGGCAACGAAAATGTCGAGGTTGACGGTGAGGTGCTGTCACTGAAACAGGCATTGATCAGCAAGTATGAAATAACCGCAGCTAATCCGCAGCTGGTGACGAAGTACGCAGAGCTCTCAGGCAGCAAAAAGCTGGAAAAGCTGGTAGCTGACAAAGACAAGTTGCGTCAGTATGCCGGCCAGACGCAGGTGATTGATGTTTTAGTTGAAAAGAAATCAAAGTTGACTGCCGAGCAACTTACCGGGCTGCTGCGCCGTTTGACACCACGCCTGTATTCGATTGCTTCCAGCCAGGAAGAGGTGGGCGAGGAAGTGCACCTGACGGTGGGAGTTGTTGAATACGAAAACGGCGACGAAACCCGGCAGGGAGGAGCATCGAGCCATCTGTCATACCGCCTGGAAGAAGGTGATAACGTCAAGGTCTTTGTCGAGACTAACAACAACTTTAAGCTGCCGGCTGACGATAATACCCCGGTGATCATGATTGGTCCGGGAACCGGTATCGCACCGTTCCGAGCGTTTGTTCAGGAAAGAGACAACCGGGAAGCGAAAGGCAAAAATTGGCTGTTCTTTGGTGACCGTACCTTCACTGAAGACTTCCTGTATCAGGTGGAATGGCAGAAGTATTTGAAATCCGGCGTAGTGAGCCAGATTGATGTCGCCTTTAGCCGCGATCAGGTGGAAAAGGTGTATGTTCAGCACCGCCTTCTTGAGCATGCCGTCCAGGTTTGGCAGTGGCTGCAGGACGGGGCGCATGTGTATGTTTGTGGCGATGCAAACTATATGGCCAAAGATGTTCATGAAGCTCTGGTGACTATTGCCGAGCAACAAGGTCAGCAAAGCCGCGAACAGGCGGAGCAGTATTTAAACGAGCTGCGTAAGAACAAGCGTTATCAAAGGGATGTGTACTAATGAGCGAGCAAAAACTATCAGATAACGAACGCCTGAAGCGGGAAAGCAACTTCTTGCGCGGCACCATAGAGAACGATTTGCAGGATCGCATCACTGGTGGTTTTAACGGTGATAACTTCCAGCTGATCCGTTTTCACGGCATGTACCAGCAGGATGACCGCGATATCCGCGCTGAGCGTGCCAAGCAGAAACTTGAACCGTTGCAGAACGTGATGCTGCGTGCCCGGATGCCAGGTGGAGTGATCACACCAAAGCAGTGGCTGGCCATCGACAAATTTGCCGAGGAACACAGCCTGTATGGCAGTATTCGCCTGACAACGCGCCAGACCTTTCAGTTCCACGGTGTACTGAAACCAAACATTAAGCTGATGCACCAGACGCTCAATAAAATCGGGATCGACTCGATTGCCACCGCGGGGGATGTGAACCGTAACGTACTGTGCACGACCAACCCGGTTGAGTCTGAGCTGCATCAGGAAGCGTACGAGTGGGCGAAGAAGATCAGTGAGCATCTGCTGCCGAAAACACGCGCCTATGCGGAAATCTGGCTGGATGGCGAGAAGGTAGAGGCCACGGACGAAGAGCCGATTCTGGGCAGTACTTACCTGCCGCGTAAGTTCAAGACGACAGTGGTGATCCCGCCGCAAAATGACGTCGATGTGCATGCCAATGACCTGAACTTTGTGGCGATTGCTGAAGAGGGCAAGCTGGTTGGCTTTAATGTCCTGGTTGGTGGCGGGTTGGCAATGACCCATGGCGACAAGTCTACCTATCCGCGCCGCGCCGATGACTTAGGCTTTATTCCTGTGGAAAAAACATTGGATGTCGCAGCTGCTGTGGTAACAACCCAGCGTGACTGGGGTAACCGTTCCAACCGTAAAAATGCCAAAACCAAGTACACCTTAGATCGTGTCGGCACGGATGTGTTCAAGGCCGAGGTGGAAAAACGAGCTGGTATTGCGTTTGCCGAGAGCCGTCCGTATGAGTTTACCGACCGCGGCGACCGGATTGGCTGGGTCGAAGGCATCGATGGCAAGCATCATTTGGCCCTGTTTATCGAAAACGGCCGTTTGCTGGACTACCCGGGCAAACCATTGAAAACCGGGATGGCTGAAATTGCCAAGGTCCACAAAGGTGATTTCCGCATGACTGCCAACCAGAACCTGATTGTGGCTGGCGTGGCGGCGAAGGATAAAGACAATATCGAAAAGATCGCCCGTGATCACGGCCTGATCGACGACGGTGTCAGTGAGCAGCGCAAGAATTCTATGGCTTGTGTGTCTTTGCCGACCTGTCCGCTGGCAATGGCCGAGGCTGAGCGCTTTCTGCCTGACTTTGTCACCGATGTCGAAGGTATTCTGGCCAAGCACGGCCTGGCGGAAGACGACAATATTATTTTGCGGGTGACCGGTTGTCCAAATGGCTGTGGCCGGGCAATGCTGGCGGAAATTGGCTTGGTCGGAAAGGCGCCGGGACGCTACAATCTCCACCTCGGTGGGAACCGCAGTGGCACCCGGGTACCGAAAATGTACCGGGAAAACATTACAGTGGCTCAGATCATGGAAGAGATTGACTCGCTGGTGGCACGCTGGTCGCAAGAGCGTGAAGACGGTGAAGGCTTTGGTGACTTTACTATCCGTGCCGGGATCATTGAACCGGTGTTAGTCTCTAAGAGGGATTTTTATGCCTAAGTTAGCGTTAGCAGAACTGCTTCAGAAAAATAAGGTGGAGCAGATCCTGCAGCTAGCGGAAATTAATGCTGAGCTGGAAGTTCTGACGGCCCAAGACAGAGTGCGCTGGGCGTTGGAAAATCTGGACGGTGAATTTGCGCTGGCGTCAAGTTTTGGTATTCAGTCGGCTGTCATGCTGCATCTGGTGACCCAGGAAAAACCGGATGTGCCAGTGATTTTGACGGACACGGGTTATCTGTTTCCGGAGACCTATCAGTTTATTGATGAACTGACGGCACGGTTGTCGCTGAACCTGTATGTCTACAAGTCGGAAATGAGTTCGGCCTGGCAGGAAGCCCGGTTTGGTCAACTGTGGGAACAAGGCGTTGAGGGGATCAAGCAGTATAATCAGCTGAACAAGGTTGAGCCTATGCGCCGCGCGCTGGACGAGCTCAATGTCGGCTGCTGGTTTTCGGGGTTGCGACGGGAGCAGTCTGATACCCGGGCGACTTTGCCGGTGCTGGCAATCCAAAACGGTCTGTTTAAGTTCTTGCCATTGATTGACTGGACGAATAAGGATATCCATCAGTACCTGACTTTGCATGATCTGCCTTACCATCCGTTATGGGAGCAGGGCTATTTATCCGTCGGTGATACCCATACCACCCGTAAGTGGGAGCCGGGCATGAAGGAGGAAGAAACCCGTTTCTTTGGCCTTAAACGCGAGTGTGGTTTGCATGAAGATGATGCTGAATATGATGGTTCGGGCATTTGATGCATTAGTACTCTGACAATCATAGGTTACAAAAAACCTTATCTTATACTGCGACTCGCAGACAGATAAGGTTTTTTTATTTGTGAGCTTATTGTCAGTTTGCTGTTTTAATTACCTATTTTTACTTGCTTCTGACAGGAAACGCAGCAATTTCAGTATCCTCGTTGCCGCGTTTTTTGAATCCGTGTTGTTAGCCTGCTGGCGTCCATACTTTACCGAGGGCATCCATTAAGCCGGCACTGGCTCCCTGGTTGCCAAGAAACTGCATGACGACAGGAATAAACTGGCTGACCATGCTGGCGTCCATACCGAGAGCGGAGAACACCTGGTTAATGGTATCTATGTTAGTCAGCATACCGCCAAGGCCTGGAGGAATTGCCGCGCTGAGGGCATCACTGCCGGGGATCATCTTGCTGAGCTCGCTCGCCTGAACGCCACTGAGCTGGCTGGATGCCAGTGACAGCAGGGCGCCGGCACCACCTGCCGCTTGTTCTTGGGTGACTCCGAGCTGGCTGGTCAGTATGTCTGTTAGGGGATTGGCTGCGCTGGCCTCTGTTTGTTCGTCATCACCGCCGCCAAATAGATCTGACAGGCTGAAAGCCTGACTGCCGGCAGAGAAAGCAAGGCAGCTAAACAATGTGGTGAGTAAAAGTAGTCGGTTAAAAATTGATGGTTTGTATCCCATGGCATCCTCCTTTGATTAACGTTATAAGCGTAGTGGGGAATGCGGCGTAAATACCAAATTTAAATGAAAAAATATGATTTACTGGGATGAAGTGCGTCGGAAGGAAATGAAAAACGGTGCCGTGGCACCGTTTGGAAATTCTGTCTGGCTTCGGGAAGCTTACAGGATGTCTAGTAGTTCAACTTCGAATACTAGCGCTGCGTATGGAGGGATAGCAGCACCTGCGCCACGCTCGCCGTATGCTAGGTCTTGTGGGATGTATAGTTTCCACTTAGAACCAACAGGCATCATCTGAAGAGCTTCAACCCAACCAGCGATAACGCCAGTTACTGGGAACTCTGCAGGCTGACCGCGAGATACAGAGCTGTCGAATACAGTACCGTCAGTCAGTTCGCCGTGGTAGTGAACACGAACTTGCTTGTCTGAAGTTGGGATCTCACCGTTACCTTCAACAAGAACTTCGTACTGAAGACCAGATTCAGTCACTGTTACTTCAGAGCGTAGTGCGTTATCTTTTAGGAAAGCTTCACCGTCAGCTGCTGCAGCTTTAGCTTGCTCTTGACGCGCTTCTTCTGCACGAGTGTGGATTTCACGCAGTGCATTGTTGATGTCGTCAACTTCGATCTCTGGCATCTCACCAGTTAGGGAAGTTGCGATACCTTTAGCGATAGCAGCAACGTTCAGGCCTTCAAGACCGCTTTGTGCTAGCTGTTGGCCCATTTGTAGACCGATACCGTAGCTTGCTTTAGTTTCAACTGTATCTAGTTTAACGTCAGACATGGTGTCTTCTCTCAATGTAGAGTGAATTAAAGCAGGCAGGATAACAGTTTCGACCCCAAGGGGTAAACTTTTGTGACAAGATGTCGTTTGATAGCGTGAGTTGAGAACGCCGGAGTGTTGAATATGGGACAGGCCAGACGCCGTTCAAAGAAAAAAAGTGAATTTAAGCTTCCCCGTCTTTCGTTTAGCAAGGAAAGTCTGAGTGTCAGCAGCGACCGACTGAAAGCCAAGTTGGCGCCTTTAAAGGCTAAATGGCAAGCGTTGCCACTGTTGCACCGCCGGGGGCTTTCGGTATTGCTTCCCGTGGTAGGGGGGTTGATGTTATTGCCGGTGAGCGAGCCGACATCAACCTCAACGCCTGGTCAAACCGAACGACGCGAACTCGCGCTTGATCTCGGTAATAATGAAACCTCGCTTCCTCCGGTTGGTCAGCGTAGTGAGCCTCAGTCGCCGGTACGTACTGCCGTGAAAACCCCGGAGCCGGCCTCTCCAGCTAGCCAGCCACCTGTGGAAAAAGCGCCGGTTGAAGTGGAGTGGCAGAAATATCAGGTTAAGCAGGGTGAGACGCTGGCCAATATTTTCCGTGACAAGTCATTACCATTAACCGACCTCTATGCGGTCGCGGCCATTGAAGGTAAAGACAAACCCCTTAGCCGGATCAAGGCTGGCCAATGGCTCCGTTATAAGCAGACGGCAAAAGGCGGGTTGGATGTGTTGCAGATAGAAAGCCGCAAGGGAGAATCGGTAATGTTTTTCCGCCGCTCCGATGGCAGTTTTGTTCGTAGCCAGTAGTGAATGGTGGTGAAAAGGTAGTTGTGAAAAAAGGCCGAAAGTGGCCTTTTTTCAATTTGACGGGTTTTCAACTGAATACTGTTATTGAGCTGCGTCATCGCACAGGGGCTTTGAACGACGTGACTTAGGCAGAGGCAGCATCGGCAGCACAATGAGTACAATCCCCATAGTTGTCAGTAAATCAGGCCGTTCATCAAATCCGATAATCCCCAAAAGGGTGACAAAAATCAGTCCGGAGTACTCAATCAGCCCGAGCTGGCAGGTCGTTGCGCGTCGGTAGGCGGCTACAGCGCAGCCGTGATACCCCAAGGTAAAGAATGCGCTGGCTGCAATGAGCATCAGCTCTTCTGTGGTGATGGGTTGCCAGAACAATGCAGCAAGCACGCCTGCCAGAGGCAGAGAGAAAACGCCGGTCCAAAATAGCGTGCTGACGACGGGTTGCTGTTCAGGCAACTTTCTGACCAGCACGTTGTACAGTGCCAGCGTGAAAGCACACCCCAAAGCGGCCAGTGCCGCCCAGTGGAACTGATCGGGCCGTAGTACGACCAGGACGCCGCAAAAGCCGGTGAGGGTTGCCAGTACTTTCTGCCGTTCTGGCTTTTCTTTTAGTAACCAGGCCGATAGCGGCAGCATCAGCAGTGGCGCAGCGTAAAACAGAGCGTTGGCAGTCGCTAGCGGCAGCCAGGTCAGGGCGACCATGACAAAGCCGCTTCCCGCCAACACCAGATGAGAGCGTACCAGGGTAATACCATAGTTGCCGACAGCCTGTTGCCGGGGTGTCAATCTGAGCCAAAACGGAAACAGTAATAAGACACTGAGCAACTGGCGGATGAACATGTATTGAAAGGCGCTAATGCCCCCTTCAAGTAGTTTTACCGCCACATCAGAGAAGGACGCGGACAAGTTGCCCAGCAGCAGTAGCAGCGCTCCGGCGGCGAACGGGGAGAGTTTATTCACTCACAATCCCTTTGCGCAGTCTCATGTCTACATGCGGAATGCCATCTTCCAGGTATTCGTCAGAAATTGCCTCAAAGCCATATCGGCGATAGTAGTGCTGAAGATGAGACTGAGCACCGATGTCGATTGTCTGATTTGGCCAAAGTTGTTCGGCGTATTCCAGCCCTTGCTGGATCAGCACGTGACCGGCCCCTGTCCCCCGAGCACTGGCTGCCGTTAGTACGCGGCCGATGCTGCTGTTGGCATAGGTGGTCCCCGGTGGCAGCAGCCTGAGGTAGGCCACAAGCTCATCATTGTGGTAACCCAGCAGATGGTGGGTACCTGCTAGGCGGTCACAGTTATCCAGCTCGGGATAGGGGCAGTTTTGCTCGACCACGAAGACATCGACTCTGAGCTTGAGCAAGTCATACAGTTGGTGGGTTGTGAGCTGTTCAAAAGGCAGGCATTGCCATTGCATCGTATTCTCCTTGATGGATACAGGGTCTGGCAGCAGAGTACCGCCAACATGTCTGCCTGGCATTAACGATTGTTAATTATTCTTCCTCAAGACGTTTTTTGATCCGGCTGAGGCTTATCGGGGTGATCCCCAGATAAGAGGCAATCTGATAGTCGGCAATCCGGCTCAATAATTCCGGGAAGCTGGTGGTAAATAACTGGTAGCGTTCCTCTGGCGTATGCATCAGCATAAAGCGTTCTTTCTGTTCTTTATAGCTAAGCTGCCGTTCAAGCAGGCGCAGGTAGAGAGGATTGCCCTGTGCTCGCCACTGCACTAGCAGACCGACAGGCAAGGCTAGCAGCTTGCTGGCAGACAGGGTCTCGAGCAAGAAGGGTGACGGCGCATCATTGATAAGGCTTTCAAAGCCAATCAGGACATCCTGGTCCCAATAGAACTCTTTGCTGAACTGTTTTCCCTCGGGCGTGAGATAGCAGGCATGACAAAGTCCGTCGAGGAGAAAGTAGCAATAGCCCGGCTTTTCCCCTTGGTTGAGCAATACGTGCCGGGTTGGCAGCTCCATGGGGTCGGCGGCAGCGACGGCTTCTTGGATGGTTTCCGCTGAAGCACCAAGCTGGCTGAGAAAGGCTTGCAGGACGTCGTTCATAATAATGGTTACAGGTTGGGAACTATGCTGCCATCATAGCAAAAAATACCGCGGGCTAAGCCGCGGTATGTTTGAGTGCCGGAGACTCAGGGGTTATTTTTGCAGATCGATACGATAGACCGCAAAGCCAACCTTGTCCGTACCCACTTTTTCCATCGGGTACTGACCTTTGTCTTTAATAAACTGCGTTGCCTTATCGCTTGGCGAGGTTTCAAATGTCACATTTAGCTTCTTGTCGCTCTTCAGCGGCGCAAAAGACCAGTTGTTGTCAGCACTCGGGGTAACCAGGCCTTTTTCTTTGCTGATACGGGAGATGTAGTCGGCAATGACCGTACGGTTTTCATCCGGTGAGGCAAAGGCGACATATTGCTCGCCCGTACCGGCAAATTTGCCGCTGTATGCACGGTAGTTATTGGTCGCAATGATAAAGGCCTGCGTTGGCTCGACAGGTTTGCCGTTGAACGTCAATTCTTGGATTCGCGAGGCTTTGTCATTGATTAGCTTGCAGTTACCGTCATAACGGGCAGGCTGCGAGATATCGATGGTGTAGTTAACGCCGTCGATCACATCGAAGTTATAGGTTCGGAAACCGTCCCAGTTGATCAGCCCCTGCTGCTCGGTGCTGTTAAGGTCGATCTGGTTGAACTGACCTGCCGAGCATTCCAGCCATTCTTTGACTTCTTTGCCGGTGACTTTCATGGCAACCAGGGTGTTCGGGTACAGGTACAGATCGGCGGCGTTACGGAACGTCAGCTGGCCGGACTCGACTTCGGTGAAGTTCGCCGGATCGTTACCACGGCCACCTGCCTTGAATGGTGCCGCTGCAGACAGAACCGGAATTCCGTCCAGATCAGGATCGCCCTGGATGAAGCGCTCGACATAGTCTTTCTGGGCCAGGCTAACAATCTGAACCGTTGGATCGTCCTGAACCAGTGCCAGGAAGCTGTACATCACATCGCTGGCTTTACCGATTGGCTGATTGACGAAATCACGAGTAGCTTTGTGGTCTTCGCTGACAGATGCAACCAGCTTTTCATCCGCTTCGACAAGGGCTTCTTTCTTGTACTTGTCATAGATAGGGCGAGCTTCGGTTTGGGCATCAGTGACAACCCACTTGTTTTCTTCTTTTTCAAGAACAAGGTCCATCACGCCTAGGTGGTCGCCCCAGCGGCCCGGCATAACAGCAGCAACACCGTTGATGGTACCTTTCTTGATATCGGTATTCGGCAGGTTGGCAAAGCCTTTGCCTGGGAACACTGCATGCGAGTGGCCGAAGGCAATAGCGTCAATCCCCTCTACCTCTGTGAGGTAGTAAACCGAGTTTTCTGCCATCACTTTATACGGATCAGCAGAGACGCCGGAGTGAGGGATCGCAACAATAACATCCGCACCCTCAGCTTTCATTTGCGGAACAAACTTCTCCGCGGCTTGTTTGATATCGAGTGCTTCTACCTTGCCTTCCAGGTTCTTCTTGTCCCAGATAAGAATCTGCGGCGGAACAAAGCCGATATAGCCAACTTTGATTTCGTGCTCGACACCGTCAGTGTCTTTGAAGGTGTGCGGCTTGATGATGTATGGTGTGAACATGTTTTTGCCTGTCTTCAGGTCAATCACGTTCGAGTTGATGTATGGGAAGGTCGCACCTTTAAGAGAGGTTTTAAGGAAGTCCAACCCATAGTTGAATTCGTGGTTACCCAGGTTACCGACATCATAATTTAGCTGGTTCATCGCCTTGTAAACAGGGTGAACTTCGCCGGCCTTGATGCCCTTGGCAGCCATGTAGTCACCCATAGGACTACCCTGCAGTAAATCACCGTTGTCGACCAAAACGCTGTTAGTGACTTCGGCACGTGCTTTTTTAACTAGCGTGGCGGTACGAACAAGGCCGGTTTTTTTGGTTGGTTTATCTTTGTAGTAATCGTAATCCATCACGTTGGTGTGGATATCGGTTGTTTCCAAAATACGTAACTTGATCGTTTCAGCCGTGGCAGGACCCGCCATAGTCAGCAGGCCACCAAGTACTGCAATTGACAGCGGCTTGGCAGATAGTTTCATGATTTTCTCCAGGATATAGAACGGGAAAGCGTGCTTAAGGTAGCAAAATTTATGTCGGTATTACGCGAGCTGGTTACCTTATTGTGTTCTGAATCTCGTTTTTTTACTCAAAAAGGCGGTGCAAATCTCATTATGCTTATGATTTCACCTGTTCTGAGTTTTTCAGTAATACAAAAAAGGCATAACTTAAACCCAATGTGGCTGGAGCAATTATGAACCTGAGCTATATTTACCTGTAATTACTGCCTTTTTAAGATTGATTGATTAGCAGAGGCGATAATTTCTCTTCAATGGGCCTCATTTATGCGTCCCCCAAACTTTTTGGAATAAAAAATGAAATTTTAGAATTTCAGGTAATATTCCAGCCCGACTATAGTGCTGTTAGATATAGAACAGAGGGCGCTGTAAATGGATTACTTGCCAATTTTTGCAGACATAAGACGTCGACCGTGTTTGGTTGTCGGGGGTGGAGATGTCGCATGGCGTAAAACCCGCATGCTATTGAAGGCGGGTGCTGATGTAAGAGTGATTGCCCGTGAGCTCAATGGCGATTTCCAGCAAGCCCTGCAGGCAGGAGAAATAGCGCACCAGGCAGAAGAGTTTGCCCCGTCAGATCTTGATGGCATTTTTTTGGCTATCGCCGCCACTGATCGCAAGGCCGTTAATGCACTTGTATACCAATCAGCCAACCAGCGTCAGGTGATGGTTAACGTGGTTGATGATACGCAGCGCTGTAGCTTTATTGTGCCTTCTATTGTCGATCGTTCGCCGATCATCGTTGCCATTTCCTCTTCGGGCAAAGCCCCTGTTCTTGCTCGTTTAGTTCGAGAAAAGCTAGAATCTCTCTTGCCTCGGCATCTGGGGCGGATGGCGGAGATTGCCGGACGTTTCCGTAACCGCCTGGCCCAGACGGTATCTTCTGTCTCACAGCGTCGAAATTTCTGGGAGCAGGCTTTTAACGGCCGCTTCTCTGAGCTGGTTGCCTCCGGCCAGGAAAAGCAAGCCGAGCAGGAGCTGGTTTATCTTTCAGTTCAAAGTCAGCAACAACAAGTGCTTTCCCAGGGGCAGGTTGCCTTGATTGGTGCCGGTCCCGGTGATGCAGGTTTATTGACGCTGCGCGCCTTGCAGCTCATGCAGCAGGCTGATGTTGTGCTCTATGACTACTTGGTGTCTGATGAGGTGATGGATCTTGTTCGTCGTGATGCTGAGTTGGTCTGCGTCGGAAAAAAAGCCGGGTTTCACAGTGTCCCGCAGGAAGATACCAATGAGCTTATTGTTTACCATGCCAAACAAGGCAAGCGCGTGGTTCGTCTCAAAGGTGGAGATCCGTTTGTCTTCGGCCGGGGGGGCGAAGAGCTGGAAGTTTTGTTCGATGCCGGTATTCCGTTCCAGGTGGTGCCGGGTATAACGGCTGCTGCGGGAGCGACGGCTTACGCCGGTATTCCGCTGACCCACCGTGATTATGCCCAAACAGCCATGTTTATTACCGGTCACCTCAAGCCTGATGGCGATCAGCTGGACTGGTCAACCCTGGCACGCGGTAAGCAAACGCTGGTGATTTATATGGGGCTGATGAAATCCAGCCATATTCAGCAACAGTTACTGAGCCACGGACGGGCGGCGGATACGCCTATTGCTATTATTGAACGTGGTACCCAGAAATCTCAGAAAGTCTTGAAAGGTCAGCTCGGTGAGCTGGCGACATTAGCTCAACATGCCGCTTCACCCTCATTGATAGTGGTCGGGGAAGTGGTGAATTTATCAGAAAAATTACATTGGTTCGGCAAGCAGGAACAGCAATTACAGCAGTCTGCTGTTGTGAAGCTGGCATAGTATGGAGAGAGTGATGGACCCTAAACGTTTAACCCACCTCAAGCAGCTAGAAGCGGAGAGTATTCATATCATCCGCGAAGTGGCTGCTGAGTTCGATAACCCGGTAATGATGTACTCTATCGGGAAAGATTCATCGGTTATGTTGCATCTTGCCCGCAAGGCATTCTACCCGGGCAAGATTCCATTCCCTCTTCTGCATGTGGATACCGACTGGAAATTCCGCGAGATGATCGAGTTTCGCGATCGTACTGCTAAGAAGTATGGTTTTGATTTACTGGTGCATAAGAACCCTGAGGGGCTCGCGATGGGAGTTGGCCCCTTTACCCATGGTTCTTCAAAGCACACCGATATTATGAAAACCCAGGGGCTGAAGCAGGCTCTGAATAAATATGGCTTTGATGCCGCATTTGGCGGAGCACGCCGTGACGAAGAGAAGTCTCGGGCCAAAGAGCGTGTCTATTCGTTCCGTGACAAAAACCATACCTGGGATCCGAAAAATCAGCGCCCCGAGTTGTGGAAAACCTACAACGGTCAGATCAACAAAGGCGAGAGTATCCGCGTCTTCCCGTTATCGAACTGGACCGAGCTGGATATCTGGCAGTACATCTACCTGGAAGGCATTGAGATTGTTCCGTTGTACCTATCTGAGGTACGTCCTGTTGTTGATCGTGACGGCATGTTGATCATGGTGGATGACGATCGGATGGAGCTGCAACCGGGTGAGAGAATTGAACATAAGAGCGTACGCTTCCGTACCTTGGGCTGCTATCCGCTGACTGGTGCGATTGAGTCAGAGGCCAATACCCTGCCGGGCATTATTGAAGAGATGCTGGTGGCGACATCGAGTGAACGTCAGGGGCGGGCGATTGACCACGATCAGTCTGGCTCGATGGAATTGAAAAAGCGTCAAGGTTACTTCTAAGGAAAGATACATGAACAGTCTTATTGAACAACAAGTGGCTGAGCTAGGCATAGAAGCTTACCTTGATCAGCACCAGAATAAATCGCTACTTCGTTTCTTGACCTGTGGTTCTGTGGATGACGGCAAAAGTACGCTAATCGGTCGTCTGCTTCATGACTCGCACCAGATTTATGAAGATCAGCTGGCGGCCATTCATACCGACAGTCAGAAAGTTGGTACAACGGGTGATAAGCCCGATCTGGCATTGCTGGTCGATGGCCTTCAGGCTGAGCGGGAGCAGGGGATCACTATTGATGTCGCTTACCGTTATTTCTCGACCAAGAAGCGTAAGTTCATCATTGCCGATACCCCGGGCCATGAACAGTATACGCGTAACATGGCTACGGGTGCCTCGACCTGTGATGTCGCCGTGATTTTGATTGATGCCCGTAAAGGAGTCTTGGATCAAACTCGCCGCCACTCCTATATAGCGAGCTTGCTGGGTATCCGCCATTTTGTGGTTGCCATAAACAAAATGGACCTGGTTGATTACCAGGAAGAGCGTTTCGATACAATTCGTGATGAGTACCTGGCCTTTGCCGAGAAACTGAATGCCGATCTTGATATCAAACTGGTGCCGCTGTCGGCATTGGAGGGTGACAATGTTGTTGGCCTGAGTGACAAAACGCCTTGGTATGACGGTGATTCGCTGCTGACGTTGCTTGAAAATGTCGATATTGGCCAGGAACGTGAAACGGGAGATTTTCGTTTCCCGGTGCAGTATGTTAATCGCCCTAATCTGGATTTTCGTGGCTTTGCCGGCACGGTGGCCTCGGGAGTTGTAAAAGCAGGTGATCAGATTAAAGCGCTGCCGTCGGGGAAAATATCTACGGTCGAGCGTATTGTGACCTTTGATGGTGATTTGGCAGAAGCGCACCCCGGTCAGGCGGTGACATTAACCCTGGCTGACGAAATCGATATTAGCCGTGGTGATACCATAGTGGCTGCCAATGATGATGTCCCACAGAGCAATCACTTGTTGGCAGATATTGTATGGATGGCTGAAGCCCCATTGGAGATTGGTCGCCAGTACGACATTAAGGTTGCAGGTAAGAAAACTGTTGGCTCAGTGGAAGCCATTCGCCATCAGGTCGATATCAATAACCTGGAAACTTTCTCAGTCGATGCGCTACCGTTAAATGGTATTGGCCTATGTGAAGTGACACTGAATGAAGAGATTGCCGTTGATGCCTATAAGGACAGTGTCGATACCGGTGGCTTTATTGTTATCGACCGTTTGACCAACGTAACGGTGGGGGCAGGGATGGTGCGTGAGGCGTTGGCAGGAACAGGAAGTCAACAAGAAAGCCCGTTCAGTGCCTTCGAGATTGAATTCAATGCGCTGATCCGTAAGCATTTCCCTCACTGGGATGCAAAAGATATCAGTAAACTACTGGGATAATAGCATGGGCTGGGAACAAGGAATGGTTCTTGCCATGTTAATGGTGATAGTAACCTGTCTGCTGACAACACGGATCAAACCGGCTTATTTATTTGCCGGAGCCGCCTTTGTCGGATTCCAGGTTGGCATGATTGATTTGCCGACCTTGGCAGGCAACTTTACTAATTCATCGTTGTTAACTTTGGTATTGCTGATCCTTGTTTCTGTTGCCCTTGAGAAAACACGCCTGATCAGCTGGGTCGGGCGTCAGATTTCGCAAGGCGGTCAGTCTAGCGTGGTTGCAAAGCTTGGCTTGTCGACCGCGTTTTTGTCTTCATTTACGAATAATACGGCCGTGGTCGTGTCATTGATTGGTGCTATTAAGCGTAATCAGCGGCATGCACCATCCAGATTGCTGATCCCCCTTTCTTATACAGCCATACTAGGGGGAACACTCACCCTAATTGGCACTTCAACGAATCTAATCATAAACAGTTTCGTTGAAGATGCAGGGCTACCGAGCCTGGGCTTTTTTGCGCCTACCTCTATTGGCCTGGCAGTATTGGCGATCGGGCTGATTATTATTATTCCTCTCAGCTATCTGTTACCTGTCTATGATGACAACAGCCAGGATGACTTACCGTATTTTCTCGAAGCCCGAATCGTAGGGGGTTCGCCGCTGGCGGGCAAAACGGTTGCCGAGAATGGTCTGCGTGCGTTACGCCGGCTGTTTTTGGCTGAAGTGATACGTAATGGCAAAAAGATAGCTCCCGTATGCCCGGATACTCGCTTGCTGGCTGGTGATACCCTGCTGTTTTGCGGTGATGTGGAAAGTGTAACCACGTTGCAGGAAATAAACGGTTTGCATTTATTTGGCCAGCACCACCTTAATGGTCAGTCGATGCTGGAGGTGATCGTCAGTCACTCTGCGGGAATACGAGGCAAAACACTGAAAAGCGTTCGCTTTAGGGAGCGCTTTGATGCTGTTGTTGTTGCCATCCGCCGGGGGCATGAACGTCTGGGGGGAGGCCTCGGTAATATCGAATTGCATGCCGGTGATACATTGGTCATTGTGCCAGGTAAAGCGTTCAATGAGAAAAAGCAGCAGCTTAACCGAGAGTTTGTGTTGGTCAACGGGCTCGATTCCAGCGCGCGTTTAGATAGCAGGAAGAGCTTCAGCGTCCTGGCGGGGTTTATGGGAGTCATTGCCGCAGCGTTGCTTGATATTTTACCGATTATTAATGGGCTTGCCGCTTACCTGCTGGTACTGGTTGCCACTGGCATTATTTCTTTCACCGAAATTCGACGGCGCTTTCCTGTCGACATCGTTGTGATTGTCGGCTCGGCACTATCGCTTGCTCAGCTAATGATATCCAGTGGCTTGTCAGAGCGCATGGGCAATATGCTGATGACAGCATTTAATGGCTGGGGGATCTATGGAGCATTGGTTGCGGTATACCTGCTGACGCTAATCCTTACGGAGCTGGTGACCAACAATGCTGCAGCGGCACTCTCTTTTCCTATTGCCTACAGTTTGGCGGTGAGTTACGGCGCGGATCCTATGCCTTTTATTATGGCGATCTTATTCGGTGCCAGCGCCAGTTTTATATCTCCCTATGGTTATCAGACCAATTTATTGGTCTATAGCGTGGGAAACTACAAATTAATAGATTACTTACGGGTAGGGTTACCGATCTCCATTGTGTATTCAGTGGTTGTACTTGCGTTGATCCCTCAGCTATTTCCTTTTTAATATGATTTTTAATCGTATGTCATGAAACGGAGTTAAATATGACAGCCGCGGTTCAGCCTCATGATGATGAGAATGTTGTATGGCACAGCCATCAGACGGATAAGGCCTTTCGTGCCAAGCAAAAAAAGCAAAAGCCTTGTGTAATGTGGTTCACCGGGTTGAGTGGCGCCGGGAAATCAACGGTTGCTGGTGCCCTGGAGTCCCGTCTAGCGGAGTTGGGCCATCATACCTATCTTCTTGACGGTGATAATGTCCGACATGGATTGTGCCGTGATCTTGGGTTCTCGACGGAAGATCGTCGGGAAAACATCCGACGCATAGGTGAAGTCGCAAAGTTGATGGCTGATGCTGGGCTTATTGTATTAAGTGCTTTTATTTCCCCACATCGTCAAGAACGTCAGTTGGTCCGTGACTTACTACCTGAAGGTGAGTTTCTTGAGGTGTTTGTCGATACGCCGCTGGCTGAATGTGAGAAGCGTGATCCGAAAGGCTTGTATAAGAAAGCCCGAGCAGGTGAAATTAAACAGTTCACAGGGATCGACTCTGAATACCAGGCTCCGGAATTGCCAGAGATCCATTTACAAGCTGGTGAGGCATCGGTCGCAGAGTTGGTAGAGCTGTGTTTGGAGTCGTTGAGACAACGTCAGATCATCCGCTAATAAAAGGAGTCGCTACGAGTGAGTACTCTACTCGAATCGATATATGGCATAGCGCTTGAAGCCGGAGAAGCTATCATGGAGCGCTATCATGGCAATGTTCAGGTTTCTGAGAAGGCTGATAGTAGCCCGGTGACCGAAGCAGATCTCGCAGCCAATACCATTATTGTTGAACAGCTAAAAGCGTTAACGCCAGACATTCCTATTCTTTCTGAAGAGTCTGCTCATACTCCTTGGCCTGAGAGGCAGCATTGGTCTTCTTTTTGGCTGGTGGATCCTCTTGATGGCACTAAAGAGTTTTTGCGCAAGAATGGTGAGTTTACTGTCAACATTGCTCTGATTGAGAATGGCAAGCCAACCATAGCGGTTGTCCATGCCCCGGCATTGGACAAGTCTTGGTTAGGAGATAGTGAAAAGGCTTGGCTTCAGACAAAAGCAGGACGAGATCAGATAAAGGTTCGACCTGCAACTGTACCAACTGTGGTGGGCAGTCGTTCTCACCCTAGTCCAGACATGGCGAGTTATCTCGAAAAACTGGGTGAGCACAAAATGGCGGAAGTTGGTTCATCGCTGAAGTTTTGCTTGGTTGCCGAAGGTCGAGCACAATTTTACCCTCGGTTAGGTCCCACTATGATGTGGGATACCGCTGCCGGACAATGCATAGCGGAAAGCGCAGGAGCAACGGTGAAGCAGTTCAACGGTGATACATTAAGTTACCATCGAGAAGAATTGTTAAACCCATATTTTGTTGTAGCTATTTAAAGTCACTGTTTTTCGACAATATTAAGGCAGCCACTGGCTGCCTTTTTCTGCGAATTCTCTAAAACAAGACCACTCTACTCCGTTATTGGCTACGCTTATTCTACTGCGATGAGTTTTGACGCTTTGATTGGGGGAGTTGAATAGCTTTATTTGTTGTCATTTTTATAGGTTATGGCTTGAATTATCAGCAATCGATGAAAAAGTTCAAAAAACTGGTTGTCATATTCTTCACCCTCCCTATAATGCCGCCTCACCGACAAGGAACAACGATACTTAGTAAGCTATTTGCAAGCTGTGTATAACTTGTAGGTAAGTGGGATATCTAAGAAAACAATTGAAAAAAGGTGCTTGACACCGGTTTTAAATTGCATAGAATTGCCACCCTCTTTAGTAAGTAAGTCGAAAGCGCTAAAAAACAGGCTTTTGCATTATCGAAGTGAGTCAGTAGGCGGTTTTGAGAAAATCAAAAAAACAGCTTGACTTAAAAGTAGAGGCGCGTAAGATACGCAGCCTAGCCAACACAAAGTGTTAGCGAAACGTTCTTTAACAATTTGACCATGCAATCTGTGTGGGCACTCGTGAAATGATTAGTCAAACCTTTTGTCTTCACTTTTTAAAAGTGAAAGCAATTTGGCATCAATGAACTGAGTGACCAATACAAAATACTTCTCTTTTTATAAAGAGGGTTATTTTGGCACAGTCAATTCGAGTTCTCGTTACTAGCTTCTAGTAATGGAAACTCAATCAGTATTCATTGAGCCGACCAAAATCTTAAATTGAAGAGTTTGATCATGGCTCAGATTGAACGCTGGCGGCAGGCCTAACACATGCAAGTCGAGCGGCAGCGACATGACTGAACCTTCGGGGGACGTTATGGGCGGCGAGCGGCGGACGGGTGAGTAATGCCTGGGAATATGCCCTGATGTGGGGGATAACCATTGGAAACGATGGCTAATACCGCATAATCTCTTCGGAGCAAAGAGGGGGACCTTCGGGCCTCTCGCGTCAGGATTAGCCCAGGTGGGATTAGCTAGTTGGTGGGGTAACGGCTCACCAAGGCGACGATCCCTAGCTGGTCTGAGAGGATGATCAGCCACACTGGAACTGAGACACGGTCCAGACTCCTACGGGAGGCAGCAGTGGGGAATATTGCACAATGGGGGAAACCCTGATGCAGCCATGCCGCGTGTGTGAAGAAGGCCTTCGGGTTGTAAAGCACTTTCAGTCGTGAGGAAGGGTGTGCAGTTAATAGCTGTMYATTTTGACGTTAGCGACAGAAGAAGCACCGGCTAACTCCGTGCCAGCAGCCGCGGTAATACGGAGGGTGCGAGCGTTAATCGGAATTACTGGGCGTAAAGCGCATGCAGGCGGTCTGTTAAGCAAGATGTGAAAGCCCGGGGCTCAACCTCGGAACAGCATTTTGAACTGGCAGACTAGAGTCTTGTAGAGGGGGGTAGAATTTCAGGTGTAGCGGTGAAATGCGTAGAGATCTGAAGGAATACCGGTGGCGAAGGCGGCCCCCTGGACAAAGACTGACGCTCAGATGCGAAAGCGTGGGGAGCAAACAGGATTAGATACCCTGGTAGTCCACGCCGTAAACGATGTCTACTTGGAGGTTGTGGCCTTGAGCCGTGGCTTTCGGAGCTAACGCGTTAAGTAGACCGCCTGGGGAGTACGGTCGCAAGATTAAAACTCAAATGAATTGACGGGGGCCCGCACAAGCGGTGGAGCATGTGGTTTAATTCGATGCAACGCGAAGAACCTTACCTACTCTTGACATCCAGAGAATCCTTTAGAGATRGAKKRGTGCCTTCGGGAACTCTGAGACAGGTGCTGCATGGCTGTCGTCAGCTCGTGTTGTGAAATGTTGGGTTAAGTCCCGCAACGAGCGCAACCCCTATCCTTGTTTGCCAGCRCGTMATGGYGGGAACTCCAGGGAGACTGCCGGTGATAAACCGGAGGAAGGTGGGGACGACGTCAAGTCATCATGGCCCTTACGAGTAGGGCTACACACGTGCTACAATGGCGTATACAGAGGGCTGCCAACCAGCGATGGTGAGCGAATCCCACAAAGTACGTCGTAGTCCGGATTGGAGTCTGCAACTCGACTCCATGAAGTCGGAATCGCTAGTAATCGTAGATCAGAATGCYACGGTGAATACGTTCCCGGGCCTTGTACACACCGCCCGTCACACCATGGGAGTGGGCTGCACCAGAAGTAGATAGCTTAACCTTCGGGAGGGCGTTTACCACGGTGTGGTTCATGACTGGGGTGAAGTCGTAACAAGGTAGCCCTAGGGGAACCTGGGGCTGGATCACCTCCTTAACGATAGACTGCTTGTTTGATGCAGTGTCCACACAGATTGCCTGGTTAAAATGTAAGAGAGCGCTAACGTTGCCCAACAACGTTGGCAAGAAACACTTGGTCCCGTTCGTCTAGAGGCCTAGGACACCGCCCTTTCACGGCGGTAACAGGGGTTCGACTCCCCTACGGGACGCCATGGGTCGTTAGCTCAGTTGGTAGAGCAGTTGACTTTTAATCAATTGGTCGCAGGTTCGAATCCTGCACGACCCACCATCTTCTCCTTTGAAGATGTAAAACATCGGAGGGCGATTAGCTCAGTTGGGAGAGCACCTCCCTTACAAGGAGGGGGTCACTGGTTCGAGCCCGGTATCGCCCACCACTCT
>NZ_JAKJSH010000033.1:0-50233 GCF_050336885.1 Photobacterium kasasachensis
GCATTCAGGGCAAGCAGATTAGTTTGCTCGGCGCATTCAGGGCAAGCAGATTAGTTTGCTCGGCAATCCCGCTGATCACATCGACAACCATGCTTATGCTGGCTGAGTCTTTCTCAAGTTGCTCAACCATCTTGCCCGCATCTTCGATAACGCCTGCGACTTGCTGAATGCTCTGAATATTCTGCCGTACATTTTTGCTGCCGCGATTGGCATTTTCGGTGGATGTTGTGGCCGAGTGAGAGGCATCTTCAGTATTGCTGGCCACTTCGTTGACGGTAGATTGCATTTGGTTCATGGCAGCGGCAATCATATTGATTTCGTCTTGCTGCTGTTTCATCCCTTGCGATGTTTGCTCTGATACCGCACTGACTTCTTCTATCGCAGCGCTAAGCTGGGTGACGGCGCTAGAAATCTCATGAATTAAATCACGAAGTCTGTTTTGCATCGAGACGCAGGCCGATGCCAGCTTGCCCAGTTCGTCGTTGCCCATAGCATTGAGATCAAGCTGATAGGTGAGATCGCCTGCGGCAATACGTTGTGCCATTTCGATTGTTGTCTTTAGTGGCTGGCAGATTTGGCGAGTCAGGAAGATCGTCATGGCAACCATAAAGCCCAGGATGATGACGATACCAGATATTGTCAGAAGGTTTGCCTGTGAGACGCGGTCTAAAACAGTCAACCTATCTTCGGAGGTGTAAGTTTGGTTGAGCTCAAACAAGCTTTGCAGGCTTTTATCTAAGGCAAGGAAGCTCTCGAAGCTATTTACAACGAGTTCGTTGGCATGTGAGACTTCTCTTTGTCTGATTGCGGTTACAAACGCGTCCTGTTGTGTTTTGTAGCCTCTCCAGGCTTTGTCGACGATGTTGTACTGCTGGATGTCCTTTTCATCCCAGAGCGTTTTCTCATATTGTGCAAGCTTGTTTTCCATTTCGACGAATAGTTTGCTGTAGTCGGTTAATGAAGTATTGATATTCAGTTCATTAATATTGGAAACAAGGAAAAACTGATCACGACGAATGGTAGCCGCATCTGTTTGCATGTCTTTAACTAATACAATGCTTGGCAGTGAGGTGTCTGTAAGCACTAATATGCTATCTTTCAGTCTTCCAACTTCATAAGTAAGGAAGCTTCCAAGCGCAGTAATTGCGATGGAAATAATAAAGAATATTGCGCCAATCTTTCTACCGACTGACAGGTTCTTAAAGCTCATAGAGTAAATTCCCATTTAATGACATACGACTATGGGTAAGTCTATGTATGAAGGAGAGAGATATGTTATTGGTTGAATATGCTCGTTCAATTGGTGGACATAGAAAGTGAGATATTCCTTCCAACCATAGCCATATTACGCCTACAAATTATTGTTTGGCGTCGTTCAAAGTTAGGTTGCACCAAAACAATATGTTGATAAATGAGCCGCTTGTGACACAAATTAAGGAGTATGCCAAAATAAATAGTCGGTTAAACTAAAGCTAATCGTTATATCTGCTATCTATGCTTGGGTTGTAAGTGATGGGATTGATGTATACCAAGTCCATTAATCATCCTAAAAGTAAACGACTAATGGGCTTGGTATTGCTTATATGTTGAAGGGATTATTGTAATGTCGAATAAGGATATTAAGCCAGTTTAAATCGAGCGACATTATCTTGCAGGCTGACAGCCAGTTGACTCAATTCTACACAGGCCTGGGCTGTTTGCCCGGCACCTGAAGCCACCTCTGTCGACGATAAGCTGATGTTTTCGACATTGCGTCCGAGTTCTTCAGTGACAGAGTTCTGCTCGCTACAGGCACTGGCAATCTGCATGCTCATTGTTGCGATCTGGCCAACTTCCTGTTCGATTTGAGCGATATCATTGCCCGTATCTTGTGATTGCCCAACACATTCGTGGATAAGAGTGCAGCTCTGCTTGGTTGCTTCGCCTGCTTCTTTGGCTCTATTTTGCAACTGTTCAATGATTGTGATGATTTCACTGGTTGATGCCTGCGTCTTGCCTGCCAGTGAGCGCACTTCGTCGGCAACGACAGCAAATCCGCGGCCCTGCTCGCCAGCACGCGCAGCCTCAATAGCCGCATTCAGGGCAAGCAGATTRGTTTGCTCGGCAATCCCGCTGATCACATCGACAACCATGCYTATGCTGGCTGAGTCTTTCTCAAGTTGCTCAACCATGTTGCCCGCATCTTCGATAACGTCTGCGACTTGCTGAATGCTCTGAATATTCTGCCGTACATTTTTGCTGCCGCGATTGGCATTTTCGGTGGATGTTGTGGCCGAGTGAGAGGCATCTTCAGTATTGCTGGCCACTTCGTTGACGGTAGATTGCATTTGGTTCATGGCCGCAGCAATCATGTTGATTTCGTCTTGTTGCTGCTTCATCCCTTGCGATGTTTGCTCTGATACTGCGCTAACTTCCTCGATAGCAGCGCTAAGCTGGGTGACGGCGCTTGATATCTCGTGGATCAAATCACGAAGTCTGTTTTGCATCGAGACACAGGCCGATGCCAGCTTGCCCAGTTCGTCGTTGCCCATAGCATTGAGATCAAGCTGATAGGTGAGATCGCCTGCGGCAATACGTTGTGCCATTTCGATTGTTGTCTTTAGTGGCTGGCAGATTTGGCGAGTCAGGAAGATCGTCATGGCAACCATAAAGCCCAGGATGATGACGATACCAGATATTGTCAGAAGGTTTGCCTGTGAGACGCGGTCTAACACTTTCAATCTATCTTGAGCTGTATAGGACTGATTAAGTTCGAACAATGCCTGAAGACTTTCGTCTACTTTGAGAAAACTGTCGAAACTGTCCAGTACCAGCTGGTTTGCTCGAGATGTTTCTTTGGAGCGAATGGCCGAAATAAAGGCGGCTTGCTGTGATTTATAACCCTGCCATGCGTCGCTAACGGCATTAAAATGCTTGATGTCATCGTCACTCCATAGCGTTTCTTCGTATTGTGCGAGCTTGTGATCCATTTCGCTTATCATTTTTTCATAGTCACCGATCCAAGTGTTCATGCTGGGGTGGTTAATATTCGGAATAAGAGAAAATTGATCTTTGCGGATAGTAGCAGCATCCGTCTGCATGTCTTTAACTAATACAATGCTAGGTAATGACGTATCAGTCAGTACCAATACACTGTCTTTGAGTTTTCCGACTTCAGAAGTAAGAAAGCCTCCCAACGCAGCGACTGCGATAGAGATTACCATAAATACTGCGCCAATCTTTCTACCGACTGACAGGTGTTTAAAGCTCATAAGGTGAAATTCCCGATTTATTGCATGGGACTATGCTTAAGTCTCATTATGAAAGTGTGTGGTATGTTATGAGTTGAATATGGGTGTTCAATTAATGGACGCCAAAATTGAGATATTCCTTCCAACTATAACTTGGCTGGAGAAAGGGAATATTGTGAATTGCCGTTTGCTATAGCTGGATTATTATTTTCCACAATCCAAATGAGACAATATCGACACATTTCCTTATTGTTTTTTATTGGAGAAATAGGTTTGAAATTGCAGTTTGTGAAAGAATATTCACGGTCTAAATACAGGTTAGAATTAAAAGGTAATTTCTTTTATCTTGCTAATTTTATAAATGATGTTTATCCCAGCACAGGCTGTTGAAAAAATGGTTATTTTCCGACTCTATAACACAATAATCAGTTTTAACTATGGCTGAGTATTTACTTTATTTTTAGAATGCGCGCGAAACATCATTTCAATCAATAAGAAATAAATCATTAAAAGGAAATGAGATGCGCAAGGTTCTATATCCAGTTGCAGGTATGACTTTCATGACGTTTAGTGCAGTCAGTCATTCATCAACTATTGATCAGACAGATACACTATCCGATATTATTCAGTCGACAACACCCTATTTTCAGCAAGAGTGCCATTTATACGGAAACGAAAGTTCTTTACCGGAAAACTGTAATTACTATGTCCTAAACCTGGCTGATATCAACCAAGAGCAGAGAAAGACATTCACCTATGAGCTGTTGGGTTTAGGGGTAGAAAGCGATGTTGTATTGGTCACTAAGCCGAACGATATCAAGAAAAGGGAAATCTACCTACTTGATAACATGGATGAAGAATATATTGCTTCAAGCCTGGTTAATGACCTCAGTAAGTTGAGCCGAAGCCGGCGATCGGCTGCCCAGGATAGCGGCAGTGTGATGGAGTTTGTTATTCATCGTCGCTTCAATGTCGAACGCCAAAACAAAGGGAATGTGACTTTAAAATATAAAGTACGCTACTACAGCAAATCTCCGTTTTACGCCCGCTCAGGTGACAAGGATAAATATGTTGAGATAGTACTGGCCGAAGGATCTGGTGTCGATATGGGCATGGAGGGGAGTTGGTCAGATATTTACCGCCGTTGGTACCACAACAGCAACTCTAGCTACGTTTATAATGAATATTTGGATGCAGTAGATGTCGATATCAAAGTCAATGACAAAGCAAAATTGCAGGCAGGCCAAATTTACCTGAATGACTTATACCCGAGAATGCAGGATCAAGTTGAGTCAAAAATCGAAAAAGAAACCAGTACTAGTATCAAAGTGGGTTTGGGTTTTTCACCTAAGATCCCGATTAAGGATATTGAATATAGCTTTACCGACAAGTACAGCATTACTAACAAGAAAGAATTTGGCTTGGTAACCCAAACAAATAGTGATGGTTATAATATCAAGTACGTAAACAACAAATATGGATCAGCGATTAAGCCTGTTAATGGTTTTTGTAATCTAGGCACGGCAGATGGTTGGTGTTGGGATTATGACGAGCGCCGCGGCAATCCGTGGAACTTTGACAAGTTAAGATCAAATAACCCACTCGCTATCAGCGGGCTGCGTCCTGATTTTGTTGCTAAAATTGCGGCAAAAGACACGACATCTGGTTCGTCCAATATTACTGTCAAGACAACCGTGAACAGTTTGGCATTGTTCGGTCATAACCGTTGGATTTTGGGACGTCGCTACGCATCGGGCAGCCAGTTATGGACAGCTAATACCAGCGCTGACCGTGATTGGAAAGAATCGACTGATTATGAAAAGTTATCCTATAGCGATCAGTTTTCTTTGCTGGTGGATTGGGAGAGCCCATGGTTCCTTGGTGCTGATTCTGTAACAATAAAATCTACCTACCTTAGCCAGGACAGTGCCCAGTGCCTGACAGTGAAAGATGGCGGAGCATTAGCCTTCGAGAGCTGTGTTGATGGTGCAAAATCCCAGTCGTTTATTTATGATCAGGAGAAACGCTATCGTAGCATTGCCAATATCGATCAGTGCCTGGATACCGAGGGAGGAACATTGTTCCTAAGTTCGGATTGTTCAGATGATTTTGCCAAGAATACGCAGGTTTGGTACTGGCAGGAGCCTAATGGTTTTGCCAACGATGTGCTTTATACCGTTAACTATGACCGAACTATTAATGCTATTGATGCGTCATCAAAGGCACCGAAGGTTGTAACGCTGGCAGACAATGAAGAGAAGCCTAAAGGTGTGCTTTATACCAGTCGGTTTACAGATTTTAGTAAGATAAGACCATAAGAAAGACATCGTTCGTAGCATAATCCATGGTTGATTAACACTAAACCACCTCGACCCGGGGTGGTTTTTAGTTTTGACCAGAGGCGTTTAAGGGATATCAACCTGTTGCTTATGTTCTTGTGAGGTATAAAATGAGCTGGCTTAGCTAAAGGGTTGTAACAGCTGAATTATCTTGGAGTATGCGATGCGCCAGTTGATAAAAAATGCGGTAGTGATTGATGGCAGTGGCGGAAACACTTTTTCTGGGGATGTGCTGATTGATGGTGAGTTTATTGCCTCGGTAGCACCATACATCGATGAAAGGGCTGATGTGGTGATTGAGGCTAATGGTGCCTACCTTGCACCGGGATTCATTGATGTCCATAGCCATGCAGATTTGGCCACCTTTATGCCGCAAGGCTTTAAGCCCAAAGTTCTGCAGGGGATAACAACCGAACTGGTCGGTCTTTGTGGTTTGGGTGTTGCTCCTTTGCCCAAACATCTGCAGCCAGCACTTCGGGACCGGCTTATCATTGGGAACCCACCAATCGACTGGACCTGGGATGATTATGCTAGTTACTGCCAGTCATTGAGTCAGCATGGGCTCGAGGTGAATTTGTCGGCGTTTCTTCCTCATGGCTTGTTGCGCTATCAAATTTGTGGCAATAGTCATTTCCCCATGAGTTCACAGCAGCGCTGCCAGCTGGCAAAGCTAACCGATGAAACGCTGGCTGCTGGGGCCAGAGGGATCAGCCTTGGGCTTATTTACCATCCGGCATTATTTAGTGATAAGGAAGAATTACTCACCGTTGCACAGGTTGCTGCTCAACATCGTAAGCCGCTTGTTGTTCATGTACGTAGTGAGAGTGACGAGATTCTGGAAGCTGTGCAAGAGATGGTTGCCATCTCACAGCAAGCGGGCTGCCAGTTACATATTTCCCACCTAAAATTGATAGGGCGACGTAATGCCGCCAAACTAGACTCGTTACTGGCGTTGATTGATCGTCACAATCTGACCTTTGACCAATATCCATATCATTTCGGCAGTACGACGTTGTTTTCGATTTTGCCTCCTGCACTTATTCGTACCTATGCACCGGATGAGTTAATGAATGCATTGAATACTCAACCAATCAGACGACAGGTTAAGGATTGGTTTTCAGAGCGACTGTTACCTCAGGCGGGTGAACCATGGGATAACCTGCCTGCTTTGGTAGGGTGGGAGAACATTCTGATATGCGAGGTAGAAACACCGTCAGCAAGGCAATGGCTGGGGCTATCGGTATCAGAGTGTGCCCGGCAAACGGATCAGCACCCGGTAGACTTTGTGCTGGATCTTCTTGTCAGTGAGCGCGGCAATGTACGAATGATTGACTACTTCATGGATGAAGCGCTGGTGGAGCGTATTTTTACCCACTCGAGGGGGATGGTCGGTACTGATACCATTTTCGGCGGTCAGATCCATCCAAGGGTAAGCGGGACTTTCCCTCGAATTATTAATCAGTTTGTTAAGCATAAGCAGCTTCTCCCCTTAGAGCAGGCTATTCATAAGATGACAGCGCTGAGTGCAGAGACATTCGGGTTGCGCAAGCGTGGTATAATTGCATCTGGCTACTATGCTGATATCAGTCTGTTTGGTGCTGATTTCAGCGATCATTCGACAATAGAGCAACCGGATGCTTTTGCCCGCGGGCTGAGAGAGCTATGGGTCAATGGCTGCCGGAAAGTGGCTGGTGGAGAGTATCAGGAAACACGTTCTGGCCAGCTGTTACATCACTGGACGGATAATAGGCATCTGTAGCGCGACGTGAGTTGCAAGAATGGATTAAGCGGTTAAAAAACCAGCATTTGTTTCCAATAATACTTGCCTAACATCCAGTTCGTGATAATTTCTCCTCACTGTTTATTTATGGGATGACTACCATGCCAAAGGCAAGTGAAATTAAAAAGTTTGCAGCTATCGAACATAACGGCAAAGTGTACCTTGTTAAAGAGATCAGCAAGTTGACACCAAGCGGCCGCGCAGGTGCAAGTCTTTACAGAATGCGTCTGTATGATGTTGCTACAGGCGTAAAAGCTGATGAAAGCTTCAAAGCAGATGAGATGATCAACCTGGCTGACTTCAGCCGTCATCAGGCTTCTTTCTCTTACATTGACGGTGATGAGTATGTCTTTATGGATGATGAAGATTATACACCGTACAACTTCAATAAAGAGGCGATTGCCGAAGAGCTTCTGTTTATTACCGAAGAAACCAAGGGTATTCAGGTTTTGACTGTTGATGGTTCTCCAGTCGCGATTGAACTGCCTGCAACGGTTGACTTGGTGATTGTTGAAACCGATCCTTCGATCAAAGGTGCATCGGCAAGTGCTCGTACTAAGCCTGCTGTACTGTCAACTGGCCTTACTGTTCAGGTGCCTGAGTACATTGCCAGCGGTGAAAAGATCAAGGTCAACACTGCCGAGCATAAATTCATGAGCCGTGCTGATTCTAAGTAATCGACAGACTCTTTGAGCTGGTTATTAAAAGCCCAACCGGTGAATGCTCACTGGTTGGGCTTTTCTGTGGCTGCTGCTCAGTTTTAGTGGCAGGTTTTGACTTGCCAATGGTGCAATTTAAAACTCAGCTTCAACCTGGAATTGCATGAACTCATTGGTAATGGGATGAGTCAGTTCCAGCCTTTCTGCGTGCAGGTGAAGACGGTTGGCTTTTTTGCCGTAAAGGTCATCACCAATCATCGGCATATGCAGGCCTTCAATATGGGCACAGTGAACGCGAAGTTGATGGGTACGCCCTGTTTTAGGGTACAAATAGACCTTAGTTCGTGCGTTCTTTCGCTCAATAACTTCCCATTTGGTTTCTGCTGGCTTGCCGTGCTGGTAGCAAACTAACTGGCGAGGGCGGTCATCAATATCACCACGCAAAGGCAGCTTAATAATGCCTTCGTCTTGTTCAATTAAGCCGTCGACCAAGGCGACATAGCGCTTTTGCACGGTACGCTGGATGAACTGCTTCTGCAGGCTTTTATTTGCCCGGTGGCTTAATGCAATAACCATCAACCCGGAGGTAGACATGTCGAGGCGATGAACAATAAGCGGCCCCGTTGCATCAGGGAACTGTTGTTTCATTCTGTGGTAGACAGAATCTTCAATGGTTTTTCCCGGTACCGATAGGAATTCAGCTGGTTTGTTAACCACAGCCATATCATTATCCTGGTAGATAACCTCGACGGTTTTTCCTTCGCAAGGATTAACCAGTAGCGGGTTTTCATCCATTTCAATACCGTCCAGCATATGCTCCAAAATCGGTTGGCATTTACCTTTGCAGGCCGGGTAGAAGTTTTTATGTTGTCTGATCTCAGATTTTGGTGATGAGCCCCACCAAAACTCAACCATTGCCAGCGGTTTCATCCCCCATTTGAAAGCGTACTGCAACAACTTGGGGGCAGCGCACTCACCAGCACCAGCAGGTGGAACCTTGCGAGTGGTATCGACAAACAATTCATTGAGATCTTTCTCGATGCCGTCTACGTTAAGGAAACGGTATTGGGCAAACAGCTTCTTTTGCAGCTCAGATGAGAGGGACTTACGCTTGGCCTTGAGCTCGTTTACTTCATCAGTAAGCTTATTAAGCTGTTGTTGCAAAGCGCCTAGGCGTGATTCCCAATGTAGCTTAAGATCTCGCAGTTGCAGCTTTTCAATCACACTTTCTTGGCTAAGTCGCTTTTTCAGTTCTTGAAGCTCATCTGATGAAAGGGTGGTTCCGTTGGCCCGTAGTGCCTTTCGTGTTTTGCGCCCTTCGACCATACGGCTTCGGTGAGCTTCCAGTTGTTTGCGGCTTTCGGCTTGTTCTTGTTTTAGGCTTTGGCGAGTTACCTCAATCTCGGGATTACTCGCTAGCTCTTTGATAACTGCGGTGAGTTTGTTGATTTCTAACTGCTCACTAAGAAAGAAGCTATCTTCGGCCAGCATATCGAACACCGGTGGAACAAAGTGTGACAGCAGGTTTTGATCAGCCATTTTTCCAGAAAATGCAGAGAGGTAGCCAATCTCTCCTTGCTCATTTTGAACCAGCAGGACACCAAACATCTTACCAATAGGCGCGGTTTTGTCCTCGGAAAGGCCAAAATTATGCTGCCACTCGGTTTGCGTTTCCAGGTGGTGCTGTAACTCTTTCGCCGCCAGCAAACACAGAGGATGAGGCTCATAGTAGAACGGAAACGTAAAACGCTCCGGCAAGCTATATGTGTCAATCGATTCTTTAAACGGCGTAAAACAATGTTCCGGGGAGTGCATATGCTGATCTATTGTGATGATGTTTAACCCGAGGAGCATGCAGCTCACAGGGGAGTAAGGCGGCGATTCTAACCTTTCGGCGTTGAGATATCACTATAGGATAGTGAATTCTTATTGTTTGTTAATTTTCAGATTGCTTACCAGTACTTTAGGCACCTGAAGATCGCCACAGTATTTTCTCGCCATTGCTCAATAAGGCCAATATTGCTCCTGGCGGAATTGGTAATTGGTTGTCAGTTGTTATTGCCTGCTTTGAAAAGTTAGCGATTATCTTGCTGCCATCACTAAAAGTTGTTTGTTGTAGTTGCCCTTGTTTGTCAAGCCATTGGAAATCAACTAACGCCTTGTTCCATAACTGTTTGTGAATAGGGGTGAAGGCTTTTTGATAATGGACTAGGGCCTGTAAACGTGGGGCGTCCGCACGATTGGCTTCATCTCGGCTTAGATGCACCATTGCCGGTGTGTTGTACAGCATGCTGGTTAAATCACGTTCAATCTGTACATTGCTGAATTTCAGGCTGTCGCTATGCCAGTGATGGCTGTTAATGACTTCATCATGAAATACGGCCTGGTATAGCGGGATTCGGTACTGAGGCGCAAAAAGCAGTGTCCTGTAGGGTTCCTTCACCTTTGCAGATTTAAAGAAAAAGTCTGGTTTCTGATCCGGGTACCAGGCGCCTAAAAAGTAGGGGGAGCGGCGATTGCTCTTCATATCCGGATCTGTCCAGCCAAAGCCGACTGTTTCCATTCCGTGGGCGAAGGCGATCCCCTGAGTTGTCAAACTGTTACCATCCTCAGAACCTAGTATGACTTTTTGCTGTGAGGTGATCCATTGCATGCGATCATTAAAGGCTGAAAGCATCTCAGTCTGACTCATGCCATCGTGGGGGACATTGTAGTCTTCTCGGGCCATTGCCGTTGCATCAACATCTAAAAACAAACTGTTAAAGCGCCCGTAGTGGATGATGTCTTTGATTCGTTGTTCAACATACTTTCGATGACAAGCCGGATTGAGGTAAAAGCCATTGCCGCGAAAGCCTTTTTGCTTTTCTCCGTTTGCATTCTCAATGGAGCAGGATTCACGCATCGATTTTGGCAACTGGGCGGTAAGCCATGCATCATTCACACCGGGCGCTATTGCTGTATTGTAGGAGTCATAGGTACCGACAAGATAACCCGCGTCTTTGGCTTGGTCGATGACCTGCGGTTGATAAAATGCTGGCATCCAGTTATCGAATCCTAGCCAGAGCTTTTTCAGACCAGCTTCTTGCAGGTTATAGACCATATCTTTGGAAATCGCCTGCCCCCATCGCTCTGAAGAGATCAGATACCGAGCAGCGTGTTCGTTAAGCCAGGCTTTGCGCTTCACTGCTGCTTGATACTGTTGCTGTATATTATTGCTGTTTTTAGTAAAGCTGTTTTCAGTAACAGCTTGGGCAGGAAAGAGGTTGTTAACCGACTGATTAATACTCTCAATCAGTAGCCGTTTATGGTAACGACTTAGCCAATCACTGCCTTGACGCAGAGGTTTGATCTCACTTTTTGCCTCGCGGGTTGGGGTAAGTGTTGCTTGATGAAAGTACCACTCCTGTAATCCCCACCAGTCTTTGACATCTTCAACGGCAAGGGTATCGCGCCCAAATAAATAGACATGACTGGCACCGATCAGTTTGTCTATCTGAGGATTATCGATGAGCTTGGTTGAGAGCGGTTGGGAGAGGCTCTGTTGATTACGCCATTCCCGGTACTGTTTAGCGCCCGAAAGAGGAGCATCGCCGAGGGTGATCTGAATGCTAAACGGCTGATCCCTGTTAAGCATTGTAAACTCATGCGTAGCCTGCATATCTAGTCTTCGTCGAAGTGCAGAGAAGATCAGCTCATTATTGGTGGCTGTAAGCATTTGATAGTTAATAAAGGTGCCATTTTGTTCTATGGTCCAAAATGGCATCTTCAGATCTTGGGTCGTGTTCGAACCGGAATAGTTTTCGCTTAGATAACGGATCCAAACTTGGTGGTCGGTTGGTATACGCATTCCTTCGCTGAAAGGAATCAACAGTGTTTGAGCTTCTTTCTCGGCGAGATCGAACCAGGATAACTTGATTGGTTGATTTCGCCTGATGGTTGTTTTCGGGCTGACTGTAAAGTCTAGCTTCAGGTTTTCACTCAACGTAGCGTTAACCCTGATGTTGCTGGGTTCAAGCAACCAGTGCGCCTGATTATGATTCGACTGATTTATCTCAGTTACTTTCTGTGGCCTGCCGTTGATTGTCAAAGCTGACTGGTTAACCAAGAAGGTATGTGTCTGCCTTTGCCAGTTAATCTGCAAGTTCCTTGGATTGATAGAAATATGTTGATTGTTGTGTGTTAACTCAACATCTGTGCTTTGAGCAGAGAAACTAATTGATGTCAAAACTGCGAATAATGGCATGAGTGTTTTCATGGAGGCTATCTTGTTGTGGATTTGCCTCTATTAAAGGTCATATCTGGACCTGCTTTGTCACCTATATGTCTCTATTCCCGAGACAGGCAGACTTAAGCGTTGTACATATTCCACCTTGATTCTCCCTTGGTATTCATATTGGCTGACCACGGCACTTAACAATTCTGTTTTGGCTGGTAGGCTCTCAGGTAACTGAGCATGGTATCGTTTGTTGCTATCGGCAGTGATTGGCGTCAATGACATAAGGGACGGCCTATCTAGTAGGTTGTATTGTTTATCAAGCCATTGCCAACTGACAGTGGCTGGTGAGCATGAAACAGTCTGGCTGGGAGGAGAGATGATCAGTGACTCAAAAGCCCGGTCTGTCGAAGGTTGGAGCCAGGCTTTGCTCTCGAATGAGGAGATCACCAAAGGATAATGAACGCCATTGACTGATAGCTGATACAACCCGGCTTTGGGTTCAATTAAGAGTTCGTTGCTTTCAAATTCGTGGTATTTCTTGGCTGGCGTTGGGATCGTTGCAGTTATCGCCAGCCGGTTATCTGCATCAAAGAGCTGTAGCTCAATGGGTTGACTGACTTTTTCAGCTGATAGCTTAACCTGGTAGCCTTGGTTAGTTGCGTTGCCTTTACGGATAATGGATAGGCTAATCTCTGCTGCTATTGAAGCTGAATTTGTTAGTTGTTTGCCGCACTGAGTCTCAGTCAATATAGCCTGTTTAACTGGCCGCCAATAGCGCTCCTGAATAGTGTTTTGGCTCAAGCTTAGCTGGAGCTCTTGCCATGCAAGCATTGCATTGCCCTCGGCTAGGGCTGAGTAGCTGGCTTGTAGTGGGGTATCGGGAAACCAATCACTGGCTAATACGACAGAAGTGCCTAAGGCGCTAGTCAGTATGCTGGAGGTAATAAGAGTTAGTTTTTTCATGCGCTCTTTACCAATCGATAGCCAACACCGCGTAATGTTTCAATGTCCAGCCCGGGTAGTTTTTGTCGAATGCGCAGAACATGATTGTCCACGGTTCTGGTGGTAGGAAAAGCCTGATAGCCCCAGATCTTATTGAGCAGCTCTTCACGATGAAACACACGGCCTTGGTTTTGTACTAACATCAGTAGCAGCTGGAATTCTTTCGGTTTTAGTTCAACACTGCAGCCGTTGTCGGTAACAGCCCGGTTCGCAACATCGATAACCAGTTGTTGGTACTGGATAGCACTTTGTCCCAGTGGGCGGAGCTGCGCCTGGATACGTGCCAATAGCTCTTGGTGGGAGAATGGTTTTAGAACATAATCTTTCGCACCTGCCATTAACCCTTCAACACGCTGGTCAACATCGACTTTGGCCGTGAGGATGATGACGGGCAGTGCTTTTAGGCTAAGCCATTGAGGCAGAAAAGCGATACTGTCTCCCTCAGCCAACTGACGATCCAGGATAACTAAATCAGCACGATACCAGTGTTTTTCGATGTGTTGGGTATTGGCGAGCCATTGGCACTCAAACCCTTGTTGCGTCAGGTATTCATTGAGCCCTTCGCCGAGTAGCTTGTCATCCTCGATAAGCAGAATATGGTTCATAGCGGTAACTCCAATATGCAACGAGTCGGTTTACGCTGGCAGATAAGCTTTCCTCCCATCTTTTCCATCAGACGCGACACGATAGTGAGGCCGATACCCATATTTGCCTGATGTTTGGGTCGACTGAGTATGCCTAGCCAACGTTTGACTGCATTGGGAAACAGACCTTGGTCACCAACTTGAATATGCAGTACTTTGTTAACCTTAACCTCTATAGTGATTTGGCCTTCACCATGTTGCTGTGCATTTTTGATTAGGTTGTCGAGACAGATCCCGAGCCAGTAGTAGGGCAGATCCAGTTCGCGATCTTTGTCTAAGCTGTAGCTAAGCTGATATTTGTCCAGACAATGGTCAAGCCAATCGGAAAGATAGGCGCGCTGGGGTTGAAATTGCTCTTCCGGATTAGTGGCTAAATACCCCTTGCTGGTTTCGGTGAGTTGAGCCAAGCGCTGGTGGTCGGCCATTACACGCCATACTGCTTGTTGAGCTTGCTCATTCAGGCCATCGAACTGTTCACGAAATAACTCTACGGTTAAACCTAAGCTAGTGATCGGTGTTCTCAGCTCATGGGTCAGAAGCTGAAGAACAAACTGTCTCTCTTTGGTGTTTTGTCGCCGTTGATAGAGGCTACGCAATAACAGAGAAGCAATGACTAAGGCGCTGAAAATCAGCGCCCAGCGAGCCCGTTGTGAATGCGGCGTGACGGCATTAATACATATGTTGCTGTAGCGAAAGGAGCAGTTTGTTGCTGTGTGGTTTGTTAGTTTCAATGTCATTGATGCTGCAAGAGGCTGCCATTGGTCTGCCTTAATCACCTTCCATCCTAACTCATTGTTTAACCACAATGTATTTTTATCAGTGATATAGGCGCGATAGCCTGAAAGCAAAGCGTCTACACCTTTTGTCGATAGTGGGCGCAGCTGCGAATGAAGTGGGTGAGCAGCATTGGCCAGTGTTAACTGTCTCTTATGATGAGAGAGAAATTCTTGGGTCTCGGGGTGATCCTTCCCTAGGTTGTTTTCGAGTGATGCTAAATATCTATCGGCATAGCTGCCACCGGCCGGGTGTAGCAAGGTTCGGTTATCAAACCACGCACTGGCCAATGGTGTCCCCTGACACAGTGAAAGCTCAAACTCGGCGGCAGCTTTTAATGCGGGTGCTGTGGTTGGCGATTGAGGATCTTTGCAGCCCTGACTGATTTGCCATAGCTGCTGGATTTCTCGCCAGTGAAATCGTGTGAAGTCGGGATACTGGCTGCTGCTAAGCAGTAGCGGCTTTGGGTAACGGTTAAGCTCAGTTTGGCTAACTACTTGTTCGGAGGAAAGTAGGCTCGCTTGCTGATAAAACTGTTGCCATAAGTGTTGAAGGTTGTTCGCACTCTCTTTAGCGACAGTCGGCAAAGTATGTAGGCCAACGATAGCGAGTAAGCCAAGGTATTGAATGCGATTCATAATCTGAACAAAAGTAGCAAATAAAGGCAATTTTAGCTTTATCTAGCATCTGTTTGTAACCTCAGTGTCAACATTGCTGCTATTAAGTTTGCTATCGAGGTTTCACCAGCGTGTAAAGAATTCTTATGGTTCTGCGCCCATTACGTATACTTAGGTGAAACGTGAACAAAGGAGAAGAACATGGCCCAGGTCAATCCTACCTTTGAAGATATTGTTAACGCTAACAAACAATATTCTCATATTTTTAGTCTGGGTGATGCTGCTGGTGTGGCCAACCTGTATACAGAGAATGGACAGTTCTTACTGCCAAACAGCGATTTTGTAACAGGAAGAGAAGCATTGCAGTTAACACTTCAAGCTCTTATGAATTCTGGTATTAAATCAATACAGTTAGAAACACTCGAAGTCGAGGATTATGGTGATACAGCCACTGAAGTGGGTAAGTATATACTTGAAGGTGACGGTGGAACCATGCTGGATAATGGCAAGTATGTTGTTATCTGGAAAAAAGAGGCCGGACAGTGGAAATTGCACCGAGATATTATAAATAGCAGTGTGGTCGATTAATTGGGCTTTATTACCTGCTGGCGTTAGAAATCTCCTAGCGCCTGTTTTATAGCCTTTATTACGGTGCGATGGGTCAACAGCACCTTGTAGTTGTTGGCTGAACTCGCTATGTCGTGGTTTGATAATTTATTTACTATTGCCGTTTTTTCCTGACATATAGTTCTTTATAAACCTTGGCTATTAACTGGTCATCTTCACCCAAAATATGGAGCTTAAAGTTCGGATGATATTTTTCACCATGTTCAGTGTGCTGAATTATGTCGTTTAACTCTTCTTGTGAAATAGCTATCACGCAGCGAATTGGCTTTTTGCTAGCCTTAACAAATTCTATATGCGCACTTTTATCCCATACAATGTAGTCTCGTCCTAACAGGTTGGTTAGCATCAATGCTAAGTGAGGATCAACCATAGAATAGATACTTCCGCCGAAATGGGTGCCGAATGCATTTCTGTTGTACCAGCGCATTTGCAGCCTGACTTCAACCTGCCGCCAGTCTTCTTTGATATAGGTGACTTTCACCCCTGCTCCCAGATAGGGCGGGTATAGGTTAATTAATCGCTTAAAAATCTTTGGGGACGATAGCTTAGATTTTCGCTCTTTTTTCGTAGCCTTCTGACCAACAGAGTTAGGCTTCTTACCTGTGCCTGTTGCAGAAACTGAAGTGGGAAAATAATTACTGAAAAAATCATTAGTCCATGATTTTGTTTGTGAGTAGCGATTTTTAGAACACAGACTTTTTATGATACGTAACATCCGATGACCTTTTATTTATAAAATCAGAATGGCAACAGTTCTCTTCTCTATGTTTATACCCAAGTTACCTCAAGATGCTCGTTTCGGCGAGAATTACTTGGCCACTAGGTCGGGCTGTGCAGGCGAGGTTCCGAATAGAAGGTCTTGTATGCAAGCAAAGAACCCAAAAGTCGATTGTGCTTAGCGTGACGAGGAAGCGAATGCTCGGAATTCTTACGTTGTACCGGGGCCGGGACCCTCAGAAAAATTGTGCCAAGTATTGTCTAATACTTGGCACTGTTTGATCTTATGTTTAACACAATTAATGCAAGGGACTTACTACATCTCTTTCATCGCTGAAATGACTGAAGGGTCGTTGATCAGATTAAATAACAAGCTCTTTGCTGACGATCTTTGGGAATCTGATAAGACCTTCTTAGGGTTCTCTCTGGATTGTGTCAGTATATTTTTGATGAATCTGTTGTTAGTACCGGATAGTTCGTACACAAATCTGAGAGTATCTAGCAATTCGCCTTGAGGCAAACTATAAACAGCCATCTCACAACTAAGGTTATCCATAGAAAGTAAGTTGTTGACTACCTCTTTACGCTCAGCATTGAATTTTTCTTTGGCTTCATAGGCATCAATTAAAGTCTGCACTCTATCGGCGATTGCTACTGGTACTTCCATTGTTTTAGTTTCATGAGTCATTTCTGATTCACCTGTTTTAGCTGGGATTTAATCACTGGCACAAGTTTACACGCTAGCTTATGTTTCGGCACCTGCTTTAATGTGAATGTGAGGTAGTACACCGTTTAAGTTGTCATTGAAAGGTCCGGCCTGAAGGCAAGACCCGTAGAGAGAGCGCCTATTGAGTCCACTTATTTGGTTGTTTTTTAATCATCTGTTTTTTGTATAAAAAATAAATTTCTTTGATAAAAAGCAAATGCATTGAAAACAATATGAAAATAAATATTGTGATCTAGGTTATAGGAATGGCTTATAACCTTGTCAATTGTGTGTGTATGAGTACTACATTAGCAATAAGTAAATAAGCGTTTTGTTTTTTAGCTTTTTCTAACTCATGTTTGGTTAGTGCTTTCACCCAGAGTTGGCCCCAATCGTGTTTAGCGTTAAGGGCTAAGTCTACATACTTATATTAGATTATTATTGAAGTCTAATGTTCTGGTTTGTGGCCTTCATGCTGGCGATGAGAGTGACTTTGTAATCACGCTGGTTGGAATCATATTGCTGGAGGTGGCTTGTACTAATGAAAACTCAACTATTTCTGTTGCTACTGCTGTGCCTTTGCCCGAATGCTTTAGCTAGTGTTATTAACGAAGAAGACGTTACCAAGCGTAATGTTCCGACGATAGCCAGCACCGCAGATCACTCAACATTTGAGATCCTGGATCAGGACTTTGATTATGCACCGGATGTGAGCGAAGCTTGCATTAGTTGTCATACTGAAGCTTCTAAGCAGATCCATAAGACTTTCCACTGGACATGGTCAAAGGAAGTAGACGGCGTTGAAGTAGGCAAAGGGAAAAATGGGCTAAATAACTATTGTGTTTCAGCCAGAGGGAATGAGAGCTGTACCCAATGTCATATTGGCTATGGCTGGCGTAATGAAGATTTTGAGCATGATGCAGAGGAGAATGTTGATTGCCTAATCTGCCATGATAAAACAAAGACTTATAGAAAATCGGCGGCTTCATCCGGTCATCCATATTATGAAGACACAAAGGTGGCAGGCAAGATTCAGAAAGCGGTTGACCTGAAATATGTCGCTCAACATGTAGGTAGCCCGGATCGCGAGAACTGTTTGGCGTGTCATGCGGTGGGTGGTGGTGGAAATGGTGTCAAACATGGCGATACAGATCTGTCGTTAATCGATCCAGCCTTCGAGTTGGACGTACATATGAGTCCGGAAAAGCTGAATTTCAGCTGCCAGACTTGCCATACCGCCAACGACCATAAAATAGCAGGTCGTTACAATGATCGAGCTGCATTCTTAGATTTTGAACTGAACCAAGGCCGGGTGTCGCGCGAAGGCAATAATCTTTCCTGCGAATCATGCCATAGTGCCACGCCACACCAGGAGCGTGTACTAGATAATCACTCGGCTAAAGTGGCATGTGCCTCCTGCCATATACCGGAAATGGCTCGAGGGCCATATCTAACCAAACTATCCTGGGACTGGTCTACAGCCGGGCAGATGAAAAATGGTAAGCCGATGACTATCGATCAGGAGTTCGATGGTGTGGTTAATCATTCCTACATGAGCAAGAAGGGCTCCTTCACCTGGGGACGCAATGTTGTACCGGAATACCGCTGGTACAAAGGTGAACTGAAGCAGATGACATTGCTAGACATAATTAACCCCGATAGAGCACCAATCGATATTAATCCGCCAACAGGCAACTATAACGATCCGGATGCGCGGATCTGGCCATTTAAAATTCATCGAGGCAAACAACCTTACGATACAGAGCTAAATCGTATGTTGCCTATCAAGCTGTACGGTCGCCCCGGGTCTGGTGCGTTCTGGACCGAATATGACTGGAATAAAGCCCTAGCTGCTGGTGCCAGGCTGAACGGGGTGGCGTTTAGTGGTCAATATGACTTCATTGAAACCAATGGTTACTGGCCAATCAAGCATATGGTTGCTCCTAAAGAGCAAGCCGTAGCGTGCGAAGCTTGTCACAGCCGAGATAGTCGGTTGGCCGGGCTGAATGACTTCTATCTGGTTGGGCGTGATAGCAATTTCATCGTTGAGTATTTTGGCATGATTGTTATATGGGGAGGGCTAGCCGCAGTCTTTATACATGCGCTTACCCGTATAGTGACGATTCGCCGCAGGAAAACCCGAACTGCCAATAGTCAGAAGTAATGAAAATGGGGAATGGTGATGAAAAAAACAATTGTGATTTTTAAGCGATTCGAGCGCTTTTGGCATTGGGGGCAGGCATTACTGGTGTTACTGCTCATTCTTACCGGGCTGGAGCTCCATGGGATTATGAGTCTGCTTGGTTTTCAGCAAAGCTCCATGCTTCATCATTGGGGAGGCTTTCTCTGGGTGGCAATCGTTGTGTTGATTTTTACCTGGGTGTTTACGACAGGAGAATGGAAGCAGTTTGTGCCTGATAGAAAAGGGATAGACGCTGTACTTCACTATTATCTTTACGGGGTATTTGTTGGTGAGTCCCATCCACACCATATGTCACCGGACAACAAGTTTAACCCACTTCAGCGAATGGCTTATTTGGGGCTGTTATTTGTTCTGATCCCGGTTCAGATTGCTACTGGCATGATTTTCTATTTTTTTCCTGAGCTACGTGCTGCCGGGTATATCGAACAGATCGGTTCTGTGGCTGTGATACATACCTTTACAGCCTATGCCATAGTCGCGTTTCTGATTGTGCATTTATATTTGATCACCCTGGGAGCCAAGCTTTCAAGTCACCTCAAAGCAATGCTGACGGGGAAAGAAGTTATCGATGAATGACAAGATTGTAGATTAACGATTAAGGGGAAATGTAATGAAAAAATATGTTTTGGGACTAATGTTCGCTCTAGCCTCCTTTGGCGTATCTGCTGATGCCGCCAAAGGGCAGGAATATTACCTGGAATATCTGCGGCCTTACTTTGAATACAACGGTCAGGAGTTTGCTGAGCAGCATTTGAAAGTTGAGTGGAAACGCTACTTCAAGAAAGATGGAGCAAGGTTTATCAAAAAGTACAGTAAAAAACATCCGAACGCAGCGGAATTTCTGGCTAGCGACAAGTTTCAGGAAATAGCACCGCATATTAAAGATTTTGCTGTGAAGTATGCTGCTGATAGCGGAGAACTACCGAGTTGTAATTAATGAAAAAACGATCCTCACACCAGGAGTTTCCTAAGAATGAAAGGCTGGATAAAGGATTTTTTGCTGTGTATTAATGGAGAATACTCATGTTTAAGAAAGCCGCTATAGTACTCGTCTTATTTGGGATGCCATTTTCACTGATGGCGGAAGATGTTGTCGGTAAAATCCAATCGATATCAGTGAAAGGGAAAGTCATTCAGTACCTCAACCCGAAAACAAATGAAGTCAATGTAATAAAGTTTACCGATAAGACGAAGCTTGAAAGCGCGAGTTCATTTACAGAGCTAACGGTCAACACCAAGTTTAAGGCAACGCTTGATGGCAAAGGGGTGGCCAGAAAAATAAAGCGGATTCTAGTCAAGCTTCCTAAAGAGCAAGTGATTGATACAGAAGAACTGTATGAATTAATTGATGACGGACAGCCATTGTTTATTGGTGATGCCCGTCCGGTTGGTAAATATCAGATTGGGCACATTCCCGGGGCAAAGGCGACACCTGCCAATGAGTTACAGCAAAACCTTCATTGGTTACCACAAGACAAGGCGACACCATTGGTGTTCTATTGCGGAGGGGTAACATGTCCGCTCAGTCCCAAGGCGCTAAGAACAGCCAAGGCTAATGGTTATAACAATGTGAAGGCGTATGTTGAAGGTTATCCGGCATGGAAAGAAGAGGTATACCCTTCACACGTCAATAAAGAATGGCTAGCTGAGAATCTGGATATTCATCATATTATTATGGATGTCAGAACGGTACCAAAGAGTTACATCAAAGGAGCTGTTCACCTGCCTGCAGAGAAGCTGCTGGAGATGCACGAACAGTGGAACAAAGAGAAATACCCAACTAATAAGCGTACAATTTTCGATCTCAGGGATAAAAAGGCCTCGATCACCATTGTTGCTGATAGTGACTCAAGTGATGATGCGATAGAAGCCTATGAGATTCTGACTTTCTGGAAGTTCAAGAATGTCTCGATATTAAATGGTGGTGTATTGGCATGGATGCAGGCGAATTTACCTGTTGAGACCGGCAAGATTGCAGAAGAGCTCAATTATGTCAAAAAGCTGGCTAAAGGGGCTATTGATGAGAAAGACTTTGTTAAAGCCGTGACATCAGGAACTGCAACAGTCATTGACGTGCGCTCTGTTGATGAAGTAAGCCATGGTCACCTGAAAGGTGCGATCAACATTCCTCTTGATGAGCTAGATCAGAACCTTGACCGTATTCCCAGAACCGACCTTGTTATATTACATTGCGCAGGCGGAGCACGCGCATCATTAGCTTATACCACATTAATAAATAAGGGATATACAAACGTGAAATTCCTTGACGAGTCGTTTGAAGCTGTGGTGAAAGACAACGGAATTAAGCTGATTTAGATTGGTGCGTTTGTCTTAAGTAGTATGTGGGAATATCATTGGTTGTGAGTATGAAACATGAGAGTTACCTCTTAAATCAAGGTGGGTAACTCTCTTCTTTTTACGCTCGATTATTAGATTTAGCCTGAACTAAAACATTGAGCATGGTAATAAATTATTATCGCTCAGAACAAAGACAGCCTTGGCTAAAGTTGCCTTGATTTCCTCTGCTCGCAGGCGGTCTTTAATAAAACCCTCCATTCTTCAAATGGCTTAGCAACAATACTCCCGCAATAGCTAACTCCAACACCAACGGTGGGATAACCGCTTTATCGAATCCATCGAGAACAAGACCTACTAATCGGCCAACGGCGACGGCAATAAGTACAATAGCAACGAAGAAATATCCTTCCGTTTTACCTGACGTCAAACCAAGTGCCAGAATAGTTACGCAGGCTAAAAATAGACCACCCATTACTGACCGAATAGTATTAAGTCCTGCTTTGCCTACGGGTTCTAATGAGAAATTAGTGACCATCTTTTGTGGTGCAAACATAGACATGATCCCCAGCCCACCTAGCATAAGCGTCGATAATCCAACAAGAATTTGTAATGTGGTATGCATAGTGTTTCTCCTTAAATATTGGAATCGGGTTTACGAGAATTGTTGAATCGCCAGACGAGCGTTGTCTTGAGCGGTAATATTGCCAAGTGAAGGTTCAATCGTTAGTTGGTCAACCACTGGGCCAGTAGGTGAGCCTGCCTGGCTTGCATAGAAATGCCCGCTCTCGAATCGTGGATCAAATAAACCATCGAGATAGCGCTTCGCGCCTTTATCTACGCTGTGCATCATGCCTAGCATTGGCATGAAAAGGCCTCCAACATACTTGAAGAAAAGCTTCTTGAGGAAAGGTAAGTCGCTCATACCGTTAGTGCCGGTGGTGCCTCCTGGACTCATGGTTACAAAGCGAAGATGAGGGTGTTGTCTGGACATCGATGCCATCCATAAAGCGCCCGTAAGTTTAATGGTGCCGTATATATCAAGAGGGTCAGCTTTTGCGCCGAACTTGCTGCCATTAGCAATGGAAGCGAACTCTTCCATTGAGGAGGTTTCTAGCTCTGGTTTAGCTACGCCCATTTTGGGTATGCCTCTAGCCGTTTCTGAGCCTGCATAGAGGATTGTTGAGGTAACAAGTTGACGATTGATTAGCTCTTCGACAAGTACGGCATGACCTAATACATTAGAAGCGAATATAGTTGTTACGCCATCATCTGTTAGCTTATTTGGTGTTTGCCCGCCAGTACCGCCGGCATTTAACACTACGGCATCGACAGGTGACTCCAGCTTGTTAACAGCATTACGTACTGATGCTGAGTCAGAGACATCCAGTATTAATATCTCAAAGATGTCTCTCCCTGTTTTTTCTACAAGTCTGTCTTTCGCGTCATTAGCTTTCGCCAGATTTCGACAGCCAAGATAGATTTTATTAATGCCATCCTGCTCTGCTAGTTGGCGGGCAGCTTCGAGTCCAATTCCTGCATTCGCACCCGTAACCAGAACGGTTTGAATTGTGTTCATGTCTTTCTCCATTAATGTGATTATTGGCATGCGAATAAGTTAACAGGATTGAAAAATGAACTGTATATGGGTAAAAGTGGACATAGTGTTTCAAATATGAACCGGATGTCGCCGTGTTAAACAACGAGAGTTATGCCTTCAACTGGGATGATCTAAAGTTCTTTCTTGCTGTTGTTCGAGCTGGAACAATACGGGGAGGGGCGCAGAGCATCAGTGTCAACCATACAACGCTCACTCGCCGACTTTCTATCATGGAAGAGCAAATAGGAAGTCGCCTTTTTGATCGTTCTAAGCAGGGGCTAGTCTTAACCCAGATTGGCGAAGAATTGCTGCCATATGCCGAGAGAGTTGAGGAGGAGATGACATCTGCTTCCCGCATGATTATCGGTAGAGATGCGGATCCTGTCGGTACTGTCTATGTATCTATGCCGCACGGTATGGCGATGACCTCGCTCATGGATGATCTGGCGCTGTTCTCTGAGCGCTATCCAGATATTACGCTCAACTTACAGTTTGGGAATGAGATTGTTAATCTTAGCCGCCGTGAAGCCGATGTCTCCATACGAGTGGCAAATGAAGTGTATGACGATGCGGTGGGGCGCAGGCTTGTTCAGATGTCTCAGGCGGCATATTGTACTAGAGAATATGCTGAGCGAGTAAAAGATAATGCGGGGCAAGGGTTAAACTTTATTGGTTGGCATGAAGCAGAAGGGGATATAACAGCTAAGTGGTTGAAAGAGAGCTTCTACCCCAACGCAACGCTTAAGCATCGTGTCTCGGAACTCGTCCCGTTAATATCACTTGCGGCCTCTGGGCTTGGCATGGCATATCTTGCATGCAACATTGGCGATAGACACCCCAACCTTGTGAGAGCGCCTTTTCAAAAGCCGCTTCCTTATAGAAGTATTTGGCTGCTTCTTCATCGCGATCTCCGTCGAACCGCCCGGATACGTTGTTTTGTTGATTTTCTCGCCGAACAGATTCAGTCACGGGAAAATGAGTTTTGGGTTACCGGAACGGTTCCAAATGCTATGAAGGGTAATGATCAAGAATAAATTACCTGTGTTCATTATATAAATAGGAAAAGGAATGGGCAGCTTTAATTTAAGCTGCCTTATATTTGTTGTGATCAAAGTAAACTATTGAAACATTCAATATCTAAATCTTTTAAATGTAGCCTAATGTAGAAATGGTATAGAGAAGAGCTCCTTATATAAAATTATTCATAATGACGGACCGCAAGTTCCCTATATAGTGTGACAAAAACCTTTGGTTCAAAACAGGCCATATAACACCATCAATTTAGAGGGAGAGAAAACATGGCTAAGGATACAATGGTAGAAACTAGTACAGATGATTCTCGCGCCAAGAACCCGATTTCGAATAATCAAGCGAACATTCCTGCTACGAAGCAATTTGTCGTTAATGCGACTGGAAACCTATTTATTGCTACAACGCTAAGCTCTCCCGATACGCCTGAAAATATCTCGGAGGAGGCCAAGGAAGCCTTTGCTCAGGTCAGCGTTTTTTTTGCTGCATTAACCAAGGCGATGTCAGACTCAGGTAAATCACTTTATGATTATGATGCTTTGAATGATTTGATCATGGGCTCGGGGCTTTTTGTTAATGTGACTAAAAGTACGATCAATTTTGAAAGCAGTAGCTGGGGGGTTACATTTTCGAATCAACTTATCCAGGCACTTCTCGGGCTGAGCGGAAACCTGGCTGCATTATCTCACTCCTTGCGTTCACTGATTGCATCGGTAGGGAGTGAAGGACTTAAAGTTGCAAAGAATAGAGTTACATCAAATAAGAAAGTTGGAACGATTATTTTTGTCTGTGAGTATCTAATGGGGGCGGTTTCAATTACCCCGCTTGTTTTTTCTATTGATGCGAGTTTGTCTGAAGGTGACCTTAAGCTTGGACCTTGTTTCGATGCCAACAACCAAAAGAAAATTTTTCACATTGAAAAGGAAGTGCATTTATTCGTGCCACCCAATTTTATTCGTCAGGCGAGTGAACTTAACGAGGCCATGTCTGATCCCGAGTTCAACAATTTAGTTGAATCGATGAAGCGCAGTATAGAGGGAACAGACGGCTCTCCAGGTACATCCTCCCCAGCAGATAATTCAAAGGGGTAAGCCATGGGTATGTTGAGTTGGCTGTTTCGTCCGAAGCATACAGAGTCCAAGAGCTCTCACTATGCTCCCTTAAGTAAATACTATGCCTTTAATGAGACGGGTAATGTAATGGTATGTACTACCAATGAGGGAGCAGAGGTAGTCAGTGATGCCTTGAAGCATATGTTTTCTGATATGAGCATTTTCTTTGCGGCGATGACGAAAGCCATAGCTACCCACAAGGACGCACAAGGAAAAGCCAACTCAATTTACAGTTCTAATGCCATTCTAAAGATACTCGGTAAATCTGAATTTTTCGTTGAAGCGAAACGTGAGTCAATCAAAGCGTCATCGAGTGCGGTCGGTGACACAATGAGCAAGGAACTCACCGAAAGCATCTTAGGGCGAGAGTTCGGCGAGAGCAGGCTTCACTTTTCCCGGGGGTTGTTTCGTACGATGTCCTGCCGATTAGAGGAGGCTAAGAGAGCAGGGCATGATGGGGATGCTGGCAGTATCTTCTTTGTCTGCGAAAGCATCCTCGGCCTACCAATGGTCAGCGCTGTCGTAGTGACACTTACATCACCTGATGGCAAAGGCAAAACAACAAGTGGGGACCTTGTTGATGGGTATAAAGGGATGTCAGAAATTCTCGATACAGCAGAGGATGAACCTGCCAAAGGTATTGTTAGAGAATGGGAATTCGATAAACGAACCTACATCTTCATTTCACCCAGATCTATTTCAGGCGTTAACTTTCCAGAACCTGGGGATGACGTAGAATACGAAACACTCGTAGCTTCTTTGAAAGAGCATTTAGTCTGAAGCATTTAGTGCCAAACGCCGAATAAGCTAGAAAATAATTGGTATATTTACCTCTATCGGCTGACATTACCGTTAAGCTATTGTCCTGTATAGCTGAAAGTCTATCGGTCATGCCTTTACTGCCCCCGTTGATATAAACAGTGGAAAGCTGCCTTCTATTTGCCTAACTATACAAACAATCCTGTCTGTTATTTTGTTGTCAACTAGTTAGGCCAGCATGGCCTACCTGAAAACCGGTCTCATGAGAATCATCTGTCCTTATTAGATATAAAATATATTAATGCCTTTTTTCTGGCCGAGAAACAGTTTTTATCGACGCTGATGAGGCTGTTCTCAATATTTTCTAGCAATAAGGATACCTTACACGATGAGCATTTTAATGAGTCTAGTTGGTATGGTCGTTCTTTTAGCCATAGCTGTACTCCTTTCTGACAACAGAAAGGCAATAAACCTTAGAACTGTCGGAGGTGCTTTTGCTATTCAATTTGCACTTGGTGCATTCGTTCTATACGTCCCCTGGGGTAAAGACCTGTTAGGTGGTTTCTCTGATGGTGTTGCCAATGTTATTAATTACGGTAACGACGGTACGTCTTTCCTATTCGGAGGTCTGGTTTCTGACAAGATGTTCGAAGTATTCGGTGGTGGTGGTTTTATCTTTGCATTCCGGGTCCTTCCAACACTCATCTTCTTTTCTGCATTGATCTCTGTGCTTTACTACATCGGTGCGATGCAGTGGGTAATCAAGATCCTTGGTGGTGCACTGGAGAAAGCGCTGGGCACATCACGCGCGGAGTCTATGTCGGCGGCAGCTAACATTTTTGTCGGTCAGACTGAGGCACCTTTGGTTGTCCGTCCGTTCATTTCTCGTATGACACAGTCTGAGCTGTTTGCGGTAATGTGTGGTGGTTTGGCTTCTGTGGCTGGTGGGGTATTGGCAGGCTACGCGTCGATGGGGGTGCCGCTAGAATACCTTGTTGCGGCATCTTTCATGGCTGCACCTGGTGGTCTGCTATTTGCCAAAATTATCAAGCCTGAAGCTGACCACTTCAAAGATGAAATCCCTGACCAGGAAATTGCGGGTGAAGACGAGAAACCCGCTAATGTTATCGATGCAGCTGCTGGCGGTGCTTCTGCGGGTCTTAGCCTGGCGTTAAACGTTGGTGCAATGCTCATTGCATTTATCGGTCTTATCGCACTTATTAACGGTATTTTCAGTGGTATCGGCGGCTGGTTCGGTTACGAGCAGCTAAGTCTGGAGCTTATTCTTGGTTGGCTCTTGGCTCCTCTGGCTTTCCTGATTGGTGTTCCTTGGGAAGAAGCCACACTGGCTGGTTCATTTATTGGTCAGAAGACCATAGTGAATGAATTTGTCGCCTACGTTAACTTCGTTCCTTATCTTGGGGAGGATGGTCTGGTTGTACCTGCTACAGGTGAAGTCATGACCGAAAAGACAACGGCAATTATCTCATTTGCACTTTGTGGTTTTGCCAATCTGTCATCAATTGCGATTCTTCTTGGTGGCCTAGGTGGGATTGCACCGAACCGTCGTCATGATATCGCACGTATGGGTCTTAAGGCCGTGGCTGCGGGTACACTATCTAACCTGATGGCGGCAACTATTGCAGGTTTTTGCATCAGCCTTGCTGCGGTTTAATATAGCTTAGATTCAAATAACAATTGTGACACCAGAGACAAGAAAAACAGTGAGTTGTGATAATCATGTCTTTTCACTTCGCCCAAGAAATTTAAAGCGATGAATTATTAACAACTCACTGAAAATGAAACGTATATGTTCACTGTTCTACAGAATTCGGCCATCTTTCATTTCGATAAGCCGGGTTGCTCGCTTAGCTTTCTCTAGGTCGTGAGTAACCATCAAGATTGTAACTCCCTCTGCATTGAGAGATTCAATAGTGTGCATGATTTCATCACCGGTCTTTTGGTCTAGATTTCCCGTTGGCTCGTCTGCCAGCACTATTGATGGGGCTCCTACAAGTGCCCGGGCAATCGCCACTCTTTGTCGTTCGCCACCGGATAACTCGTGTGGCTTGTGCAATCCTCGTTTGTTAAGTCCCACTTTACCCAGTGCCTCGTTAACTCTCATGGTTCGCTGTTTGTTGGTGAGTCTCCTATAGAGTAGGGGCAGCTCAATGTTCTCCATGACGTTAAGCTGCGGCATTAGGTGGAAGGCCTGAAAGACAAAGCCTATCTGGGTATTACGGACATGGGAAAGTTCATTGTCTGATAGCTCGTCCACTCGAGTTCCATTCAAGGCGTAGCGACCTGCGGTAGGGCTGTCCAGGCATCCGATAATTTGTAGCAGAGTTGATTTGCCCGAGCCGGATGTGCCGGTAATTGCGATGTACTCCCCTGAGCAGATTGACAGAGAGACGGAATGCAGGGCTGTCACATCCGTTTTGCCCATCCGATATGTTCTGCTTACAGCGTCTAGTGCAACTAATGAAGGTGATGCTTCGGTCGTGTTCAATTCTCTACTCCCGTTTGAGGGCGCGAATGGGATCTAGCCGAGATGCCAGCAGGGCAGGGTACAGTCCGGAAACAATGCCGACTGCTGTTGCTGAACCGAGTGCCAGAATGAGAGCGCCTGGTGTAATCATTACCGGGAAGTCGCGCAAGCGTGCAATCAGAACCACTAACCCCAAGCCCAGAGCTAGCCCTGATAGTCCACCGATAGTAGTGAGGCAAGTCGCTTCAATGAGAAACTGGTTTCTAATATCCTTATTGGTAGCCCCCACGGCTCGTCGCAGACCAATTTCTTCTGTTCTTTCTCGCACTGCCACCAACATGACATTCATGATGCTGATGCCTCCTACAACCAGAGATATGGCTGCTACCGATGCCAGCCAGAACGTGAGCGATTTTGTAGCTTCGGCCATGCTTTCTTGGATTGCGGTCAGGTCGTTTATTACGAAATCATCAGGATGGGTCATCGGAATGTGATGTTGGCGCCTTAATACAATTTGGATATCTTCTATGGTCTGGTTTATCCGCCTCGGATCGTCTAAACGGATGTGAGCATAGTGAATGGCCCCTGGACGGGTTTTGCTCAGGCCGATGATGCGAAGTCTGGCTGTGTCGAGCGGAACCAGTACTTTGTCGTCCTGATCTGCACCTCCGGGGGCCTGCCCTTTCCGTTTTAGGACACCGACCACTTTGAATGGAGTTTTACCGATACGTATTGTCTTACCGATGGCGTGCCCCAAGCCGAACAGCTCCCGGGAAACGGTTTCTCCCAGTATCGCCACTTTTTTTGCCCGTACCTCTTCTCGTTCCGTGAACATGCGCCCTTGTGCAATCTCCCAGCCCCTAATCGGGAAATAGTCTCGGGTTGTACCCTGGATCCGACTGATCCAATTTTGTGCCCCATATATCACACGGGCGTCGGCATAGACTGATGGAGCTGCGGTCAATACGTTTGGTACAAACTGGCGTACGGCTTCGATATCCTGGACAGTCAGCGTGGGAAATTTCTTTTGTAGTTGTACTCCACCAGTTTCCATTACGCCTGGTTCGATAAACAGCAGATTGGCTCCCAGGCTTTCTACGCGCTGAAGTACTTGGTGTTGACTGCCTGCACCGACGCCGATCACGGTAACGACCGCAGCCACACCAATCATAATGCCTAGTATCGTCAGAAAGCTTCGAAGACGATGTCGGTATATAGTTCTCAATGCATTGGTCAGATATAGCCAGTAGCTCATTGCCATTAATTCCAAAATATGATTTTGAGTTTCTGCTCCGTGGGTTATCGGCTCGTCGCGGATGAAGGTTACTCAGTCCTTGAAGAGTACTTTTCGATTTCGTTGTTGGCAGCTTGACCTGCGGCTATCTCAACAACAGCTGTCATTCCCGGTAACAGCGAGTCCCCCTGATTTTCAGCTAACAAAACAACCGTATAGGTCACTACGTTATCGATAATTTTCGGTGAAACTCGTATTTGTATGACCTTGGCACTAAAGCGTTGCTCTCCGTATGCTGGAACCGTGAATATCGCTTGCTGCCCAACCTGGAGCTGGCCAATATCAGCCTCATCGACTCTTGCGTGGATTTCCATTTCACCGAGGGTACGGGCTATCTTGAATAACTTGGGTGCTTCGAGACTAGCGGCAACAGTTTGTCCACTCATAACCTCGCGAGAGATGACTACACCGTCAATCGGGGCGCGTATTGCGGTACGTGATAGCGTAACTTTGGCTTCTTCCAGGGCGGCTTCATGGCTTCTGACAAAGGCTTTCGCCCGGTCAAGTTCTGCCCGGGCTACCCATACTTCGGTTTCGGCTTCGTCCAACAGATTCTCGGAGGCGACATTTTTCTTGTTGAGGATTCTGATCCTCTCCAGTGATCGTGAAGATTGACGTAAGGAGGCTTTTCGCATTTCTACGGTGGCCTTGGCATTTAGCAGTGTTGCTTTGGCTTGTCTAAGCTGCGCTTCAAAGAATTCCGAGTCTATGCGGGCAATGATTTGACCTTGTTGAACGACATCGTTGAAATCAACTAACAGCTCGGTGATGCGCCCGGACACCTCGGAGCCAACTTCGACTTCCCCGACAGGCTTGAGGGTGCCGGAAGCGACAACTAATTGGTCGAGGCCGGGGCCGTCACCTGGAACGACAAACGGTAGCGAACTGGGTGACGCGGAATCTTGTGTTTCTTGTTGCGAGTTATCGCAAGCGGTAAGTGATGCAAGTAAGCATATTAAGTACAGACAGAGCCAACTAAATGAGTGCATCGCAACATTAACTCCAGAAACAAAAAAACTGTTTAGCTCGTAGATGGAATAATTAGTTAGGAGCTAATACCAGAAGGTAGCGGTAGCTCATAGAGAGCTCCGCTTCCTTGGGTTTTAGCTGCTAACCCCAGTAGCGATCGCAGCTTTTTTTACTCTTGTAACTATATTCCTTGTAACTTGGTTTCTTATACTTGGAACCATAGTACTTGCCGTTGGACTTTTTGTATGAGGGCTCACTGTAATATTTTTTCGAGCTAACCTGACAAGTTACTTTCGGCTTATAACTTTTATAACCGGATTTGGATTTGTAGCTATAAGCATGAGCTCCTGATGCAGCTATTGAAAGTGCAAGAGCAGTTAAAAGGCCAACCGTTTTAATATTCATTTGATCAATATCCTGATATCGATTCTTAGGACTAATCCTTTATGATTATCTGGCTACTTCCTTTAGCACGATATTATTTATAGATAACCTCTAAAATCTACGCAAAAAATACGGTAAATAACCGTCTCATTATTAAGATAGTATTATTTTTGCGAGTAGCCTTTTGATGATGATGAACATAACTCACTGCTCTGGCTATCAATCGTTCAAAAAGAAGATCATTGATTTCTTTCTCTCTGGCTCTCACGATATTTACTCAAGGGAGCGACTCCAATTGATTAGCTTTTGAGTCTCTCGAACAAAATACCGCTAACAAGTAAAATACTGTCGCGCAAAGCATAATTGACGGAATTCCGAAATTAAGAGCAAGTCCGGCAGCGACAATCGATGTAAGAACCGATGCGCATCCGTTCATCGCCCAAGCAAAGGCCCGCTGTAGTGGGGTTGTAAGGAGGCAGCGCATTCCCAGAGTGAACGGCACTCCCATGATTACTCCAGGAGGAAAAAGTATAAGCAGGGCAATTAGATAGCGAAGAAGTACGGGTAACCCTAGAAGGCAATCGATTATCAGATCCATAAAGTAAAGGATGCCAAGAAGCGATAGGAAAAGAGCCGACAGGGAATAGGTAACAGCATTTCTTCCCATTTTTTGCGACCACCATCCGCCGAAACCTGATGAGAGCAGAATACCTGCCAGGACAAAAGTAAAGCTAAGCACCGGGCTGGAAAATATCTGGATATAGGCTTTGATAAAATAGATTTCCACGAACATAAATCCCGCTCCGATGGAAAAGAAATAGAGCTTCTGGGATAAAGGGACTTTCTTTTGTTTCCCTTTGGCGAAGAGCTTGGGAAGCAATAATAGCAGGACAGAGACAGCGAGTGCTTCGACAAAAACGACAGCAATGACGACCTCACCTGAAAGTAGCATTGAATAGGGTCTGCTTCCCATGCTCTGGTACAAATCGCCTAATCTGTCCCATTTTATATAGCGGCCTGGAAATGGTCTGTGGTCATCCTGTGGAGCTGCATCCAGAAGGTAATTATCGAAAAATTGTTTTTCTCTCTTTTCACTGTAATGCTGAAGAAGGTTTTCGACGGCAAGGTAATGATGGGGAACTTCGAAAATATTGAAGCGATTGGCAAGAGATAACTGCATATCTCGGATATAGACAATGTCGAAATTCAGCTTTTCAGCAAAGTTCATCGGAATTTCAATATTTTTTATCGGATTATTGCTAATTATTAGAGTGTATATTCCCCAATTTCTTAACAGAGTAACGTGATGCTGTGGGTTCTTTTTGCCGCTCTCGCGTAGGGCCTGAAGTGCCGTAGCAAAAAGGCGGATCGAGTCGGAGGGAGGAAGAAGCAGCTTGCGTGAAACGATGATGACTCCCTTTTCCGAAAGATGTTTCAGATACTCCTCGAAGGCTTTCGTGGTAAATAGGTATTCTTGGCTAAGCGCTGCAGATCCAGCCAGAGATGTTCCCCAGCTCTCAAGATGGATGATGTCGTATTTTCTTTGTGAGTGTCTGAGAAATATTCGAGGGTTCTCGGGCGTTGTACGCAACTTATAATGTTCTGCTATGGCCCGAGATATACTTGGGCTTTCATGAATAACGGTTACATCCGGGATCCCAGTAGCAAGCGCTGTCGGTATGCTGGTTCCTCCGCCTCTGATGATAAGAAGAGCGCTTTGGGGATGTGGGACAAGATCATAGCCTACCGATGGCAAGGTGAATTTTGCGAACTCGAACGTCTTCGAGCTGCTATCAGCGCCATAGAGAACCAGTTGCTCGTCTCCGTCGCGAAAAATGGCGTTTTGCACAGGAAGGCTGCCGTTATATTTGAGGCTGAGGCCTGGTGCGTAGCGAATATAGGGGCTGGTCGCTGTGTCAATTTTGCCCGTTATGCTGCTCTTCGACTCTGTGACTGTTGACTGAGGAAATTGCAAAAGCTGACTCAGAGATTTATACGGTGATGGGGTGACAGCCAGCTGAGTAGCTCCCCATGGAGTGAAGAGCAAAGGTATAATCAGCAACATAATACAGGTGCTGACGAGAGATAAAGATAGGTTCCGGGGCTGATGACGGGAGCCAACATTTTTCTTTTTTATTATTAAAGCGGCTGCTGTTACATAACATAGAGGAACTATTGCAACGGTTACGGCAAGTTTTCCTTCTCCGATAAAAGGCAGCAACAGGGAGGGAAGAATTGTACCCAGAGCAGAGCCTGCCATAGTGGAAAAGTAAATGAAGCCCGTGTTTTCTGGCTGCTCGACATAGGCAGAAAGCACAATAACACCGGCGAAAAAAAACGGTATCGCGAGAAGCGTGTAGCTGAGAAAAAGATAAAATGCCTGGATTGACTCCAGTGGAAGCCTGAAGTAATCAAGGGGAAGTTTTATAAGGATAAGAAAGGAAACAAGTGTAGAACAGCTGTAGAGCAGTACTAAAATAGATGTTGCTTTCCCTGTCGCAAGTCGCTTAACCCAGTTGTTTTTCCTTGAATCGAGAATACTTAATACAGTGCCGCTGGCAGCAAAGCCAAATAGCGCAATGCTGATCACCATAAAGGAGAGATGATTCCACTGGCTAATTGAGAAGATTCTGGCTAACAGTACCTCAAAGGCGAGCGAAGAAAGGGATACAAGGAAAACTGCCGGGAGATTCATTGTTATTTCCCGAAGGGCTTCATTGCGTGTCCGGTCATAGGCACAAAGAGAACACCGGCAATTTGCCAAACCCTATAGTCATTATTCTCTTTGGTGACGAGCACAAGGTTTTGATAACTGAAGGGGTTTCCCAAGGGGAGTACTAGCCGCCCTCCATCCTTGAGTTGCGCCAATAAAGGCGGAGGGATATGGTCTATGGCTGCGGTGAGCATAATCGCATCATAGGGCGCTCCCTTATTCCAGCCGAAATAGCCGTCACCGCACCGTGTTTCAACATTGGTATAACCAAGCGAGTCAAGGAGCTTTCTGGCCTTAACACAGAGCTTTTTCTTGATTTCGATGCTAATTACTTCTTTGGTTACTTCGGAAAGCACCGCAGCCTGATATCCAGAGCCGGTCCCGATCTCGAGTACTTTTTCATTGCCTTTGAGTTCGAGAACCTCTGTCATCAGGGCAACAATATATGGCTGGGATATAGTCTGTCCTTCTCCGATCGGCAGGGGAGAATCTGTATAGGCTTTAAACGCCAGAATCTTCGGAACAAAAAGGTGCCTAGGGAGCTTGTTCATTGCCGCTAGCACTTTCTTGTCGACGATGCCGCGTTTAATTAGCTGGTCTTGAACCATTGTCTCTCGGGCACGGGCATACTTGTCGGAATCACTCGCGGCCAATGCTGCTAGGGGCTGGAGTCCGAATACGATGAAGGCGAACAATAGAACCAAAGAGCGACCCATAGCGTACTCCCTACAGGATTTTGATCTGGCGAAATTACTATACCCAAGCCACCTCAAGATGCTCGTTTCAGCGAGAATTACTTGGCTTGTAGGCAAGGCACCGATTAGAAAATCTAGTGGTTCTAAATTGATAATCGGTAACAACGCATAGAAGCCAAGTAAACTCGCCCTTTGGGAGTGAGCCAGCGTGCCCATTTCTGTGTCAAATAACGTTGAAAGGGGCTACCATTCCTACCGCTATTTTCCTTGAACTGAACACGCTGGTCTCACTCTGAATCCTGCATCTTGAGGTAGCTTGGGTATATAGAGTATAGGAAGAGTACAGTTCGCTTTTTGTTGTAATGTGCCCCAAGGCTTCGAACTACAGTAACTTGCTCTATCTGTCTCGACAGCTAAAAACAAATCAAATTGCGACTATAGAGATAGGTATGCTGAGAATGAAGCTACCGCATAGTATGCTTCTATTTTCTGAATAAGTGGGGAGACTAGAATACAGCCAGCGAAAACCATCAGGTAATGACCTATACCAGAGATAAACCCGATCTGCGTCATCGACCATTCTGAATCAACCGTTGCTATGCAGCCAACTTATCAAACCTCACGCATAACAATAAATGGTCAGCTCTGACGTATCAAACAACCAATCAATAACTTTCAAGTAATTGATTGGCATCTATATTCTCCTTGTGGTCAAATTAATTATTGGAGGGGTGAAAGATGTCTAGGACTAAACTGACACTAAGTACATTCAATTTGTACAATCAATATGCCCTAACACTAAAATGGATTTGTCTACATTCAATCTGTCAGCTCTTAAATCCCGGCTTAATCTGAACTGACAGATTGCTCTAACTCAGGTTTGCCCCATTTATTGTCAGTGCAAAGAATCTTCATAGCCTGTTAGCGAAGATTTGCCATGTTTTGGCTAATGTGGGTTTAAGTGGTTAACTCATACTGCTTTTGGTAAGTTTCAGGTTGGTCAGTGTAATGATGATATTCCCCCCTTACTAGGATAATTGATCCGTTATCAAATCAATTAAGTCAGAAGTTTGTTTTTGATTTTCCAAATACACACCATTAGTACCATTTTTCACAAGAAAAATTGTCGGTACAGGTACTATTCAGGAAGTTCGCGATATTCAAACCTGTGGCGTGTTATTCCATTTAGGCCTGTGATTGTATCAAACTCAAAAAATCCTTTTATAATCACGTATCGACATTCACTCTCTTCATAATCTTCAATACAGACCTTACCTGTTTTGCGGTCACGTCCACAGGGTTCTATGTATTCACTGCACCAGCCTGTATTTCGACGAATATAAGTGCTCTCATATTTACTATCATATGTTGTTACGAAAGAGGTATGATAAAAAAAATCACCATCACTGATGGTTATTCTCATCTCATTATAGGTCTCACCATCAAGTTCGAACCAGTCATAGCCATCCCGCATATCCATAGTTCTATCTGCAAGGTGGTTGTTATACTCGCTTTGCGACACAAAATAATCATCAACTAAGACGACATCCAACTTCACTTTATTTTTAATATTGTTAAACAAAAAAGCTGAAAACTTTTGCCAATCGTCAGGGGAAGAGCTTCTTAAGAGACCGCTAAACGACGGGACTGTTACCCACTTGAAATTATCCCATAGCCCTAGTGTAGTACTCAGCCAGCCGAGCACACAAAAGGCTCCAGTTATCCATGCCAGTATTTTTTTGGCTTTGATACTTAACTTATGCATGCATTCTCTCGATTAAGCAAAGAGGTTATTTATGGAGTCTGCCTTTGATTTTAGATGATATCGTAAGGAAAATTACCGTAAGGATGTGTTGTGGAATAGCTAACTTGTCCATGAGGACGAAGGTTACCAATAGAAATAGTAATTTATGGTCTGCTAAATTAGTAAAATCAATTGCTTAGTTTTGTCCAGAGGCGTGTCAGCATGATCGTCGCTGGCAGGTTTGTGCCCCATTGTGGGTTAGCGTAAAAGCTCACTCACATGCTATTCATCTGAATTTGCCCTAGAATTTCTTATAACTTTCATTCGAGCTAAGTTCAGCAGGTTATTAATGCACGCTTCAAGATAACTGTTGGATATACAGTTATAACTAAATAACTCTGATTTTTACATATCCTTGCGGTATTAACGACACAAGAATTGCTTGCTTTCCTCAGCACATAATCATCACATATCCAACTGAAAATATTAACTTTATTATTCTTTGGTGAGCGTATAAGAGGTCTCGTTATACGCGCTTGTTCGCTTTTACCAACCACAGGACTGCCAACGGTTATCTGAATTACACATAGTTGTTTAATTTTAAGTCTTAAATGTCCGAAGTGATTGAAACTTAACCTTGTCAGTGTGCGTGTTATTGAGCATGCTGTCTAATACACTATTAGGCATAAAGGTTTGGATATCATTATGTTTCTACATCAAGGATGATTAGCTCAACATTTACTAGGTAGTATAAGATTTATAGCTCAATATTAAACAATTGAACTAGACTTAAGCTTGCTAGTTTTATGTTAAAACGAGGCATTCTTGATAAGAGGTGTCAGTGGATGGATAAATGGCTGAAAAACTCAATAATCTCTGGAATAGTAAGCGCTTTACTTAGTTTTATATTTATCCTACTTGCTTTACTAGGGGTGTCAAAAGAACTAGTTCTTTTACCGATAGTAATTGGTGTTCTTGTCTTTCTTATTGTTCTTTTTCGAAATCCAGATTTTTGGGAACTTAGGGTAGCTCAAGCATCATTTACATTACTTATACTCACACAATCAGCTTACCATTTGGAATTGCGACTTGATGATCAGTCTATAGAAGGTGTAATCGTTGATATGCTATTCAAAATGGGAGGAAACTCTCTTGTAGGCATTATTTTTGCTATATTCACAATAGTATTTACTATTCTATTCAGATATTTTCACCGCCCTACTAGAAGGTATATTGTTTTAGCAAGTGATGATATTCATCCTGATGTAATAGAACAAATAAAGACAGAAGCAATGAAAGCCGCTGAAATCCCGATTAAGAAAGCAACATTCGGTGCTACTGAAAAAGGAAGTACAAAAATTCCGTGTAATCTTGCTGTAAAGTATGCAAGACGACTTGAATTAGCATTCTATTCTGGAAAACTAAGCAAAGTAATTATCCATCGAAAAAACGAACGTTTTATGATAGTTGACGTTGATTCTGAACACCCCAACTCTTTTCGAATTCTATTTAATGAATGGCTTGGATACCACGATGGTTACTTTAAAGATAAAAGTATCGTAAAAAAAAGAAACTGGATTACTGAACCTGCTTCAACTCGAAGTTTTATTAATAGAGCACTGGCTGTGGTGTGTCGTTCATTAGTCTGTTATGAACTCTCAAATCAACCTATAAAATTATCAAAAAGATTCTATTTTACTTCAGCGTTAATTTGCCTTGTTCCTTTAATTGTTTTTGTGGCTTTCAAGCTAGATGATGAGGTATTTTTTGATTTTACAACGATGCTTGAGATGCTTAATTTGATGTTTATGGTTACAATCATGGCTTATGTGCTGTTTTATCAACCATTAAGTATAGTGAGAAATGTTTATTCTTCATCGTCTAAGGATAAGATTGTTGCATCAATGGCGTTATTTGAAATAAGCGTTGTATTAAAGTATGGGAATGTTGAACAATCTAGCCTTCACCGTTTAAAAGTACTCGAAGATAAGGTAAGCAAGCTTCCTTCTGTTGATTCTCAAGAGTATAGAAAAGTGTGGGCTTCAGTTGCAAGAGAAGTCACAAGATCTCTGAAAAACACACTGACAGGAGCTCCTTGGGATTCGCTTTTATCAATTCCTGTTTATCAAAGATTTGATCCTCTATATGATGGAGAACTTTTTGTTCTGCCTGAAGGTTAATTTTGATAGCACACTTGTTTTTAGTACATCTTGCTGTATTAGAAAGTTGCTCTCTTCATGTGTATTAATTTTTACTGCCTAACAAATAGCACCATACGACACATTTAACTCGGCATTTTTTGTGTATGTTAGCTATAGTATTTACGGTGATTAATTTTTCGCCAGCATTAAATAGACGTATGTGCTTGGCGTTTTACCCATACTTTCTCTAATCCTAACCTTACCCGTTAGATCAAAAGCACTAACAAACTTCTGTCCAATACTTCGTTAGCATTTCACCTTCAGAACTACAGTTTCAGCCAATGTGTAGGTTCTTCTTCATATGGTCTCTTATCATAGTGGCCGCGTAACAATGCCATATCTCTTATTTTTAACAATTGTCATCCACACGGTATAAATTGACGGATTTGAAAAAGGCTTTTTAGCATATTGATGAGCTGTCAGATTTATATCTTCGTAAATCACTGATTATAAATACATTATTTCCTTTGGAGGTGGTGTGGCCATCTAGAGGTCCTTCCGGTCTTCTTTGTGTATTTACGGTTTATTGCCTTCTTTCACATAAATTGGAAAAGGGGACAATAGTCCGGAAATCGCTAATAGCTAAATCAACTAGTTAAAACTGAATCCAAAGAAAGTCGGAAAAAAAATAAGGGCAATAAGCCGGAATTTTACGCATTACAAGTAAATAACTGGAAAAACAGGAGGTTGTGAAAGGAAAGAGGCAGAATTCCAGCTACTAAACAAATGTAGTTCAAAGTGTGTGATCAATAAATATACAGAAAGGAACTTTTCTGGCGTGTCTTAGAGTTGAAGTTATTGAGGCGAAAATGAAATAGCAGCTGGATAGCTGCTATTTAGATGGGGTGCTGTTGAGTAACTTTTGTACATCTTGCGAATTGTAAGAATGGAAAAAAGCTTTGTTGATATGTGGGTTTGCCTTGCAACGGCGAATTTTTCCTTTGGCAACTAACGTATTGAGCTCTGTTTGGTTAATGCCAAGAAGTAATTTGACGATCTTTGCTGTCATATAGAATTCTTTTTGAGACAGCATCCGTGAGCTCCAGCTTTCTAGATCAGTCTTTCGCCAACATAGTGAACGAAATCCGTGATCAACTGAAGCTCTGTAAGTTTGAATGCGCTGATCTGTAAGAAGCTCCCCAAGCGAACTGCCACACTTCTCAAACAAAAGGTCGTTTCGAATGGATTCAAGAGAAAGATAGTGCTCAGCATCTCTATCGGCAAGGGGGAGTACAGCTAGTAGTTTGGCAAAGTCTCTCAGGTCAAATAGCATACCAGAGATAGATTTGGCGCTTTTGAACGGTACGATCACTTTTTCCTGAATTAGGGATGATAGTTCTTCATAGTTTGAACCTAGTATCCGTTCTACGCCCCATAAATCGCCGATAAACCTGGTGGACTCATCGTTAATTTCTTGTTCCTTTAGCTTAAATGCATGCTTTACCTTATTAATTATGGCATCCGTCGTTTGCCATTTTGTAAATGACGGTGTGAGACATGCTGAGTTATCTGTCATGGTGAATGAGGTATTGATCATGATACTTGGATAACGCACTGCATCCTGGCTGACTACTTCTATATCTTTGCGAGCCTGTTCAATCTCGAGTGCATATTGCTCGCGAGCTGCTGATTTGGTTAGTAACTCGTAAGCTGCTGTAAGGATCTCGACGAGCTCAGGAATCTTGAAGGTCTCCAGGTATTCTGATTTGCCTGGTAGTTGGTCATACGGCCTTAACAGTTGCCCAGCTGTTTCTAGAAGGTTTTTGGATGCATCCTTTAGTGTCTTCCCCCTCAAATCAATGAGATCGTTTAGATATGGCGGTAAATTATTGGTCTTGTAACTGTTATTGCTCAATTGGCTGGAGCAATAGCTGCAGCAATCATCGTTGATAGCCTCAAAAGAGAGTGGCTCATTACACGATGGGCATTGATCAATAAGTTGGATTCCATGCCTAGCGCAATGTGTTTTCAGTGAGATCTGCCAATCAATGATTTGAGTCCTACTATGAGCCAGGCAAGCCGGGCAATATCGCGCAACACTCTTGAGAAGAGGCGATAGTTTAGTTTCAGCTGCTTGCTGCTCGAAGTGTTTAATGGTTTCTTGGATGCCCTCATCCGCAAGGGCTTGTAGGACATTCGTAACATATTTATAGGAACCTGTTTGTTTGAAATTAGCAAAATGACTTGGCTCAACATCACATGCGCTTAGTATTTCGCTGCTGTTTATGCAGCAATTACTTGCTGCAAGCCGTGCGATAAATCCTTGTATGCATTCATTGCTTTCAGGTGTTGACGAGTATGGCAACTTTGATTTGCTCATTATTTATGCCTTGTAGTTTTCTTTGAGCCAGTGTTCAATGTCGAGCCGGCTGACTTCAAATGGATTAAAATCCAGTACATCAGATGGTTGATACTCTGCTTCGAATGCTTGTTCGATATCATCCGTGTCGATTTGGGATGTGCCCGGGTTCGTTCTGATAGCCAGCTCAATCAATGTATGCCAGAGTCCAGGTAGGCCGTCACAAGCAACATACAAGCGAAGCAGAAAATCTTCGTTGAATTCAACAAAAGGCACTGGACAGGTCTTGCGGTACATATTAATAAATGTATGAAATTCTTTGTTTTCCTTGAGTGGGGCACCTAAGCGCTCCAGTCTTGCGGTTCCGAGAAATCTGCGACGTAATTGGTCGTCTGTGCGTACGAGTTTTTCAGCAATGGGCTTACCTACCAGGATGAAAGCACATCCCGTGTCACGCATGACTGTTTTGTAGAAATCACACACGATTGATTCATGGTTTTTTTTGTATTTTTCAGTAAAGTGGTGCACTTCATCATTGGCAATAACCTTATATTCGTGTTTGTTTATCAGCTCGATGAGTTGTTTGGTTCGTCGAGCTTCTGTATGCCTTTGATTATCTAGTTTCGATGCCCCGATAGCTTCATAAAATGCACTTTGCAAGGCTTTGAGGCTCGATGGGGAGGGGGCTTCCACAAAAAGAAAAGTGTCCTTGTTGATGCCCTCGTGTGGGTGGTTATTTATGAGGTGAGCATTGGTCACCTCAAGCATAGCTGTTTTACCGGCTCCTGCGTCGCCAAGGATTAGAACACTTCTTGGAGTTCCTCCATCAATAGTGCTGTTGATGCACATTTCGATTTTTTTGAAAGCGCATTTTGCACTTTTATGCATAATGTAATTGTTTTGTAGTTGTTCTAATGCGTTCATACAAGTTTTCTCTCTATTTTTTAGTAAATGTTGTCATACCGTAGTCATCATCTTGATGCTGGCGAGTAGTTCTTTGTCGTAGGGTTCTTTTTTCACTCTGGTTCAAATGAACCGTTTCGTTGAGCAGCTCTTCAGTTAGTTCGTTAGCTTCATAGCCTGTTTTTGTGGCTTCCTTACTTTGTTGAGACTTGTTGGTGGCAGTTTTTGGGGCCGAGTCAGCCTTAACTCGTTTTGCTGCCTTATGTGCGTCTTCCCGGATCTTATGTTCTGCAATGCAGGCCTCTGCCGGCTTATGACGGCGTAAGGCTTTCATCTGTACCATATGATCCTCCAGTGTTGTTCCGGGTTGTATAACAGGTTTTACTGAGGGGACTTTAAATAGTTCTGATGTTGTCGGATTTATTACAAATATCGCGCTCACATCCAAAGGGTCGACATAGTACTGAATATCAATACTTCGCTCGATGTCAGCGATCTTTTGTAATTCTGGGCTGTTGTAGAACGCATAATGTTTGTTGGTACCACTCCTATAGTTAGCTTTGCCTGTCTCTAAAGTTCCAGAGCGGGAAAAACGTAGATCGAAATCTTTTGGTAGCAATGGCCTGGTTCGCTCATATGAATACTCCCAACGTTCTAAAGGCGTTTTAGTCTCACCAGTTTGCTTTGTTATTGCATATGCATCTACAATCCAGCTGTTTAAATACTCCAGATACTTCTCCACTGTGATGGCTTTTCGGTTCTTTATTTGCCCCTTTTTTCCCTCTTCACGAATGTCGTCATAGGAGCACGATAGCGTTGGTTCAAATTGGTTCTTAATTTGATAAATAAAATTCTCGACATATGGCTTTCTATAAGGAGCCTGAACTTCTGTGGTTTGGAATAGAATGCCAAAATCTCCAACAAGGTTGTTGATGAAACTCTCTTGGCTAAAACCAGAACCAGCGTCTGCAACAATTTGTTTAATAAGGCCGCAACAATAAATTAAATTCCCGGTAAATGTGGACATTATTGGTTTCTGCATTGCATTTTTGACACACAGCCGGAAACAGTTTGCACTTTCTCCTCTTTCAGAGAGAGAAACAATTGCTAATGGCATGCCACTGTATGTGTCAATGGCAACACAGAAAAAAACGCGGCTAGAAATCTCTTTCTTTCCATCATTATTTATAATCAGCAGAGCCTTCGGGCTGTAGAAATCAAATTCGACCCTATCGAGGATATTATCAACATGAAATCGTCGGAAATAATCCCTTATTGTTTGTTTTAGAGCAACAGAGCCTTTGCGCTTTTTGATCTTTTCAAACGGAGGGATTTTATTTAATTGCTGACGAAACCACTCGATACAAGGGACATCGGCTTCATTTAATTTTAGATCGCTAAGGCAGTAGCCCTTAAAACTATCGTATAGTGAACGCTGCGTGAATTTTCCTCCTTTAAGATAGTATTCGTAAATGTATTGTTCAGCTTTATGTTCAAGGAATACAGGGTAACGTGCACCTCTAAACCCTTTCTGTTTATGTCTCGGTAAAAAAACTTCAAGGTACCATCCGTATTTACGAGCATTAGATAAGTGCTCGTATAAGCGGGATTTGCCAATTGCTGGTACACCAAGTTTTTCAGCCATCGCTTTAATGGCCTTACTTGTGATGTTTTTCTTTGTCCTGAAGGCTTGGGCTAACTTCATAGTACATATGGCTTTTTCTCTTTCTGATAGAGTATGCACTGAACTTAAAGTTGGCTGCTCGAATACAGGCGCTAGTTGTAACTTATTCTCTCTAATTGCCTCAGAGACTTCTGTGATACTGAGGGAGACTGGTCTTTTAGCCTCGTGATAAAAAGTATAGTAGTTAGAGTCAATATGCTTGAGGATGTACTCTTTATCATGGTATATGACTGCATCATTAGTATTTAGTAACTTGATGTTAAACATAGAACCTCTGAATATACCGACTGTTTAGGTCGAATAAAGCCTGGTAACTAAATAGTGACTCATCACTGTTTATTAAAAAAGTGATACCTTTTCGTTCTAAGATATGTTTTACAACTTCAAATTTTTCTTTGAAAGGTTTTATATGATTCGCTGGCTTGACTTCAATTACACGCCATTCCCCATCTAACATCTTTACTAGAAAGTCAGGGGTGTAGTGGCATTGCTTTCCGTTGAATAGGTATTTTATTGTAAACGGCTGTGTGCATTGTGAAACAACATTAGTATCTAATTCGTTTCTCAAACCTTGGGTGACTTCAGCCAGACTTTCACATTTTAGAATTTTGTTGGCCTTAAGACTTTTGAATCTGTAAATGTTGCTCACTCTAGAGTTTCTTTTGATAGTTCTCATATGTCCTCCAAATTAGTTGATGCTGAATGATAGCGGCAAAAAATATAGTTTCAAGTCTAAGATTTTATATTTTTACGTGTGTGTTAGTATTGGTGTAATTAATGTTTTTATATTTTTGGTGTTGTTTTTATAGCTTTTATTTGTCTCTGGTTGTAAATAAACTAAGGTTGTATTTAAATAGCTGTTTAATTTCTTTATGTATTTCATAAGTTTGTTTCTTTAATTATATCAAAATTAATTTGCTACTATTTGTATTTGTTGCTTTTGAATTGTTGGTTAGTATTGATATAATTAATRCTTAATGAGGTGGAAAATAAATCTTTCTGACTTTAAATTTATTTCCTTCTTTGTGGTTTGTTGACTTGTCTAAAAGATTGGTGTGCTCAAGAAATGCACAGATAGGAGGTTTCAGTTTTATTGATGAGAATTTCACAAAGAGAATCAGCTTTAAGAAATTATGCAAGCTTGTGCGCAAAAGGGGTTATCTAAGGGGATGGTGCCTTATAACTACACTAAGAGCCTAGTTAGGAGTGTTGATATGACGTGTCATAGGTATCAGAGAGACCGTTAACTGTTTCGCCCTGCCTATTACCTCAAGTCACTATGGTTGCCTGGGATGCAAGATCATCAAAAGGATCGCAGTCGTGTGCGTCAACGGTACAAGTGTAAGCACTGAACGATATCCTTCCCATATAAAGGAGTAATTAATCCACACTTTTACCTGGAAAAAAGTGTTAATGACTCATGCGAATGACCTCATACACAGTGGTTTATACAGTAGTTATATACCCCTGATGTACTAGAGTCAGTTCCAGTGTCAGTTCCAGTCTCATTTGGGATTTTGTCCGGCTAAATGGGATTCTTGTTTTTGGCTTATCTGCCTGATGATTAGGTGAATTTCTTAGTTTGGGAGGTTCTGGATGAAATGAGTTGTCCAACTTTCCGCTTCATACAACCAGAAAATGAGAGCCTTGAAGTTTGAACTATTTCACGTGAGAAGGCTGAATGGCAGACTTTGTTTGTATGGCTACATTGACCAGTTGTATAGAGGATGTCTGATATCGAATGGACAACAACTGTGTCTAGCAGGAGGTAGAAGGCTCCGCTTCCTGGCTTGGTTCTGCCCCAAAGTGTGTTTTAGCCGTTTTTGGTGTTTAATACGCAATCTAAAAGGTAGATGCCTCTCACTAGGAGAGGCCCCTAGATTTATTTCTTAACTGTTCAATTAGTCAATGTCACCTTTTGTTTTAAGCTCTCCCTGAGCTGAGGAGATACAAAGCTTGCATCGAGCGCATCCAAGTTAGTTTGGATAAAGTCAGCCTCTTGCCAGCCAAACACGTCGTGCAATAGCTGATACTCTTTATTTAATGTGGTGTCGGCTATCGTACGGGCATCTGTGTTGATGTTGAGTTTAACACCCGCTCGCTTAAGTTTATCCACGGAGTGCTCTTGGATAGTACCGAACACATTACACACCAAGTTACAGCTTGGGCAGACTTCCAGTAAGGTGTTTTGCCGCTTCAGCCTCTCGATCACCTCTGGCTGTTCAATGCTTCTCACGCCATGGCCGATTCGAGTAACGTTAAGCTTGTCGAGAACCTCCGTCACACTGTCTGCACCTTTCGCTTCTCCAGCATGAGCAATTACATTACCTCCTGCATCGAGCACATGAGCGAATGGCGCAATATGGTTGTCTAGTGGAAAACGCGCTTCGTCAGCGGCTAAATCCATTCCCACCACACCTTTGCCCATAAACTGAGTCACCAATTTGGCTGTTTGCATGCTCTCTTCTGCACTGAAATGACGTAAGGTACATAACAGTAATCCGGCATGAATCTGATATTCCTTGATGGCCTTTTCCATCGCTGACAAGGTAATCTCCACGACTTTTTCTGCGCTCAAACCCAGTCGAGTATGCAGAAGAGGGGCAAAACGAAGCTCAGCGTAGATGACATTATCAGCTTGGAATTGGTCGAATAGATCATCCACCGCCTGTTCGATCGCTGACTGGGTTTGCAAAATATCCAACATGGGAGCAATTTTACTCAAAAAGTCACCCAAATCGTCACACTGGCTTGGCGCAATAAAGGTGTCTTTGAACGTTTTCAAGCGCATTTCTGGCAACAGTTGGCGAATAAAGTAGTAGCTAAGGCAGGTATCCAGGTGTACGTGTAGTTCGACTTTCGCCAGTTTACTCGGGGCAAATTTCGCCATGGTTATTCTCCTAAAGTCGGTTTTGTTGCCAGTAGCTCAAACAGCTTGCGTTTGAAGCAGCCATCTTTAATTTTGGTGATCACGTTTGCGTTCTCAGGCTTGTGCGTCAAATGGGTTGAATCAATCACAAAATGTCCGTACCCCTGCTCACTCTTGTACTCGATCCACGAATAAGCTTTGATCGATGACTCAACGATTTCAGGGTAGAGCGCAACCGCCATGGTAGTCGGATCGGGTAGATCGAACCCAATGCGATCCGTTCGTCCCGCATTGAACTCCATCAGCGTCTTGTTACAACGAACAGCAAACTGACCAAGCTCACCCAACTCATTGAGATGTTTCATGTCTTGTTCGTCAATAAACGCTTCTCCCATGCCGATTTCCCAACCGACAATGTTTAGTGGTAAACCCGATTGTAAAACCAGATGAACCGCTTCCGCATCAACATAAAAATTGAATTCAGCCAGCGGAGTAATGTTTCCCGGCGTAAGCCCCGCGCCTCCCATAACAGTGACTTGCTTAATGTTGCGGGCAAAATTGGGATCTTTGAGTACCGCCATGGCCAAGTTAGTGAGCGGGCCTAAAGTCACGATTTCCAGCTCGCCTTTAAAACGGTAGGAGTAGTCAATCATAGCATCAACAGCGTGTTGGTCTTCTACCGTCAGTTCAGGCTCAGGTAGGTTCATATCGCCCATGCCGTCGTCGCCATGAATATGGTGAGAAGTAAAATGCTCACGAAATAGTGGCTTCGTCATCCCTGCATAAACCGGAGGAGCGTACGTCGCCGCTTTCTCCACACAGATTAGCGCATTGCGTTTGCATTGTGGTATCGCACAATTTCCCGCCACCGTGGTTATCGCCTCTACGCGCACTGAGGGCTCTCTAAGGGCCATTAACAGTGCGACAGCATCATCAGAAGCGGTATCAGTATCTATCAGTAGGTGTCTCATCGTCTTTTGTCCTTTTGCTTTTGGTATAGCGAGAGACTAAGTTGGCGTCGCAATCTAAAAAAGGTCATTTGTCCTTTTTTAGATTTAATCGGAAACGCACTATTTGAGTCAATAAACATAGCAAGACGGTTAGCGTTAACCGCACAAACTAATACGTGAACAAGGGGATGTAGCGATGAAAAACCGAGTGTTTGTTTTCGGCTCTTACAATGTCGATATGGTTTCTGTTGTTGAAGAGTTTCCTCTTCCAGGACAAAGCGTAACGTCAAAAGGGTTCAACTTAGGCAGTGGCGGGAAAGGTGCTAACCAAGCCTATTCCGCACAACAAAACGGTGCTGATGTCACCTTTCTTAGCAAAATAGGGACAGATCAGTTTTCGACTTATGCTCAAAAAGCCTTAGAGAGATGCAACTTCTACCGTTTGCACTTGTTGAAATCAGACGAACAATCAACCGGGATGGCGAACATTTTTGTACGCGAGTCGGATAAGGAGAATTTTATTGCTATCAACCTTGGTGCAAACGCGAGTGTCACCAAACAAGAAATTAGGCGCTTTCAGCCGGAAATTTGTGAAAGCAAGGTTCTTCTTGTTCAATTAGAAAACAATCTAGATGCCATTTTGAGTACGATGAAAATCGCGCAAAAACATAACGTAACCACCATTTTGAACCCAGCGCCTTATTCCAAGGAGGTTACAGAGCTATTACCCTTCACCGACATTATTACACCGAATGAAACTGAAGCGAAAAAGCTCACCGGCATTACAATAAAATGTTTAGACGATGCTAAAATGGCAGCGCGTGTTTTAAACAGCATAGATAAGATTGCAAATGTGGTGATTACCTTGGGCTCACAGGGGGCACTTGCGTATGATGGTCAAGAGTATCATTTTGTTGAGAGCTTCAAAGCCAGCCCTGTAGACACCACGGGTGCAGGGGATGCCTTTAATGGCGCTCTCGCCACTCAAATTGCTCAAGGTACTTCATTGGCTGACGCAGTTCGTTACGCCACGGCTTATGCGTCATTGGCTGTTGAGCGTAAAGGAGCAGCAAACATGCCAGAGGGCAGTTTAGTCGCCGAGCGTATGGGTGCCACAGTCAGATAACGTAAGTACAAACAAAGCTAGGAAGGAAGACGATCTTGATGGAGAAGCTCGCTAATAAAGACTTGATTGCTGCCTTTGTCAGCACTTATTCGTTAGATCGTCATTTTTCACCTCAGCTTATCGAGTCCATGAGGTTGACCAAACTCGCACCGGGTGAATACCTCATTGCTCAAGGCAGTCGATTGACCAAACTGCACCTCGTGGTCAAGGGTAAACTTCAAGTCGAACACTATGAGAGAGATGGCAATCGAGCGGTTTTTTCTATTGAGAAGGCATTCAGCGTCATTGGGGATCTTGAGCTGTTTCATCATCAAGTTGCTGAAACGGTGAGCACGGTGAAGGCCTTGTCAGATACCTATATTCTTGAGATTCCAGTCAGTAAAGTCGAGCAGTTTGGTCTTTCTGATCCGGCTTTCTTACGATTTATCTGCCAACAATTGAGCAATAAGTTGTACAACTCCTCGCAGTTCCACTCTAACGCTGCATTTAAAGCGGTGTTTAAAGTTCGAAAATATCTGGCGTATCGGGCGGAATCTGAAGGGCTCACTATTCGACTCGAAAAAAGAGAATCCATCGCAGCCATGCTAGGTGTTTCGGTACGCCAACTCAATCGCTCGCTTAAGTCACTGGCGGAGCAACAACTGATCGATTACAAGAACAAAACGGTGCAAGTTCGTGATGTTGAGAAGCTCGCCAATGTCAGTCCGACCGAGTTTGAGTAAAGCGCGGTTTTTGCAACAGAAAAAATACATAATCACAATATGAACAATAAATTACAAAGTATTATTCAGTTTCTTCAACAAGCGGAGAAGCTTAAATCAACGCTTAGAACCGCTTGGACAGAGACTGGTCGCCAAGAGAGTACCGCTGAACATACTTGGCGTCTTTCCTTACTGGCGATGTTATTGGCTGACGAATACCCACAGCTGGATAGCTTGAAAATACTTAAATTGTGCATCATTCATGATCTGACCGAAGCCGTCAGCGGCGATATTCCAGCGCCCCTGCAACATCGTGTCACCAACAAAAGTGAGCTAGAAAAACAAGATCTACTGACATTGGCTGCCCCTCTTGAACCCGCTAAACGAGAAGAGCTGCTTGCTTTATGGACTGAGTATGACCAGATGAGCACAGAAGAGGCTCGGCTAGTCAAAGCGTTAGATAAGATTGAGACCATGCTCCAGCATAACCAAGGGCAGAATCCTAGTGAATTCGATTATGTGTTTAATCTAACCTACGGCAAAAAGCACACAGATTATGACGCAATAACCCGCCAGCTTAGAGAGCTGATTGATCTTGAGACAACTAAACGCGCTAAGGGTCTATACTAGCGAGTCTTAGGAAGGTTCTCAGACTAGTGGTTATTAAAACTTATCCGACTCAATTGTGCTGGATCACATGCTCTAACTCGTTTCTGTCCAACAGTGTGCCAAGTGGTTCCTCTGGCACACTTATGCCCCATTCCTTGCTAGGGATGCCAATTCGCCGATTTCAACTTACTGAATAATTTTCAGTCCATTCGGGTAATAAAGGTTTGCTCGTCATCCACAAAAGCCACAAAGCCGCCGTGATAGATAAACACCCGACCACGCCCCTCAACTAGGC
>NZ_JAKJSH010000007.1:0-461847 GCF_050336885.1 Photobacterium kasasachensis
TGTTTGGTTGTTTGGTTGTTTGGTTGTTTGGTTGTTTGGTTGTTTGGTTGTTTGGTTGTTTGGTTGTTTGGTTGTTTGGTTGTTTGGAAAAAGTCAAATCATTTGTTGTTATTATGTCAACACTTAAACTCAATGTCGTAATTGGCCTTAACTAAATCACTCCGTAAGCATGGAGCTGATACAAATATCACACAGGACTATCGTTGTCTTGGCTACCGATAGTAATTCCAACTTTTTTATACTTGCGGTGCTTATCATCCAAGAGTGAAAAAAACTGTAGATATGACTATGAATAACATAGCTCTTCGTGATACTGCCATAATACTAAAGATTGGATTTAACACCATATTGAGAACACTAAAAAATCCATCCCAGACAAATAACTACAATCCTATTTGATATGGTTTGGAAACAAGTTTTAAGCGGATCATCGCCTGCACTATTGAATATCAGGTATCGCAATGAAAAAATTCAAACTCTATTGAGGGTCTTAAAGCCCTTAACAATCAATCTCTCTGTACTGATAACGTCAAGTTAACTCCTAAACACTAAAAGTAAAGAGCTACATTTCAGGGAAGTCATTTATTCAACTATATAGCGGAAAAACTAACATTGATAGCACTATCAAAAAGACTTACTCGTAAAACCATTGTCTTCTAAGTCTGAAGGAATGCATAACAGGGTAAACAGTACATTTATTGTACGTGATTATAATAAACGTTAGTTCTACAAGTTTGGATCACGACCCACTTCACTCCTCTTATCCGTACAAGGATAAATACAGGATATTGGGAAGATGGTTACCTGAGAATCGATGCGGTATAAGCATACTGTGCTTTTGGATTTTGGCGAAATGATCATCTCAAATTTAGTGTGTGATTCATAGAGATCGTTTCAATTTTTGGAGCTCAAGATCAAGCTTATAGTTCTGTTCTTGGATTCTCTCTTCCTCAGGCTAATAACACTTTTGAGCATAATCAGAGAAAGGAGTGTTTCGAGCCAATTCAGAGTAATGCTTCATCGGTGTTTTTCCTTTTAATACACTGTATGGATGACGCCAACTGTAATAGTGTTACCATTCAGCAAGATGATCATCCAAGCTTGTTCGTTCAATCTCTACTGTTGGATAAAACTCACATTTGTCAGTCTTCTGAGAGCGCTCAACTTTGCCATTGATGTGCGACGAGGCTGGTTTATTTGAGTGGAACTTTATTCCGTATACTTTGAGCATCTCTTGAACAGATACAGCAAAGAACTCTCGGTCTCTATCGGTTTGAATTCACTGAATTGGAAAAAGCATTTCCTCAATTACACATCAATAAAACCTAACGTGTTAGCTGCTGTACGGCGTGAATAGCACCGCATAACACGGTAGCGAGTACAATCATCTATTTCCGTGTATTGGTAAACTCCAGGAGCAATTTAACAAGTATCCATTTGCACTATATCGCCAGGAATTGGTTGTTCATAGCGCTGAAAGTCTTGCTTCCTACGGTATGTAATAATGGGGGTACGGCATTGGAGGTTAGCACCTTATGGATGGTTGCAGTGCTGAAATGAGGTTATGAAGGCGTGCTAATTCTTACTGCAACCTTCTTGGTCCAAGGTTTCTATTTTCCTTATATCCAAAATCAGCTTTTCGATATCAGAAATGATTTTGCTATTAGGAGAAGAATGAGACCTTCGGCTATTACTTTTTAAACCCGATAAACCATCACTCTCATATCGAGTTATCCACTTGCGATGTATTGACCTTGAGATTCCACAACGACGGCAAGCTAAACCTGCATCACCGCATTCTTGGTAGAGTTTTACCCACTGTAATCTTTGTTGAATTTCTCTGTCTATAGACATCCTGTATGGTGAAAGGATATCTATGGATTACACAAATTTAGCACTGTTCTCCTCGGATTTCTCTTCGAACTCTCTCGATGATTTGTTATCATATTGGGTTTCAACTTTTGCGTATTCAGCTGATGCTAATGGATATTTTGTGACCTATTTTAATTTTATTATTGTTTTATTGTCTTTGGTTTTGCCTTCGGCTGCTGTCGTTGCTATCACCAAGCGGCGATTTGAGGACGTGTTGCCTCTCGTCATTTTTTCGATTGTTTTTAGTTTGTACCTGTTTGGTATTTTTGATTTATTACGACCAGGATTTTACATAATCACCGCTGTAATGTTGGCGTTATTTGTTACTGCTTGCTTTCGGATTAAGAGGGATGTTACACTTTTTAAGTATAACTTTTTTTCTCCTGGTTTATTAATTTACGTTCTTTGTTGCTTTCTTATTTTTCTTTTGGTTAACAATTATTATTTCCTAGCCCATGATACATTTAGCCACTGGGGGCTGGCAGCAAAAAACACCTTTATCCTGAATACGTTACCTATAGGCTCAGATGCAAATACAGCTTTTCAGGATTATCCACCGGCAACCTACCTATTTCAATACTGGTTATTACGCGTTGTTGGGTCTTACTCCGAATCAGTGGTGACATATAGTATGAGTTTATGGGGGTTTGCTCTTCTCATTCCTTTGTTTAAAGAGGTCCGCTGGGGGGACTACAAGCTGATACTGCTGGCTACTATTTTCAGCTTGGTGTTTCCTTTAATTCTACTTTGGGGGAATACACAAACTTTCACATATACATTTTATACTATGTTGTCTGTCGATTTTTTAATGGGATTATTATTCGGATATATCGTTTTCCTAATTATTTCATTGAGAGATTGTAAACCTTCCTTTGAACTCTTTACACTTGCCCTAGCACTAACGGCGCTGGTCTTAATTAAGAAGGTTGGAGTTGTTCTTGCTATTATTGCGGTAGTTATAGGGCTGGTTGACATATTTGTAACAGGTAAGCGCCTTGGTTTTTCGGGTGGAAAAAACATTGTATTTATGAAGGTTTTTTTCAGTTTATTAGGCCCGGTTGTTATTGCATTTTATTCCTGGGACGTAGTAATACAGTTATATGATGCAAGCCGGGTGACAATGAATAATGCACATTCCGAGTTATTAGCTAAAGCAGTTACAGGGGATGGAGGAATATTTCCAGCATATGCTGATGAGGTCTTCACAACTTATGTCAATGCACTCTATAACAAACCACTCACTAGTGGAGCTATTCAGTTAAGCTTTCTCGCAGTAGTCCTTATATTATCGACCTGTATTTTTATATTTTATTATCGTCAAAACGATAACATTAATAAAAGTCGCATTTTTTATGCGTCTATGGTTTTATTGCTGTTTACGTGTGTTTATTTAGTCGGTCATATGCTAATGTATGTGGCTATACTAAGCCATGGGGAATCCGTGGGGTTATCTTCTTTTCGAAGATATTTGGCGCCGCTACTGTTAGGCGTTATGTACGTTTTGTCAGGATTTCTGATTCACTATGCTAGTAAATCCAAAAATTTCACCTCGCGTTTTAGTTTGGCACTATTGACCGTTCTCGCTGTCGTTTCGTTAAATCCTGCGTTATTTGATACAGTCAAATACAGAAAGACTGTTGATTTACGTTTTGAGTTTGAGGATGCTATTTCACCTATTTCGCAATTGATATCAAAGCACAAAAATTCGGGTCAGATGTGTTTTCTGGGGCCTGAAGGTAGTTTAAATTTTTACATGATTAACTTATCTCTGAATTATATAAGTGCGCCAGTGGGCCTCAAACGCTTTGTTATGTACTCTGTTCCAAATGAAGAATATAGGAAATGGCATATCTATAGCTACAATAAATTTCTACTTGATGAGTGCAGTACGGTACTGTCATTTTTTGAAAGTACTGATGAAACTATACATATCGACGATTATTACATCGCACCTTTTAACGAAGATGCGAAATTCTTAGGGCTGTATTCAGTAGTTAAAAACACTGATGATGAAGTATCTTTATCGTTATTGGATTGCTCTTTATGCGGTAGACGGGATATTATAACTTCGGCAGATAAAATCTTAAAAATGAAGGCGAAATTACAATGATTACAGATGTGGTGATTCTTATTCCTAGCTTTAAAGCAGATGTTAATTTAGTGGGCTTAATGAGCTCGTTACATGCAATGGGTTTTGAAAAGTTCGTTGTTGTCAGGGATGGCGACGATGATAGTTATGACAACGTTTATGCTGATGTTCAAAAAGTCGGTTGCCATTTACTTACGCATACTAATAACAAAGGTAAGGGAGCAGCTTTAAAAACTGGATTTGATTACATTAATGCTCAGTTTCCAGATATTGTTGGAGTAGTCACTGCCGATGCAGATGGTCAGCATACACCAGAAGATATATTGTCGATGGCGAAAGCTTTACAGCAGACTCCGGATCAATTTGTACTTGGAGCTAGAAAGTTTGATAAAAATGTTCCACTACGAAGCAAACTTGGTAACGGTTTAACCAAAGTCTTGTTTCGGTTTTTAGTAGGAATGAAAATTAACGATACTCAGAGTGGTTTGAGGGCGATTCCTTATGTTCATCTACCTTTGATGTTAGAAATTTCAGGTCAACGCTATGAATACGAATTGAATATGCTACTGACAATTCACAAACATGGTTTAGTGATAACAGAAGTGCCCATAGAAACGGTTTACTTGAATGACAATATTGGCTCGAGCTTTAATCCTCTAGTCGATTCGATAATAATTTATAAATCATTGCTGACTTACGGTTTTTCTGGAATAGCATCCTTTGCCATAGACATTACATTATTTACAGCTATATTTTATATGTTTGATAGTGTCTTTATGGCGCTCTTTGTTTCCCGTAGTGTATCGCTATTAGCAAATTTTGCGATGAACAAAACCTATGTTTTCTCCTATCAAGGAAAATCGACCAGAGTGTTTTGTTACTACTTATTAAATTGCTTGTGTTCAGCTTCGGTATCTTACTTATTGTTGGAATATGTGGTGGCTGCTAATGCTTTTCCTGTTATCCCCTTTAAAATTGCAATAGATATTTTGCTATTTCTTGTTAATTTTCATATACAAAACAATTTTATATTCAAAGCTACCAATAAAAAAACAACCATTTTATCTGAGAATAACATTTAGACTAGAAGTGGACTGAAGAGACATGAAAGTACTTTTGCATTAAATATCTATATAATTGCTCAGGGTGCAATTGCGAATGTTTTTTGAACAATTTAAGCGTTAATTTGACCTGAGTGCTCACTTGTGACCTTATACTCCTAATTTAGGAGCTTACTATGTGCCTCTGCGCTTGGCTCAGTCAATGTATAGGCACATAAATCATTGCAAGATTTAACGTAACTATGTGAACCCATCAGGATATGGAGTACTAGGGTAACACTTCGCCCACTTGTTCCAAACGGGACATGTCATACATCCATTTTATTAACATGCATATATTGCTTGACTTCGCATTTTTGACCTCGGCGAAATGTTACCTAAGCCTGATGGGTTTCTAACTATTCAGCATACTATTTTGACCGCGTTTTTCTGCTTTTTTAGAAATTGAAGCTTATTTCAACCACCACAGAAATGACCGCTTGAGCACCGAATGCTGAACAAGTAAGCTCAGTTCTAATACTCCTCAACCTCGTTGCTGCTCACTGAGTTCATGAGAATCCAGGAAGCGTGGCTATGTACATGCCGTACCTCCACACAGAAAAAAGCCGCTAATCCTACAGAAATTTAAAATTTATACAATTACTTAAGTGAACGATTGGATACAGCCCAGCATCTAGCCCTAATAGGTAAAACTATGTAAGTTTTGATGTATTACCACGTATTTTCCCCAGGATTCAGCCATAATTAATGATTACTTTTAACTAGTTAGTATCTTAAACAATGCTTAAATCCATAATTCCTCTGTTTGTCGCCCTTCTTACTCTGGCTGGCTGTAATGATGCTGCAACACCGAAAGAAGGCGTCAAGTACAAAGTCGTTGCAGAAACTGTAGAGAATGCCGCTCCTGTTATCGAAGTCTTCTCGTTAGCTTGCGGGCACTGTCGTAGCATGGAGACAATGCTGCCTGAGATCAAAAAGCTAGCAGGCGTCGATATCGACAAAGTTCACGTCACGTTCAATAAAAGTGCTCAGGTCGCAGCTTATATCTACTACACGGTCGCTATTCAGAGCGATGGTGCGCCTGATGCTGCGCTAATGGAATCATTGTTCGCCTACGTACAGGACACCGGTGACACTGTCACTGAAGATGAGCGAAAAACACTGCTGATCAAAATTTTCGCCACACACAACCTGACAAGCCCTTTTGAACTGACCGAAGAACAGCACAAACAAGTGTATCAAAAACTAACTGAAGCAGAGCAAGTCGTCACGAACGCCGAAATTGCCTCTGTTCCGGCCTTCCTTGTTCAGGGCAAGTATCTGGTTGAGAGCAGCGCACATGAAAGCCTGGAAGACATGGCCAATACAATTAGCTATCTTGCAAAGCTAGACAGCAAATAAGCATCCCGGGGTAACACCTGGCGACCAATAAGCAGCCTCATTCGGGGCTGTTTTTGTATCTCAGACTGAAAATTAAAATTACATAGCCTACCGACATCTATACCTACACCAGCAGACATTCAAGCGTAATAAATAACGGATTGATTAGATGATGAATGAATCGATGGGAAATAATACGAAACTAAGATAACGGGGAATGAATATTGATTGGTGAGTTTAACGAGAGAAGATGGAGGCGCGTCCCGGAGTCGAACCGAGGTCCACGGATTTGCAATCCGCTGCATAGCCACTCTGCCAACGCGCCATATTTTGTTTCTAGGAAACAAGATAGAAAGTGAGGACTGGCCACTCTCTGAAGACGAAGCGCATTATCCATATCCTGACGTTGAGCACAAGCGTTTTCTAATACTCTTAACCCCCTTAAGCGCTGAATGATCAAGATTTACGCTAACTGTTTTCATATCCCCCACCCCAGCTTGCAAAAGTGATTTCAATACCAATGCAAAACAATTTTTACACTTGTTGATCTTTGTACTTAACAGTCGGATCACATGGGTAGATAATATGGCTGTCAAGACTTGAAGATCATCATATATAGTGGTTTGATCTGTCACCTTGCCACAACATATGACGTTCAGGCTCAAAGAGCGTCATGTGGATATAAAGCAGTTTTTTATGATTCTGAGTTATATCAATCGTGCTGGAATAAATGACAAACATTAAGGTGCATTCATAATGGCGAAAACCCCAACAGCTTCTGAAGTATCTCAAGCAATCGATATTGAATACCAATCTACCTCAATGGAGATCTGGGACAGCAAGTATCGTCTTAAGTCAAAGCATGGAAAAGCTATTGATGTCACGCTTGACGATACCTTCAAACGTGTTGCTCGCGCGTTAGCTGATTTAGAAAAAGATAAAGTCAAAGAACACTGGTACAACGAATTCCTATGGGCACTTCGTAACGGCGCTATCCCAGCAGGCCGGATTACCTCCAATGCCGGCGCATTTGAACACAAGCCTGCTACGTCGACGATCAACTGCACCGTTTCCGGCACTATTCAGGATTCGATGGATGATATTCTTGGCAAGGTGCACGAGGCCGGGCTTACGCTAAAAGCCGGTTGTGGGATCGGCTACGACTTCTCTACCCTGCGTCCGCGCGGTGCGTTTGTCTCAGGTGCTGGCGCTTATACCTCCGGCCCGCTGTCGTTCATGGATATCTACGACAAAATGTGTTTCACCGTATCGTCGGCCGGTGGTCGCCGCGGTGCACAGATGGGCACTATGGACATCCGCCACCCGGATATCATCGACTTTATCCGCGCCAAGCGCGAAGATGGCCGCCTGCGCCAGTTCAACTTGTCTCTGCTGATCACCGAACAATTTATTGAAGCCGTTAAGAACGATCGCGAGTGGCAGCTGATGTTCCCTGTTACGGCCAAAGAAGCCAAACAGGACGGACTGGATCTGCAAAATGATGAGTCTATCGTCTGGACTGACTGGCCGACAAAAGAAGATCTTGTCGAAGATAGCGAAGGTCGAGTTGCATGTAAGGTATTTCGCACCATGCCTGCCCGCAACCTGTGGAACGTTATCATGACGTCAACCTATGACTACGCCGAGCCGGGTTTCATCCTGATCGACAAGGTCAACCAAATGAACAACAACTGGTTCTGCGAAGAGATCCGCGCAACCAACCCATGTGGTGAGCAGCCGCTGCCGCCATACGGTGCATGTCTGCTGGGATCGGTAAACCTGACTAAATTTGTTCGTGAGCCGTTTACCGACAACGCCCACTTCGACTGGGATGCCTACCGTCGTGTTGTGACTATTTTCACCCGTATGCTAGACAACGTGGTCGAAATCAACAAGCTGCCACTTGAAAAGCAACGCCATGAGATCGAGCATAAACGCCGCCACGGTATGGGCTTTTTGGGCCTTGGTTCGACAACGACCATGCTGAAGCACAAATACGGCAGCGCGGCCTCTGTAGCCTTTACCGAGCAAATTGCCCAGGAAATGGCGATCACCGGCTGGAAAGAAGCCCTTAGCCTTGCCAAAGAAAAAGGCGTGGCACCAGTAATGAATGAAGAGTTTGAAATCACTGCCAAGATGATGCGTCTGCGCCCTGAGATGGCAAAGGACGGTATCAAGGTCGGCGACAAGCTCAAAGGTAAAGTGCTGCATGCCAAATACAGCCGCTACATGCAGCAAGTCGCTGAAGTCGAACCAGCCCTTGTCGAGGAGCTAGCCAAGCACGGTGCGCGTTTTACCCACCACAGCTCCATCGCCCCAACCGGTACTATCTCCCTTTCTCTGGCAAATAACGCCAGTAACGGTATCGAACCAAGCTTTGCCCACCACTACACACGAAACGTGATTGTGACAGGCAAGAAAACGAAAGAAAGTGTTGATGTGTACAGCTTTGAGCTGCTTGCCTACCGCGAGCTGATCAATGACAAAGCCATGCCATACAGCACCGACGATGAAGCAAAACTACCGGAGTACTTCATCACCGCCGATGATATTACCCCAAGCCAGCATGTCGAGGTTCAGGCCGCGGCACAACGCTGGATTGACTCGTCTATCTCTAAAACCGCCAACGTACCGACAGACTTCCCGTTCGAGGATTTCAAAGACATCTACATGGATGCCTATGACAAAGGTCTGAAAGGCTGTACGACGTTCCGCTTCAATCCAGAAGTGTTCCAGGGCGTACTGGTTAAAGAGCAGGATCTTGAGAACACCACCTATGTGTTCAACCTTGAAGACGGCACTACCTTCGAAGCCAAGGGCAACGAAGAAATTGAATATGACGGTGAAACCCACACTGCAGCGAACCTTTATGATGCGCTGAAAGAAGGTTACTACGGTAAATTTTAAGGTTAGAGAATCATGGTCAAAAAAATTGACAGCAAAATTGTTGGTTTCAAAGTAAAGAGCCAGGAGCAAGACACCCAGCCTGAGGTACCGGCGAAACCAGAAATTGAAGTTGTGCACATGCATGAAGATATGCCGCGGCCAGAAAAGCTGTTGGGCACAACCTACAAACTAAAGACTCCGGAGCATATCTCTGAGCACTCCCTGTTCATTACCATCAATGATGTTGTACTGAATGAAGGCACTGAATACGAAGTGCGCCGTCCGTTTGAAGTGTTTATCAACTCGAAGAGCCTAGAGCACTATCAGTGGATTGTTGCGCTGACGCGTATCATGTCGGCGGTATTCCGTAAAGGCGGCGACTGTACCTTCCTGGTTGAAGAGCTACGCTCGGTATTCGACCCGCGCGGTGGATACTGGAACAAAGGCAAGTATGTCCCGTCTCTGATAGCAGAGATCGGCAATGTCATCGAGCAGCACCTGACCGAGATTGGCATGCTGGGAAAACCCGAGGTCGACGAACACCAGCAAGCTTTTCTTGACGCAAAAAAAGCTGAACTAGCAGCTGCACCGGAAGAGAAAGAAGAAGACAAAGGTAACTTCCCGCCAAGTGCCACCCTTTGCTACAAATGCCACACCAAGGCAGTCATCGTCAAAGACGGCTGCCAGACCTGTCTGAACTGTGGCGACTCTAAATGTGGTTAATTGGCACGGCTAATTAGACGCGGTAAATTCGCTCTTTTTGCCGTAATACAAGAAAGGCTCACACGCTTGATTAAAACCGTGTGAGCCTTTTCTTTTTATAGTTACTCATAATTGCACTTACAAATTCGGCGGTTAATTACTAACAAAATGAACTGCCTGTTTAACGATGACTTTAAAGGAAGCATTAATACTAGTGCAGATACACCTTGAGTTGTTCACTGTTAATAAAATAAATACCATCTAACTCGCGCTTCGCTCCTTGCGAAATAGGCTGAATGGCAAGCTTTAATATTATCTTTCCCTTAAGTCCAAAGTTATCAATGGGATTCATCTAAGATTCGAGTTTTTCTTGGTCTTTCAGAGCAATGTAAGAAATTGCGCAAGTAAAGCGCTTACCTCCTTTGGTTATCTTAAAACTCACTTCTTTGAAATCTTCGTTAAGATATGTAGCGCCTTAAAAGAATCATTCCTTGTTCATATCTATCCGTCCTCTGTTGGATTAGTTACACTGACATTGATATGAAAGTGTAGAAGTATTGATGATGGATTGCTACTACAGGGCATGGTCGACAATTTATGTTTGTATACTGCAACGTGCATAGTTAATGATGTTCTTGTTAATTAGAATATAATAAATTTGTCTATTTACCTTTGGAAAAAAGGTTAACTGATCTGATTGATTTTTTATGCAGGTCTAGTTTCTTAAGAGCCCTTCTTTACCATACAAGATAATATTCAAATGTATGCAAAGCTAGGCACCATAAAAAGTAATGACGTGATAATAATACTAGATGTAAGATTGGTAGGAATAAGCCATCATATCAATCTTGTTGCTAGCTATGCCTAGCCTTTTAACACCAATACTGTAAGTCTTTATATTTATTGACTTTTTATTAATTATCTTTGATAAATATTCCATTCCGTTATCTAGGAAAAACTCTACAGCACTACGTTTTATTACTTATAGAGACCTGGTCTAACAACAATTAGAACAGCGACAACGGCATATTTTAATAAATAAGCCAAGACTGATGAGAAGCACATTTACTGGTCTAACCATTGTGTTTTAGTTCAGCAATGTCGATTATTCCTCATTTTTCATTCATAGCCACTTGCCATTGGCTGAATAATTGATTAATTTGTCATTTATTGTAATAAATTGTCATTCCTATAATAAAAATGCGTTTACATGGGTCATACTTTCAGTTTTCCCTTTTACGTCAATAGAAAGAAATTCGCTGCCATCCTTTTTGTGTAGTCTAGAGTATATTCATAATGAAAATTAAATATAAATTATTTTGCCTTACTGGCTTATCAGTGCTTGCTTTGTTATTGGTATTAGCGGTAGCGAACTTTGCTAATCAACGTATTTTAAAGTTAGATCAAACATTTACAGATGTTAAATCATTAGAGGTTTCGTTACTTACATTACGCCGAAATGAGAAAGACTTTTTAGCACGTTTGGACCTTAAATATAAAACCAAGTTCATGAATACCTACTCTGATTTTGAGCGTAAAACGCAAATTTTGAGTAATGAACTGGATGAATTGTCGGTCAAAGTGCCTGAATTGAACCAAATAATGCTTGAGATGCAAACCTATAAAGCGAGTTTTCTTGAGATAATACATGATTATCAAACCCTTGGGTTGAAACATTCTGAAGGGTTGTATAACGATTTGTTTGAACAATCTGAGAGTCTGATGGAGCATGCACATCATGACAGTACAAATGCAAGTACTATTTATACACTAGTTCTCAAAGCCGAGCTTTTTGCCTTTTCGAATAGCATGGATTATTTGCATGATTATCAAGCGATATATCAAAAGCTTAATAATATTCAAGAATTAGATTTCAAGTCTGAGCTAACTCAGTTTAATCATACGCTTGAGCAGATGTATGAGCAGAAGGAACTAATTGGTTTTGCTTACAATGAAGGCTTGCGAGGCAAGGTTCGTACAGCATCACACCATGTGGAGGAGATATTCTCCAAGATGGAAGCCCAGATCGAGGGAGAGCTTGTAGAAGCTAAAAGCCGAGTGTTAACCATTATTTCCTTCTCGGTTGTTGGTGTAATTGGTATCTTGGCAGTGTTGTCTTTACTCATCAATAAAGGGGTTCAGCGCAGCATCACCACTTTAAATCGCCTAATGTCAGAGATTTCACGCAGTCATGATCTAACCCTGCTTGCTGATGACAGCAGCAAAGATGAAATGGCTGAGATGGCGGCTAACTTTAATGATCTTATGGCCAGTATGCGACAGCTTATCGGCAGCGTTCAATCAACAATCACAGAACTGGGAGCCGCCTCCGAGCAGTTGCAGCACAGCAGCCAGGCAACAGAGGCAGCTTTGGCTCAACAGCAGTCCGAGACAGACTCAGTAGCAACGGCAATCACTGAGATGGGGGAAACAGTCAAGGAAGTTGCATCTACCACTGAAGGCGCAGCTGTTAACGCAGAGCGAAGCCATCAAGGTGCAGCAGCCGGCTTGGCTGAAATCAACTCAACAAAAGAGCGTATTAGTTCATTGTCTAATGAGCTAGCTAAAACCAGTGAAGAAATTATTAACTTATCAGGCCTGTCTGACAACATTGGCACTGTGTTGGACGTGATTCGTGGAATTGCGGAGCAAACTAATCTGCTGGCATTGAATGCAGCAATTGAAGCCGCTCGGGCGGGTGAACAAGGTCGAGGGTTTGCTGTCGTTGCCGATGAAGTTCGAACACTTGCAGGTCGTACTCAACAATCCACCGAAGAAATTTCATCTATTATTACTTCGGTTCAGGAGCAAACAAGAGTCGTTGTTGAGCAAATTGGCAACTGTCGTACTCACGGTGAGCAGAGTGTTGAGCAGGCTAATAGTGCCGAAGTTATGATTGCTCAAATCATGAGTGATATGCAACGGATACTAGAAAACAGCACCCAAATTGCTGCAGCCGTTGAACAGCAAAGTATTGTTGCTGCCGATATTAGCCAGAACATCAGTTCTATTCGTGATATCACAACCGATAATTCCAATGCAGTGCATGAGAATTCGCAAGCAGCCAGTGCAGTTGCCGATCAAGCAAGAGGTCTAGATAAAGCCATTGCTAGCTTTAATGTTTAGGCAATAATGTCATCGAGGTAAAGTGCCTCAAAGACGTTTTCATTAGAAATGAAAGCCTTTAACGGAATAGTTACAGTAATCGGGGCTGGTTTATGTTGCCAGCCCTTTTGTATTGTTATTAGCTGGAGTTAATTACTCAGTTAAATATCCTGATATGACGTTCAATAAGCCATTACATTAGCCTACTAAACAGTCGACGATTGACAACAGAAACTAAGAAACTTATCACCCGGTAGCGGACGAGCAAAGTAAAACCCCTGGCCATTATCACAGCCAAGCTCACATAAAAATTGTGCTTGCTCATGAGTTTCTACCCCTTCCGTAAGGACGTTTAGACCCAAAGCATGTCCCATATGAATAATTGCTTTGATGATCGTAATACTCTGCTGTTCGTTTCTGTTCTTCGGCAACAACGAGCGATCGATTTTAAGGCGATGAACAGACAGCTGACTCAAATAACTCAGGTTCGAATAGCCCGTGCCAAAGTCATCAATGGCAAGTCGGATTCCACGAGTTGTAAGCTGAGTCATCGTGAATAAGGCTTTCTCGGTGTCATTGATTAACATGCTCTCGGTGATTTCAAGCTCTACACACTTACCCGGCAGCGAGTATTTGGCCAGCAGCATATCGATTAACGGGATCAGCCCATCGTCGGTAAACTGTCTACTGGAGAGGTTGACTGCGATACACAATTCAGTCAATCCTTGGGAACGCCAAATGCTTAGCTGGCGCAAACTCTCTTCGAGTGCCCATCGACCAATCTGAATGATCATACCGGAGCTTTCGGCAATCGGAATAAACTCTGTAGGCGAGATTGTCCCAAGAGCTGAGCTCTGCCAACGTGCAAGAGCTTCGCAGCCGATCACTTTTCCACTACGCAGCTCCACCTGAGGCTGATAGTGCAGGTACAGCTCGCCATTTTTGAGCGCTTCATGCAGGGCTAGCTGTATTTGATTTTGCCTAGAGCGCTTAGCATTTAACTGCTTATTATAAAGCTGGTATTGGTTCTTACTAGAGTGTTTGGCGACATACATGGCTTCATCGGCACACTTCGACAAAGACTCATAGGTGCTTCCGTGCTCGGGCGCAATAGCCACGCCAACACTGCAATAACCTCGCACCTCGGTATCAGCTAATTGGTAAGGATGCTCCGTCACGATTTGCAACAAGTGCTCTGCCACACGTTTCACCTGCTCCTGATCTGAAAAGCCAGTCACAAAAACCATGAACTCATCACCACCGATCCGGGCGACAATATCGCTACCGCTTCCTCGAAAACTGCTTTTCAACCGCCTAGCGACACTCTTAAGCATCTCATCGCCTATAACGTGTCCTTTGGTATCATTGATCTGCTTAAAGTCATCCAGATCAATGCTTACCACTGCCGCAAGCTCATCTTCTGACAGCTTGCTCTTGAGGTAGCCGTCAACTCTTAATTCAAAGTATCGCCGATTGGCCAGCCCGGTTAAATAGTCCTGGTTAGATAGCCGGCGATACTCATCCCGCGAGACAGTGGTTTTTTTTAGCTCGTTGACCATGTTAGTAAATGCGGTCGCCAGCTCGCCTATTTCATCATTGCGTTGGATATTGAGCTTACTGCGTGCCTTTCTTCTGGCTACTTTTGGCATTTCTGCTGCTAGCAGGCGCAATGGCGCCGTCACTCGAATCAGTATATAAACCAAAACCAATAGGCTAATTATTATCCAGATTACCGATAGCTTCGTGGCAAGGAGCGAGCCAGCTTGTTTCCCTTTAACTAACGCCGTCGTAGTATCTTGATGGGTTACTTGAACAAGCTGCTCAACCGCCTCAAAATCGGCCAGCAGGAGCAGCCAACCGAGCACCTCGCTATTCAGCACTATAGGTACCTGAAAGAGCTGTAAATTACCGACCCTAAGAAGCATATAACTTTCTGACGATTGCGACTGGCTTAACCGCTTACGCACTATGCTCGCTAACTCGGCTTGTGAATACTCTTGGCTCAGACGAGGGTATGCCATTAGGCGAACGAGTGCCGACGTCAGTGGCTGGCCAAGACTTTCAAATTCACCATCATGCAAAACAGACAGCTCAGCATCAAATATCATGACCTCCAATACATCTTCCTGACTTTTTAGCGCGTGAACGAGCTCAGCAATCAAGTCGATATCCAACGTGTAGACCGGCTGTCGCAGGCTGCCACGAGTAAAGTCCAGCATCTGCAACGTCTGGATGGTATGAGCGTTATATAGCTGCGAGCCAATTCGTTTGAACTGTTGCTCCATCGATTGACCAACATATCGATCCACCATCCACAGTGTGGATTGCTGTAAGGTGATCACGAGAGCAATTAATATCACTGCGGTGATCAAAGATACTCGCCAATGAAGACGCATGTATATTAGTCCTTGCGATGCAATGAAGTATCTATGTCGGTAATATGTGTTTCAAACCAATCGAATTTGTCGTTCATTACGGGTGAAAAGCCTGTGACACTGCGATAAGGGTAGATTTCAGCCTTATCCTCCACAGTCATCGTTGTTTCCAGCAGAGTGTTACGCAACGCACGCATCAGTTGAGGATCCAGATCGGTACGAACGGCCAGTATGGAGCGGGGAAACTCAGCGCTGCGGTACATGATCCGCAGATCCGCCTTCAGCGCAGGCGGAACCCGCTTGGGGTTCGTCCAGTCTTTACTACTTAAGGCACCAACGGCAACTTTGCCTGAGTGTACCCACTTAGTTATGTTGATCTCTTCCCGAGCAAAGGTATAACCCACCTGCTCAGGGCTTGGCGTCCCTTTAACCAACATCATGCCTGTTTGAGTAAGTATTACCCGGGGAACAAAGTACGAAGGTGTTGAAGTCTCATCTTCGAAGGCGATCATCTTGCCTTTTAAATCACTCAACTGATTGATACCGCTATCCTTGCGGGTGACCAAAATCGAGTGATAACTTGAGACACCGTCACGGTGCTCGTTAGACAGGAAATCTAGATTGCTGATTTTTCGTAACTGTAATTGGGGATAGAGTGAGTCAGAAATGACATCCACCTGCTTGTTGTTGATCAACAGGGCCATTTCATTAATGTCGCGGGCAAATACAACCTTGCCACCGCTAACTCCGGCATGTTGTAACCGCTTAGCTAAATAATCAGTAAATACGCTAAATTCAGCTAAATCCTTACGCGGTGATGATGTGAGACGGCCAACCTTTAGTGTGTAGCCATCCTGTGCTGCTGAGACGTTAGTGGAGAAAGCAAGCAGTACTACTGGCACGATAAACAAGCAGAATATCAGGTTGCGCCGAAATGAAATGGGCATATGATTCATCCTCTATCCTTAAAGATTCACATATTAAATAATTCGTCCACTCATATTGCTGATAGTTAAAAAGTTGTTTATCACTTGTTTAACATATATTGCTATCAGTTACCTTTTAGCGTATACGCAATTAGTAAAATATTCCACCAAGGCATAACAATTAACCTCGACGCTAAACCCTAATTCTTTAAGTTGCTCTTACAGTCAGGTTCGAAACAATGCAAATAAGGTACTTAATTCGTCTTGTAGTGATAGTAAAAATTACCGCGTGATATGCCGGCTTCATTGTCATTCTGAACAAATCAGGCGCGATTAATTCGCTCTTTTTGATGCAATACAAGAAAGGCTCACACGCTTGATTAAAACCGTGTGAGCCTTTTCTTTTTAGCCTCTACGAGTCATCGCAAAGGAGGTATCAATAAATGAAACTCTTACTCTGCGTATTCAGATACACGATGACTACCATCCTCAACACAACTTAGAAGCTGTGCTTCAAACGTCTCTAAAATTGTATCGGAGATCAGCTCAATACGGCTTTCATCGCAATCATCCAGTTCCACTTCGGTCAACCCATCTGGCGTCTGGTTATAACCAAAAATGCCACTTTCCGTAATAAACACGGCTTTCATACGCTCTACGTTCAACTCAACCAACAGTAAGATAAGCTTCTGACGACTGAAAATCTTATCTGGTGAGAAGCGCCAGCCGATACTATGAAAGCCTTCTCCTTTATTCATCGCTCTTAGCACACCACTCTCTGGCATAGGTTCTTCTGAAGCGAGAGGCTTATTATGACCATGATGATGGTGGTGTGGAGGGTGCTCGTGAATGCTTGTCTCACCCTCAAACTCAGCAAAAGGAATATCACCATGTTGGGCGAAGATCACCTGGGTATTCGGACGACCAAACTCAGCAACATAAGCGTTGAGCTTCTCTTTGTCACCATTTCGATAGAGATCTGACTTATTCCCAACCACAGTATCAGCAATCGCTATTTGTTGATTAAAAGTATCATGGTTGGTATAGCGCTCATCGGCTAGTTGGCGTGCATCCACCAAGGTCACGTTCTTTTGCAGAGAGAGCACTTTTTTATAATGCTCAGAGGACAGCACTTGCAGAACCTCTTTGGGATGGCCTAGGCCAGTCGGCTCAATCAACAATCGATCGGGTTTAGCTTCCGACAACAGCTGATTAAGAGCAATTTGCATCGGCAAACCAGCTGCACAGCACATGCAACCTCCCGGCACTTCACGAATAAACACCTGTTGTTCTTCACTCTGCTGGCCTTGGAGTAAGCTACTATCAACGCCTATTTCCCCAAACTCATTGACCAACACTGCCCAGCGTTCGTTATCTGGTTTATCCTTCATTAAATTAAGAATCGCGGTGGTTTTACCCACCCCAAGAAAGCCAGTAATGATGTTGGTTGGCACACCTAAAATTTGTTTACTGTCAGAGCTCATTGGCAATTCTCCTATAGCCTTGAACAAGCGTATGGTTTGCAGAGACTACAGACTCGGAGAACGCCGAGTACTCTGGCGGCACTGTCGAAATACTATTCAAATCAAAACCTGCACCGATATTTGTCATCGGCGGCACATGAAAATTCTCAGGCAAGTCTAGCCCATCCACCACACAGTTATGCCTAATAACGCAACCATTGCCAATAACAGCGTTAAATACAACCGAGTTAAAGCCAATAAATACATCATCGCTGACCTCACAAGGACCGTGAATGATGGATCGATGAGCAATCGATGAACGCTCCCCAATATTCACCGCTGCTCCCGCTTTAGAATGGATAACAACGCCATCTTGAATATTGGTATCGCGCTTAATCACGATAGCTTCCATATCCCCTTGCTCATTCACCTCATCTGCACGAATGACCGCATAAGGGCCAATAAATACATTATCCTCAATGATCACTTTGCCGCAGATGATCGCAGTAGGATCGATAAATGCCGTTTCCGACACCTCAGGCATGTGGCCGTTTGGGTTTCTTCTTAACATATTGATTTCTCTTTATAAGGTGACTTTACTGTTCAGAAAGTATCGTTATCGTTCGAAAGACAGTCGCATTGCTGAATTTGGGTTTCCCCTTACCCTTTGATTGGCATACACCAAATCACCATTTACCCAAGTGTTTTTGATCTGTGCTGAAAACTCATGACCAGCAAAAGGCGACCATCCACAGTGATACAGACTGTTTTCATGGGTGACCATGGTCGGGGATTGAGCATCCACCAGTACTAAATCAGCGTAATAACCTTCTCGGATAAAACCGCGATCGCGAATGGCATAACGAATTGCTGGGTTATGCGCTGTTTTTTCAACAACCTGAGGCTGACGATGAGCCCAATAGGTAGACAAACTAAGTATGTAAAGTGCGTGCATAGGGACCTTGTCGCAGCAGCAACACATTCAAGCATTACTCGGCACAGTCATCGCAAACGCAGTTAATCTCGAGTTGAGGGTTTATAACGGTGAAGCCTTCTTGGCGAGCGTTGGATTGAAGGCCTGTGATCATTGCAGAATCAATGGTTTGCTCGCTGATTTTGTTGCACTTAGAGCAAATTAAAAATTGGGGAATGCCATGTTCATGATCACAGAGAATATGAGAACAAGCGATGTATTTGTTTGAGACCTTAAGCTTATGGGCTAAACGCTCACCTTCAAGAAAATCCAAGCTCCGATAGACCGACATCGCCTGAATACTCTGATCAAAATGTGTTTTACAGTAATCCACCAGTTCATAAGCAGAAAGCGCCTTACTGGCGTGAACCAGCGCGCGTAGCACAAGTTTTCGCTTTGACGTCAGTAGTCTTCCACGCGCCTTACAACTCTGCTCTGCATGCTCAATAATTGTGCTGATCTTGTCCATCTACCTACCTGGTATGGTATCGCCCCACCAATTGATACGTTATAACATATCAATTAATATCGACAAGCATATTTTAAGGCATTATGAATTTACTAGGGGCAGGCAAGACACTCAGGAGAACACCGGGGAAATATCTTCACTATCAAGCATGTAGGCCGAAGTCATCGCATCAAACGACCATTCCATTTTAAAACCAGTGATCATCCCATCCTTGCCTTCGATATAGGTCTTCATATCAATCCAGGAATGGGGATGGGCCTCAACGCTCGGTGCAACAAATACAGCTAGCGCCCAAAGGCATTGTTTCTTAACAGGTCATCGTAATAAATGATGGTAACTTGAGAGCAGGCAGAGGACGTTCCTGACTAAGCGAGGAGCTTGTCCGAATAAATTGATACTGTGCCGAATATAGAGAACTGGATGATTTTTCATGCTGTTGACTAACTGCTGTTTTGTTATGTTATAACATAATCATCAATGAAAACAAAAAGCGCCTCGATAATTAGTACTGTCACTAATTTCTAGCTCACCTAAATGTATTAAACCCCAAAAAGGGCTGACACTTGGCCAGCCCTTCTCTACATTTTTATCTATTACTCATAGTCAGATGAGTATGTCTCTTCATACGTGTGAGAATACAGCTCAAAGAGGTTGCCAAACGGGTCTTCCAGATAAACCATTTGGGCTGGTTTGCTATCATCTTCTGGGTGATAGCGCATAATATCCATGCGTACTTTTCCGCCAAACTTTTCAGTACGCTCGATAACACCCTGGAAGTCATCAGTCTGAAGGCAAAAATGGAAAATGCCGATGCGGGAAAAATCAACGTTATGACGCTCCTGGCGCTCCTTCATTTCAAACAACTCAACGCCAATACCGTCAGTGGTGACAAGATGTGCAATGTTAAACCCTTTAAAGCCTTCGCCAAAAACGGCCACACACATTCTGCCGATTGCTGTTTCACGCTCTTCTTCAACTTTGGTATTGCCCATAACGACTTTAAGGCCAAGCGCATTGGTATAAAACTCAACAGCTTTATCCATATCGCCGACCATAATACCCACATGATTCATTTTCATAACGTACCCCAAACTCGGTTGATTAAATCGTCACTTGTTTTGATGGGGTCATTATATGGCGCCACTAACATAATCTGAAATTATCAACAATTATTAAAATGATAACCTGAATTTATTATCAACAATAGAGACTGGAAGCACCTCGGCAACTTCATTGTCCAGCTGTGCCAGCACGCTGTTGTAACCATAGCGAGGCTGCCATCCGAGCACCTGTTGTGCCTGCGATGAGTCGTATACCCGATCTAGCATTTTGGGCAATGTCCATCCCCGACGCTGAAACGCCGCGGCGAGTTCAGGCTCGTACTTGCTGATCACGGCATCAGCCTGCTGGTATAACAATGAACAGTCCTGGCGGCGGAACGGTGTTTTTGCCGACAGGATATAGCGGTTAAAACCCTCAGGACGTGTATTAATGGCACATCCATGGGCCGAGGCGACATCTCTGGCATCGATACCACGGGTCAGGCGGTAGACGGCCATCATATCGGCGGGTTCGGGAAAGCACCGCGACATCTGTAACACGGTAACAGGCAGTGAGGTCTCCCTTGAGATACGCTGTAGCAGGTTCTCAGCCTGGATTTTGGTACGATGGTAGACGGTTCTTGGCTGCGGTGTCACTGTTTCGGTGATCCAACCGGTTCGGCCATTTGGCGTCGACGCATAGCCGTATAGTGCGGTCGTACTAGTATAAATAAAGTGGCTGATGCCAAGCTCGATCCCCATTGTGACTAATTGCTCTGTCGCCTCTATGTTGATCTCGGCAAACTCTTGATCAGAGCGCAAGCCAACATGGGGCGCATGCAAAGATGCCGTATGCACAATGACATCAACTCCTTGCAGTGCCGAGCGAACGAAATCGCGATCCCGAAGGTCGCCGACAAAGTCGGCGGTTGAGCAGGGAACCATATCCAGTCCTACCACCTGGTGATGACGCATTAAATGGATATAGATATGACGTCCAATCCGACCGGCAGAGCCGGTAACTAAAATTTTCATAAATGACTAGGGCGTGTTGATAGACAGGAATGGCGGCAATTATCGAATGACGAGATAGGCACCGGCAAATAAAAGTGCGATACCAAGCATCCGATACATCTCTAGCCCTCGTGCAATCGTGCCGAAAGCACCCAGATAATCAATAACGACACCCGCAAGAAGCTGGCCGACAATGATTAAGGTGATGGCTGAAACGGCGCCAAGTTTCGGTATTGTGTGGCTAATAGACAGGTACAGTACCAAGCCGAAGGCACCGCAGCCCAACATATACCAGGGCAGTTCACGCCATTGGGCGATATCTTCTCCCCGTCGGGAAAGCAGGAGGATCAGCGAGGCGATTAATCCGCCCAGATGGACGATAAAGCTACTTGCTGCGCCACCGACACGTTGTGACATGGCGCCTGCAATCGGAGCCTGGGTGCCAACCGCGATCCCGCCGAGCAAACCGATACCAATCGTTAATGCCAGTTCAAACATAATTCCTCCTTCAGGGTAGCTCTGTGCTCAGCGTGTACTGAGGTAATTTTATTCGTGATACGTGGACGATGTTTGTCGTCATTAGAAGTGTAGAAAAATAGATGTATGAACAAAAATGGTTTAAATTCACCCCATGTATTCCCAGCAAGAATAGATAAGGAATTAATGAGATGTCTTTTGAGAAATTAGCGAGACTCGATCTAAATCTGCTGGTTTGCCTGCATGTTCTGCTGGAGCATAACAATGTCAGCAAGGCGTCCGAGCATCTGAATCTGAGCCAGTCGGCGATCAGCAAAAGCCTGGCCAGGCTCAGAGAGCTATTTGACGATCCGTTACTGCAACGTGCCGGTTACGGTATGGAGCCAACACCCCGGGCCAAAGAGCTGAAACCTATGCTGGCAAAACTATTGTTTGACATCGAAAAGATGACAGCACCCACGACGTTTGAGCCATCGCAAAGTACACGAAGCTTTCAGATGGCGGTAGTCGAAAGTATCTATACCCTGCTGTTTCCCCATTTTATTGGTGAAGTATTCTCAACCGCTCCCCATCTCACTATTGATACCTGTAACTGGGGCTCTGATACGTTCGGGCAACTTCAAAGAGGCGAGCTGGATTTTGCCATTACAGGCAAGGATCTAAACCCGGAAGATGCAGAGCGTACACTCACCCCGCCCAAAGGAATACTCTCTGCCGAGCTGTATCAGGACAAACTGTGCTGCATCGTCAACTCGCGTCACCCGGTGCTGTCAGAAAAATGGGATTTAGAGGCCTACATCGCCCAGCGACATATAGTGACTAAATACTATAAAAATGAACGCTGGTTGTTAGATGTCAAACTAGCAGAAAGCCAGCTGGAGCGGGATGTTGCCCTGTTCGTGCCCGACTTTAATAGCGCGGCGGAATTGTGCAGCCACACCGATTTGATCCTGACCGCGCCCAGTCTATATGCCAGCCATATTGCCACCCAGTTGGATTTGACGGTGATCCCTCTGCCCTATTCACTCCCCCCACTCTCCTATACGCTTTTCTGGCATGAAAACAGGGAGAATGATCTGGCCCACCTATGGTTACAGAAGCTCTTGATAGCCCGTTGCCAGAAACTGGCGGCAGACCCGGAGTCAACAGTATCACCTTGATTGTCTAATTAGCTAACTGGCGATGGCACTACCTTGAGTTCCATCGACACGCAGTCAATACCTTGGCCAAAGCCATCTTTAATCACATGGGTGGTGATAAACCCTCGTTTCCGATAAAAGCCCTCGGTATGTTGAGAAGTTTCAATTTTAATTACTTCGATAGCCGGATTAGAGTGCAATTGAGACAGCCTATAATCGGTTAGAACGGTTCCTATGCCTTGGCCATGAAAGTCTCTATGAACCATTCCCCAAGTCAGTGATGCGATTGTTGAGTTAATGCCTACCCCACCGCATGCCACTACTCGGGCATCTCTTATATACACATAGTAGTCGCAGCGCTCATTAAATGAATCGAGGTATTCAATGAACTCTTCCCGTTCTGAGGGTGAAAAGTATTTGCCTACATTGCTATCAAATACCTTAATACAGCTGTCTCGGTGTTGCTTTGTATACTGCCGAATGTCCATTTTTTCCTTGTCAGGCTTTTTCTACGATAAGGTAAGCATGAAGCTCTGGGTGTTGATCAAACTCTAAGTGCCGGATAACACAGCCAAGCTCAATGAATAGCTGCAAGAAGCTATTCGTACCCAGCGAGGAGTAGTACACTTCAGGCCCCATAAAGCTATCGGTGTGAGAACCTTCTTTGGTGGTACCACCAAAAGAAAAGATAAACACCCCACCCACATTCAGGCTTGCGACGATTTTGGTAAGCACATTGCGTTGCTCAGCCAAAGGTATATGCCAGATACTGTCCCATGCCGTGATAAAATCGTACTTTTCATCCAGTGAATACTCGCAAATATCTGCCTGAACAAAATTGATGTTCGGGTGCCGCTGACGAGCAATGTCCAACATGTCTGCTGATACATCTATACCAGAGGGGCTAAAGCCCTCGTCTAACAGCAACTCGATAAAACGCCCCGTACAACCACAGCCGATATCCAGCGCATGTCCACGCCCCTTTGCAAAAGTAACCGCTCTCTTGTGCTGTTCAATACCATTGTTGATATCGAAGTCATTACTCTCCCAAAGATGCGTTATTTGATTGTATGCTTTTCCTATCTCTGTCGGTTTCACTTAAAAATCTCCTTGAGGCCTAACGCCGAACATCAGTTGTGCGACAGTGAGCGAACCAGGTACACCGCCCTTCATTTCAAAACCGATGTGTGCAACCGGACGCTAGTGTTGTTGTACGAAGCTGAAACCTGACGGATAAGAATGAAGCCCATCAAAATCGGCTTTACTCAGTACTACGCCTTTAGATTTTGCTATCGCATATACCATACTGATATGAAAGTAAAAATTAGGAAGTATATACTGATGGATGAACGCTGGTTGAGACAAGTTTATTTCAGCAAACCCCGCTTTGTCAGTAACGGTTATCTGGCTATTCAGATTGTTGACTTCTCTTGACTCATCAAGATAGTTGAGTGTTTTCGAGATTTGTTCCAGGACAGCCTTCTTATCAACGCTAACGCTATCAAATGAAACAACGTCAAGTCCCAATAAAGGACAATACCCCCGTAACGCAAAGTTTGTCGCTATCTTTGTATTCATCGCTAACGAAAACATGTCATCGGTTAACGACGCCGAAAAATCGTCCTGTGGGATTTTTGTGACAATTATCTCGAGCTGCTTTAAATAATGCTGAAATAACGATTTGATACTTATATCCACTTTTACTCCTGAGCCCTAACACAAGCAATATGGTGTGCCCCTCTAAACCACCAAAACACTCCGAACTATACATCCAGCACCTATGAGTGTGGCGGGTTGCCTTGATTGCTTAGTTAGCTATTTTTTTCCATAACAAAGTTACAGAGCTTTTGGCCTCTTACTTCAACGAGTTGTTCTTGAACAACAGAAAAGCCAAAACGCTCGTAAAATGGTCTCGCAGTTATACTGACTTCTGAATAGAATCGCGTGATGCCTACTTGCTTGCCCGAGGCAAACACATGCTCCATTAATGCTCTTCCAACACCTTGCCTTTGGCATTTATGATGGCAGAAGAAATGGTCAATGAGTCCGTTGCTTTGTAGATCCGTATAACCGACTACATTTCCATTGATTTCTGCAACAAAAGGGTCAATACTTTTCATCCGTTTTTTCCAAACATCAAAGTCGAATGATTCTGGTGCCCACGCTTCTACCTGCTCCTGGGAATAATCACGGGAATTGATATGTCGTACAGTGTGGAAAAATATATCCCATAATGCTCTCGCGTCACTTTCTTTATAGTTTCGAATTATTACCATTGATGATTCCTCAACTCAACGAACGCCTGCAATAAGGTGCGCTACGCAAAACCGACGAGTGTCATGGGACACCTGAAGTGCTTAGCGCCTATTCTACATGCTTATGAACAAAGTCGTTTAATTCTGAAACTGTCTGAACTATGTATACCGTTTTGCTGTTCGACTTTTCTCTTAGCCTACGCATGAAGTCGTCGTTCCAGAATTTCGGGCATAGCCTTAATACTTTGTAGCTTTCCAAAGTGCCTTTCAACACTGAGCTACCATCAGGCCAACCTTCAGGTTTTACGACGAGCCCTTTTAGAAGTCGCTTGGTGACAAACCAGTAGCTAGTCAGGTATGGCAGATCAATGTAAACCAAGGTGTCAGCCGCTTCCAAACGCTTATTAAATGAATCCATAGGACCAAACCCATCAATTATCCAACTGTCAGAAGACAAGATGTTTTGATGCGCTTCATCGAATGCCTTGCGTTCTACTTGTTCACCATTCTTCTTATACACTATTGAATCTAGTTGGTATAACTGTATCCCAGTCGCTGACGCAAGCGCTTTGCTCATGGTGGATTTTCCGCTGCCGGGCTTACCGAAAACTGCAATTTTCTTCATGATATCTCCTTCCAATGAGAGTAATCCCAAGAGGCAGATACAGAAAACCCACCTCTTCTGGGTGGGTTCGACAAATAAAACGCATCAACAATCCCACCATTCCTATGGAATGATGATAATTCGTACTTGGTAGTGCGTGATATTCGTTCTCATGCAATCATCGTCATATATGGAAATCTGATTGTCAATCAGTAATTTTTTGAAAGCTAGGGAGGCTTTCGCCTCCCTATATCTAAGTCCGCTTCATTCGCGTGTTGACTGTACTTCGCAGACCCAATCGCATTTGATTCCTGCCTTCTCATGATGCTTATGGATCGCTTCTGCATTCGGGGCATCTAAAACACAGTATATCTTGTTGTCTTTCTCGCTAAACAAAATGTCATGATGAGTTACCCCGAATTCATCCGGGGCCGCATTTTGTAACTTCTTCAGCTCATCTGCGGTGAATGGTTCCATTGGATGAGTATCTATGAACTTAGGCATTATTTCCACCTCCTCCCGCCTGAATAATACAGATCTTACGAGCGCCTAGCGGCGGAAGATGAAAGGCGTTCTACTCTTGTTTCCTATAGCGTCTGTACCCCCGTTAGAACAACTATAGAAAGGATATGAGATATACGCGAACATGTTATTTTTCAAGACATTATCTAATGCGCAACCTATTTGAATAAACATCGTGTACAAAGCTATCGTAAAACGAGATGCCGAACATCCCATCCGTGGTTATTTTGAGGTCGTTGTAATGAGATTTCTGAACTCTATTCTGGCAATATCCCACCCAAAGATGCAAACTATTCTCATTATCACTGTGAGGTAAGTATGAAAACTATCGCAATTTGGGGAGCGGCTAACGGACTGGGTGCTGCTATGGCCGAGTATTTCCACAGCCACGACTATAAGGTTATCGGCATTGCCAGAAACCCCGGCAAAAACGCGCGCCTGGCCGAGCTAGGCATTCTGACAATATCCTGTGATGCAACCGTTCAGCATGAGGTACAGGCAGCTGTCGATAGCTTGCCGACGGATAGTTGGGTAGTCTCGACTATGGGCAGTTTCCGGGCCGATGTGCCGGTCGATTATATCGGCCACCGATACCTGATTGACGCACTCGAAAGCCGTGGCATTTCACGCTTTCTGCTTGTGACATCATTAGGCTGCGGCGAATCATGGCAATACCTGTCGGATGGTGCCAAGGCGGCGTTCGGGGCAGCCGTAAGAGAAAAATCTCTGGCCGAAGCCTGGTTAAAGAGCAGCAAGCTTGATTTTACGATTCTGCGCCCAGGCGGTTTGAAAGATGGTACGGCATCGGGGCAAGCGCAGCTATCTCAGGACACAGAAGTGCACGGGTTAATCAACCGCATTGATGTTGCTGACTTAACACGTCAGCTGCTAGAGCGTAATGACAGCATTGGACAATCCTACCAGTGTATTGACCCTAGCTTAACGTATTAAAGTAATGGCTAGATTGAGAGGCTTCTAAGCGAAGCCCCTCCGAACCAGTACGGCACTTCGCAATTTGGTTATGTTTCTGACCATTTTGCTATCGCTTTTGCTTCTGAATTAGTCAAGGTATAGAACTTACGTTTGGCAGTAACATTAACCTGTTTGCTGAGTTTCCTGATATTACTGATTTCCCAGGCAAGATACCCTGAAGTAAACTCAGACTCATCACACCCGGCTCGCCTGCTGCCTTCTATTAACCAAGGTTTGCAACCAACAATATCTATGATTGCAACTACATACCCATTAGGATCTTCCTGACCATCTTGATGCAAAGGGGTCTTGTTTTGGACTAACGCAACGTCCATCATCGGGATAACGTCTGGTTTCCACGAACGTATTTCCAGTGTTTTTTCACCACTTGCAATCATATCTCCCTAGGGGGACACCACAGATATCGCTTTCAATATTCCTCCTTGAAACATGACGTCAGCTCGGTGTGTTCAACATGCCATTCAATTTCTGAATGGCTTCATTAAGCACAACATCTTCTTCTGATTTTAAGTGCTCTGGCATTTGTTCAATGAGTATATTGGGGCTGATGCCGAAACCAACGAAATCTCTTCCGTCAGGGTAAGTATCTCGTTTGGTACACACCCTGAAAGAGCCCCCTCCGGGCAAATCAACGAAAATGGGTTGCCCTGTGCTGCCATAAGTTCGCTCGCCGATCGTCGTGAAGTGCTGCAATTTATCTGCGTAGATCAAAAAGTCCTCTGCAGCAGACGCTGTGTGTCTGCCAATCAGCACCACGGTAGGTACTATGTGACTATCACTCTTGGCTTTCAGCATCGACATAGAGCCAGACTCCCACGCGTTGTCTTGAGCATACTCTTTATAACCCCATGCCTTGTAGGCCGCGATATGTTTCCTTATTTTCCAAGCCGATCCAGATAAATCTTGATTGGCAAAGTAGGATAATATCTCGGCACCTATACCAGAATTACCACCACCGTTGAACCTGAGGTCAATAATGAGACCTTCAGATTGTTTTATATCTTCGTAAGCTAACTTAAAGTCATGCAAAATCTGTCTATCGCTGAAACTATTTAACGCCACGTAAGCAACTTGATTATCCAACCACCGAAACTCAAACAAATGACCATTAGAAGCTGGCAAGTTAAGTGCAACTGTCTCAGTTTTAATGTGTCGTGAGTTTCGCTTAAGTGTGATTGCTTTTTGCTCTCCCGAGGGGGGTTGGATAGCGAAATTAACTTGACTGCCAGGCGATCCTTTTAACATATCCCTTACTGAATGACTCCACAAAGCTTGCTCTGTTGAACTTGAAAGGTAAGGCATAATATTAGTTTTTAGATATGTGTCTAAATCAACGCCTTCGACTGTTATGATCGTTGAGCCAAGAGGAATTTCAGTTAGTAATCTCTTATCAATTTCTGTGATTACAGCTTGGTGGTTAGCTTCCGTGGCCTTTATTGCTGGCCAGTCAACATATCTATCAGAAAGTCCTTTCGGTAAGTAAATATTGGTATGTCCATCATGCAATAATGCACTGAATTTCATCAATTCACGGTAATACTCATAAGTATTTTCAGTTGCTAATACCTTTGGTATAAATTCTCTGTAAGCGTTATCAAAATCTAGCTCAGGCACTTGATCAAAATAAGCAAAGTTGTAGCTGGCCTCTTTCCAAAACAAAGACAGGCCATACAACTTATCCTCATCAGATAGATTCTCAGGAGTATCCAACGCTTCTTTAGCACATACAGATGTGGATGCTATACCCAAGGCGATTAGCATTGGTAATAACACTTTTCTCATCATTTCAACCAATCCTTAGTTGTGTCGTGTTTTAAAGTACATCGCAGTGTTATGACGCCGGATGGTGCGCGTTAACTTGATGTTTTAGTAGTTATTGTTAGCGTGGTGATACTGTTAACTTCACCTTACGTACTTTTTCATAATCAGCAGATGATAGCTCAAGCAATTGTTCATCTGGGAAAGACTTGTTAACGGCATTGATGACTGAATAATCAAACCTTTCATCCCCACTGCTTTCGATGATTTCTGTTTTAATGATCTCTGTATCATCATTTAACAAAAATCGTAGCGTAACTGTCTTACCAATATCTGCGTTGCTAATGACCAAATGGGATTGAATATTATTGTGTATATGAGCGCCGCAAGACTGAATATCAACACATTGTTTGACATCTTGCGAAGAGCACGATGCTAACAGTAATGGTAAGAATGCATATAGGTACTTCATCAATTCCTCTTTGAGTAAAGCGTGTAATCTTGACTGCTCTGTTATGTCGATCAATGGTGTTAGGCTATTTCAACTGAATCTTACCTATCTCATTGGCATCTCCAGTCCGGTATTTGGGAAAATAGACCCAATACGCTTTACTGTCTATCGAGTCCCGAGCTAACTCCAAATATATAACGTCCTTAGCAGTTTGAAGTTCAAAACCAAACCTCTCAAGAGGGTGTGATTTTCTTCCTTCAGCATAGGTGATGTCTTTTAGTGCTGAGATAACTGCACTGTTATCTACAGGTCTTTCTGATGTTGTACTGATTATTTCCTGAGTGAGTCTATCCCGTAGTTCAGTGCGAGCAACGTTTGGAAACACATAGGCAGTTGCAACTGTAATGAGGATGATGGAAGCTACCCCTTTGGCAAATCTACGACTCAACTTTTTAAAAACTGCCATCACGATAGTGATTAAGGCTAAAACTAAAATGCTTGTACTACCTATTGTGTACATAGCGTCTAAGATGCTCAGATACACCTTTTGTCCTTATAATCCAAACTGCACGACCTGCATAATAACACACTCGGGCATAGCGCTTGCCGTTTCGAGTTAGTGAAGTACATCGAATCCTCTATCAAATTCATCGGATTATACGCGTATTCCTGATTGCACTGTTAGAGCGCTTTAGCTTTAAGTGATTCTATGTATGCTTCTGATTCTGTCAGGCTCATTTCTGATTTCATGTTTGATAGCAATACCGCTGAATCAGTTGTACATTGCCATAAAGAACAGAAACTGCTGGTTTTGGCGCCATGCTTTAATAAGGTTATCGCTATTTCATCATTGTTTAATAAAAGAGCGATTTGGATAGGTGTTATCCCATCTTCAGTAAAAATATTAATTCTAAAACCACGCTCTATCATCATTTCAATAATATCTGGCGATGCCTTGGATGCTGCTACATGTAAGGCTGATGCACCGGTTGAAGTTCTATAGTTAACAACCGTCTTATCTCTTAGCAGTTCTTTAACCAATTTAAACTTTTTCCATTCGAGAGCCACCAATAGCTTTTCACCGTTTGAGATACTTAAGGACTCAATATCAGGTGTAAAGTCGACTATCTTACGTTCGTCTCCGGGGGCATAGCCAAGGATCAAGTTATCCTTATCATAGTAATGTGGCGGTACTAATAAGTGGTAAAACTCTCGAGCGTTTGGCTGAATTATCCGGCCATCAGCGCGATACTCCGCCTTTGAGCAGGGGTCGATAAACAGCTCTTTTTCGGGGAGATAGTCTACGGCGCAGCCAAAGGTGGAAGAAATTCCCATTACAACAAGTACATCTGGGCGGATAGAGCGTGTCGCTTCGCTTTCTAGGGGCAAGGTTCCCTTTAACAGATCTGAGGCATATTCATTTCCACTTCTTCGCGCCGTATGCTGAAGAATATGTTCTAAGAGTGGTAAATTGGTATTGACTGAAGCAAGTTTATTGAGCTCTTTGATACTCTTCTCGGACCGCTTATGAACGACAACCGGAACCCCATCCCAAGACTCTATTCGAACTTCTCCTGGTTGCATTTCACCAACATTAACGGCCGCCTTACAGAAAACACTAAAAGTAAAGATGGTTAATGTCGTGACTAGTCTCCGAAGCATTTTTTATCCTTTATAGCTCTAACGCCGAACATAAGTTGCGCCCCGCAAAACCAACAAAGCACACCGAACTTCGAACCTAAGGCGCCGAGTATAACATTGGTATGGTTCACATCACTGAACCATACTATTTAATTACAACATACTCTTTAAAACATACCCTAACTAAACAATCAAAGTTTTCATAATCAGTGTTCAAAACACAACCAATAACGATTTGCTTTTGACAGAGATAATCATCACCACTTACACAGCATGTTCAGTCTAATAAGTGTTATCAAATACAGGTATTAGTCATGGCTTGATACTGCTTTATATCAATTAAAAGCTGGCTTAGATAATAGTGTTATTACCAGTTAATTGTCAGAGTTACTTCACAAATATATTTATCAAACTGTAATTAACAACCTTAATAATTCGACTTAGTTCAAGTCGGATTCATTAATAATCACTGACATAAAAACAGAAAATCAAAGTCAGATTATTGAGAGAATTGTTGTCACCCTTGATTTATCACACAATTATAACCCTTAATTAACAAAGGCTTATCCTAACCAAATTAGAATCAGGCGCACTGCACAATTTGGCATATTGGCTATTAAAACCTTTTATATTTTAAGGTATTACTATTTATCAAGTTAAGGCGACATCCCAAATGGGCATACTACATCGACAACTCTGATAGCGTTTTTATACATGCAATTCGATTTTTCAATGTGGTATGAAAAAAAGAATACAATGAGATTCCACCAGCTGTAGACAAAACTCCCTAACCACTCCTTTCGTTATCTATTACGAAATCAGTCTTTACTGAGTTCATAAGCCTACCCCTGGCGTCACAATACCGTCCCGGCGGATTGTTGCCACACACCAGCAATAATGGAAAAAATTGCGGTGAACAGAATTTTTATTAACCAGGAGACTCACCATGAGTGACATTGCGCTCTCTATCAGCATTCTTGCGCTGGTAGCGGTGCTTGGGCTTTGGATTGGGAATTGGCGTATCTATGGCGTAGGTTTAGGGATAGGCGGAGTGCTGTTCGGCGGCATTTTCGTCGGTCACTTCACCGGCACCTGGGGCATCGCTCTCGATTCAAATACCCTGCACTTTATACAAGAGTTTGGCCTCATTCTCTTTGTTTATACAATAGGGATACAGGTAGGCCCAGGGTTCTTTGCTTCCTTGAGAAGCTCGGGGCTAAAACTAAATGGCTTTGCAGCACTGATTGTCTTGCTTGGCTGTCTCGTGACCATCGCCCTGCACCAGCTGTTCGATGTGCCTTTACCCGTTATTCTCGGGGTATTTTCCGGTGCGGTCACCAATACGCCATCGCTGGGTGCTGGTCAGCAAATTCTCTCTGAGCTGGGCGCTCAGGAAGGTATGCTCGATCTTACCGGTATGGGCTACGCCGTTGCTTACCCGTTCGGGATCTGCGGCATCTTGCTAACAATGTGGACACTCCGCCTCGCCTTTCGCGTCAATGTCAACAAAGAGGCCGATGAATTTGAAATTCATAATGGCCATAAGAAAGAGAGCCTTCACACCATTAACGTCGCGGTCAGGAACCCCAACCTAAACGGGCTGATGCTGATGAATGTTCCAGCACTGACCGAGGGTGATATTGTTTGCTCGCGTCTCAAGCGCGAAGACTGCCTCTATGTTCCTAAACAAAACACGCATATAGAAACCAATGATCTACTGCACTTAGTGGGCGACAAGACTGCACTTGAAAAAGCACGCCTGGTTATTGGGGAAGAGGTTGACGCCTCACTCTCAACCCGCGGCACAGAATTGCGTGTTCAGCGTCTGGTTGTCACCAACGAGATCGTACTCGGCAAAAAGATCCGCGACTTGGATCTGAAAGAAAAATACGATGTCGTTGTGTCGCGTCTCAACCGTGCCGGCGTCGAGTTAGTGCCAACCAGCCAGTCTACCTTGCAGTTTGGTGACATTCTCAACCTGGTCGGCAAACAGGAAGCCATTGAAGCGGTGAGCGGTATCGTAGGTAATGCTCACCAAAAGCTTCAGCAAGTTCAGATGCTCCCTGTTTTCGTCGGTATCGGGCTCGGGGTGTTGCTGGGATCAATTCCGTTCTATCTGCCCGGCTTTCCGGCAGCTATCAAGCTTGGCTTGGCGGGTGGACCATTGATCGTCGCCCTAATCCTTGCCCGAATCGGCAGTATCGGCAAGATGTACTGGTTTATGCCGCCAAGTGCCAACCTTGCGCTGCGAGAGATCGGTATCGTGCTCTTCCTCGCTGTTGTCGGACTGAAATCCGGGGGTGGGTTTATCGAGACTTTGGTTAATGGCGACGGGCTAAGTTGGATGGGATACGGAATCTTGATCACTGCGATCCCGTTGATCACGGTCGGCTTCATTGCTCGCATCTTTGGCCAACTTAACTACCTAACTATCTGCGGCATGTTGGCCGGTTCAATGACCGATCCACCGGCGCTGGCCTTTGCCAACGGCCTGCACCCAACGAGTGGCGCATCGGCACTGTCATATGCCACTGTCTACCCGCTTGTCATGTGTTTGCGGATATTATCCCCTCAGTTGCTCGCTATTCTGCTCTGGGCAATGTAAGACTTCAGTAAGCCACGCAACTGCGTGGCTTGTTTTTTTCATCTAATCCCTGAGGCTACTGCGCTAGCAAGCGAACCTGATCACCGTCATTCACTTGAAGGGCATCTGCCATTTCGGGGGAAATCCGCGCTTTGGAAAGCGCTTTGTTCACATCGACCTTACCGGCAACAGCCCTGAAATCCTGAAATTCAGTATTGCTGACCAAATAATCAGACTGACTGCTATGCTCGCTTATTTCGACTGTGCAATGAAACGCCTGGTAGACAGAGCGAATATTTACCATATCGCATTCCACTGTTGGCCCGGCATCAAAAATAGCCGCATAACCACGGTTGGTAAATCCTTCTTTCTCCAACAAACGAAGTGCCGGACGTGTTTTTTCGTGAACCTGACCTATTACCTCCTGCGCCTCGTCACTGAGTAAACTGACATAAATCGGCAGTTTAGGCATAAGATCGGCAATAAACCCTTTTTGCCCTACCCCGACCAAATAATCCGCATGGGTAAACTCAATAGAAAAGAAATGATCTCTCAGCCACTCCCAAAATGGAGAGTGCCCCTCTTCGTCTGATACACCACGCATTTCGGCAAACACGGTTTTAGAAAAACGCTGAGGGTGCTCACCCATCATCAGGAACCGACATTTAGATAACAGACGACCGTTGAGTCCCTCGCGCCACTGAGGACGTAAAAACAAGGTACATATCTCACTGCAACCTGTGTAGTTATTGCCGAAGGTTAGCAGCTCGACAATATTATGCACTCCCAACTTGCGCGAAGAATGCACCACTTTGCTTATATGGTAACTATAGAAAGGGACATCGAGTCCGACCGTGGCCTCGATACCTGTAGTCCCCACCACTTCTCCGGTTTCTGTATCTTCGGCCACCATCAAGTAACCTTCAATTCCTGGCGAACTCACCTCTTTGGCAAAGCTCTCCAGCGAGTGTTGAATTTTCCCCCGGATCAGTTCTTCGTTTACCGGAAGCGAGGTGAACCCATGGCCTGACTCTTCCGCACAACGCATAAGCGCCGGAAAATCGGCCTCAGTAATCGGACGAATTACTAGCATCGAACATCCCTCCTGATGCATATAGTGGCCTCCTGGCCACTCGTTACAATATGATCGCTAAGAAGATAGCTGGCAACATGACTGCTAAATAGAAGATCGAAAAAGAATACCAAGAAAACATAACAAATCAGACATAGAATAACTGTTATACCCCTTGCATATTTATAACAATTAAATCACTTTTTCGCATAAAGCGAACAAACTCGGCTCTCTGCCTGCCTTTCTTTGCCTGTGAAAGCAAAATGGCGCTTCATTTGTGAGCTGTAGCCCATTTTTTTACTGACAGCTGTATAAATAACACAACATCCTGTAAAGAATTAAACGTCACTGCCGACATACTTTATTGGGAAGTTCATAACCCCCCAAAATTATAATTATGAATGTAGAAGAGTCCGAGTCGCTATGAATAAATTACAGTTAAAAAGCAAACTATTGCTGCTAAGCATATTACCGGTTTTCATCATAATGAGTGTTGCGATTGGGATCATCGTGACACTTGAGAATAAAGCTGTAGAAGAAGAGGTTACCCTTTACAAAGAACGTCTTATCCTCGAGCGAAAAAGCCAGCTAAAAGATGCGACAACCATCGCCCAGCACGCTGTTGACGGCGTTCTTGCCGACAATACCAACCCTAGCGTTGCACTAGAGAAAGTCCGCGCCCTGCTTACTCCCCTTCGTTTTGCCAATGACCGCTCTGGTTACTTTTTCATTTATGACATGAAAGGCACCAACGTAGCGCATGCGACCGCTCCTGCCAATCACAACCAAAACCGACTAAACAACACTGATGTTAACGGTGTTGCCTACATCAAGGGATTAATCAAAGCCGCTCAAAGTGGAGGTGGTTTTGTTGCCTATAGCTACCCGAAAAGCAGCGGCGGCCAGCCACAGCCGAAATTAAGCTACTCGACAGCGGTTAATAACGGCCAGTGGTTCATCGGTACCGGTCTTTATATTGATGATATCGACACCCAGGTCGATGCCTACCATACCCAGGCTTCTGCAAGCATGGCAGAGCGCTTTGAACTTGTATTAATCAGCTCGTTGGTGCTTGGTGCACTGAGTGTGATTTGTATCCTGTACATTGCCAACCGCATGACTCGCCCGGTTCAGAATATGGCCAAGACACTCAACGAGATTGCCGATGGTGAGGGTGATTTGACTCGCCGTCTGGAAGTTCAGGGCCATGACGAGATTGCAGAGCTTGGTAATGCCTTTAACCGTTTTGTTGCCAAGCTACAGGGGATCATTACTCAGGTTTCTGATGTTACTGATAACGTTAGCGGCGCTGCCAACAATATTCATGACCAGACTATTCGCCTGACCCAGCAGCTTCAGGAGCACAATAACGAAACCGAGCAAATCGTAACGGCTGTTACTGAAATGAGCTCGGCGGCAAGCGAAGTTGCAATGAATGCCAACGAAGTATCGAATGCCACCAGCAATGCCAGCGAAGATTCCCATGTTGCCCAGCAACGTGTTGATACTTCAGTTGTTTCCATCAGCGCGCTCGTCGACGAAGTCGATCAGGCCGCCCAACACATCCACTCTCTGAACCAGCAATCACAAAAGATTGATAACGTTCTGAAAGTCATCGGTGAAATTGCCGAGCAGACTAACCTACTGGCACTAAACGCCGCCATTGAGGCAGCACGTGCAGGTGAACAAGGACGAGGCTTCGCCGTTGTTGCCGACGAAGTTCGTGGACTGGCAAGCCGTACCCAGTCGAGTACCCAGGAAATCAAAGAGATGCTTGATGAGCTTCATGCCCTGGTTTCTCAGGCCGTATCATCAATGAGCAACAGCCAGTCAACATGTACCGAGGCGGTAGGAGCTGCAAACTCTATCACCGAAAGCCTATCATCCGTTACCGGTGCAGTTGAAGCGATTAATGACATGACCAGCCAGATTGCCACTGCGGCTACCGAGCAAAGCTCAGTGACAGATGAAATCAACCGCAACATGGTTGCTATCCAGGATATTGTTACCGACCTTATCCATTCGAGCAGCAGCTCAGAACAAGTTGTCAGCGAGCTGAACCATGCCGGTACCGAGCTTAAACAGTTGGTAGGCCAGTTCAAGACTAGCTAGATTTTCAACTCGGCTCTAGCATTACCTCAACAGCGGCTACCTTGAAAAAGGTAGCCGCTTTACGTTCCTGCTCCTGTTCCTGTTACTTTTAGTGCGCAGTAAACCCAAACTTGCCGTTATTGTTCTTCCACTGGTCTTTGGCAGGGATAGGCTCAATCGTATCCCAGTGCTCGACGATTTTACCGTCCTCGATGCGGAACAAGTCATAGTATGAAACATGTTCACCGCCCAGGCTACCTTCGCCGATGCTCAAGACAAAGTTGCCCTCTCCTAGCACCAGATGATTCTTGTCATACACCATCTTGATGCCATGAGCTGCCATCTGCTCCAGTGCCTGCCCCAAGCCACTCAGGCCATCGGCTATCACAGAGTTATGCTGCAGATAGTCTTGCTCACCACTATCAATAAAACGTCCGAGCTGGGAATAATCACCTTTCATGAGAATTGTGCTGGCAAAGTCTTCCACCAGCGCTTTATTCTGCTCGGTCTTTTCGAGATCCGTAACTTGTGTCTGGCCGTCAAGCTGCGTCCTGCCGCTAGGGTTTGGCGACGTTTTCACGGCTAGGTTATCCCAATGCTCAACAATCAGCCCCTCTTCAAACCTGAACACATCAAAACCGACTTTAGGGCCGAAGAAGTTATAGTCAGTATGTGTAAAGACATAATCACCATCCTGGAAGGCTCGCTTAACATCAACCCTTGCACTACCTTTAGGAAGCGCCTGGAGTACGGCACCAAACCCGGCTAGTCCATCTCCTACAGCAAGGTTATGCTGGATGTAATTATCAGGATTCACATAGCTGATAGCTTGGTGATCCCCCGTTTCGATACTATTGAGCAGCGCAACAGCTTTATCTTTATTCGAAAGTTTCATTTCCGCCTCTTCAGCTGAAATCTGACTGGTACAGGCACTACAAAGGATGGCTGCGGTAGCCAGTACGGCAGATAGGCCTTTTTTCATTTTGTTCACCTCTTGTTGGAATGAGGAAATAGTAATGAAAATAAGGAAGGGGCACATGGTCAGTACCCGCTGAAAAATGGTCAATATCGAACTTCTAAACTGGACCCAAGAATAGGTTCAATTTGAAATCACTTGGCTGAATACTGCTTCTGAAAACGGGAGGGCGTTAGCAAAGTATGCTTTTTAAAGTACTTTACAAAGTTACTGGCATCTTCAAAACCCAGATCATAGGCCAGTTGCTGGGTTGGCAAACCATCTAATACCAACCGTCGTTTCGCCTCCAGAATCGTGTAAGCGTCAATGAGTTGCTTGGCTGTTTGGTTTGTTGCCAGTTTACATAGCTGATTGAGTGTCTTGTAGGTGGTATGTATTTGCTCGGCGTAATACGTTGCATCACGGGTACAATGAAAGTTTTTCTCCAGCAATTCAATAAAGCGGGAAAACTTACTCAGCTGATCTTTGCTCAACCTGTCATGGTGGCTTTCAGGCATAGCGCGACGAAGTATTAACGACAGTGAGGAAAACAGGAACATTGCAATGAGGGGATCCGCATTCTGATAACTCAGCTCTTTGACGATCTCTGCCAGAATACTTTGGCTGCTGCTCAACACGTCAGAGTCCGGCGTAAATACTGGTTGATAAGCATGTTCGAGGTGGATGGGAGTAAACTCAGGCAGTCGCATATTAGCCAGGGCCTGATCGATAAAAGCCTGGGTAAACAGTAGCACTTTTCCTTTGGGCCTGTGGCTAAAATCAAATGCATGAACCTGATTCTTCTGAACCGAAATAAAAGCCCCGGATTGATAAGGATAGTTAACAAAATCAATCAAATGGCTTCCCTCTCCTTCTTCAATATGAATGAGGAGGTAGAAGTTAACACGGTGCGGCAGGGTTGGTGTATGGTTAAGGCCATGAGTGCGCTGGTATATTTCTTCCAGATCAATGACCTCGATTTCTCGGTTTGCCGTTTTTGCGTGATTGAAGCCTACTTCAGGAATGTTCATACAACTCTTATTATCTTCTTTTTTCTAGGAGCCTCTCCGAGCACTATCGCATACTCTATACCCAAACGACCATACCAGACACCTTTGTCATCAAAGTGTATATTACACGCTAAGCCCAACCACCAGATACAACGCAAGCGACAGTAAGGCCACAGCCAAGGTGTAAGGCAGCTGTGTCACGAAGTGCTTTTCCGGCAGGCAGTCTGCAGCCGACGACGCAACAATCACTGAGTCGGAAATTGGCGAACTTTGATCACCAAATACCGCACCTGAAACCATTGCTGCAATAGACAAGGGAACAGCTACACCGGCACTTACCGCCAGCGATACCACAATGGGCGTCATTATGCTTACCGTGGCTCCCGAACTGCCCGTCGAAAATGAGATCAATATACAAAGAACAAAGATAGTAGCCGGAATAAACCCTGAAGGGATTTCTCCCGTGAACAAGCTGGCCAGATATTTTCCCGTTCCCAGCTCGCCAGATACCCTACTTAGGGAAAATGCCAAAGTTAGAACTATCACTGCTGGCAGCATATTTTTCATCCCTTGTATGCACCACTCAATATATTTATTAACAGCAACGTTATTGAGCCAGAAGTAGCCGCCTGAGCCAATAAGTGCAACAAACCCACTAAGGTAAACAGCCGAACTAATATCACCGGTGACATAAGTAATTATGCCAATTGACGTCAGTAAAATAATGACCGGGACCAACAGGTATAGTGTTTTTGCTGATGAGGAGCTAGCAGAAACAGAGTCCAAACTCTTATGATCCGTTTGGATATCAAGCGCTAAGCCTTCCCCTTTTTGTACTAGTGCCAGAATAGGCACCATCGCCAGGATCACAATCGTATAGAACTGATAAGGCAAGGCATTCAGCACATAACTGAAAGGCGACTCAGCGAGTGTACCTTTTTCAACTTCGGTCGAAATTAAACCTGTGAGAAATACCCCTGCCCCACTAAAAGGAACCAACCAGGCCAAAGGCGCCCCCGTGCAATTAGCGACCAATGCCAGCCTTGTATTAGAGAGTTTAAATTTCTGAAACAGCGGCCTGCCGACAACCCCGACCAACATCATCGAACCCACGCCTTCCAGGCACATCAAAAAACCAAAGCCGAAGGTGGCAAGCTGCGCACTGACTTTTGATCTAATTATGCTTCGTTGCTGAGAGAGTTGGTGAATAAGCGCCTCAACCCCTCCCGACTGTTGCATCACATTGATAATTGCGCCAATGATTAAAATAAAGATCAGGCTYTTCACTGAGCTCGGCGACGAAAAAGTATCGACTACCACATTGAAACTATCAGCGATTCCGCTAATCACTGTTTGGGAAAGTAGAATTGAACCGGCCATAACTCCGGAAAAGATGGCAACATAGACTTGCCGGGTTGTAATCGCGAGCAAGATGGATAAGCACGGGGGTAACAGGGTTAGCCAGGAGTCCATAATAAGACCTGTATTGGAGGGAAGCTTGTAAAAACACAAAGAGATAACCCGGAGGTTATCTCCTCATCAACGGAAAGAGGATCACTCCTCGAAAACAAACTTAGCGTCTTTTAGCACTTCTTCTGGCTGTTTACAGACATAGTCCGGATAGAGCTCGCTGGTACGCAATGTCTGCTCGTTAAACGCGGCAAGCTTACCAATAACATAAATCGCGTAGTTGATCCCCCAGCGCTCCTTGTCGGTTTCTGCGCCTTTCTTGGCGGTGACCTCATCACCGGCACTCTCTTTCATCGTCGTAATATATTCTGAAGAGAAGTGTTCATATTCAAAGGAATAGTCCGGCCAATATTGTTTAAGTAGAACCAGCATGTCATGTTGGCTAAGGGCATTGAAATCAACCTGAACGCACTTGTTCAGAGTACGCTCGTCAGTAACTGCCAGTGCCGCAAGATAACCAATGTCATCAATATCATGGGTATAGATTGGCAGTTCAAGCTCACCAAAAGTGGTGATCTTTCTGAAGAACCGCAGGTTCGGCAAGAAATAGTCAAAAATACCGCCGTTGTAGAATAGCGTCCAGCCAATGCCTGAGCTCATCAACAGGTCGTGAAAGCGCTTCTTGTTGTCAAACACCTCACCATCACCCATCTCAAGCGCTTGGGTATGGCAACCAAATTCTGTCGGCACAAACCGCTTCACGCCCGCTTTCAATGCAGCCTCCAGCCAGACTGGTTCGGATTGCTCAATGATGGATTTCGAGCCGGGAACGCTGGCAACAAGGGTATCAACGCCCTGAAGGATATCTGCCATTATGTCTGCATCATGCATATCGGCACAGAACGACACCGATGCGCCCAACTCTTCAAAAGCCTTCAGCTTGGCATCTTTTTGCATCTTACGGGTAATGATGGTGACATCATGCCCCAGCGAGAGTAAGCCTCGCGTCAATGGTGTTCCCACCTGTCCAGCGGCACCAATAACAGCAACGTGTTGTTTTTCCATATCAAGCTCCTTTCACTTCATAAGATGCAATATGTCAGGCGCAGTGCTCAGCAACTCAATGTTATAGAGCAAGCCCGACGGTACCTGAGGAGGAGATTGTAAATATCCCCACATTGTATTTCATGGTCAGAGCGAGCCTTAAAATGGTAAATATCGAACCCGGCACTCTCTTTCTAATACGGTTCAACACGCTTTTCACCCGACTGACATATAAGCACCGCCAATTACCTGCAGTGATACAGCATCCATTTGATATGAAAGTTAAAACGAGCTGTTAATTTCCACTAAAAATACTGTTGCCTACACAGGCAACGCTGTTTATTCTCGGAGAAGGATTTCCCGATAACGACGATAATCAAAGGCAAAGTAATGAGCAGTTCTCACAGCTACCCAATTGGTACTCCAGGACAAAAGTGGAGTGATAAGGAAAAGGCCGCATGGCTTGAACAAGTTACAATCAAACGCTCTTACCAGGACGAAGTCGTTACAAAGCTAACCCCGCTCGGGAAGCGCTTTGACTTGCTCAAGTATGGCGCACTTTCTTATGATAGCGACAAATACCCTCTCTTTGCACTAAAGACCCGTAACTGGGATAGCAACAAGCCTACAGTCCTGATCACAGGCGGGGTTCATGGCTATGAAACCAGCGGCGTACATGGTGCTATTCAGTTTGTTGCTACTGAAGCAGAAAACTACAGCGATACCTTCAATATCATTGTCGCTCCTTGTGTCAGTCCATGGGGATATGAAACCATCAATCGCTGGAATCCCAATGCTGTCGATCCTAACCGCTCTTTCTATGAGAACAGCCCGTCAGAAGAATCGGCAGGCTTGATGCAGCTAGTTGCCTCTCTCAATGTCGATATTCTTGCCCACATCGACCTACACGAAACAACTGATACCGATGAGCTGGAATTCAGACCGGCGCTTGCTGCTCGAGACGGCATTGAGTATGTCAAAGGCATGATCCCGGACGGCTTTTATCTTGTCGGTGATACCGACAACCCTCAGGATGAGTTCCAGAAGGCTACTATCGAATCAGTCAGAAAAGTCACCCATATCGCCCCGCCTGACGGGGAAGGAAAAATCATTGGTGAGGCAATAACCCAGGAAGGCGTGATTAATTACCCGACCAAGAAACTCGGCCTGTGCAGCGGCTTGACGAATTGTACTTACGGCACCACAACCGAGGTCTACCCGGACAGCCCTCTCGTTAATGATCAGGAATGCAATGACGCACAGGTCGCGGCAGTAACCGGGGCGCTTGATTACATTATCAAGCAGTTGTAACAAGACCCGACGTATTCTTTAACGCCTTCATACTCAAAAGATATCGCATCAAGACAAAGCCAGGTTCTCAACCTGGCTTTGTCTTTTTACATTGCCTGTCACGGTTGAGGCACGCCAAAAAAGTATTAACCAAAGATATTTGGTAGCTTACAGCCATAATCAAGCCAATAAGAGTAGCGCAACGCCGATGAAGCTATCCCAACTCAATGCATTCAAAGCAATTGTCGAATGCCAAACCGTTACCGCCGCCGCTGAGCGACTCAGCCTCAGCCAACCCGCCGTAAGCCGGTTGCTCTCCGGGCTAGAACAACGCCTGGGATTCAACCTCTTTATCCGCAAGGGAAACCGGTTAGTCCTAAGCGACGAAGGACAGGCATTCCATCTGGAAGTTGCCAAAGTTTTCGATGCCGTGACCGGGCTCGACCATGCAGCTGAGTCCATCAGATCCAGTCACTTTGGCAGCCTGAATATTGCCGCCATGCCCTTGCTGTCCAATGCCTACCTTCCCCGTATTCTGGCGACCTTTCTCAAAAATGCCCCGAAAATGAAGGTCGGGTTCAAAACCTATCGCTCCGAAGAAGTGATTCGCCGAATCCAAAGTCAGACAACCGATATCGGCTTTGCCTTTGTCGACGAGAACCTAGCAGGCGTAAAAGCCCAGAAGATTGAGTGTGAGTGCGTCTGCCTGATCCCTGCTGATAGCCCGCTTGCCAAGCGCTCGGTAATAGATATTTATGACATTGCCGACCAAATGCTGATCCGCCACGAAAAAGATGCGATCCAACGGCGTATCGATGCCCTGCTACGCCGCTACAATCTATCAACCGTAGAACAAATAGAAGTATCGTTGGCCAGCACAGCAGCCGTCCTGGTTCGCGAAGGGGTAGGAATTGCGATTACCGATCCGTTTACGGCCCATATGGAGTGCGAGCATCCCCAGGTTGTAATGCGCCCGCTGGTATTTAGTCTTCCCTTTGAGTTCGACATGCTCTACCCGGCACTCAAGCCAATACATCGGCATGCAGAGCAATTCATCGAGCAATTCCTGCTCCTTGCCGACGAACTGGATATTTACCTCAAAATCGGCCCGATGCGTGATCTCGATGAAAGCTCAGATGCGCAATCTCACAGATAACCAGTAACTGTCATGAATAAACACAATCTTTAAAACAGTCAAACTATCAAACACTTAAAACAAAAACAGATGAAGAGTATTACTTTTTTGCATGGTTGTTTGCGTCTTCGTCATTGGCTACCAAATCAGGTTCTTCCTTAGTCTGAAAGCACCCAAACACGTTTCAGAAAGGAAGAACTATGGCACCTCGTGTATCTGTTATCGGCTCTGGCAATGCCGGGTTAACAGCAGCCTATCATTTCACACTTCAGGGAGCGGATGTCTGCCTGTACGGCGCAACAGGTTTTGACCAGCCTTTGGCTGATATCGAAAAGTGCGGCGGTATCAAAGCGCTCGAAAGTTTTAACGATGTCCCCCTCACCTATTCGGGCTTTCAGGCTATTGATAAGGTAAGCCGCGATCTTGAAGAGACCATCCTCTATTCGGACTTGCTGGTCCTGCCTGTCCCTTCATTTGCCCAGGAACCTTTATTCACCAGCATGCTGCCGCATTTACGTGACGGTCAGATCATTATGCTGATGCCGGGTAACTACGGCTCACTGGTATTAAACCGCATCAAGAACGAACAAGGCTATGAGGACCTTAACCTCATCTTTGTCGACGCGATTTCCATCCCCTGGGCGACCCGGATTGTCGGCCCTGCCGAACTGGCAATTCTCGGCATGAAAGAATTCCTGCCAGTATCAGCACTGCCTGCCAGTAAGACAGCGGAGGCAATCAAAGCACTGCAACCTGTTATGCCACTGCCGCTAAAACCACTGGGCAACGTTATCGAAGCCGGACTGGAAAACATCAATTTTGGTGGCCACCCGCTTCTTACGACGCTCAATATGGGGCTGCTCGAAAATTATGACGGCCAGTTCAACTACTACAAAGATTGCTGTTCAATCTCGACAGCCAAAGCTGCTGCGGTGATGGAGCAAGAACGTCTGGCAATCGGAAAGGCATTAGGGATTAGCCTGCTTCCGGAACTAGAGGCGATGAATTCCCTCTACGCCATGGACTGTGAGAGTGTGTACGAGGTAAACCGCACCTCGGAAACCCATGGCAAGCTAAACAGCGCGCCCAACTCTGCCAGCAACAGATACATCACAGAGGATGCCGCCTACCTGTTGGTGCCGTGCTATGAGCTTGGCCAGTTGGCTGGCGTCGATACTCCGCTAATCACTTCCTGCCTGCACATCGACAATGCCTATAACGATACCGATTACTTTACCTGTGGCAGGACACTGAAAAAGATGGGACTGGCTAACCTGTCACCACAAGAAATACTCGAGTTTGTGGCATAGCGTTCGAAACATAGCTTTTTGCATCAATTAGAGGTGGTTACCACCCGTTCATGGGGCAGTTTGCCCCATCTGAAAAGGACATCTGTATGACTAGAATAAAATTTCCCTCGGCCTACACAATCTTGATGTTGCTTACCGTTGTCATGGCGCTGCTAACCTGGGTGATCCCGGCAGGTCAGTATCAAATGGAAAACAATGAAGTACTGGGTCGCATGGTGCCGCTTGTCGGCTCCTACCAAACGGTCGACGCTAATCCACAGGGTATTGTGGATGTACTCATGGCCCCAATTCAGGGCTTCTACGATCCGGCAAGCTACGCGGCACGCGCCGTTGATGTTGCCTTGTTCGTCTTGGTTATCGGTGGCTTTCTGGCTGTAGTAACAGAAACCGGTGCAATTGATGCTGGTATTGCCGGCACCATGAAACGCCTGGCCGGTCGTGAAAAGTGGATGATCCCAATCCTGATGGGTCTGTTTGCCCTCGGAGGCACCGTTTACGGTATGGCAGAAGAAACAATCCCCTTTTATGCCTTGTTAATCCCGGTGATGATCGCTGCTGGCTATGACAGCATTGTCGGGGTGGCCATTATTATGGTCGGTGCGGGAATTGGCTGTCTCGGCTCTACAATCAACCCTTTTGCAACAGTGATTGCCTCCAACGCTGCCGAGATCAACTTCATGGAAGGCTTCGCGCTGCGTGCCGTTATCCTTGTATTAGGTTGGCTAGCATGTGTTATCTACGTCATGCGCTACGCCGACAAAGTAAAGCGTGATCCGATGCAATCCATTGTTGCCCACCAAAAAGAAGACAACCTCAAGCATTTCCTTCATAGCAAAGAGCAGCAAGCCCCTGAGCTGACAGGAAAACGCAAAGCTGTACTGGTTATTTTCGGACTAACCTTTGCAGTGATGATGTGGGGTGTCTCCCTCGCAGGCTGGTGGATGGCAGAGCTATCGGCGCTATTTATCGGCTCAAGCATCGTTGTCGGTTTTGTCGGCCGACTGTCAGAAGTTGAAATCACCGACAGCTTTGTCAACGGAGCCCGTGACTTGCTAGGTGTCGCACTGATTATCGCCATCGCCCGGGGACTGGTCGTTGTCATGGATAACGGCAACATTACCCATACCATCCTCAACTATGCCGAAGGCCTGCTGGGAGGATTACACGAAGTTGCCTTTATCAATGCCATCTATTGGGTTGAAGCGGTACTCTGTCTTGTTGTTCCCTCTTCTTCTGGCCTGGCCGTTCTATCGATGCCGGTACTCGCCCCGCTTGCTGACTTTGCCGGTGTAGGGCGTGAGCTGGTCGTCACTGCGTTCCAATCAGCCTCTGGTCTGCCAAACCTTGTCACGCCAACTTCCGGTGTAGTGATGGGCGGACTGGCTATCGGCCGTGTCTCCTACTCTTCCTGGCTGAAGTTCATTGGCCCGCTACTTGGTGTTTTGACAGCAATGGTAATGATCTTGCTCAGCCTTGGCGTTATCTTCAGCTAACAAAAAAACACTTCTTCACTCCAAACAAAAGCCAGACACAAAATCTGGCTTTTCTCTATATAGAAAGTCGAGCTATTTGGCCGTATTTAATAGCGACTCGATGCCATAGTCTTTGCCGTAGTTTTCAACGACAAAGTCGATATCCTTGTCTCCTCGCCCCGACAAGTTAATCAGGATTGAACCCTTCTCTCCCTGCTTGGCCAGCTTCAGGGCATACGCCACGGCATGGGCTGATTCAATTGCAGGAATAATACCCTCTTGACGCGACAACTCGAAAAAGGCATCGATGGCTTCCTGATCATTCACCGTGCCATAATTGGCTCGGCCAATATCCTTCAGGTAACTATGCTGCGGCCCGACAGACGGGTAGTCCAGGCCACTGGCCACCGAGTACACTTCCTGAGGCTCACCTTCAGTATCTTTCAGCATGTATGACTTAAAGCCATGCATCACGCCCGGCTCTCCCAGGGTAAGCGTTGCGGCATGCTCTCCGACTTCGGTTAGCGAGCGTCCGGCAGGCTCAACACCATGAATAGCCACATCTGCATCTTCAAGGAAGGCAGTAAACAGACCCATTGCATTTGAACCGCCGCCTACACAGGCAACCAGGTTTTCGGGTAAGTTCCCGGTCATCTCCTTGAACTGAACACGAGCCTCGTTACCGATAATCGATTGGAAGTCTCTGACCATCATCGGGAATGGATGAGGGCCGACTACTGATCCAATTGCATACAATTGGTTAATCGGATCTTTCAGATAAGCCTCAAAGGCTGCATCCACGGCCTCTTTCAGTGTTTTACGTCCGTGAGTAGCCGGAATAACGTTCGCACCAAGGATCCGCATCCGAACAACATTAGGATGCTCTTTGGCAATATCAACCTCTCCCATGTAGATATCGCATTCCAGGCCAACCAATGAAGCCGCTGTCGCCAAGGCCACACCATGCTGGCCAGCACCTGTTTCTGCAATCAGCTTCTTCTTACCCATTTTCTTGGCAACCAGCGCTTCACCTAGGCAATGGTTAATCTTGTGGGCACCGGTATGGTTAAGATCTTCACGTTTGAGATAAATAGGCGCGCCATATTTGGCGGATAAGTTTTCGGCATGAAATATCGGGCTTGGACGACCGACAAAATGCTTATACAAACGAGCCAGCTCTTCCTGAAAAGCCGGATCCTTGCGGCATTCATCATAAGCGGCTGCAATCTGGTTCATTATTTTTTGTAGTTCTTCAGGAATGAAACTACCGCCATATTCACCAAAATACCCTTCTGCATTCGGCAGAGCATGGTCAAACGTATTCTTCATGGCATTCCTTGTCCTATTCAATGAGTACACTCATCTATCATAAAGACTTCGCGTTACTGATTGAATAGAAACCATGTGACTATCAAGGATAAATGTGATCCCTGTTATCCAATTCGCTCAATAATCGACCAAACAGTCAAAAAATAAAAAACATCGTACAAAATCTTATTGCACAACGTTTTTAATGGGCGTACTATCCGCTCATCTTCTGAAGTCGACAGCGAAACCAGTTTTATTGTCGATGTATAGCAACTTTATCAGGTTTAAATAATGAAAAAGATCGCACTACTTCCCCTTGCTGCTATTTTGGCTACCACTTTTTCTGTACAGGCGGAATCAACTGAAGCTGTGAGCCACAACCTAACTCAAAACTTCAACTACATTTCAGGCGGCCTGCAGCTAAACTCGTACAACCACGACCTGCCATCTTCTGTGTCGGTATGGAATCAGAGTGCTTCTCTGACAGACAACACAGCGGGTATGTACCTTCGCGGTAGCTGGAACTTTACTGATAACTTCTTCCTGGAAACCCGTGGTGACGCGACAGCTAAAGATGATCTGACTATCTCTCACGGTTTGCTTGGTCTGGGTTACTTCCACCCAATCAACAGCGACCTGACGGTTTATGGCCTGGCTGGTTATTCTCGCTCAGAAATCGAGCTGGATGTGCATGTCTTTGGCTTCTCTGGCGCCACCACAACCTTCAGAGGTGATGACTCTGGCCTGACAGGTGAAATTGGTGCTCGTTACCAGCTAATGGATAAGTGGACTGTAGAGCCGGCAATGCGTTTAGCAAATTACGACGATACCCTGTATGAACTTCGCCTTGGTAACAACTTCAAGGTATCTGATCACATGAGCATCGAAGCCAACCTTCAGCACCGTGCTTTTGATGATCTAAAAGAAATGAGCTACCAGTTAGGTGCTCGCTATAGCTTCTAATTAGCGACTTCTAGCAAAGGCAGTCATTCCTGTCTCATAAGAACTCAAGCGGTTTAGCATCATGCTAAACCGCTTTTTGTTACGGCAATTTGTACTCGAGAGATACTGTGCCTACTGGCGATCAGCCTCGATAAGCTGTTCAAACGCATCAATCTGTGCCGAAACCATATCAACACTCTGCTGCCAGAACTCTGGTTGACGGATATTCATACCCAAATGTTTCTGCACCACCTCTTCGGCGGTCATCGAGCCGGTATCACGCAATAAGGCTTTATAGTCAGAGTAAAATTGCTCGCCCTTTACTGCTCGTTGGGCATACACGCCCTTGCTGAACAGGTAACCAAACAAATAAGGGTAGTTGTAGAAGCTAAGCTCCGGAATGCTAAAGTGCAGCTTGCTGGCCCAGAACATATCGTTCGTCTCGTCCATCGCCTCGCCATACCACTCTCTCCATGTGCTGGCCATCAGTTCCCTAAATTGAGCCGGGGTGAACTCACCCTGCTGACGCTGCTCGTAAAAGGCTTGCTCAAACTCAAATCGAACAGGAATATTGATCATCAGTGCCAATGTTGCCTGAGCTTCTTCCCATAGCATCATCAATTTATCCCGATCACTCTCCGCTTTCTCCAACAGCGCATCTCGGACGATATTCTCGGCAAAAATTGACGCCGTCTCAGCCAGTGTCATCGGGTACTCACTGCGTACTACGGGCATATCCCGCATTACCCAGTTGTGGAATGCATGACCAAGCTCGTGGGCAAGCGTTAGTACATCGGACATACTGCCGCCCCAGGTCATAAACACCAAAGGAGTTCGGGTGTTCACGAACTTGGTACAATAGGCACCCAGGCGTTTCGTTGGCTGAGGAGCGGCATCAATCAACTGCCTTTCAACCATCATATCGACAAAGTCCGCCATTTCCTGATCGACACCAGCAAACGCCTCGCGGATAATCGAGATCCCCTGATCAAAGCTGTAACTTTCGCTCTCCCCTCCCTCGATAGCAGGCATAGACGCCAGTTCATCCCAGGGTTTGAGTTTCTCAGTACCGAACAGCTTAGCCATCTGTAAACCCGCTTTGCGCCCGACCGCCTGGTTGTCTCTGGCGACCTTGATCATCGCCTCCAAGCTTTCCTTCTCAATACGGCTGCTATGAAGGCTGGAGTCCAAAAAGTGCACCTGCTCGGTATGACTTCGCTTTTCGTACTCCGTCAGTCTGCCACCCGCCAAGCCGTTTAAAATCGCGGCAAAACTTTGCTCATGAACACACATTACCTCTGAGATCGCTTTCCATGCTGGCTCACGGCGTTCACTGTCAGGCCCATACAGGATACTTGCCGCTTGAGATAGTCCCATTGACTCCTCGCTGCCGTCCTTCAGCTTTAAGGTAACGGAAAGGCTCCCGGTCAGGTTGTCATAAAGACGTCCCCAAGAATTTCTACCATCGACATTCATTGCCGAGAGTAGCTGCTCTTCACCCACAGAAAGAAGGCGATTTCGTTTCAACCTCTCCCGTTCCAGCTTGAAACGGTAGGCTTCCAGTTCTCCCAGATCATCATTACCGGCAAGAACCGTATTGAACTCATCGTCACTTAAATGGATCAATGCCTGAACAAATGGATTGAACGCTTGCTCAAACTCTGAAAAAAGCTTGTCGACGCTGCCGGCTAACTTTTTCGCACCGTCGTCTGAAGCGTCAACCGAAGACAGGCAGTTTGCATAGCTGGACAAAGTTCTCACTATAATAGTGAGCTGATCTTTCAGGGCGATTGCCTTCATCAAATCACCAAGAGCGGTGGGATCCAAGACAGCAAAGTCCGCGACTTTTTCCTTGGCGATTTTCATATCCTGGGAGATTTTAGGATCAGATAAACTTTCATACGCAATGGAAAGATCCCAGCTTGGTGCTCTCATTTGTCGTTCCTCAACAGTCGGCGGCATTCTTTCTGAAAATCAGAAATACGATTTAAATCATTATATTAGAGTAGCGTATCTGGGATTTATTTTCTGCTTTATCAAATAAACACGAGAGCTCAGCCCTTACTAGTTAAGCCTGCCAGATTGCATGAAAGACGCTGTATGCTGCAACTGATGAAAATGATGGTGAGACTTCTGGACATTCGCCAGCTCGTGCATCCAATCCGAGTTTCTCTGTGCGGCACAGAAAGCACTGATATGACGAAACAGGTTTTCACTATGGTTATGCAACACTGATTCTAAGGATTGCACGATTGCGCAAGATTCTAACGTTAGGAATTGAAAGAAATTATAGGTGTCTGAAAGCAGGGTGAATGCTTCCTCTTTCCTTCCCAGATGGTTCAGTATTTCGGACTGGTTAATGCAAGCATTTCGATAACCATCAAGCATACAAGCAAACTGACAGGGTCTGGTATTTGGGCAGCTTACAGCGTGATGAATATAATTCGGCAAATGCGACAACACATCGTTATACAAATAATACGCCTCGGGCCAGTGCCCCTGCTGGATCAGCTCTTCCGCCTTTGTATAGTGCTGCCAACATTGTTCGAGTTTCATTTTCACACCCACCTTAAACATAAAGGCATATTTAAATGAAAAATAATAACAAATGCAAATAATTATCAGTTGCAGAAATCACGCTAGGAACGTTCCTAGCGTGATAACAGCAATTTAAAACCTTACTCTAACCACGTGACCTGTCGCCTCTGTACGATGTTCGTAGTGCCAGCCAAAGCGTTTTACCAGCTTTTCTGTAAGATCCAGTCCCAACCCAAAACCGAGATCACTGGTTTCACCTGACTGACTATCGCTATTTGTATTCATGATAAGTACCGAGTTTTCAACCTGAGTTATAACTACCCTGCCATGCTGAGTATGTTGAAATGCATTTCTTATCAAGTTCGTAAGCACTATTCGACACCCGATAGCGGGAAGCAATACTGAATATGGTGAAGTTTCTACCTCAATTGAAACATTTTTATCCTGAAGTAAGTAATGTAGCTCGTCGACCAACTCTTCAAGCAAAGCCCCCAAATCAACATGCTCAGCCGGTAGCGATGAATCGCTTTCCCGACTCATCCATAACAAGGTGTCGGTCAAATGCCCCATCGTCAAACTGGCTCGTTCGATACGCTCAACTATAGCCTGAGATTTTTCCGGATTGCTCATTCCGAGCTTTTTTAACAGCTCTGTATTGGTACGAATAACGGCAATTGGTGTTCTTAGCTCATGACTGGCATGTCGTAAGAAAACCTGCTCACGCTCAAGGCCGTTCTGGACCGAATTTAAGCTATTTCTGATCATACTTGCCAATGCATTCAATTCGTTATAACGAAAATCCGGTGCAGGCTGTTTAAGGTTATCGGCACTCAGTGATTTTGCCCAGTCGCGTAATCTCTCTACCGGCGAGGCCACCGAGCGCATCATTAATATCAACAACACGGAAAAAGTAACGATCCCTGCTATACAAAAGATTAATATCCAGAAAAAATGAGGAAAATCTTCATCTACAAGCGTATCAGGGATCTCATCAGAAAAAGAACGAGAAACGAAGCGCTGCTCCTCTCGCCTATTGATAGCCATTATTACAAAATAACCGGCCTCAGGAGGAGCAAACAAAGAGGCACTATCCACAATATGCTTTTTCAGCATAAACGGTTCAGATGGCGGTACAGGTATATGTTGTCGAATATCCTCTGGGACATCCTGCCATCTACTTGCTACTGTAAAGCCTATCACCACCTTCGGCTTGCCATTCTGAACACCTTCGACCTCAGCGACATCAAATGCAGCTCCGATCATGGCCGTGTCCATACCTTTAATGAAGTAATTGACGGTCAACCCTGAAAACACCATCACCAAGGACACACCGAGCAGTAGCATCGCCGCCAGAAAGTACAGCCTTAGGCTAAGCCTGATTTTCATCCGCTCTCCTCAAGGCAAACCCAAAGCTAGTCATGGTATGGATCAGTGGTGGCCCACCAGCCAGCTCCAATTGCTTCCTGATATTAAATACATGCACTTTCAAACTATTGCTGTCCGGCTGATCGTCTCCCCAAACACGTTGCATCAACACCTCCCTCGAGACAGGGCTGGGACTCTCACGCATCAGCACCTCGAGGATCTTAATTGCAGTCGGTGACAACTTCAGTAACTGCTGGTTGCGATAAGCCTGCTTCTGGCTCAAATCTAACTCGAGATCCTCGACAGTGAGCTTGTTAATCTGCCCACTGCGGCGACGTGACAACACCTTGACCCTGGCGATTAGCTCTTCCATCGCAAACGGCTTAACCAAATAATCATCAGCGCCGGAATCAAAACCGACCAGCTTATCATCAAGGCTGTCTCGTGCCGTCAACATCAACACAGGCGTGTCATTACCCAGCTCGCGCATTTGCCTGCACACCGTTAATCCATCCATTCGGGGCAAATTCAAATCCAGAATAATTGCCTGATAAGGGTTTTTCTTAATCAGGTTCAAGCCAACCACGCCGTTAACGGCGTGGTCACACTGAATGGATTCGAGTTCCAGATAATCGACAACCGCTGTTGCCAAATCCAGATCATCTTCTACCAGCAGCAGGTTTAGCATACTTCAGCAACCTTGTTTTCTTGCTTTGTCATATTGACCAGTTTAGCGAGTAACAACTTGATTTCACATTGAATCAATAACAAAGCCGGGATTAGGATCAGCGTGATAAGAGTGGCAAACAAAATGCCATAACCTAATGACGCAGCCGCAGGGATAAGGAACTGTGCTTGCATCGATGTTTCTCCCAGCAGTGGGGTTAATCCGGCAAAGGTAGTAACAGATGTCAGCAATACTGCTCGCAAACGCCCGGAGCAGGCTTCTTTAATTGCTTGCTTAACAGGAATACTGTCATCTTCCCTCAGCTCGTTGAAACGGGATACCAATAGCAAACTGTCATTCACTACCACCCCGCTCAGCGCCAAAATACCGTTAAGCGACAAGATACTAATGGTCAAATCATTCCACCAGTGACCCAGTATTGCCCCGACAATACCAAAGGGAATCGCAGTCATGATCAGCAACGGCTGAATATAGGACTTCAACGGCACGGCCAGCAAAACATAAATAGCCAGCAACGCAACAATGAACATATTGCCCATCGAACTAGTTGCTTCCTGCTGCTGCTCGGCCTCACCGGCAAAATGCACGCTCAAGTCCGGATACTGCCGATGCAATTCAGGTACTACGTCTTGCTGCAATCGAGCCACCAACTCGTTGGGAGCAACAATCGTCTTATCGACGACAGCGGTAATATAAATAGCTCGCAGACTGTCAATGCGGGTAATTTCGTCTTGCTGATATTCAGAGACAACATTGGCAACCGTACTTAGCGGTACCACTGTACCATCTGGAGTACGCACACGAGACTGCATAATATCAGCCATATTCTGACGCTTTTGCTCGGGATAGCGAACCCGGACTTTCACTTCATCTTTATTACGCTGATAACGCTGAACAATTTCACCACCAAAGGACTGTAATACCTGTTGTGACAAATTAGCCGTATCCATCCCCAGTGTTCTGCCCTGCTCCGTGAGTTCAAACCGGATCTGCGGCAGGCCCGGATTCAGGTTGTCATCGATACCACTCACGCCCGGAGTCTGCGCCAGCAGGTCTTTAAACTTCAGCCCGGCCTGGCGCACAGTTGCATCATCCCAAGCTTTAAGCTCCACCTTGAAGTTATCAACCATTTCAAAGCTGGACAAAAACTTCAGCTTCTTAACCCCTTCCGGCGATCCACTAAGTCGCTCCCATTCCTGTTCGAACTCTGTCGAGGTATACAGCCCGTCAGATGTTAGCTCAACTTGCAATTTACCCGAGCTATCGTCTTCGGCAATAATCTGCAAACTTGTTATTCCACTCTTGGCTAGTAGGCCAGTATCTGATGAGTCAGCAGTCGGGTTGCCACTTGCTTTTCGGGCAATGAGGTTACGGTCTGCCTGAAGAGCTGCCTGCTCAAGCTTCAATAGATTTCGATTCGTCTGTCCGAAACTCGCATCATTCTGCATTGACAGATCGGCCGTGACAACGTCACCCGGTATGTCCGGGAAAAATGCTACACGAACACTTCCTGTCATCGGCATTCCCGCTACCAGCACCATTAGGGCAATAAAGGCCAAAATGACGGCATAACGGAAATTCAATGCCCATTCAATCACGGGACAATAAATACGTCGGTTGAACCACATCAGCCCACTATCGGCACCATGCTGGATACGTGCCCACCAGCCTTTAATGCCTTTTGGGATCTGGCGGTGAGTATTGAGATGCGCCAGGTGCGATGGCAGGATCAGCTTGGATTCAACTACCGACAGCAACAAGCAAATGGTAACTACAGTACCGAACTGGGCATAAATCTGCCCTAAATCACCTGTGACATTCGACAAAGACATAAATGCTGCGACAGTTGTCAACACCCCGAACAGTGTCGGAACCGCAACCTTTAGCGTGCCTTTTATGGTATTGGCAAGGGTATCCCCATCCTGGCGCCGGGTAGCATATACACTCTCTCCCACCACGACTGCGTCATCGACCACTATCCCCAGCGCCATAATGAAACCGAATGTGGTCATTTCATTGATCGTCAGTCCGGTAAAGCTGTCGCCCATAAAAAACAAGGTACCGAAAAAGACAAACGGCAGACCAGCTGCTACCCAGAAGGCCACGCGCAGATTAAGAAACAGGGCCAGAACAATAAACACCAATGCGATACCTGTCAGGGCGTTACTGGTCAGCAGTGACAGTCGATCTTTTATTAAAGTACTTTTGTCGTACCAAGTGACCAACTCCACGTTCGCAGGCAACAAACCACGCTGATGCCAGTTCTCGACCACTTGTTTAGCCTGCTCGACAATTTGGGTAACATCGCCATACTCATCCATGACGATCTCAATACCCATTCCGTTTGTTTGCTGATAACGAGACAAAGTAAACGGATCATCTTCGAATGCCTCGGTGACACTAGCAACATCACCAAGGGTAATAATGGTCCCTTGCGCAGTCGTGACTAACGGAATACGTGCAAATTCAGCTGCCTGGTATGCTTGTTCTGCCGCTTTAAGCCGTACCACCTTCTCACCGTTGCGCAGGCTTGTCGTCAAGGCAGTAGATGATTCGGCATTGATCGCCGTTGCAATATCCGACAGAGACAGACCATAGGCCTGAAGCTGCCCTTCATCCACTTCGACAGAAATGATCGGCTCAGACTTACCTTTGATTTCCAAATCCCGAATCGATGACTGCGCCAGAAGATCAGCTTTTAACTTTTCGGCCAGTGCCTGCAGCGTTGCCCTGTCGGCATCACCATATAGCTGCACCCAGAGCGCATGATCCTGCATTCTTGCTTTGTCGATCACCGGGTTTTCAGCATCTGCCGGAAAATTATAAATGGCATCAACTTTGGTTTTGACATCAGTCAGCAAAGTCTCAAGCTCGTAGTCACTGAGCTTCTCGATTCGCACCGAGCTTCCATTAGCATCAGATGTCGATGTGATACGCTTGATACCCGGCACCGTTTCCAATGCATCTTCAATTTTGATCGCAATACCTTCTTCGGCTTGCTTGGCATCGCCGCTGTCATAATTCACCGAAACGGTGATGACGTTAGGCTCCATGCTGGGAAAGGCTTCCTTGCGAATAGAATTCAGCGACATGATACCAAGCACAATCATGCTAACCAGTAACAGGTTCGCCGCAACCGAGTTAATCGCAAACCAACCAATAATGCCGCCAGACTGCTTGGCCGCAGCTATATCCTGAGGAGATGTCATTGCTTACCCCTCCACAACCGGCTGAACATACATACCCTGTACGTAACTGTTCAACGGACGAATAACCACTCTGGCATACTCAGTGCCGTCAGGCGGAACCACATAGACATAGTTACTGTCTTCGAACTGTTTCTTGGCCTTGATACTGAACAAACTTTGGTTGTCATCGACGAGCCAAATCTCTCCTGTTTGCGAGATCGCCGATGCAGGTAACTGCCACAATTCGGATAAATCCCGGCCTTGTACTTTCGCTTCTACGAATGTACCTGCATACAAAGGGTTGGCTTTTTGCAGCGGCTGCTCGACCACAACTATCAATGAACGCTGCCGGCTTGCACTATCCAGGTGCTGCTCAACCCGTTCAACGTAACCTTGCCATTGCTTGTTCCCCTCGGTACTGGTTAGTTCGACCGGCCATTGTTCATTACCGAGCGAATTTAGCGGCGGCAAATTCCCCCACTGATTGCCGGACAGCGGAATGCTAATTTCAATTCTGTCGGTACTATAGAGCATAGCCACCTTGCTGCCAGCCTGAATATAGCTGCCCGGCTGAACCTCCCTGGAAATAATTAAAGCATTGAAAGGGGCTTTGATTGTGGTCTTCCCCAAATCGCGCTTTGCTTTCTCCAGCTCCCGCTTGGCATTTTCCAATTTAGCTTCTGCTGCTTGTAGTTGCGGTTCGCGTAACACCAGGGAAGAGTCCGGTTGGCCTTTGAGTCCGGATCGCTTCCACTCTTTCAGGGCCTGCTGGCCCTGGCGCTGTTCTTCTAGCAACGCCAATCTGGCATCGGCGACAGATGCCTTTGCACTGGCAACAGCCTGCTGGTAGTCCGTCTGATTCAATCTGACTAAGGCGTCGCCCTTTTCAAACTCCAACCCCGTTTCGAAACGATCGGCCAAGCTCTCAACCTGCCCGCTAACCTCTGCAGTTAAATCAAGTTCATAGCGTGGTTTTGCTTCGCCGTGCCCCGTTATCGTTGCCCTGTAATCGCGTCGGGCAACTTCAACAATAGCCACATCAGGGTATTGAGGGCCGCGTGTTTCAACAGCGGGAGCAATAACGGCACTCATCTGCTCGCCGTTATAGGCTGCAACAGCAACAATACTGGCAGCTGAAGCAAGTGTTACAGCAATAGTAAGCATTTTTAATTTCATGATGACACTCCAAGCCCTAGCGCCAGGCCTAAGTCAATTCGGTTTACGAGTCGGTTATACGTTATCTGTACCAGCTGAGATTGAAGATCAAACGTTTGTTGCTGTACCGATAACAGGTCAAGAATATCGACGAGCCCTTGTCGATATTTGGTTTGGTAATTAGTGACACTGCGAGAGGCGCTGCTTAGTGCTTCTGTCAGGTGTTGCTGCTGTCGTTCCAGTGACTGCTCCTGACCCAAAGTGTTTTCGACTTCAGTGACAGCATTGAGCAATGTTTCCTGATACGCCCAGTAACTTTGTTCAGCCGTTAGCTCGGCAATATCAACCTGGGCTCTGAGCTTCCCCCCCTGAAACAATGGCGCTGTCAGTTGCCCTAGCAGGCTCCAGGCAGGGCTTGTCAGTAAGGCATCACTCGGGCTGGAACCGATATCTGTCAGCGAAGCCGATAAACTGATCGACGGGAGCAGCGCTTTATAGGCAACAGAAGTTCGGTATTGCTCAGCGAGAATGGTGTAATAGGCAGCCTGCAAATCTGGTCGCCGCCCTAGATCCTGCTCGGGAAGTGACGCAAGTGGCTCGAGTACTTCCGGAAAACGCTGCTCTATATGAGGGGCCGAGGAAGATGGATCCCTGCCCAACAACTGATTTAGTGCACGGTATTCCTTGGCAAGCTGCTCTTTATAATCTGCCAGTGTAGCCCTTGTCTGCGCACTGCTGCTACGGGCGTTATCAAGCTCCTCCAATTGCCCAAGCCCAACACGGTAACGCTCCAGAATAAAAGTTTCGTTGTTTTTCAGAACCGTCAGACGTTGTGTTTCAATGTCCAGCAGTTGCTGTCTAAGATTAATCTGCAGCCAGGCCCGCATAATATTCGCCGCCAAGGCATCTTGTGCCGCCTGAAAGGTAGCCTGTGAACTGGCTACATCCATCTGGGCAGCCCCAACGCCATCGCTGATCTTCTGCCACAGATCCAGCTCCCAGCTCACCGTCAGATCTGTGCTATAGCTAGTGTCCTTATCTTCTTCTCGTTTTCCACTGAACCCGGCACTCAACGCCGGCAACTGATCACCAACGGCAAGTTTTTCCTGGGCATAGGCAATTTGGAGTGCCAATGCAGTTTGCTGAAGGCTGGGGTTCTGGGCCAACGCATCATCAACTAACTGTGTCAGCGTCGGTATGGCTACTAAATCGGTAAGCTGACTCGCCTGAGAGGCATCAGTTTGCTGATAGCTCCATGCTTGGTGTTCGGCACGTGAGTCCTGTGCTGTTTGTTGGAAGTTCACACCGCCCGAGGTACTACAGCCGGTAATACCCAGTATCATGAGTGAAACAAGTGAGATCTTAAATTCACTTGGCAAAGTCATTACGCCTGTCTCCTGAAATTTTCTGAAGCAAGCATAAAGATGAAGGCGTTAAGGCAGGGTTAATATTGGTGTAATTAACAGCGCAACTAATATATTCAACAGAAGGAATAATACTTAATGAACATGAGTATATTAGAACCTAATAATATTTATAACAATTACTATAAATGTTAAACACTTTTGAAGAATATGAATTAAACACAAAGATTTTAACTTTTTTAGTGACGCATCTTCCTACCCACTAGCAAATAAACCAGATAATCAACCACAACAAGATCAAACGTCAGTACAACCACCTAAATACGTAAAAACAACAGCCACAGCACCCTCAATGTTAACAAGCAGTTACCTATCAATTACTATTTGGTTACCACGAAAAGTTTGGATATATAAAACAATCAACTAGAGAAAAAATAATWCAAATTAAAAACTTAACATAATTAAAAATAAATCATTTGTAATATAAAATTTCTTTATGTGCATCTTGTTTATATGTTTACGTTGATTATGAGACCTGGGTCAAATTAAGTATCAAAATATATTTCAATGTTTATGTAAATATTTCAGACTTATGAAATACCTCTTTAGTAATATAACTATTATTAGCACTGAAGTGCATATATCTATTAATCTTTTGGAGTTGACATGAGTGTAGATCATGGGACCTATAAACAGCGCCGGAAAAAAGCCAGCGAGTTTGAATCGAGGTCGGCGTATTTAGAGCACGAGCTCTCTATCATGGATCTTAAGCGGTGGAGGGTGCACTTACCGTTTCGAGATTTTGGTATAGAGATCGAAGACTGGGTTCCAGCTATTGCCGCAACCATTGGTAAAGTTGTCATGGTTACCGCCATGGTCGCAGCATTTGCCGCACAATTTGGCCTGTCACAAGAGTTCGTTGCAGAAAACGTACGTTTTGAGCTATTAATTGCAGGACTGCTTTTTGTTGTTTTCTTCTCAGCCATCTTAAATCCGTTATCCAACCTGGCAGGTACTCATGGGCCAATGATCCCACTGATTCCACTAATTGCAGCCGCTGGTGGCCACCCTCTTGCATTAGGAATTATGGTTGGTGTATTTGGTTTAATATTAAGTGCAACCAAGGGTGGCTCAAGGTTAGTTAATTTAACCGGCGAAGGTGTTCGGGGTGGACTATTAATATACCTTGGTGCCGTTGGACTTATCGGACAATTAAATAAATTCGAATCATGGTCAGTAAGTTCTGGTCTGGATGCCGTTTCATTTATTGTTATTCTTACGACAATTGTTATTTATGCCTACCTTGCAAAAGTAGAAAAACGTTGGCTCGCTATTCCACTTTGTTCATTAATTGCAGGTGTTGTTGCATATATCATGGGTGTACCTTTTGAGTTTGTCACTGAGCCTGGCTTACCAAATATGAGCCCATTCTTCTGGTGGGGAGAAAATACCGGTTGGCAGCTAGGCTGGCCTCAACTAGAGCATTATATTGCGGTTATTCCTTTTGCCATTCTAGCCGTTGCTATGTGGTCGCCAGATTTTCTTGGCCACCGTGTTTTCCAGGAATTAAATTACCCGAAAAGTGCCAAAGGCGCGCTAATGAACGTCGACGATACAATGGCAGTATGTTCTATTCGTCAGATGATCGGTGCGGGTCTGGGTGGTGGTAACCTGGCATCGTCTTGGGGTACTTACATGATCCCGGCTGCGATTGCCAAACGTCCAATTCCAGGTGGTGCACTACTAACAGGCTTACTATGTGTTTTGGCGGCGGTTCTTGGCTTCCCGATGGATCTGGCTATGTGGGAACCGGTTCTGCGTGTTGCCCTGCTTGTTGGTGTATTCCTACCGCTACTGGAAGCCGGTATGCAGATGGTGAAATGTTCACGTAATTCACAAAGCGCTGGTATCTGTATGTTTGCCTGTGCACTGGTTAACCCTGTATTTGGCTGGGCACTTACCATGCTGCTGGACAACCTGGGACTTATCGGCAACAAAGAACGTGCTGATTCTCTGTCCCGCACCGATAAGCTGATTATCCCGGCAACAGCAGTGATTGTTTGTGTCGGTGCATTGGCCCTTGTCGGTCAATTGCCAGGTATTCCTGCACTGCTAGGCTAACGAGTCCTGCAAAAGCATTTGGCCGGACATTCTGGCCTAATGCACACTATCAACAGGAAGTAAGGTGAAGCTTAATTTCACCCCAACAAGCAATACCGAGCTTCCTGTTTACCACCCCAGTGAAATAATAATTCTAATTATCTTGGTTAAGAATATGCGATTGACAGACATGGCTCCAAACCATGCCCTGAGAATGCTGAAACATGGATTGTATTCTCTACTTATTAATCTGAAGTCTTTTTTCTTTCTTGCCTATCCAATGCTACAGCTATTATGTGGATTGGGGGTTGGAATGGGTATTTTGCTTAACTTCACAGCATCTGATATACAAGAGAACAGCTACCTGGTCGGATTGGCATTTATTGGTCTGAGCCTACTGCTGTATCTGCAAAAGAAGTATTACCAGCAGCTTATTGCATGGTCTGCCCCGCGTACAAATAACGTAGTAAGCATTTCAAACCATTCCGTCCAGCCTTAATTGTACCCATTTGAACAACCTAATCGGCAAACAGTAAACAAGACTTCCCGTCATGCTCAATACGCTGTACCCGAGTGACGAAGATGGACTCAAGCATTTCGACAGTCATCACATCACTCGGTTTGCCTTTGGCGACACAGGAACCATTGTTCAGCAACAACACCTTATCAGCCTCACGTAAGGTACGATTTAAGTCATGGTTTGCCATCACGACCGCAATACCTTGCTCTGCCATCATGCGTATCAGCTTGTACATTGCAGCTTCCTGGCCGATGTCCAGCGCAGCTGCTGGTTCATCGAGCAACAGCAATCTGGCCTCGGGGTTCAACGTCGGCCACACCTGAAGGCATGCTGCCGCAAGACGAACACGCTGCCATTCCCCGCCAGATAACTGCTGAATATTTCGGGTTAGCTTATCGGCTATATTCAGGGCGCTACATACCTCATCTAATGCCGACTGAACACTATCAGCGTCTAGCTCGCCAAGCGCCGACAGCGCCAAGGAAAGGTAATGGTAGACACCAACAGAAAAAGCAGGGCGATCCTGCTGGGCCAGATAGCAGCGCAGCCTTGCCAATGATTGCAAATCATAATCTTGCAATGATTTACCGAGCAGCTGTACTTCACCTTCCCCCTGAAACAGCCCGGATAGCATCGAAATGGCAGTACTTTTACCACTGCCATTAGGACCAATTAGGTGAACGATCTCACCGGCCTCTATGGAAAATGAAACCGGCAACAGCCTAGGTGGCATCGCCAGATTCTTAGCATCTACAATCATTGCACTCTCATCATCTAAATAACTCTCTGTTGCCTTATTTTTCATTACACAGCCTGTAATGATATTGCTCATCAATCTATCGCTATCAGTCAAGCTGCGAACGCAGCAGCATCCAGATAAATATTGGGGCACCAATGCTTGTAATCACGACACCGACAGGCAGTTCGGCCGATGGTAGGATAACTCTGGATAGCGTATCGGCAATAGCGAGCAGCAACGCACCACACATTGCAGCCAGCGGCAGCAAGAAGCGGTTCTCGGTGCCTAGAGCCAGGCGAAGTAAATGCGGCACAACCAGACCGATAAATCCGATAACCCCTCCCAGGGCAACAGATGCACCCACCAGGAGTGACACAATCAGGATCAGCCGCCAGCGAAACGCTGAGACATCCAACCCAAGTTGCTTGGCCTGCCCTTCGCCTAACATAAGCAAGTCGAGTTTCTTGCCTTGCGAGCATAACCACGCCAATACAGGCAGCACTAACACCAGCAGAGAAAGCTGTGACCAGCTCACGCCTCCGACACTGCCCATCAGCCAGTACATCAGCTGTCTTAGATTCAGGTCATCACTGAAATAAAATGCCCATGTCACGACGGCCCCGGAGAGGATCCCCAGCGCAACACCGATCAGCAGCAGTCTGGCCGTTGACACTTTGCGTCGACGGGACAGACCCACAAGGATCAACGTAAAGCACAATGCCCCAAGCATTGCGGCTAACATGGTTAACATTGGATTTGGGACAAACGGCAAGGTAAATAACAGAATAACCAAGGCAAGGCTGGCGCCACCTGAAATTCCAAGTACACCGGGTTCGGCCAAAGGGTTGCCTAGCAATACCTGTAATACGGCACCAGAGGCAGCCAGAGAGGCCCCTATTGCCAGCGCAGCTAATAACCGAGGCATCCGTAGCTGAAGCAGTAACTGTTGCTCCAGGCCGCCATCAGGCGACCATGGCCAGATAAAAAGTTCGCCCACAGCGAGAGAGAAAAAACAGGCAACAAGCAATACCAATAAAATCAGAACAACGCTGAATTTCCACCTGGCCTGCTGACGTAAAATGAGATCATGTAATTGCATGGGACGAACACGGTAAAAAAGAAGCGTTAACCATACCTTTTCACCGTGGGAATGAAAAGAAGGCCATTTAAGAATACTCTGGAAATCACCTTCATTTTCAGTAGATAAGCGAGTATTACTTTACAGACACCTGTTCACCGAAGTTCACATCAGTTTTCTTGACCAACAAGCACGCACGCTGTCCAAGCGCAACGTTCGGATTGGGGAATACCACGGACTCCCCGCCTTCCAGAGAGAAGTACTCTACACCCTCGTCGCCTCCCAGCAGTTTGCCCTGCTCAAAATAGGTAAAGTTGGCCTGGTTTGCCGGAAAGGTAAAATAAAAAGTATCCGTTTGTTTCACCAGGGTACGGGTCACCTTGTAGACACTGAGCTTATCGCCTTCCCACAACATAGGTAATTCGGGTTCGATCACCAAGGCGAGCATGGCAGCGTTGAAAGCCGCGAGACGTTCGAGGTCATTTTCACCAAACTGCGCAACTTTACCCAGCTCCATCGTCAATGCCTGCGCACCGAAATACTCGGCACTGTGCCAGCTGAACGTCGGTGAGGGCGAGTTGGACAATAACGCCGCTTCTATTTCGGCATGCTGCAAAAAAGAAAACAGCCGGTTACTCCGGGTCGGCTTGTCACTGTGGGGGCTAACGGCAAACGTATAGTGCTCAGAATCCCGAATGGCACAGTGAAGATCCAAATGCCAGCGATCTGAGGTGTTTGCTGTTGAGCCCGCATAAAAGAGGCTTACAGCCTGTTGCAGTTGGTTGGCAGTGATACTGTCGATATTGCGTTCTTCGTTGTAACCTTTGAACAAGCGATTCATATTTTCATCGATGAAACGGGTATGTGCATTAATCGCTTCTGGATGAGCAATGATCAGCAGCAGACGGTGAGCTGGTATAATGTCCCCTTTCAACACCCCTTCTGCCAATTGCTGAACAAGTTCTATCGGGCTGGTCTCGTCCCCATGAACCCCTGACGACAGGACGATATCTTTCTCGTTACCGTTTAAGTCAGCCGGCGTCACCTGAAGTACACCACGCATCAGCAACTGGCAATGGGCTCCTGATGATACCGTCCATTCACCACCTTCAAACGCTAACGACAAATCAAGGGTAGCCTGAAGAAACTTCCCATCTTTGACCTGCTGCAGAAATGCCATTTACAACCTCCATGTCTATACGGTTAACTGGTGAGTTCATTGTCATTAGCGGCTATTTGTTACCAGCCGCAGTGAAACCCACCACAAACCAATATACAAGCTAGTTACATCTTTGTAACCAGCTTGTTTCAGCAGAAGATCGCAAAAAAGAGAATAAAGTTATATATACCCCAAAAAAGAAAACCCAAGTGAGTCTACACATCTCACTTGGGTTCTTTGTTACCTTGCTTAAAGCTACTATTTTTCGATTTCGATACTTTCTACGCGAGCTTTAAGTTTTTGACCTGGGCGGAAAGTAACAACACGGCGGGCTGAAATAGGAATATCTTCACCCGTTTTAGGATTTCTTCCTGGTCGCTCATTCTTGTCACGAAGGTCGAAATTACCAAAACCTGATAGTTTCACCTGCTCGCCACTTTCAAGAGCTTTTCTGATTTCTTCAAAGAAGACTTCCACCGTATCCTTGGCGTCCCGTTTGCTTAATCCAACATTCTCAAACAGGTTCTCAGCCAAATCGGCTTTTGTGAGCGCCATAGATCATTCCCTCAAGACTATGTTGAATGGAGTACAGATATACCCCGTATATCTGCTGCGAATTAGTTTCGTAAGAACTGAGCAATTTATCAACGAATCACTATGCACCATATGTCGCATAATAACTGCTCACCCTTAACTAGAGACAAGTTTAAGCCAACTTGCTGATTTCCGCCAACTTTTTTAATTAAAGTTATCATCAAATAATTGATTTTTAATAGCAAGAAAAGGCTAATTCCATGCACCCGGTTGTGCTTAGAGATCATATAACCCCAAAATTAGTCCTGTTAAATCAGGGGCATACCGAATAACTCTCTAAAATAAGACCAAGAATCAGTAAATAGCGCTATCTATCAGAATGTTAGATATTTTTGAATACAGATCAAAAAAAAGCAGCCTTTTACGGCTGCTTTCATAAAACAATGACTTAAATAACAAAAAATTGCCGATCTAAGACAGATTGTTAATCAGTTAGTCACGCAGGTTTGCACCGAAGCGCTCAGCCAATACTGCAACGATACCGTCTACGGCACCGGCAATGTCAGCTTCTTCCAGCGTACGCTCAACCGACTGCAGTGAAAGGGCAATTGCAAGGCTCTTCTTGCCTTCCTCTACGCCCTTACCTACATAAACGTCAAACAGTTTTGCGTCAGTCAGGAACTCACCACCAGCTTCCAGACAAGCGTTAACGATGTCGCCAGAAGCCACTGCTTCATCAACAACAACCGCGATGTCACGACGGTTTGACGGGAACTTAGACAGTGCAACCGCTTCTGGAATCACTTTAGTGTCAATCGCAGACCATTCGATTTCGAATACGATCGTGCGGCCGTTCAAACCAAACTTACGCTCAAGCTCTGGGTGAACCGTGCCAATCACACCCACTTCTTTGCCGTCTACAACAATTGCTGCTGACTGGCCAGGATGAAGTGCAGGATGCTGCTCTTTGTTTTCAGAAGAAAGGGCTGCGAAGCTGTAAGCTTTCTCGTTAGCAGATAGCTCAAGAACAGCTTCCAGATCGCCTTTCAGGTCAAAGAAATCAACAGTGTTAGTTTCGATGTCCCAGTGCTCTTCGCTACGCGTACCGGCGATAACACCAGCCAGCATAGGCTCTTGGCGCATACCGTTTTCAGCAGATTCACACGGGATGAAGCGCAGGCCGTATTCGAATAGGCGAACACGTGGTTGCTGACGCTTCTGGTTATGAACAACAGTGTTAAGCAGGCCTTGGATTAGACCAAGACGCATTGCAGACATATCCGCAGAAATCGGGAAAGGCAGGACTAGCGGCTCAACACCAGGAACGATCAGCTTCTGCTGCTCTGGCTCAACAAAGCTATAAGTGATCGCTTCTTGGTAACCACGGTCCACAAGCAGGTTACGAACACGCTTAAGAGGAAGCTTAGCTTCAACGTGGTCGTGCATCTTAAGTGCTGCAGCAGGGTTCTGGTTTGGAATGTTGTCGTAACCGTAGATACGGCCAACTTCTTCGATCAGGTCTTGTTCGATAGCAATATCGAAACGCCATGTCGGTGCCGTTGCAGTCCAGCCAGCATCAGTCGCTTCAACCGTCAGACCAAGACGCTCAAGGATCTCAACCACATCAGCATCAGCAATGTGGTGGCCTAGCAGGTTGTCCAGCTTAGTACGACGTAGTGATACTGTGTTTGGCTTAGGAAGATCAGCCTCAGACTCAACAGCCACAACCGGTGCAACTTCGCCGCCGCAGATTTCAACGATCAACTGAGTAGCACGCTCCATTGCGCTGTACTGCAGTGCGTAATCCACACCACGCTCAAAACGCATAGAAGAGTCAGTATGCAGACCATAGCTACGCGCACGTCCACGAATATGGTCAGGCGCGAAGAATGCACACTCCAGCATGATATCTGTTGTACCAGACATCACACCAGACAGTTCACCACCGAAGATACCGGCGATAGCCAGTGCTTTGTCGTGATCGGCAACAACCAGCGTATCGGCATTTAGCTCATTTTCTGAGCCGTCAAGCAGCGTCAGCTTCTCGCCCTGCTCTGCCATACGAACCACAATGCCACCATTGATCTTGGAAAGATCAAAAGCATGCATTGGCTGGCCCTGCTCAAGCAGTACATAGTTTGTAATATCGACAACCGGGTCAATTGAGCGGATACCACAACGGCGCAGTTTTTCCTGCATCCAAAGTGGTGTTTCAGCTTTTACGTTGACGTTGCGAACTACTCGACCAAGGTAACGTGGACACGCTGCGCCCTCTTTAACCTCAATCGATACGGTGTCATCAATAGACGGAGCAACAACGTCAAACTGAGGCTCAGCCACGTCAGCACGGTTAAGTACACCAACTTCACGTGCAAGACCACGGATGCTGAAACAGTCAGCGCGGTTTGCAGTCAGATCAACATCAACGGTAACATCGTTAAGGCCTAGGAATTCACGGAAATCAGTACCGATAACAGCATCTTCAGCAAGCTCCATGATACCGTCTGACTCAACGTCAATGCCCAGCTCGGTGAAAGAACACAACATACCGTGAGAAGGCTGGCCGCGTAGCTTCGCTTTCTTGATTTTGAAATCACCCGGCAACACAGCGCCCACTGTTGCAACAGCAACCTTCAGGCCCTGACGACAGTTCGGCGCACCACAAACGATGTCCAGAAGCTCTTCTGCACCAACATCAACTTTGGTTACACGTAGTTTGTCGGCATCCGGGTGCTGGCCGCACTCGACAACCTGACCCACTTTAACGCCGGTAAATGTGCCAGCCACAGGCAGAACGTCATCTACCTCCAGGCCAGCCATAGTAATTTGATGAGTTAGCTCGTCAGTAGTAACCGCAGGGTTAACCCACTCACGAAGCCATGATTCGCTGAATTTCATAGTGTTTGAACCTCTGGATTACTTGAATTGTTTTAGGAAACGCAGGTCGTTCTCGAAGAACGCACGCAGATCGTTTACGCCATAACGAAGCATGGTCAGGCGCTCTACACCCATACCAAATGCGAAACCAGAGTATTTCTCAGGGTCAATGCCTACGCTGCGCAGTACGTTCGGGTGAACCATACCGCAGCCCAGAACCTCAAGCCATTTACCGTTCTTGCCTTTAACGTCTACTTCTGCAGAAGGCTCAGTGAACGGGAAATATGACGGACGGAAACGCACTTCCACTTCTTCTTCGAAGAAGTTACACAGGAAGTCATGCAGAATGCCTTTCAGCTGAGCGAAGTTTACGTTCTCGTCAACCAGCATACCTTCCACCTGGTGGAACATTGGGGTATGAGTCTGGTCATAGTCGTTACGGTAAACACGGCCTGGTGCGATAAAACGGAATGGCGGCTTACCGTTTTCCATTGTACGGATCTGAACACCCGATGTATGGGTACGCAACATAAGATCAGGGTTAAAGAAGAAAGTATCATGATCCGTACGCGCCGGGTGATCTTCTGCGATATTCAGGGCATCAAAGTTATGGAATGCATCTTCAATCTCAGGGCCTGCCTCAACGTTGAAGCCAAGTTCACCAAAGAACTGCTCAATACGTTCAACAGTACGAGTAACAGGGTGCAGACCACCATTCTCGATACGGCGACCAGGCAGAGTCACATCGATAGTTTCTGCAGCCAGTTTTGCTTCCAGCTCAGCACGCTGTAGTGCTTCTTTACGAGCAGAAATCGCCTGCTGAACAGCCTGCTTAGCTTTGTTGATGTTCTGACCAGCTTCGCGGCGTTCTTCCGGTGGAAGTTTACCCAAGCTCTGTAGTTGAAGGGTTAGTTCGCCCTTCTTGCCCAGATACTGGACACGGACTTCGTCCAGAGCGACTAGTGATTCAGCCTGCTCAATAGCTGCCGTTGCGTTGGCAATAATCTCGTCTAGATGTTGCATCGTTTCCTCATCCACCCACAGGTGGCGTCCTTAAGGGAGATATAAATTCGCGTAACGATACATACTAAAGAAACATGCGTCTAAATCCAAATTGAATCGCAATAAAAAGAGGGAATTGAACAAAATTAATGCCGCTTTGGTTCTTAGTGGTATAACACTTTCATAAATAAGTAATCAATCGCGTGGTGCCATGAAAAAAGGTGTAACTCTACGATAGTACTTGAATATAGTTATCAAGATACGAATGATGCCCCAGTATGAACACATTTGCTTATTCAGTTGTAGAGTGAAAGCTTAAATGAAAAGAGTGCACGCATTTGATAGCCTGAAGTTACTGGCTATGTTGGCAATATTCGTTATTCATTATCCGATATTTTATGCCTATGGTGGCGAAGAAGAAAATGCCATTCATATCAGTCTTAATATAGTTGCCCGCTTCGCCGTACCATTTTTCTTTGCTGTCGCAGGTTACTTGTATTATTTCCAAAGCATGGCTGATACCAACCGCTACACCTGGCGGTATCTGGCAAAACTCATCAGGATGTATATTAGCTGGACCCTGATTTATGTCCTAATTACCGGAATCATATACAGGTTCTGGCATCCGGCCGAATTTACCCAGGCATTATTCTTTGAGGCGTTCTACCACGGCACTTTAGGCTCGCAAATTATGTGGTTTATACCGGCCTTGACGTTCGCGGTATTCATTCAGTTCATTGCCAACAAATGCAAAGCCGGCACCATATTGTTTGCGGTTGCCTTTGCCCTCCACCTTGTTGGCCTCAGCGGGCAGTCCTACCAACCTCTATTGCCATTTGAGCTCTTCAACCCGGAAACAAACACCTTCTTTGTTAACTCCCGAGATCCCCTCTTCTTCGGCCTGTTCTATGTCACCTTTGGCTATCAGCTGGCCAAAGTAAATGCCGTTAGTCTCTTTAAAAAAATGCCATGGCCGGTGTACCTGGTTGGCGTTATGATTTTTTCCGGGCTATCAGTCGCAGAAGGCTTGTGGTTAGTCAAAGGCCATGGCGGTATCCTTGCCGACTATTATTTAATGACAATACCTGTGACGCTATCATTTGTTGCCCTGGCACTGACGCTGCCAAGAACAGACAAACCTTCGCTATTTGCAAAGGGCGGTGAACATAGTGGCGAGATTTACTTAAATCACGGCGTACTCAACATCACGGTAATGTCATTGTTTTTCCACATGGGGGCTTATTCTAACCCTGAGATTAACGCCGCACTGAGTAATAACCTGGCACTGCAAGTGCTGCTTGTACCTGCCGCTTTTACCGTCAACCTGATATTGTACTTTTCAATCAGGAAGCTATTCCAACGCTGTTTTGGCAAGCAGGTACTCGGGGCTTACCGCGAGTCAGCTATGGTACTCAGCGCTTTCTGGCTATTATTTTTCTATGCGCAAGACGGGCAGAACGGCAGTTTATTTGACATCAGTAACCCAATGACGATCGCCAAAGCTATACTTGTCTGCTGCATCAGCTATTATGCTTTTCTTCGCTGGCTTACCCCAGGGAGTAAGCAAATGACAGTGCCTGCCTACAAACATATTGCCGTTGCCATCGTTGTTTCCGGCTACTGGTTAGCACTTTCTATGACAGGGTTGTTAAATATGCTGCTGGGGGTTTATCAAATGGATATAAACCCATATCTTGCTGTACTCTCTAGTCCGTTAGTTACCTTCAGCGTTCTGATTATTATCTCTGTTGGAGTCACCCTCGCGATTCAGAGGTTAGCTTATTCCCCTCGTATTGAATCCCAAAAACAGATGGGCGAAAGTTACTGAAAAACGGCCCTATAACGAGCTAGCCTATATTGCCGAGCACTGACTCTTCATTATGAAAAATCAGTGCTCGGCTTAAAGCTTAGCCTTCGCGAATAAAGTACAGCTACTCGCTTAAGTATTATTTAGCACCGCAGTTTGACAGCCCAACTTCTTGCCAGACACCCCAAGGTCCCGAATCAGACGGGTTATCGCCCTGAGTCCACCACTGCGCTTGCCACACTTTACCGGCCCATATCACCTTGTCCCCCGTATTGTAAACCTTTACTGGGTCCCAGCCGCCATCGCATGTACCAGGGTTTCCACTATCAGTGGCAACCGCACTGATGTTAGCGGTATAAGCTGTCGCAGCCTTATCTGTTGAGAAATTCAGGGCAACCGTCGCCGTTCCTGCCGCAGAGGCGCCGAACTCAACCGCAACCGAGCAAGCCTGACTAGCATTTAATGTTTTGGCGGAACACGTATCGCGACTGATCACAGGGCGCTGGGCAGTTCCCCCGTACCCAAGTTCAACTTTGGTGACTGTAAAGCCTATTGTACCGGTATTGGCCACCTCAAATGTATGAGTTTTAATTTCTCCAACCTTAAATCCGGCCAGTGTCTGCTGCTTGGTATACCCGACAGAAATGTTACCTGACGGACTGGCAATGACGCTATCTACCCAGCTTCGCAAAGCCGCAATATCACTATAGACGCCATATTTGCCCGGTCTTGCACACCCAATCCCCCAACTGACCACTCCCAACTGAGTTATGGTTCCTGAGCGATTAACAACAATAGGACCACCACTGTCACCCTGACAGGAGTCTTTGCCCCCCTGAGGCAACCCGGCACAAAATGAAACTGCACCAACATTGGTATAGCTGCCCCCGGCAGTACGACATGTCGCATCCGACACCAAAGGCACATCCACCTCCATCAGAACGGATGGCGAACTTCCGCCTTCCTGAGTGCGACCAAGCCCGGCAACCGTTAACCAGTCACCCACACCTGCATACTGAGTCAGCGAACCCTGTGCAATCTCAACCGTTTGTGCACCGACGGGTATACGGTCGAGTTTCAATACAGCGATGTCATTGTCCAGATTGCGCGAGTTGAAGTTCGGATGGATATAAATATTAGATACATTAACTCTTTGGCCATCTGTTCCATTATATTTCATCCCTCCTACCTTGACGGCGATCTGATTCGGAGCATCACCATCTACACAGTGGGCCGCCGTAAGCACATAGCCATCTCCCAGGTAACTCGCTCCACAGTAGGAACGGTTACTATATCTACTCACAATTTGCGTATAGAACCCCCAATCTGCCGCATTGGCAGGCTTGCCACCCACAATACGAGGTTCATTTTTCGGCGTAATAGTATTCCCGTTATCAGCCACCGCCGGGATAGAAAACAACATCGCAGCAGCTAGCGATACATGCCCTATTGATTTCAATTTATCGTCCTCTTGATTAATGATTAATTGGTAAATAATTCAGATATTTACACCACATATCAAACCAAGCAGATATTTATAAAATTCCAAATATGGGGGCTGAAAACTCTAAAAAGTCTCGAGAGAAATCCCAGTTACACCAACAGCAATACATTTTTTGCCCTATCAAGGTGACAGGCATCAATACGAGAGTAGAGAGTAGAGAGTAGAGAGTAGAGAGTAGAGAGTAGAGAGTAGAGCTTAAAGGCAACACGAAGAAGAGAGGTGAAGCAATAGGAAAGCCAAAAAAGAAAAAAGGAGAGCCGAAGCTCTCCTTTTCACATCAAACTGGACTGAAATTACAGTGCAGCTTTTGCTTTTTCAACTAGTACTGTGAAAGTAGCTTTGTCGAATACAGCGATGTCAGCAAGGATCTTACGATCGATCTCGATAGATGCTTTCTTAAGACCGTTGATGAAGCGGCTGTAAGACATACCGTTCTGACGAGCAGCAGCGTTGATACGTGCAATCCATAGTTGACGGAAAGTACGTTTCTTGTTGCGACGGTCACGGTAAGCGTACTGACCAGCTTTAGTTACTGCTTGGAAAGCTACGCGGTAAACACGTGAACGTGCACCGTAGTAACCTTTAGCTTGTTTAAGAACTTTCTTGTGACGTGCACGTGCTTGTACACCACGTTTTACGCGAGGCATAGGAGACTCCTAACTAAATTAAAATATAAAACTAAAAACTATTAAGCGAACGGAAGCATACGTGCAACTGCTGCAACTTCACATGCTGGAAGAATCGCATTTGGACGAAGCTGACGCTTGTTCTTAGTAGTACGTTTAGTAAGGATGTGACGCTTAGTCGCGTGCTTAAACTTAAAGCCACCAGCAGTTTTCTTGAAACGCTTAGCAGCACCTTTGTTGGATTTCATCTTAGGCATGATGAGACTCCGCATTGTTGATAGTTAATAACATAGTAATCAGGCGAACAAAAAGCGCTGCGATTAAGCAGCGCTTTGTGCTACTTGAATGCCGTAATTACTTCTTCTTTGGGGCAAGCATCATCGTCATTTGACGACCTTCAACTCGATTAGGGAAGCTCTCTACAACCGCTAGGTCAGCTAGCTCTTCCTTAATACGATTTAGAAGGTCAATACCCAGACTCTGGTGGGCCATTTCACGACCGCGAAAACGCAGTGTGACCTTACCCTTGTTGCCCTCTTCTAAAAAGCGAGTCAGGTTGCGCAGTTTTACCTGATAATCGCCTTCGTCTGTACCAGGACGGAATTTAACTTCCTTAACCTGGATTTGTTTCTGCTTTTTCTTTTGCTCTTTAGCAGCCTTGCTCTTTTCGAACAGGTACTTGCCATAGTCCATCACACGACAGACTGGTGGCTCGGCATTAGGGCTGATTTCAACTAGATCTACTCCAGCTTCATGAGCAATATTCATTGCTTCTTCAATAGAAACAACACCGACTGACTCGCCGTCAAGACCAGTTAAACGTACTTCACGTACGCCGCGAATTTCACCATTCAAACGATGTGCGTTTTGCTTAACTGGTGCTTGTGTTCTTCTTCCGCCTTTAATACCTTATTCCTCCAAAATATTGAGCTTGCGACTGCTAATTTCTTGCTGCAAGAATGCAACAAGATCATCAATCTTAAATTTACCCAAATCTTTACCCTTGCGAGTACGAACTGCAATCTCACCTGCTTCGACTTCTTTGTCGCCGCAAACGAGCATGTAAGGCACTCGCTTCAAAGTATGTTCGCGAATTTTAAAGCCAATCTTCTCATTTCTCAAGTCCGCATTGACTCTAATTCCACTTTTTTGCAGTTTTTCTACTACTTCTTGTACATATTCTGACTGACTGTCAGTAATATTCATCACAACAGCTTGTTGAGGCGCCAACCAAGTCGGGAAGAAGCCTGCGTATTCTTCAATCAGAATACCGATGAAACGCTCTAGTGAACCAAGAATAGCACGGTGAATCATAACCGGAGTGTGACGCTCGTTGTCTTCACCCACGTATGTTGCACCAAGACGCTCAGGCAGAGCAAAGTCTAGCTGAACGGTACCACACTGCCAAGCACGATCTAGGCAGTCATGCAGGGTAAACTCGATCTTAGGACCGTAGAATGCACCTTCGCCTTCTTGAATTTCAAAAGGAATTTCCATTGATTCAAGAGCAAGCGTCAGGTCAGACTCTGCTTTATCCCACATTTCATCAGAACCTACACGCTTTTCAGGGCGTGTAGACAGCTTAACAACAATGTTGTCAAAGCCAAATGTCTGATAAGTATCATAAACCATTTTAATACAAGATGTAACTTCTTCTTGTACCTGAGCTTCTGTACAGAAGACGTGTGCATCATCCTGAGTAAAGCCACGCACACGCATAATGCCGTGCAGTGCACCAGATGGCTCGTTACGGTGACATGAACCAAACTCGGCCATACGCAATGGCAGATCACGGTAAGACTTCAGGCCTTGGTTAAAGATCTGAACATGACCTGGGCAGTTCATCGGCTTGATAGCGTACTCACGGTTCTCTGAAGAGGTTGTGAACATTGCTTCTGCATACTTGTCCCAGTGGCCAGAACGTTCCCAAAGCACGCGGTCCATCATCAGAGGACCCTTAACTTCCTGGTAACCGTACTCAGTTAGCTTCTCGCGAATGAATACTTCCAGATCACGGAAGATTGACCAACCATTGTGGTGCCAGAACACCATACCCGGCGCTTCTTGCTGCATGTGGAAAAGATCAAGCTGCTTACCGATTTTACGGTGGTCACGCTTTGCGGCTTCTTCCAGGCGAGTCAGGTGCGCCTTCAGTGCTTTCTTATCATGGAAAGCAGTACCGTAGATACGCTGAAGCATCTTGTTGTCGCTGTCACCACGCCAGTATGCACCAGCAACGTTCAGCAGGGTAAAGTGCTGACAGAAGCCCATGTGCGGTACGTGCGGACCACGACACATATCGATGTATTCTTCGTGGTGGTACAGGCCAGGACGATCATCACGAGAAACGTTCTCGTCAAGGATTTCCACTTTGTACGGTTCTTCACGTGATTCAAACGTATCACGTGCTTCCTGCCAGCTTACCTTTTTCTTGATAACTTGGTATTTGGTCTTCGCCAGTTCTTTCATACGCTTTTCAATCTTTTCAAGATCTTCTTGCGTAAGTGACTCGTCAAGGTCAATGTCGTAGTAGAAGCCGTTGTCGATGGTTGGACCAATCGCCATTTTCGCTTGCGGGTAAAGCTGCTTCAGCGCGTGGCCAAGAAGGTGGGCACAAGAGTGGCGAACGATCTCCAGACCGTCGACTTCGTCTTTAGCCGTGATAATTTCAAGGCTGGCATCTTCTTCGATAAGGTCACACGCATCGACGCGGTTACCATTAACGCGACCAGCAATGGTCGCCTTCGCAAGACCTGGACCGATCGATTGCGCGACTTCAAAAGTAGAAACTGGGTTGTCAAATTGACGCTGACTGCCGTCAGGAAGAGTAATTACAGGCATGAATATGTCCTTTCACAGTGGTGCCACACACCAAGTAGCACATGTTGAATATATATAAGCTTTGGAAAGCTTAGATGAATGAGTAAAAGCTTCTGAGCCAGTCCCGCAATACTGAGCAGTACAGAGAACAGAAACGAAGGTGGAACTATATCAAACGGTTGTGACTGATTGCAAAGGCCCTGACAAATTTAATTGTTTTATATCCAAGCTGCCTCTCACACGACATTAAAAGCAGTTTTGTACTCGATTGTAATAAGCCGTGACATTTCCGGACAATCCTTGGATAGCCGATACCAAACCCATTTTGTACAGTGTTCACATCTTAATTAATGACAACAATTCAAACTCATAGACGGAATTCAACCATGAAAAAGCTAACACTGTTCATCGCCGCGTCACTTCTATCCTCCCAGGCATTTGCAGGAGACACCTATATCCGCAATGGTAATATTTACACCAACGAAGGAGCAGGCTTTGTAGAGGCAGGCGTTGTTACCGACAGCGAACTATACAAAGGCCAGGATAAAACAACAGCCGTAGTACTAAACGGTGGTTATCACGGTGAAGATTTCAACATTGATCTCAGCGGTATTAACTACCGCTTTATTGGTACTGACAACGACCTGCTCAATATAAGTGCTTATTTTACAGCAGGTGGTACCGGATATGACGCTGATGATGCTGACGTATTGAAAGGAATGAAGGACCGTAAGATGAGCGGCGATCTTGGCCTTAACGCTGACTTCCATCTTGGGCTGGGAACCGTCTCCACATTCTTACAACACGATGTTACCGGGGCCTATAAAGGATTTATTGGCGGTGCCAAGTACTTCCACGTAATGAACCTCGGTGTTGCCGACTTCGTACCGTTTGCAGGTGTGAGCTACCTTAGCAAAGACTTTGTCGACTATTACTATGGCGTTAAAGCCTCAGAGGCGACCTCATCACGCAAAGCGTACAAAGGTGATAGCGACTTTGCCTTCAATGTCGGATATAAGCTTGTGGTTCCTGTAACAGACAGTATCGACATTACTCAAAGCACAGCCTATACCCGTCTGGGCTCTAAGATCTCAGACTCACCGATTGTAGACAGCGCGAACCAATGGGTAGTCGGTGCAACCGTCGCCTACCACTTCTAACTATTGCTTTCTTAGCACTATACCCAAGCAACCTCAAGATGCTCGTTTCAGCGAGAATTACTTGGCTTGTAGGCTAGGCACCGATTAGAAAATCTAGTGGCTCTAAATTAATAATCGGTAACAACGCATAGAAGCCAAGTAAAATCGCCCTTTGGGAGTGAGCCAGCGAACCCATTTCTGTGTCAAATAACGTTGAAAGGGAATACCATTCCTACCGTCATTTTCCTTGAACTGAGCTCGCTGGTCTCACTCTGAATCCTGCATCTTGAGGTGGCTTGGGTATATATAGGGAGTTGCACCTGCCCTTGGGCGCAGCTCCCCTATTAACTTACCTTTACTATCACAACAGCAAGCTCCTCCCCCACTTCTAGTAGATTATTTCTGCTCCTGATCAGAACAAACTTGAAATACAGCGGAAAAATTGCTTTCATTTGTATAGGCAATTATGGAATGACAGCAATGGCTCAGTCACCGCGATACCTTCAAATAAAAAAATACCTCAACGACAAGATTCAATCTCGCAGTTGGCCACCTGGTTACAAGATCCCAACAGAAATTGAGCTCTCGGAGCAGTTCTCCGTCAGTCGTATGACCGCAAACAAAGCGATTCGCGACTTGGTTAAAGACGGTTTTCTGGAGCGAACCCCTCGGCTCGGCACGTTTGTCTGCCAGAAAAAAGCCGAGTCGCCACTGATGGAAATTCGCAATATAGCTGCAGAAGTAAAGAATCGTGGCCATGATTATGCCAACAAGGTGATTAACCAAACGACAGTAGAAGCCAATGATGACATTGCTCTGTGGCTCGGTGTTCGTCACGGAACCAGTGTCTACTTCACTCAGATAGTCCACTATGAAAATGACACCCCAATTCAGCTCGAAGAACGCTGGGTAAACCCCGACTTTGCCCCCGATTACATAGAGCAAGATTTTACGCAGCAGACCCCTAACGAATACCTAGTGCAAACCTGTCCGCTGAGCGACATTGAGCATACTGTCGAAGCCATTTTGCCGGCCAAGCGCGTATCGGATCTGTTGATGATGGCTTCGGGTGCGCCGTGCCTGCTGCTAAACCGCCGAACCTGGAGTGATAAGAACCTGATCAGCACCGCGCTTCTCTATCATCCGGGAGACAAGTATAAACTCAGCTCGAGAAGTCAGGTTTAACACTGACAGCCTCGCGCAATGTCAAGCTAGGCACTTAATAGTTTATTATCAAGTACCTAGCTGATTTCCTACGCTAGTAGGACAACGAAAACAAAGAACTCTCAGCTTACTCCTCCTCTTCACCACTGCTATACAATACCTCATCAAAGAGAAGTACGTCTTTCCCGATCAATCACCAGTTTTTTACTCACTGTCAGCCAATAATTACAATTCCGATCACATTTTCTTTACATACCATCTTGAGTTTATCTCAATAATTGTCTATTTATTTGTATATACATAATCAACCTTGAAGATAAACGTCCATGGATCGAGTACTGACGAATCTAAAAATGGTCACCATGCAGCCAGAAGCTGGTTACCAAATCATAGAGAACGGCATGATTGGCATCCGAGAAGGCAAAATCATGTTTGCCGGTCATGCTGACCATGAAGATTTGCATGGCCACCCTGATGTTATCGACTGTCATGGCGCACTCATCACTCCGGGATTGATCGATTGTCATACTCACCTGATTTTCGCCGGCAACCGGGCCAACGAATTCGAGCAGCGACTGAACGGTGTTCCTTACGAAGCAATAGCCAAAGCCGGCGGCGGTATTCTGTCTACAGTAAAGGCAACCCGCGACGCATCGGAAGACGAACTGTATGACCTAGCAGTGCAGCGTCTCAATGGCCTGAAGCAAGACGGCGTTACGACCGTCGAAATCAAATCCGGATACGGCCTGACATTAGACGATGAACTGAAAATGTTGCGTGTTGCGCGCCGTATCGGCGAAATGACGGATATCAAAGTCACCACGACGCTTCTTGCGGCCCATGCACTGCCACCGGAATACAACGGCAGAAGTGACGATTACATCGACTTTGTCTGTCAGGAAATCATCCCGGCAGCAGCCAAAGAAAAACTCGCTGATGCCGTCGATGTCTTCTGTGAAGGAATTGGCTTTAGCACCGAACAAAGCCAGCGTGTGTTCACTGCTGCTAAAGCACACGGCCTGAACATAAAAGGACATACTGAGCAGCTTTCCAACCTGGGTGGCAGTGCGCTGGCAGCAGGCATGGGCGCAACTTCCGTTGACCATATTGAATATCTCGACGAAGACGGGGTGACAGCACTAGCAGCCAACAATACGGTTGCCACCCTGTTGCCAGGCGCCTTTTACTTCTTGCGCGAGACGCAATATCCACCTATCGAACAATTGCGCCAGAAAAATGTGCCTATGGCTATCGCCACCGACTTTAACCCCGGCACCTCCCCGATAGCATCACTTCGCACAATGATGAATATGGGCTGCACCCTCTTTCGGCTGACCCCGGAGGAGTGTCTACGTGGCGTCACCTGCAATGCAGCTCAGGCTTTGGGGCTGCAGGAGACCCGTGGGCAAATCGCTGTTGGTATGGACGCCGATCTTGCCATCTGGAATATCGAAACACCGGCAGAGCTGTCATACCGCCTTGGTGTGCCGGATCTTGTCGCTCGTGTGATAGACGGCCACCTCTTTCCATCAAATGGAGAAAAGCAAAATGCCAATTGATATGAGTCCGTGGCAGGGTCGTACAGATCCTGAAGATGGCGAACTGGGCCTGCGCTGGCACCAGAAATTACAGCCGGCAGATCAGGCAAACGAAGAAGGGATCATGATACTAGGTTTTGCCTGCGATGAAGGTGTCTCCCGCAACAAAGGCCGCACAGGGGCTTACGGAGCGCCGGTGGCAATTCGAAAAGCGCTGGCAAACCTGGCCTGGCATCATACCGGACCTGTCTATGACGGCGGCGATATTAACTGTAACGATGGCAACCTAGAACTGGCGCAGCACCGTTTGGGCGAAGATGTCAGCAGAGCACTGCGACAGCGCCATAAAGTTATCGTGTTTGGTGGCGGTCATGAAGTCGCATGGGGAACTTTCCAAGGTATAGGTAGCTACCTAGTTCAGAAACAATACGTCGCGAATCCGGAAGACGAGCCGGCTATAGAAGAACAAACGGTGAAGCCTGCGCCAACAGTGGGGATCATCAACTTCGACGCCCACTTTGATCTCAGGAACCCGCCAGCCGGACAACAGTCTGAAATGGGTAGCTCAGGCACCCCGTTTCATCAGGCAGCCCGTTTTTGTCAGCTCCAAAACTGGCCGTTTAAATACGCCTGCCTTGGCCTGAGCCGTGCAGGCAATACTCAGGCGCTTTATGCCAAAGCCGATCGCCTCGGTGTGCTCTATAAAGATGACACCGAGCTGACGCATCAGCATATCGAGCAAACAGTCGCTGAGCTTAAGAAATTTATCGATCAATGTGACTACCTCTACCTCACCATTGATCTAGATGTATTCCCCGCTGCTGTCGCACCTGGTGTTAGCGCACCTGCCGCGCGCGGTGTTCCCTTTGATATCGTCGAGTTACTGCTTGAGCCGATCCTTGCAGCCAAAAATCAGGATGGTGAATCCAAAATCCTGGTTGCTGATCTTGCCGAGTATAACCCTCGTTTCGATATCGATAACCAAACAGCACGGTTAGCCGCAAGGTTAGCCTGGACAATCGCCCGTGCCATTCGCTAACTGAATCGGTACTGCAAGGAGAGCCAAATGACGCAATCTACGTCTCAACAACAATCAAACCCACGTTTAGATGAAACCAGAACAATTAAAGCCCCTACAGGGACACAACTAAACGCCAAGTCATGGTTAACAGAAGCCCCGCTAAGGATGCTGATGAATAACCTGCATCCGGATGTTGCCGAGCACCCTCACGCGCTAGTCGTATATGGTGGCATCGGTCGTGCGGCCCGTAACTGGGAATGCTATGACAAGATTGTTGAAGTATTGCAGCGTCTGGAAGATGACGAGACCTTACTGGTTCAGTCCGGTAAGCCTGTTGGGGTATTCAAAACCCATAGCAATGCGCCGCGTGTATTGATCGCCAACTCAAACTTGGTGCCACACTGGGCGAACTGGGAGCACTTTAACGAGCTCGATAAAGAAGGCCTGATGATGTACGGCCAGATGACAGCGGGAAGCTGGATCTATATCGGCTCTCAAGGCATTGTTCAGGGCACGTACGAAACATTCGTTGCCATGGCGCGACAGCACTTCAACGGTGATGCCAAAGGCCGTTGGATCTTAACCGGTGGTCTTGGCGGTATGGGTGGTGCTCAGCCGCTGGCAGCGACAATGGCTGGATTCTCTATGCTGGCTGTCGAATGCGATGAATCACGTATCGACTATCGTCTACGCACCGGCTATGTCGATTGCAAGGCAACCAGCCTGGATGAAGCACTGGCAATTATTGAAGAGTCGAAACAAACCGGCAAACCGGTTTCCGTTGGCCTGCTGGCAAACGCGGCAGATGTCTATCCGGAGCTAGTTGAGCGCGGTATTGTTCCTGATGCCACCACTGACCAGACCTCGGCGCATGACCCTCTGAACGGCTACCTGCCGAAAGGCTGGAGCATGGAATACGCTGTCGAAATGCGAACCAAAGACGAAGCCGCAGTTGTCAAAGCCGCCAAGCAGTCAATGGCAATCCAGGTACAGGCGATGCTGGATCTGCAGAAGGCCGGATCAGCAACAGTCGATTACGGAAATAACATCCGCCAGATGGCATTTGAGGAAGGGGTTGAGAATGCCTTTGATTTCCCGGGCTTCGTACCTGCATATATCCGTCCGCTGTTCTGCGAAGGTGTCGGACCATTCCGCTGGGCTGCCCTGTCTGGCGATCCGGAAGATATTTACAAAACCGATCAGAAAGTGAAAGAGCTTATCCCGGATAATCCTCACCTGCACAACTGGCTCGACATGGCCCGTGAGCGTATTCAGTTCCAGGGACTACCGGCTCGTATCTGCTGGGTTGGCCTGAAAGACCGTGCTCGTCTGGGTAAAGCGTTTAACGAAATGGTTAAGAACGGCGAGCTGAAAGCGCCAATTGTTATTGGACGCGACCACTTGGATTCTGGTTCGGTTGCCAGCCCTAACCGCGAAACCGAAGGCATGATGGATGGTTCCGATGCCGTATCGGACTGGCCGCTACTGAATGCCCTGCTGAATACCGCTTCTGGCGCTACTTGGGTATCGCTGCACCACGGCGGTGGTGTCGGTATGGGCTTCTCGCAGCACTCCGGCATGGTTATCGTCTGTGACGGCAGTGACGATGCAGCCGAACGCGTTGGTCGTGTGCTCCGCAATGACCCGGCTACCGGGGTAATGCGTCATGCTGATGCAGGCTATGACATCGCCATTAACTGTGCAAAAGAGCAAGGACTTGACTTGCCAATGATCACCACCCCGTCAGTATCAAAGTAATCAACGGTAGCAAGAAGGAAGTTGTATGTACCATTTAGAAATCAAGCCGGGAACGCTATCACTGAAGCAACTCCGCGAGATCAGCCGTCAACCTGTCGAGCTGTCTCTGCATGAGTCAGCACTGGAAGGTATGCAGGCAAGTACTCAGGCCGTTGAGCAAATCATCGCCGAAGATCGTGTGGTCTACGGTATCAACACGGGATTCGGGCTACTCGCCAACACCCGTATTGCCGTCGAAGATCTCGAGACTCTTCAGCGCAGCATCGTTCTCTCACATGCTGCCGGCATCGGCGAATTCATGGATGACGCAACAGTTCGTCTGATGATGACTCTGAAAATCAATAGCCTTTCTCGTGGCTATTCAGGTATTCGTCCTCTGGTGGTCAATGCGCTGATGAAGTTGGTGAACTCTGAAGTTTATCCGTGTATTCCGAAAAAAGGATCAGTGGGTGCGTCAGGTGATTTGGCTCCCCTCGCCCATATGAGCACAGTACTGCTTGGCGAAGGTCAGGCACGCTTCGAGGGCAAGGTGATCTCTGGTGAAGAAGCACTGAAAATCGCCGGTCTCGAGCCTATTACACTGGCACCGAAAGAAGGCTTAGCCTTGCTTAACGGTACCCAGGCTTCTACGGCCTTTGCCCTTGAGGGACTGTTTGCTGCAGAAGATCTTTATGCATCGGGCACAGTTTGTGGTGCGATGTCTGTGGATGCAGCTCTTGGTAGCCGTCGTCCATTTGATCCACGCATTCACCGTGTGCGTGGTCATCGCGGACAGATTGATGCCGCAACGGCTTATCGACATATGTTGAGCAAAGATAGCGAGATTGGCCTGTCGCATCAGCAGTGCGAAAAAGTACAAGACCCATATTCTCTTCGCTGCCAACCTCAGGTAATGGGGGCCTGCCTACAGCAGATCCGCCACGCTGCCGACATTCTGGAAGTTGAAGCCAATGCGGTCTCGGATAACCCGCTGGTATTTGCCGACGATGACGACATCATTTCAGGCGGGAACTTCCATGCCGAGCCTGTCGCCATGGCCGCTGACAATCTGGCATTGGCGATTGCTGAAATTGGTAGCCTGTCCGAGCGTAGGATGGCCCTGCTAATCGACAGCGCCCTGAGTAAACTGCCTCCTTTCTTAGTCGACAACGGCGGCGTGAACTCCGGTTTTATGATTGCTCAGGTAACCTCGGCAGCTCTCGCTAGCGAAAACAAAACACTAGCCCACCCCGCTTCTGTTGATAGCCTGCCAACGTCAGCCAATCAGGAAGACCACGTCTCGATGGCGACCTTTGCGGGTCGACGTCTGGCCGATATGGCAGAAAATACCCGTGGCATCCTGGCCGTAGAACTTCTAGCTGCTGCGCAAGGACTGGATTTCAGAACCCCTAACAAGAGTTCTGAGCGTATCGAGCAGGCTAAGGCTCAGCTTCGTGAGCGTGTTAGCTTCTATGATAAAGACAGGTACTTCGCACCGGACATTGAAAAAGCGAACCAACTGCTTAAAGAGGCAACCTACAACTCACTGATGCCAGAGCTGTTACTACCAAGCTTGTAATCCCCACCTAATCAAATGCCGGAAAATACCTTTTTCCGGCTTTTTCATTATTTTGTCATCGTTTTTAATCAACTTTTTGAGGCCGAGTTGACTATTATTTAATAGTCGTCACCTATTCGGACAGGCTAAAACCTTGATAAGCGCACAGTAATTTGCTCAATAAATAGACTAAGATGTTGATGAGACACTTATAAAGTCTCGTATTATCTTGATCAGCCGTGGAGGGTGCTATGTGGCAAGCGATTTCTCACCAGCTTTCAGAAGTTTTAGATAAACCATTCAAAATCATTGAAAAGGAACCTCTTGAAGGCGGTGATATCAATGAGTGCTACTGTATTGGCGATGGCAATGATCGGTACTTCCTGAAGCTCAATGATCGTGAGCAACTGATGATTTTCGAGACGGAAGCCGAAAGCCTGCATGTCCTTAACGAAGCTGATTGCATACAAGTCCCTGAATTCATTCACCTCGGTACCTGCCGCGACAAGTCGTTTCTGGTCTTAAACTACCTACCAACCAAAGTGCTTGATAACGATGCCGCCTATACACTCGGGCAAGAACTTGCCAGGCTGCACTCCTGGGGCGAGCAGGCTGAATACGGTTTTGACTGGGACAATTACATCGGACTAACCCCGCAACCGAACAAGTGGCGCAGACGTTGGTGTCGTTTCTTTGCCGAACAGCGCATTGCCTGGCAGTTGCAAATTTGTCAGGAGAAAGGCATCGATTTGGGCAATATTGATACCATCACCAGTCGAGTCATCGACCTTTTGATGCACCACCAGCCCAAACCATCACTACTCCACGGTGATCTCTGGCACGGCAATACCGCCGTTACTGTCACCGGACCGATTATTTTTGATCCAGCCAGTTACTGGGGGGATCGCGAGTGTGATATTGCGATGACCGAACTTTTTGGTGGCTTTCCGCCAACCTTCTATGAGGGTTACCAGTCTGTCTGGCCTTTGGATGAAGGGTATCTAGAGCGTAAAGAGCTTTATAACCTTTACCATGTGCTCAACCACTGTAACCTGTTTGGCGGCAGCTATATTGCTCAAGCCGAACATTCGATAGAGAAACTCGGCCTGCTCAAATAGTCAGGCGCCTTCGGGATTATTCTCTATCTAAGATATATGGTATCTTCAGTAAAAATTACAAGCTGAGCACTTGGCTGGTTATCCTGCCAAGCTCTCGGCTTGTTTTCGTTATTATTCTTACTGAGAGATATTGATGTTACAAGCAGCTGTTTTTGATATGGATGGCCTGTTGGTCGATTCGGAACCCTTCTGGCAACGTGCACAGGTTGAGATTTTCTCTTCGCTAGGCGTGCAAATTGAGCAAAAAGATACCCTGCAAACCATGGGACTACGCATCGATCAGGTCGTCGAGTTTTGGTATGCCAAACAGCCTTGGCAAGATCTCGACTGTGCCACAGTAACAGAAATGATTGTGGTGCGAGTTGAAGAGCTAATCAAAGAGCATAAGCCGATGCTACCGGGTGTACTTGAAGCCCTGGCAACCTGCGAACAGCTAGGTCTGAAAATTGCCCTTGCCTCTTCTTCGCCAATGCGCCTGATCCAGTCAACGCTGGAAGCCCTTTCCCTCGAAAGCAAGTTCTCTGCGGTACTATCTGCCGAGCACCTTCGCTACGGCAAACCACACCCGGAAGTCTACATCAATGCCGCCGATGAACTGGGTGTCACTCCGCAGGCCTGTGTCGCATTTGAAGACTCAGTAAACGGCTTGCTTGCTGCCAAAGCCGCACAAATGAAAGGTATTGCCGTACCGGAAAAAGCCTATGCCGATGATGCGCGCTGGGCGATTGCTGATAGAAAACTTTCCTCGCTTCACGAAGTAAATCAGCAACTAATTGCCAGCCTGTAACACGCTAGATGCTACTATGCTGAGGTAAAGACAAATCGCCCTGTCTTTACCTCATGTTTTGCATACCTATAGTCTTCATAAATGTTCCAAAATCAACACTTTATCAAACAAAACAAATCTTATAAAACCACAAACATCCAGCCAAAAATAACAATCTCTGACAAAACTTTCATTATTTCTCCGAAACTTCTTATCCAATCAAACTTTGCAGTTAATTCTCGGCAAAAACGAATGCATGACGCTAAAGTTTAGTTATATACAATTATTCCTATAAATCAGTAATGAAGCCGATTTTATGTGCTCAGCACCTCTACGGAGTACACTATGAAAAACTATACTGAACAAGGGGTTATATGCCCTCATTGCGGACATAATATTAGGATAACCCTCGATGCCAGCGCAGGTAGCCAAGAGTTTTACGATGATTGTCCGGCATGTTGCCACGCCATTCATTTAACGATGGAAGTTGATGAGCTGCATAAAACCATAAATCTATTCGTTGATGCCGACGATGAACAGATTTTCTAACTAATCTCCCTAGTAGGTGGCTGAATACCCATTAAAACAAACAATCCCTGCAACAGCAGGGATTGTTATTAAACAAAGCGCTACTAGGCGTTTTCTTTTGCCGCCAGCACACGTTCAACGGTATCAACAATGGCCTGTGTCTGGGGATCGATTTCAATATTCACAATATCGCCAGCCTGGCGGCAGCCAAACAGGGTTCGGTTAAGCGTTTCAGGGATCAAATGAACGCAAAAACGATTTTCTTTAACCTCCCCTATCGTCAATGAACAACCATCAATGCCAATGTACCCCTTGCGTAATACATACTTGGCGTAAGCTTCAGGCAGTTGGAACCAAATAGTACAGTTATTCGGACTGGTGATAACCTCGCTGATTTCTGCCGAAAAGTTAATATGTCCCGACATCGAATGGCCACCAATTTCATCGCCGAACTTGGCTGCTCGCTCAACATTCACCGCATCCCCGACTTTCAGCAAACCAAGGTTGGTCACCTTTAATGTCTCCTGCATCAAATCAAAAGCGACCTCGTCACCAGAACACGCAGTTACCGTCAGGCAACAACCGTTATGTGCCACTGAGGCACCAATTTCAAGTCCAGACAACAACTGCGACGGCATCCGAATAACATGAGTTTGAAACTGATCTTTTTTGGTAATTTCGATAACTTCCGCAGTACCCTGAACAATCCCGGTAAACATGGTCTCTCCTGTTGATATTCACAAAGGAACAATTGATTCCCTGTATAAGAGGGCTGCAATTCACTCAGCCAACCCTATAACTTAAACAAAAATCTTATAAAACACGGCTATAACATTTGTAACCATCGACAGGAGAATATATCCTTCGAGGCATTCAATATCAGCCTATAAATTCCTGAATGGCCCAAGGGTATAAAGGGTATAATATGTTAAGTCAATTATCTAAAAACCTTGGTCTGCGTATTCAGTTAATCCTTACCCTGTTGGTTCTGTTAACGGCCATACCTATTGGACTGTTATGGTATCACAGCTCCGAGCAGGTCCGGCTGCAAACCATAGAAAGGCTATACCACCACTCCAGTGAAACCATTTATCACCAACTAGATAATTTCTTTTCTGAAGCTCGGAGTGTCTATCAGCACCAGCAGAGAATTGAAGCAAACCTGCCGACTATCGTTCAGGATCGTGACGAACTCATTGCGTATCTGGCCAACGTGCTAAATCATCACTTTACCATCGACTACTTCTACTTTGCCAACAATGACGGCGGTTTGCTATCTCTTGGGCAAGACTGGGACAAGCACTTCATTCGGCTGGAATCAGAAAACGGGGTTGCAGGCCCTTTAACCAGCTATCAGACCCTGTACAACGGAAAAGGTGGCGTTGCTACCGCAACCACGGATCACTTTGATGCCCGTACGAGAGAATGGTACCAACGCGCACTTACATCAGATAAATCCATTTGGAGTGACCTCTACCCTGGCGCCATTGATCAAAACCAGTTAGGCATTACCCTATCCAAAGCTCTGCGGGATGAAAACAATCAGATTGTTGGCGTATGGGGGCTTGATATCACACTCACCAGCGTGGTCAACGAACTGATTAAAGCCAAACCCAGCGAAAATAGTACCGTAGCCCTCGTTAACGAGGATGGTCAAATCGTTGCCAGCAGCAACCCTCTGCACCGACCTCAGGAAGGCCAACTAATCACAGTGAACTCCCCTCAATCAGACGCACTAGGTCCGCTTTGGCAGCAGATAAGGCTCCACGTTCAACAAAAACACAATGAACTGCATGTTGAATCTACGCTGCCGTTTACGTATCAAGGGCAAGATTGGGTAAGCTACCATACGGATTATCCCTTAAGCGCTAAACGCAATATGCGGATTGTTCTTTACTCTCCATTGTCAGATCTTACTCCTGGATTTCTCCAAGCAAAACACTATGCCATCATTATTACGGTGTTAATGATTGCCCTGGCAACCTACTACGGTTCACTTGGTACCCGCTATATATTGACGCCTATCCGCCAGCTAACCAAAATTGCCGAAGAAATCAGCCAGGGAAAATGGGATAAGAAGATCACCGTTGATCGCGATGATGAAGTCGGACAACTCGAAAAGTCGTTCAACAAAATGACCACGCATATAGAATCAACAATCCGCCAGCTTGATCAGCAACAGCAAGAGACCAAACGGCTGAATACGCTTCTCGAGGAGCAGAACTTACAGCTGGAGGAGCGTGTAAGGGCCAGAACAGAAGAACTGAGTATCGCCAATCGCCAGCTACGCGAGCTTGCTTATATCGACCCGTTAACCGGGATTGCGAACCGTCGCCATTTCTGGGAGCAATTCGAGCAATCCTCCAAAGACGCAGATGGTTGGCTTCTTATTCTGGATATCGACAACTTCAAACAGTTAAATGATCACTTTGGCCATGTTACCGGCGATCTCGCCCTTCAGCACTTTGCCGAATGTTGCCAAAACAGCCTGGCAGAAGGCGATTACATTGGCCGAATTGGCGGCGAAGAGTTTGCCATCTGGTCCGAAGGCAGAAACGCCGAACAAGTTAGACAATTAACAGACCAAATTTTCGAGGGTCTTGAAAAATCACCACTAAAGGTTCAAGACACCTCAATTGTGATTACCACCAGTATCGGTGCCACACGTTGCGTTCCTGGTAAATTGAGCTGCTATGCCATTGCTGATAGGATGCTCTATAAAGCCAAACAAACTGGCAAAAGCAAAGCAGTTATCGATACCCAGCTTCACTCAAATAATCTGGTGTAATAACTCCAACAACAATTGTATCGTCGTTTCGAGGCGCTATAATCCACCCTCGTTTATTTGTATTACTTTTCTCTGCTTCAGGAGCATTCTGTGCATAATTACAGGCGTGAAACACGCCACTTACTCAAGCTAGCAATACCTGTGCTTATTGCCTCTGTCGCCCAAACATCCATGGGGTTTGTCGATACCGTTATGGCCGGTGGCGTCAGTGCAACCGATATGGCCGCAGTTTCCGTGGCGGCAAGTATCTGGTTACCTTCCATTCTATTTGGTGTTGGTTTGCTGATTGCACTTGTTCCTGTCGTTGCCCAGCTAAACGGCTCAGGGAAAAAAGAAAAGATCCCGTTTGAAGTTCAGCATGGTTTTGCGCTTTCGTTGATCATCTCGATACCGATCATGCTTGTTCTTTACAATGCAGGTATGCTCATTGATATGATGGATGTCGAGCCCGTGCTTGGCGAAAAAACCATTGGCTACATGCACGCAGTTCTGTTCGCCGTGCCGGCTTTTCTGTTCTTCCAAACCCTGAAGAGTTTCTCTGAAGGACTGTCGATGACAGTACCGGGCATGGTTATCGGATTCATTGGCCTGGCAGCCAACATTCCGCTCAACTGGATCTTTGTCTACGGTAAATTTGGCGCCCCTGAGCTTGGCGGAGTTGGCTGTGGTGTGGCTACGGCTATCGTCTACTGGCTGATGTTTTTCTCTATGCTGATCTATGTACTGATCAACAAGCGTCTTAAGGCTGCCGGCCTTTTTACTACCTGGCATAAACCACAATTGAAAGCCATTTTGCGATTGTTCAAGCTAGGCTTTCCTGTCGCGGCATCTCTGTTTTTCGAGGTATCACTGTTTGCTGCTATCGCCCTGCTGATCTCACCGCTCGGCTCAATTGTTGTCGCCGCGCACCAGGTTGCCATTAACTTTTCCTCGCTGGTGTTCATGCTGCCAATGAGTCTTGGTGCCGCGCTTAGCATCCGGGTCGGCCATCTGCTGGGTGAAAAGAACCTTACCGAAGCAAAAATCGCCAGCCACTGCGGACTGCTCATAGGCTTGCTGATGTCGATGACAACTGCTGCGCTAACGGTTATTTTCCGTGAAGATATTGCCCTGCTGTATACCGACAACCCAGACGTTGTGATCCTTGCCGGCCAATTGCTCTTCCTGGCAGCTGTCTACCAGTGTACTGACGCCATACAGGTTGTTGCCGCTGGTGCCTTACGCGGATACAAAGACATGCAAGCCATTTTTGTCCGTACCTTCATTGCATACTGGATCCTCGGCCTGCCAATCGGCTATATCCTGGGAATGACAGACTGGATAGCCGAACCAATGGGGCCTCATGGTTTTTGGTACGGAAACATTATCGGCTTAACATCAGCTGCAATCATGCTGGGTGCCCGCATGCACTGGGTTCACAAACAGGACGATGATGCTCAGATAGCCATGTCACTTCGATAAAAAGAATTCATTTTCAACATAAGGCGGCCATGTGTCGCCTTTTCTTTTTTCCATGGTATTCACCATAATAGAAGAAAACGAGTACTCTATGTGATGCCAAACAAACCCTTCTTTTTCGCCATCGTCGTTATAGCTTTACTCACTCTTACAGGGTGCGAATTTACTACGGCTGAAGATAGCCTTGAAACCTACAACGAACGCCTGGCCAACGTACTGGAGGTCTCTCCCTCAAAGAAACCGGATACTGACATTCCGCAACTGGCCGATATTCGAGATTTGCTCTTACCCATTGAAGACATTCGCATCGGGTTACTGGATGCCTATGAGCTAAGAAAGTGCGGTTTGTTTCACTTAATTGCCGAAAGAAATTCAATCCTGGGCAAAGTACAAGATAAAACGCATCGCTTCCGCTACGAACTACTATTCATGGATGGCTTAGAGCACTGCCTCGCTACCCTGCCCCAGGATGCTGAGATCCTTCCCGAGCTCAAACAACTCCACCAACTCAAACAGCAACAGCTCCCCGTTTATTTATGGAATATGCTGACTACCGGAGAGGAATGGCGAAAGCAGTTGCGAATTTATCACAAACCTTTTGGCCTCACTGAATATCCGGGGTTTGCCGCAAACCATGATGCTATGCGTTACTTACTGTACATTCATAACACGCTACAAGATGGCGCTACCGTTCCGCCCAAGCAAGCTGAGCGCCTGTTGGATTACCAACAGCAGATTTATACCCATAGATATTTCGGCCAGCTTGTATATTCGCTCGCCCGCTCCCGGGACTGGCTAAATGCATCTACCCACCTGTTGGAATCCAACGAAGCAAACATCATCTGTGGTGCAAACCGTAACCAGCAAAAAGCGGTCTATCTCAGTAATGTTTTTCATCGTTTTTTTGTCGGGGACATCCAACCCTACCTGGCAGAGCTAGACTCGCAATACAGTCAAATTCAGACCCCGCTGAAAGTGATATTGCAGCCTCCATCTGCCGTCTCTTCCCACTTTAATGCCTACTATCAAAGCTATGTTGCCGGTGAACTGCATGCCAGCTTCAGAGACGCTATCCTTAAGCATGTGGAATTTTGGCAACGGACCTTCAAGCGATGCCAGCTCAAGCTCGGGACACAAAATTAGCGATTGCACAGTATTTGAATAAAATCATACTGTTATTTCTGCGCTGTTCGCTCTAAGATGAAAGCTCGGCAATACCTATTCGCTAAGTTCATCCGGCTGTGTGAACTCAGCAAATCCGTATTGCAAGGAGCAAACAATGAAGAAACACAAGAATGAAGCCAAACTGCTTAAGAAAGCTCTAGAGCTCGGCATGGCGTTTGCGAAAAAGCAAGGATATGGAGACCTCGACAAAACGGTCTCGCCGAAAGACAAAGTCGAATGCATCTACCGCCTTTTAGTCGAGGCGAAACAAATTACCCCGCTAGCAACCAATCAGGAAGATGGTCCTAACATGAAGCACAAGTTAGTGCTGTGGATTTCACGATTATTACCCCCTGATCACGAGTTACTCAAATAAGCATTGCGACTCATAATAGCGTCAGGTAACGTATTCTAATTACACATATTCCAAGGTAGGAAACAATGCGTCGGGTAGTATTCAATCAAAAAGGTGGAGTGGGAAAATCAAGCATCGCGGCAAACTTGGCAGCACTAAGTGCAGCCAATGGTTATAAAACGTTATTGATTGATCTCGATGTACAAGGCAATAGTAGCCATTACCTCGGCTATGATATCAACAGCGATAGCAATACGACGGTAGCTGATTTACTCAATCAAACTGTCGGGTGGTTTTCAGTATCGACGCCGGTCAAAGACTTTCCGCAACCCACGCCTTTCTCTAACCTTGATATTATTCCCTCGAGCCCTAAGCTCGAAAAAATAGAATCTGAACTCGAACGACGCTATAAAATCTACAAGCTTCGAGATGCCCTGGATGAGCTCGAGAAAAGCTATGATCGCATCTATATCGATACGCCGCCGAACCTGAACTTCTTCAGTAAGGCCGCCCTGATCGCAGCCAAACGGCTGTTAATTCCTTTCGATTGCGACAGCTTCTCTCAACAAGCACTGATCACCTTGCTCAATAATGTGGCCGAACTTCGTGAGGATCATAATCCCAAGCTGGAAGTCGAGGGTGTGATCGTTAATATGTTCAATGCCCAGGCCAACTTCCCGGCCCAGATCATCGCCGATCTGAGTGATCTCGGGTTGCCGATTCTAGAGCCTTATCTTCCGCTTTCGATCAAAATGAAAGAGTCTCACTACCACCAGCAACCTCTGATCCATTTGCTGCCTAACCATAAGCTGACCATAACATTCGAAAAGCTCTTCCATACCCTTGAAGAAACTGCAGATAAAACAGCAGAAATCGAGCAATAACAAGCCATTATATTCGCGCTATTCTAAAGTTGATTAGCGCGAAACTCCCCACAACTGCCGATTCGGCTCCCGCTTTGGACAAACTGTAAGCAAACAATCTCTTTTTTCTGACTTTCTGGATACTTGCACTTGCACCACCAGAATGAAGTGTTTAATATCCTCCTTGTTCTCAGGAACACAACAGTACGACCGTAGCTCAGCTGGTTAGAGCACCACCTTGACATGGTGGGGGTCGGTGGTTCGAGTCCACTCGGTCGTACCAATTCTCGATGAGAATTATAATTTGCGTCTGTAGCTCAGCTGGTTAGAGTATCGCCTTGACATGGCGGGGGTCGGTGGTTCGAGTCCACTCAGACGCACCAAATTTCAGTACACTGCATTATTCGATATGAATGCAGTCTACTTAAAAATGATACGACCGTAGCTCAGCTGGTTAGAGCACCACCTTGACATGGTGGGGGTCGGTGGTTCGAGTCCACTCGGTCGTACCAATTCTCGTTGAGAATAACAATTTGCGTCTGTAGCTCAGCTGGTTAGAGTATCGCCTTGACATGGCGGGGGTCGGTGGTTCGAGTCCACTCAGACGCACCAAATTTCAGTACACTGCCTTATTCAATATAATTGCAGTCTACTAACAAATGATACGACCGTAGCTCAGCTGGTTAGAGCACCACCTTGACATGGTGGGGGTCGGTGGTTCGAGTCCACTCGGTCGTACCAATTCTCGATGAGAATAACAATTTGCGTCTGTAGCTCAGCTGGTTAGAGTATCGCCTTGACATGGCGGGGGTCGGTGGTTCGAGTCCACTCAGACGCACCATACATAAGAAAGCCTGTTCTTAGGAACAGGCTTTTTTCGTTTAGGTGTCCTACCCAAGCCAAACTACCTCTGCCCTAAAACGGAAAAGCCCCTGAGAGTTAACTCAGGGGCTCGGTCGTAATCAATGTGGCAGAGTGCCATTTGCTGAGAAGTGTTGGGAGGGATTTTGAGAGTATGTGTTACATTAATTACGCTACGGTCGGCGAGATCACTTTGTTAAACTTTATATCACCATCTTTTCCTTGAAAACCTCGACATAAGTAGTAACTGTAACTAAAAAAATGGACATATTAAGTAGCATCTAAGTTTGAAATCGACTTTTATCATCATAATCAAACTTGAAAGCAACAAGTGTCTAGATATCAAGACGCTTGTGTATTAATTTGGTAGGAAAGCTGAAGCAGTCTAACTTCAAGAAATTAGGATGCTTTTATTTTATAAGTATTGGCTAATCCTTTCGTGTATCCTCACCTATTTCTTACACCTGCACAGCGCTACGCCTTCTGCTACTTTGTACGCAGCGGGAGTGGATGCAGGAACATAACGCTATCACCAAAACTAATCCATTACGCCTTAAACACAAAACCCAACCTTAAATGGAAAATGCCAAGCGTTGAGAATCACTCTTAAATGCCTTGATAGCTCGGTGCAAACAATTCATTTAATAACGTGATTGTCGACAGATTGATACGATCCCCATCCACCTTTCTCTACTTTCTCTGGTACGCCAGAAATAATATTGAAAGATACAATATATCTGTCGTATGAGAATTCAGAAAAATCATCTGAGTGAAGAGAATTTTTATCTACAAAGTCAAGTTCTATATAACTTTTGGCCAGTTCTTTACTCTTAGTGTTTACATCCATACCTATAAAAACTAGCTCACTTGCTGATACCTTTGGGTTAGCCTTCTCGATCTCTTTAATTGAGTTTTCTTTAAGGATCAAAATGTTCATTCCCTCTGCGGCTTGAGCAGTCCAAGCAAAAATGAACACTAAAAATATTGGTAATAACTTCATATTGTTTCCTTGAAAAACTAACATTATATTTTACGAACTGAGATCGTATAACGCCCATGCTTTTTGTTCAACTTTTACCAACAAATCATATATTTAAACTGTATGCTGTGATCACATCAATGAAGATCGGTCTTACCCACTGGCGCCCTCGCCCATTTCTTACACCTGTACAGCGCTACACCTTCAGCTACCTTTACGCAGCGGGAGCGTATGACGCCTTGGCGGGTGAAGATGCAATATCCGCAATCACAGACAGTCGTTTCGTATGGGGCTAATAGCATCAATTTAACTTCAAGGTAAACGGATACATACCAAAAAAGTTCAGGCAGTTCGCGACCAATGCGTTCAGGTGAAAACGCAAACAGGCAAATAACCGAAATGTATTCGGTTACATAGCATTCATTTCCTGAATGCCAAAATTAAAAGTTTGAAGTGCGCTGGAATTTAATAAGAAAAAAACACCCTAAATGACGCAAATTTCATAAGAAAGATCAACCCAGAAAGCGATATGCTTCTAAAAAAGAATAATTCTCAGGAAGATCATCCAATAACTTTAACTTATATATTGATAATAAGAGAGTTAATCCAAATGATGGAATACTCTGTCAGTCATCGTTATTAGATGTGAAACCACCAGCAGATATTCAATGATGATAATATAAGCATCATATTGCAGCCGATTGGCTCAACCTAAAATCTCTGGACTGTATCCATTCGATATCGTCCCACCTGCCATACAAGGATTGTGATATATGATGTCAGTTCGCCGATTTCTTTCCCAAAAACCTTGGATCATCTCTCTTGCTATCCTGCTTGCTATTGGACTGTGGCTGCTCAGTGGTACCTCCGGAACCGAACCGGCACCACAAGCTGAAGCTTCTCAGCCTAGTGAAAAAGAACAAGCACCATTAGCAAAAGTCGTTGTAACCAACTTCAAATCGCAACCTACCCAACGCTCTATATCCTTATACGGGCGTACTGCTCCTGACAGACAGGCAACCTTGGGAGCAGAGGTTTCTGGAACCGTAGATAAGCTGCTGGTTCGTAAGGGGCAACGGGTTACCGAAGGCCAGCCGCTGATCCAGCTCAACAAGGCTGATCGCGAGCTACAACTCAAACGTGCCGAGGCGTTGTTAATGGTTCGAGAGAAGGAACACAACGCAGCAAGATCTCTTCGCGAGCGCGGGCTACAGGGCGAAGTGGCATTAAGCCAGGCAGAAGCTTCACTGATTGATGCAAAGGCCACGGTAAGAAACCTGGAACTGGCACTGGAAAACACCCTGATCGAAGCGCCGTTCGACGGAATTGTCGAGACGCTGCACATAGAAAAAGGTGACTACCTTGGCGTTGGCGATCCTGTCGCAACCGTGGTTGATCTCAATCCTTTAGTAATTAATGCTGATGTCAGCGAGCGCCATATCCAGCAGATCCATACCGGGCAGAAAGCGCGCATTTCACTGCTGAATGGCTACAGCACTGAGGGAGAACTCAGATATCAGGCCAGCGTAGCCTCGTCGCAAACCAATACCTTCGCCATTGAGATTGAGATCCCGAACCCGGACATGAAGTTAGCAGCTGGCGTCAGCGCTGATGTCGAGCTTAAACTTGATAAGCAATCGGCTATCAAAGTAACGCCTTCTATGTTGGCACTGGATGAGTCAGGCAACCTGGGCATTAAGACCCTTGCCGATGATAACCGCGTCAACTTTATTCCTATTGCGATTGTCAAAGTAGAACCCGATGGCGTCTGGCTCAGTGGGGTTGGCGATCAAGTTGATGTTATTACTGTCGGCCAGGGCTTTGTACGTGCAGGCGATAACGTCATTCCGGTGCATCAGGCGGAGAATGAATAATGTTCGCGATTATCGATGCGGTATTAAGCCGCACACGCACCATGATCACCTTGTTAATTCTGATCTTGATCGCTGGTGCCATTATGTATCAGGTGGTTCCCAAAGAAGCGAACCCCGACGTTACCATTCCCGTTATCTATACCTCTGTGTCACACGAAGGGATCAGCCCAGAAGACTCAGAGCGACTGCTTGTTCGCCCGCTGGAGAAAGAACTTCGCTCAATTGAAGGTATCAAAGAGATGAAAGCGACGGCTGCAGAAGGCTATGCGTCTGTGGTACTTGAGTTCAATGTAGGCACCGATCTTGACGAGGCATTGGTCGATGTTCGCGAAGCTGTTGATACCGCCAAAACTAAGCTGCCTGCCGATAGCGATGATCCAATCGTAAAAGAAGTGACGATAGCCAGCTTTGATCCGGTCCTATCCATGGTGCTTTACGGGACCGTCCCTGAAAGGACGATCATCCAAATTGCACAGCAGCTTCAAGACAAACTGGAGAGCTACCGCCAGGTACTGGAAGTCGATATTGCCGGCGACCGGGAAGATGTTGTAGAGGTTGTTGTCGAACCCCTGCTGATGGAGAGCTACGGCCTTGACCAAAATGACGTATTCAATCTCGTCTCACGTAACAACCGTGTGGTGGCAGCCGGGTTTATTGACAGCGGTTATGGCCGTTTTTCTGTCAAAGTTCCCTCGGTATTCGACTCGCTCAAAGACATTCTTGAACTGCCCATCAAGGTAGACGGCAATAAAGTTATCACTTTCGGTGATATCGCCACAGTACGTCGCTCGTTTCGTGATCCGAACAGTTTCGCTCGTCTTAACGGCCAGCCCGCTGTTGTCCTCGATGTGAAAAAGCGAAGTGGCGAGAACATCATCGAAACCGTCGAATTAGTCAAGGCTGTGGTTCAGGAAGCCCAGCAAACGGCAATGTGGCCCGACAACCTGCTGGTTGAGTACACTCTCGATCAGTCTAAAGATGTCAAAATCATGCTTGCCGACCTGCAAAACAATATCATGTCGGCAATTGTCCTGGTTGTGGTTGTCATACTGGCAATCCTCGGCTCCCGAACTGCCCTACTCGTTGGGATCTCAATACCCGGCTCATTTTTAACCGGTTTACTCATACTCGCTATGAGCGGGCTCACCGTAAATATTATTGTTCTGTTCTCCCTGATCATGGCTGTCGGTATGTTAGTGGACGGTGCTATTGTCGTCACTGAGTATGCTGATCGTAGAATGCTGGAAGGTACCCCACGCAAACAGGCATACCGGGAAGCGGCGAAACGCATGGCATGGCCTATTACCGCCTCAACAGCAACGACCCTGGCAGCCTTCGCCCCCATGCTGTTCTGGCCGGATATTACCGGGGAGTTTATGCGCTATCTGCCGTTAACCCTGATAGCCACACTGAGTGCCTCCCTGATTATGGCGCTCCTGTTTGTTCCTGTGGTTGGCAGTGTCATTGGTAAACCTCAACAGAACAATAAAAAAGAGCTTCAACGGAAGTTGGCGCTCGAACGAGGTGAGTTCGATAAAGCTAAAGGACTTACCCGGCTTTACCTGAATAGTCTGGCTATCGCAATTCGCCATCCCTTAAAAATACTTGCTGGTGCCCTGTTGTTCGCGGTGCTCGTTGCTTTTGGCTATGCGAAGGCTGGACTCGGTGTCGTATTCTTCCCCGAAGTGGATCCTCCTCACTTTTCGCTTAAAGTGCGTTCTCACGGTGACTTGTCGATTTATGAAAAAGATAAGCTGATGCGCGATATCGAAGCGAGGATCATCGGTACAGCGGGGATCAGCAGCGTCTACACCCGAACTGGCGGGGAAGATCAAATCGGCTATATACAACTTAATCCGCTAGACTGGCAGTACCGTGCTCCTATCAAGGATATTATCGCCGAGCTTCGGACCAAAACCGATGATCTGGCCGGCGTCGAGCTGGAATTCAAGTCACCGGATGCCGGGCCGCCAAGTGAACATGATCTGATCATTGAAGTAGCCGGTACCAATAGCTCAGACATGACCGAAGCCGTACGGCAGATCCGCCATTGGGTAGAATCTCAGGCCACCTTCACCAATATTTCCGATTCCAGTAACAAGGCAGGGATCGACTGGGAAATCAAAATTAACCGCGATGATGCTGCTCGCTTTGGTGGTGATGCCACGCTTGTCGGTAATACAGTCCAGTTTGTTACTAACGGCTTGAAAATTGGTGAATATCTGCCGGATGATACTGATGAAGAAGTCGATATACTTGTGCGCTACCCACAGGACAAGCGTGATATCGGCCGCTTTGATGAACTGAGGATAAAAACGCTCTATGGATTAGTTCCTATCACCAACTTCTCCAGTATTGCACCATCACCGAAACAGCACACGATCAGCCGTACTGACGGTAAACGCGTTCTGGAAGTTATGGCAGACGTTGCCCCCGGTTATAACCTGAGCTTAGAGCTTCCTAAGGTTCAGGCTGCTATCGATGTTATGCCATTAGCTGATAATATTAATGTCAAACTTCGCGGGCAAAACGAAGATCAGGATAAGTCATCTCAGTTCCTTCAATCAGCCTTTGTTGTTGCACTGGCTGTAATGGGACTGATCCTTGTCACCCAGTTCAATAGTTTCTATCAGGCCTTGCTGATTTTAAGTGCCGTGCTGTTTTCAACCGTCGGTGTTTTCCTCGGCTTACTCATCTTCCAACGTCCATTTGGCATCATAATGTCTGGAATTGGTGTTATCTCTCTGGCTGGTATTGTGGTCAACAACAATATCGTTCTTATCGATACCTATAACCAATTGCGCCGAAAAGGCTATGAAAAAACGGTTGCCATAATGCATACCGGTGCCCAGCGTTTACGTCCTGTTATGTTGACCACCATCACGACAGTGCTGGGCCTGATGCCCATGGTCATGGAAATGAACATTGACCTGCTAAACAGAAAAGTGGAATTTGGTGCGCCCAGTACCCAATGGTGGTCACAGCTGGCAACAGCAGTAGCAGGCGGCCTGACGTTTGCTACATTGCTCACCTTGATTTTGACACCTTGCCTGCTCATGTTAGGTCGTGATAAGCAGCAAAAGAGTCAGCAACAGCCCCCCTTCAGGCCCGATGATACGATTGAAATCATGGAAGAAACAGACGTATCGACAAAGACGAAGGTAACCCTATGAAAAGGGAGCTAGCTTACTAGTCACTTCTCCTTTCGTTATAACTCCGTGCACCTTGGAGCAACAAGGTGCACGGAGTGTTGACCCTTAATTAGCTAAACTAGCTGGAAAAAAACTGTCCTAGGTAACATTCAGTGCCCAGCGGATCAGTAACGCGACCAGTGACAAACTCAACACGCCGCAAAACCACAACGCAACAAACCACAGCCAGCGTTTAAAACACGGATTGATCATCAATGGTACCCTTCATCTTCATTCAGCTTGCCTCGGAACACCCAGTACGAATACGCCGTATAGGCAATGATCAACGGCAATAACACGACCGCGCCAGCCAGCAGAAATTTCAAGCTGGTATCAGGCGCAGCAGCCTCAGCATAAGTCAGGCTGTGCGGGACAATATAAGGATAGGTACTAACACCAAATCCCAGCGAGGCCAGCAGGAATAGACCAAGGCTGGCCAGATATGCCTTAATAGGTTTATGTTCTATCAGGTCTTTAAACAACAGGTACACCAGATAAGCAGACCCTGCCGGGATCAGCAAGAACAAAAATGCCTGCGGAAATGAGAACCAGCGATCAGCGATTTCGCTATTTCCTAAAGGCAGCCACAAGCTCAGGATCCCAACCATAACCACCATAATCAAGGCACACCTTTTGGCTGTCGAGTAATAGCGACTCTGATAAGGTTTCGGCAGTTTAATCAATAACCAGCAGGCACCAAGCAAGCTGTAAGCCGCAATAGTTACCAATCCACAGAAAACACTGAAGGGGGTGAACCAGTCGAACCAGCCGCCGCTATACTGCCTGTCAGCCACTTCAATGCCTTGCAATAAGGTGCCAAGCATCATGCCCTGGGTGAAGGTTGCCATCAGTGAGCCAATAAAGAATGAGCTATCCCATAGAAATTGCCCGCGCCGGGTCCGGAAACGGTACTCGAATGCGACTCCTCTAAAAATGAGCCCGAGCAACATCATGATCAACGGGGCATACAAGGCAGGCATTACCACCGCATAGGCTAAAGGAAATACGGCAAATAAACCGCCGCCACCAAGCACCAGCCAGGTTTCATTACCGTCCCATACCGGGGCGATACTATTCATCATCAAATCTCGCTCTTTGGTTGAATCGCCGGCAATAAACAAAATCCCAATACCGAGATCAAATCCATCAAGTGCTACATAGGCGAAAACCGCAATAGCAATGAGCATGTACCATATCAATGCGTAATCCATATGGCCTCCTATAGCGTTGGGTCAGTTGTGGTTGATACAGCCGATTGGCCTTTCAGCTCCGCCTGGTACTTGGTCGGCGATTTACGCATCAGCCTAAGCAGGTAGAAAAAACCTGCGCCAAAAACAGTGAAATACACCACAACAAATGCCGCCAGCGACACACTTACCGCAGCAGCGTTAACGGGTGAAATGGAATCTATGGTTCTCAGTAACCCATAAACGGTAAATGGCTGTCGCCCTACTTCCGTGGTCACCCAGCCACAAATAATGGCGACAAAGCCAGTCGGAGCCATCACAACGCAGCAGCGGTGGAACCACTCATTATGGTAAAGCTCGTCTTTTCTCCTCAACCACAAACTAGTCAGGCCGATTGCCAGCATCAGAAACCCGATCCCAACCATGATCCTGAAGCTCCAAAAAACGATACCGACTGGCGGATGTTCATCCTCGGGAAACGCATCTAACCCCTTCACCTCGCCATTCCACTCATGCGTGAGGATCAGGCTACCGAGATGCGGAATCGCGATTTTGTAATCAACGGTTTTCTCTTCTTCATTGGGTAAGCCAAACAAGATCAGTGGAGCCCCTTTTTGGGTTTCAAAGTGCCCTTCCATCGCAGCCACTTTGGCGGGCTGGTGCTCAAGCGTATTCAGGCCATGAAGATCCCCCACGATTACCTGGATCGGGGTGACTATCGCGGCCATCCACATTGCCATTGAAAACATGGTTCGTGCCAAATGATTGCTCTGAGAACGCAACAAATGAAAAGCCCCGACTCCTCCCACGACAAAAGCCGTCGTCAAGAATGCCGCCAGCACCATATGAACAAGACGATAAGGAAAAGAAGGATTAAAGACGACGGCCCACCAGTCTTCAGGGATAAACTGGCCAAGCTCATTCATCGAATAGCCCGCTGGTGTCTGCATCCAGCTGTTTACAGAAAGGATCCAGAATGCTGAGAACAGGGTACCGAATGCGACAATAACAGTAGACAGGAAATGTAGCTTTTTCCCGACTCGGTTCATACCAAACAGCATCACACCAAGAAAACCCGCCTCAAGAAAGAAAGCAGTAAAGACTTCATAACCCATCAGAGGGCCAAGCACGGGGCCGGTTTTGTCAGAAAAGACACTCCAGTTAGTACCAAACTGATAACTCATCACAATGCCGCTGACGACGCCCATCCCAAAGCTGATAGCGAAGATTTTTATCCAGTAATGGTACAGCTCGATATATTTGTGTTTGCCTGTTTTTAGATACAAACCTTCCAGCACAGCCAGGTAGCTCGCCAAGCCAATAGTGAATGCCGGAAAAATGATATGGAAAGAAACAGTAAATGCGAATTGGAACCTTGCCAGATCAACTGCGAGTTCATTCATAGTTGCTCCTTAGCCCAAACCAACGTATCAAGGTGCCCGGTTCAGGTAGTACATGTGATGAAAGCTCTATTATGCTAATACGATCAAAGTTAAATTATGGTTCATCTATCTGCATTCGTTGGGACATTTTCAGTACGATTAACGCTATTAACTATCATTAGGCGTTTTATTATTTTTGTAACCACCTAATTATTAGCCTCTTCATCCTTTGACAAACAACAATGAAAAACACAAGGATATTAATAATCCGCCCTTAATGATAAAACCACAATAATTGTGTTTGAATAAGCCTCCTCTCTGAATTTGTACATCAATGATGACATTAATATATTCCTTAACTTGGCAAAGAAACACAAACCAATGATAATTAACAACATTATTACCAACCAATTTAGTGAGATATATTTCATCGATATTTTAGAGTTTATCAATCAGATATTTCTTCTTGCCATTACCCTTAGTTAAGCGTATAGATATAAATTAAACCACCACTCAGCCCTTGCTAGTAATGATATTTACTGGCACGTCATCTTACGTTTGAATTTTGTATTTGATGTGAGGGCACACTTTATGAGTCTTAAACGAACTCTTGAAAAAATGGAGCCGGACTTTGAGCCCGGAGGGAAATATCAAAAATGGCATGCATTGTATGAGGCCATTGCAACCATCATCTACACACCCGGCACGATCACTAAAGGTCACACCCATATACGTGATAGCATTGATTTAAAGCGAATCATGATCATGGTGTGGCTAGCGACTTTCCCTGCCCTATTTTGGGGAATGTACAATATCGGTAACCAGGCCATTATCGCACTCAATACTATCTACTCGCCTGAACAGATAGTAACCCTTGCCGAAACCAACTGGCATTATGCGACAAGTCTTGCGCTTGGCGGATCTCTCGCCGACAGTGCAGGATGGGGCAGCCGCATGCTATTAGGGGCTGCCTACTTCCTGCCCATTTATCTGACCGTTTTTATCGTCGGCGGTTTTTGGGAAGTTCTTTTCGCAGTCATACGCAAGCATGAAATCAATGAAGGCTTCTTTGTCACTTCAATTTTATTTGCCCTCATCCTCCCGCCTACCACTCCGTTGTGGCAAGCGGCTTTGGGCATCACTTTCGGTATCGTTGTTGCCAAAGAAGTCTTTGGAGGAACAGGCCGAAACTTCATTAATCCCGCGCTCGCCGGACGGGCTTTTCTCTACTTTGCCTATCCAGCACAACATTCTGGCGGCTTAGTCTGGGTCACAGCCGATGGTTACACCGGGGCAACAGCGCTCAGTCAGTGGGCCGAAAGCGGTCCCTCGGCACTGATTCACAACACAACCGGCGACTCAATTAGCTGGATGGACGCATTTATTGGCAATGTTCCTGGGTCCATTGGCGAGGTGTCTACTCTGGCACTGCTTATCGGCGGTATCATGATTATTGCCATGGGTATAGCCTCATGGCGCATTGTAACCGGTGTGTTCCTGGGAATGGTCATCACCTCGACAATGTTCAACCTCATTGGCTCGGAAACTAATCCTATGTTTTCAATGCCGTTTTGGTGGCACTTGGTGTTAGGTGGGTTTGCATTCGGGATGTTCTTTATGGCCACCGACCCGGTTTCAGCAGCATTTACAGACAAAGGAAAGTGGGCATTTGGGGTACTGATTGGAGTGATGACAGTGCTGCTTCGTGTAATTAATCCGGCCTACCCTGAAGGCATTATGCTCGCCATTCTCTTCGCCAATCTCTTTGCGCCCATTTTCGACTTTTTTGTTACCCAAGCCAATATCACAAGAAGGAAGCGCAGATCGCACTCTGGCTGAGGAGGCAATTGGTTTCTCTGGCACTCAATTGCTTTGCGTGCCCGAGGAACCGATAAAACTATGATCTCTGAACAGACAATGGTCTCTGTACAGGCTCACTTATGGGAGGTGTTAAGCCATGCCTTCGACAAAGATAACCGGATCCTGATAGCTGATCGCCATTCCTTCGTCCATGAGCTCTTCGATGATGTCGTCATTCATTTCTACAAACGCTTCGCTCAGGATATCGCAAATCGCCTCCCCTCCTGGTGTCAAAGCCAAAGCGGAGAACCAGGGTTTCAGCCTGATCTTTCCTTGCAGCACATGATGAAGGTTCAGCATGTCTTTACGCGCAATATTTACAATGCTGTTTGCCAGGCTGGTCGCTATTCCCAGAGAACGGTATTCAGGCAATACATAGACAGTATGCAAAGAGAGCTCATAACACAACTCTGATGAATGGAACGGAAAACGATGGTCTTCGATATAACGACTGAAAAGTGCCGTAGCAATCAACTCGTCATGGCAATATACAAGCAATGCTACATCATTGTCGGATTGATACTGGCGTTGAAAAGGTGCTTCCAGCAGGCTTGATTCAGCAGCAAAGGTGCTCATGCCATCGTTGCCATTCAGCACCTGGATTTCATAGCTAGCTTCAGCAAGCGGTTTAAGAACTGTCACTCCGTCTGTCAGCGCCAACGGTTCTAACACTCCCTCCAGGGTTAATGCAGATAACGGCAGCAATCTCACCTGATCATAGCAAGAACATGCACGGTGGCCTGTCGGTTTCAGAAGCCCGAAAGCATCAATTTGGAATACATCTTCACAATTATCATCTGCATGTATATCAACAACATACCATTTTTGCTTTTTATTAAGCTCCAACTCTAACGCCCATTGAACAACTTGTTGCCAACGGGAATAAGATTGAATTAATTGAAATGACGTTTCTTCCAGATGATAAACCTGATAACGATCTTGTTGCATCACATAAAACCTTGCCAATGAAAATAAGCAATCATTTGATTATTTATCATATCAAAGTTAACCAAACTCATCGCATGGCATAAAGCAAAGTTGTGATGTATGAGTTATTCGGTGAGATGTTTTGACGTTTTTTACGGCATTATTTCGGCATTTTTCAGTCAATATTTTGACGCCAAAAAAGTGACAATATTTTGCCTTATTCTCGGCAAAATAATTACTATATTTATTTCAATACATTGAAATTAAAACAACAAGTTTGGGATCAATATCACCTCATAAAAGGCACATGAAATATTGATAATTTATATTACATTGACTAAAGTCAGCCATGTCAGAGCAATGTCAAAAACAATAATAACCATTATTGATGGCCATAAGGCTTACCGGAATAATAACAGCAAGGATGCTTATGAAGTAATAACTCTATTTCTTATTCGTTATTAAAGACTCCATTATTATTTTACACAATAAATTTATAACAATATTAAGCAGTTAATGAAAAAATTACTTTTTATATTATTAGTAGTCGCCTCACAAAGCGCAATGGCATTCAGTGACAGACCTACCGCTGATATGGTTTTGGTTAAGAAAGCCGAACGAAAAATGTTCCTGATAAAGAATGATACCGTCTTTCGTGAATATAATATCAGTTTAGGTAAGCAACCTGTTGGACATAAACAAAAACGGGGAGATAACCGAACACCAGAAGGCTTATATACACTCGATTTCAAAAACAGACAAAGTAAGTTCCATCTGAGTTTGCATATCGATTATCCTAACCAGCAAGACAGGTTGAGAGCTCAGCAACTCGGTGTTGATCCGGGCGGAGATATCTTTATTCACGGATTGCCAAACGGAAAGAACATGCCCCTTGTCTACGAAGGCGTAGACTGGACCCGAGGCTGTATTGCAGTAAACAACCCGCAAATCAGAGAAATTGCCCAGTACGTGTCAGACGGTACACCGATTCGAATTGCGCCGTAACGGTCACTACACACTTAGGGATAGCTCTCCGTCAGCCAGAAGAATTAGAGTACGGAGAGTTATCACAACCTTTATTCTTGCATCACCTTACTGGTTGCGTAACACGCCCATCCAGCGCAACGCGCAAGCTCTCTTCATATGACAAAGGCTTGGAGAAGAAATACCCCTGAAGTTCTTCGACCTTCAACCCCTGTAACGCTTTCTTTTGCTGCTCAGTTTCGACCCCTTCAGCCACCATTTTAAGTCCGAGAGCCTTCGACATGCTCACCACACTGCTAATGAGTATTTCCCCTTGGTCATCGACACCAATGCGCTTGACAAAATTTTGATCCAGCTTGACGACATCAAGCGGAAACTCGCACAGTGAATTCAACGCCGAATAGCCGGTTCCAAAGTCATCAAGTGCCAACTTGACCCCCATGTTCTTGATTACCTGCATTCGGTGAATAACCTGCTTGGTCGAGCCTATCAACATACTTTCGGTTATTTCGATCGTCAGATTCTCAGGCTCAATCTGATGTCGCTCAAGCACAGACTGTATCTGGTGAAGTAGCTGGGAATGCGAAAAATGCGGACTCGACAAATTCACATGCACCGATAGCGGCGCTAAGTTATTTTCCCGACGCTGGCGGTTAACTTGCGCCAAGAACTCACAGGATTTATCCAAAATTCGGCTGCCAAGGGCGATAATCATTTCTCGTGACTCTGCCATCGGAATAAACCGGCCCGGCGACACCTCTCCAAGCTCCGGATGGTACCATCGAGCCAATGCTTCGAAACCAGATATTTCTTCAGTAGCAGCACACACTAGAGGCTGAAACTTAGGATAGATACTGCCATCGCGAATAGCCTTGGCGATATCTCGCTGAATCAAAATATGACTCTTTAGCTGTTCCGCAATACGATGGTTGAACAGCTGAATCCGTGATGGCTTTAATCCCGCCCGGTAGGTTGCATACTCGGCGGCATTCATCATTTCATCTGCAGATAAAATTTGTTTTGTCGTTAGCACAACTCCCACTGAGACGGTTAGCTGAACTTCGACACCTTCGACCATTAACGGCTCATGCAGCGCTTCGATAATGGCTTTGGCATGACGATAAGGCATAAAACGGCTGCCTTCAGTCAGTACAAAGGCAAATTCACTGTCTGCCACACGTCCCAGGGTTCCCCTACCGACAACACGCTTAAGCATTCTGGCAACGGCCACCAGCACCTCATCGGCCATTTGGTGCCCGAATGCGCCAGCGACAATATTAAACCTTTCTATCCGGATATAAATCAGCGCAGGTGAGATTAACTGTGGTCCTTGCTGTTTATCAGCCAGTTTGTTCGATAACAGTTTATAAAGGGTCTGACGATTGGCCAGTCCCGTCACCGTATCGTATTTTTCGAGTTGTTTAATCAACCCTTCCTGCTTTTTCTGGTGGCTGACATCTTTAACGGACAGCATCAGCGCCTCGCCATTTTGTTGTTTAATGGGAGTCACTTCCAGCTTACAAGTAATCAAACTGCCGTCTGCTGCCAGCATATCCGTATCAAAATGTCTTTGTCCGGCGGCTACAGCTTGATACATGGCATCGACCTTGCCACTTTGATCACCGGATTCCGAACAGATATTCAGTAAAGGCTGACCGACAAGAACCCTCCCAGACGGATAGTGCAAAATAGAGGCTAAGGTATCATTGGCATCAACAATTTGACCATCAAGCACGATGACCAGCCCAAGGTTGCTGGTGCGGTACAAGGCTTCAAACTTTTGAGCAACATCATTAAGGGCTGAGTCGGTATGGGATGATTTTGTCAGGATTTGGTTTATAACCTCGCCCACCATCGAGAACTCATCGTTACCATCAACTTTCATCGGAGTGCTGTACTCGTCCCGGATCAGGGTCTCAAGTCCTTTTTCGAGCGCGATAAAACGGCTACCCACTTTTCGGCGAAACGCGAGCAAAGTCACTACACCGGTAATCACAGCGGATATAAGCATCGCTGCGGCTAACCAGATAATAAGCTGGTTACCTTCCTGGTAGATAGTTCGTGGTCGGCTGCTTTTTAGAATAGCTAAGGGATTACTGTTGAAATCATTGAGCACAACGCAGGCCGAAAGATCTTTCCCGTTATTCTCAATTTGAGTAAGAGGAATTAGCTTACCCTCTATGCTGTCTTGCGGTGTTACCGCAACCAGCGTATTTTCGGCAGATAATACTTCCTCGAATTGACTGGGGAAAACGGCTGATAAATAGCGCCCCCAAATCAGCCAGCCGCCAACCGGGCTATTGGCAAGGCTGTTTCGAATCGGCGTCACGCTGACGACCAGCACTTTACCCGATATTGATATCAGTCCTGATTTAACTTGGTTTTCGGGATGGTGACCTTGAGTAAGAGCATCAAGGTAGTCGCCTATCCCCTGCAAGGACAATAGCTGATGAAGTATGTCAGGTGAAATCTTCGATGTTCGACCATGCCCACTTGCCATCGAGCTTTCAATGATCTCTCCTTCTTTGCTGACAAAAAGCATCAAATCAAGCTCAAGGTTATTCAGCGCATCAAAGTTCAGGTTTCGATCCCGGTAGGCATCATCACCTTTGGTCACAAGCTGATAGCTTTCATCCCAGTTCGCCCAGTCGTATGAACGCTCTCCCTGACCGCGAATAAGAATATCGATGACGGCTTTAGCCTGATAGTTATCCTTAAGAATCTGCTGGCGCTCAATATCATTAAGGTTCAAAAGAAAAAAATAACGGGCACAAAACAAGCAGATAGCAGCAATCGCAAACAAGCCTGCTCCAAATAATAGAGCCGTTCTTGTGCTTAGCTTGGCAGGTGCAAGAGTTTTTATTCTCATTTTCCATTAACAGTCGCAGTTTCATTCCATCAAAGAATATCAATTTACCCTTTGCAGACGCAACAAATCACGGGCGCTACTAATAGTGAAGAAATACGGCAAGCTGTAAATAATACCCCGTAAACCGTGTACTCAACATGGGTAATTTACTAATTTGTATCCATTTCTTCCTGCCGCTTTTACGCTGTACAGCGCTTTATCGGCCGCCATCATAATTGCATCCCACTCACTCTGCAACTGCTGCTGGGACGCTGTAAATACTGCCCCCATAGAAACAGTAACAGTAATATCTCCGGCGCTGGTAGGAAAAGCTGTTTCAGAAATAGCCGAGCTTAGACACGCCAGAATATTATCGGCTTCATGTTCAGGTGTATTGATTATCAACACGAACTCTTCCCCTCCCCAGCGAACACTCAGATCCCCGCTACACGATGCTTTTTTTACTCGCTGAGCCAGCAAGATCAGCACCTGGTCACCAACATCATGTCCCAGCTTGTCATTGATAGATTTGAAATGATCAATGTCTAGTAATACCACAAGAGCGGTTCTTTGCTCGGGTCTTGAAGAAATGGTTGTCAGCCACCTTTCAAGGTAACGACGATTGTTAAGACGAGTCAGCGGATCTTGCATCGACTGGGTGGCCAGTTCCGCATTTGACTGCTCCAAAGCGATATTGTTGCGGCTAATACTGCTGTAGCGACGGTAAAGCATATACAGCACAATCAAAATTAATACAGTGCCGACCTTCAGCATGTTTTCACGGGCTTCCTGCTCTGCAAGACGCGCTGAGCTCAAGGCATTCTCCGTTTTCAACAGCACGATTTCGTGTTCTTTTTCTTTCGCTTCAAACCGCTCCTGTAAATCAAACAGCTCTTTCCTCCTAGCATCAAACAAGTACTCTTTGCCTTGTACTGCATACTGTTTGTAATACTTGAGGGCCAGCTTGAAATCGCCCGATGCCTCATAAATATTAGCAATAATATTACTCACGTAGATGTAGCGCTTGCGATTTTTCCTTTTTTCATAGGTATCCAGGGCAAGAAAGGCATGTTCAAGTGCCTGATCAGTTTGATTTAACAACAAATACGACTCAGCCAAGCTTTCATTACAATTGGCGATCCCCCGGGGCTCGTTATATGTTTCTGCCAACCTCAGGCAAGCTATTGAACTCTCCATCGCTTCCTGTGGCATACCATGATCCTGTTGCATGGCAGACAGATTCATGAGGGCAGTCAGCTTCACACGGTAAGAGCTGGTTTTTGCCGCCATTTTCATCGCTTCGTTAATATGAGCAACACGCTCGTCTGGTCTATTTAAATACTTAGTAATAACGCTGCCATTGATATGGAGTATTGCTTCGGCAAATGGATTGGAAAATGCCTGCTCATGATAGATATCCAACGCTTGGCTCAGGTAATGGTCAGCTTTGTCCCACTCCTCCATACGTATATAAACCGTTGAAATATTCGATAGAACGCGGGCAATTTGCAGCTTGTCACCACACCCGAGGAAAATCTCATACGCATTCTGGTAGCTCTGTAGTCCCTGCTTATATTCCGAACGGTCAATATAGATATTTCCCTGCCACTTCAGCGCACGGGCAAGCAAGGATGAATACTCCAGCTCCCTCGCCAGATCGACAACGACAGCTACCGTTGATTCCGCCAGTTCGTAGTTTCGCTTATCCACCAGCTCAGCAGCTTCAGCCAACCATGCCTCAGCGACCATCCATTTACTGCCAGTTTTCTCGCCAAGCTGCTTTAGCTCGCGAATATAGCTCATTGCCTTAATATCATTGTCACCTTCGGCCTGCTCAATGTTGTACTTAACCAGCAAAAATATCGCCTGTCTTACTGAGGAATAAGAAGGATCTATTTTTTTTGCCACTACCGGCAGGCGCTGCTCTGCTTTTTTGGGTGCAATTAAAGACTGTACATAAAGATCCAGCAAAGGCTGTTCCTTATCGCTTGATATCGACTTCAAGAAATGGGTACAGGGTTGGTTGCTGTCTTGACCAGCCATTGAACGATAGGAAAACGTCACGGCAGCAAGCATGATTAATAGAATTGAAAAACGCGCTATCAACTTTGAAGGCTCAGGCATAAAACTCTTTATAGATTAGTAATTGTCGTTGTTCCCTCACAACATTCCATCGGGGCTATTAGTACCAGAGATTGTATTACAAATACAATCTCTATCCTTTTATTTTGTCAATCAATATCAAGAAATGCCGATGTCATCATCAACATGGTATCTAATTCCGACAATAACGAGTAATCGCAATTAAAGTAATAAAGTGCAACAAAAGTTCATTTATAAAAAAACCCGCAAAAAAGCGGGCATTTATATATCTCGTGAATAATTTACTTAAGCGACCATCGCCTCTTCATCTTGATAATTTCGCGCAATATCCACAAACTCATTTTCACATTCTAAGAAGGCCTCGACCACTTGCGGATCGAAATGTGTTCCCTTCCCTTCCAGAATGATTGCCTTGGCCTTTTCATGACTAAACGCAGGCTTGTACACTCGCTTCGAAATCAGGGCATCATAGACATCAGCTAATGCCATCAACCGGCCTGACAAGGGTATTTCTTCTCCAGCTAATCCGGCCGGATAGCCACTTCCGTTCCACTTCTCGTGGTGAGTCAGTGCAATTTCACGCGCCAGAGACAAGAAGGTCGAGCTTCCCATTTGTTTTTCAGCCGTTGCAATCGACTCAGCTCCGATCAGGGCGTGCGTTTTCATGGTCTCAAACTCTTCGTCAGTGAGTTTACCCGGCTTGAGCAGTATCGCATCCGGAATCCCAACTTTACCGATATCATGCAGTGGAGCCGACTTATACAGCAAATCTATCCGCTCATCTGTCAGATAATCACGAAAAGCATCTCGATACTTGAGCCGTTTGGCCAGCGCCCTGACATACTCCTGCGTTCGCAATATATGTGCGCCAGTTTCATTGTCGCGGGATTCAGCCAGAGCCGATAGCCCGACAATAGCTACATCGCGAGTCTGGTTAACCTCATCATAGCTTTTCTCCAGTCGGATCAGCATCTCATTGGTATAATACGCAATTGTCCCCATCTCGCCATGCTGGACAACGGGCACGCGAACAGATAAATCTCCCTTAGCCGCCTCTTCGAGCACCTGCTGCTGGTTGACTAACAATAAACGCAACAACTTCAGCCACTGATACATGATGGAGACGGTATAGGCGACAAGAACAACGGCAACATAGACAAACTCTTTGACGATACTGACAATCGCAGAATGCGGACCCGTTACCGCAATGTTTTCAGCCAGCCAACGGACATCTTTGAGCATCAGCATACCCAGTATCGTTGTCAGCAAGGTAACCACAAACACCACCATCCCCGCCATCTGGAAGGCAAGTGAATGACGATAACTCTGAATACCCGCCAGCTCCGATACCTTGATCTGCTTGGGATAATGCAAGATCTGACTATACAAAGAGAGATCCAGGCTGATCAGCACACCCAGGCTACCAATACCAAACAAGACCTTAAAGCTGCTCTCGATGGGGAAGTCATGAAAAACGTTGTACCAGACAGACAGTCCAATGGCTCCTACAGCGAATATAGCCAGATTCTTTGTTACGCAGTGGATACTGTCACCGGCTTTGATCCATAACGATCGCAACGCAAACATCAGCGAAAATGCCACCAAGGCGTAGAGCCCGGCCTGCCATCCCGAAAGCGTATCGAGAAAAGGACATACCCGCCCGCCATACAAACTAAAAATCCCTGCTGCAAGCGTGTAATGAATCGCAGCTCGTTTTGTCAGTTGTTGTTCTGTATTCATCGCTACTTATTGTTAGTATGAATTTGGTTCAGTGTAACCAAATGTTAAAAACATTTCATTCACTTAAGTTATCCAATAGTGACGTGGCATCTACTTAAAATGGTCCGCCTAAGTGCCTTACTATCTCAATCCTCATCAATAACCAAACACCATCAAAGGTGACCCTGTAACTCACTAGTTCTACTCAAATAATAAAAACATCCCCAAGGCGCATTAATCCAAGGGCTTACCCTACTCTAAAGTGCAAAAGTCATACTGCTGTCATTTGCAAAGGCCATATTAATAACCACCTGAAATCAGTACTTTTTATCAATATAACGTTGCTGTATCATTACTGTATATATATACAATATCAATCTGTCTAATAAGGACCTGTTGTGATCATCAACCATGTCTCAGTCGGTACAAATGATATCTCAGCTGCCATTCGATTCTATGATGCAGTATTTGCAACACTTGAAATTCAACGCTCACACGTTATCGATGGTGTTGCCGCTTCATACGGTGAAAGCTTCGAGTTTTGGGTTGGCAGCCCCTGTGACGATAAGCCAACATCCGGAAACGGTTCTCATTTTGCCTTTACTGCCCCGACAACACAGTCTGTCGACGAATTTTATCAAGTTGCTCTGAAGCAAGGCGGCCGCTGTGGTGGCAAGCCCGGACTGCGCCCCCAGTATGGTAAATCTTATTACGCGGCATATATCTACGACTTAGACGGAAACAAAATTGAAGCTGTCTGTTGTTAGCCCTTCAGTCTAAAAGCCCTAGATACTATTGAAAAGGACTCAACGTGTACCAACTATATTACTACCCCAACAACGCCAGTCTAGCTCCCCACTTTCTGCTTCATGAGATGCAGCTTGATTATGACCTGATACTTGTTGACCGAAAATCTAATGGGCAAAAGTCTTCAGAGTACCTGAAGTTAAACCCTGCGGGCCGGATCCCTACATTGATTGATGATGAAAAAACATTATTCGAAAGTCCGGCCATCTGTATTCACCTTTGTGAACAGCACCCCGAAAAAGGCTTAATTCCACCGTTAGGAAGCAAAGAAAGGCCATTGTTCTTTCAGTGGTTGGCTTATTTAAACAACACACTTCAAGCTGAACTTATGGTCCGTTACTACCCACATAGACATACGTTTAACGAGGGAGGCATACCAGCGATTAGAGAAGCGCAAGATGAACGCGTTGCGGAATCTTTGCAAATTATCAATGAAGCATTAGCAGGCAAACAATATCTGCTCGGCGATGATATCTCCGCCTGTGACTTCTTCCTATTCATGCTCTCGTTGTGGTCGCTTGGCACCAAGAAATCACCGGTGTCATTCCCCCATTTAAGTACGTACCTTAAACGCATGGCTCAACATCCAACGGTTCGTGAAGTCTGTGAGTTTGAAAATATTGATCTTCAGCCTTTTAATTAATTGCTTGAACTGAAACTTAAGTTATTTCAAAAAATAGAATGTTCTATGAGCCATTTCTATATAAATCTTCCATACCAATGCCAACGGGCAGAACTGCTTACAGGTATCAAGAAAATGATCCTTATTGTCTTATTGAACCACTCGTCTAACAAAAAACCGGCATCATAATGCCGGTTTTTTTGTTCTGCTAAACGATATATTTGTAACGTAATCAGAAAATATATACTGCGCCAGCATTAGGCCATGAACGGTCACTCCAATCTAGTTTTGGATCAGACGGGTGGCCAGGGGCACCTACAGCTAATTTATTCGTCCCTGGTTTGAATTTCAGTGATGCGCCAAACTCTTCATTGACCCCAGAAACACTGTCTCCAGTAATCGCTCCTTCCCAGGCAAATTTACGGTCACCGTATTCATTCAAGCGATAAATATAGACGGTACCATCAAGATCACCACCCCGCTCCAATGTATCAGGACTGGTATGGAATCCAAATCCTCGCCATGGTGCTAACGGTGCCGAAACAGCTAGGAAGCCTTTATCACTGAGAGCAAGTTGACTACCAAACTTTTGTCCCGCAGAGGCTTTCACAGGAGAAATTGCATCAATCTGGCTCCAAAAGCCTCTTTGTTCATCGTATTTATACGTCAACACACGATCAATTCCCGGCGCGCCGATCAGAACAAGGTTCGCTGCCTTATTGATTACAACGGAACTACCAAAGCCACTGTTTTCTTTTTGATAACCATCAGGCAAAGTCAGAACCGTTTCTAGCTGCCAAATTTCACTCGTATTTCTTGGTGCTAATGCCTTGCGATAAACATAAGCCGCACCACCGTGCTTAATTTCACTGGCCGTACCTTTTAGCAACGAATCCATTGGTGCACCAACAACCAAGACTTCATCCTTAGCAATAGCGATACTGGCACCAAATTTTGCATCTGCTGCCAAATCATCAGGGCGTTTGACGACAAACTGGCCCGGAGACGGGATCGTCTTCATATATTGCTCGGGTGCGGCCGGGAACTTCAGATCTTTAAAGTAGTAATATGAAACCTCGCCACTCGAATTTTGTGCCGGATGTCCCATAACAACCATGCCCCCATCTTTACCCGAACTTGCCAAAGAGGCACCATAACCGTCGCTTACAGGACCGCGTGGCGATGTATGACCTTGAAGCCAACGCTCAGGCTTACCATTATTGGTGATATCCATTGTTTTGGCCATATAGACAAAAGCTTCTGACTTATCTGTTTCGGTTGTTCCCGGTACCGTTGCCGCAGCCAGGAAAAAATCATCGAAAGAGCTGCCAACGGTCACTAAACCATTAGCTCGAGTCGTATGACTGCCAGCTGTTATTAAATATGATTTTCGTAAAAGGTTCTCATCAACCTGGTATTGTCCGTTCTCATGAGCAGAATAAATTTGGGCAATGCGTCTCGAATCATCAACAGTATTGATCAACAGGTAATCCTGCTGCCACGCAACAGCATTACCAAAACGTGCACTATCCGAATCATAGCGACTAACGCTAGTTTTTACTTTTGAAACGGCTTGATCCAAGTCTTCAAGCCGGAACTTCGCTGATTTTACAAAGCAGTAGTCAGAGCTATCACATGCAAGCAGCTCGTAATCAGCCGTGGTTGCATCCATATCAACCAGCTCAAGGCTCAGCTTCATCGAAGTGCCTGTTAACCGTGAAGCAACGACCTCATCAGATAAACGCTGACCACTCGAACGATAACGAACAAGCTTGTAGTAAGCAGCTCCACTGACCTGATTCCAACCAAGAGTTACTGCTCCCCCCTGGTTATCCGAAGGTGTAACCGTAACAAACGTTCCTTTTTCCTGAGTAGTTGGAGATGCCGCGGCATCACTTCCGCCACCACCACCGCATGCAGACAAACTCAAAGCAATACATATAGGTAACAACAAATTATTATTCATTTTAAAACTCAACAGAAAAATGTGTTATGAAAGGATCGGAACTCTAAATGAACACCGTATTTTTCCGGCGAGTCTAACCAATGTAACAAAATATTGCAATATAAGAATAAAATTACATAACTGATGCCAATAGAGAATATTCCATAAAGAATACCTTGCCTTTCTCCACAGACACTTTACATGGATGGGCATAGTGCCCCTTTAAGTGAACCGGATTTGCTCCACCAGAAAGTCAATAAATACTCGTACTCTGGGGCTCAGAGCTTGTTCGGAATAAAATACAGCATGAATTGGTATATCCTCGTTCACCCAATATTGCTCTAATACCGGTTCAAGCAAGCCAGCTTCCAGTTCCTGCTGAACGGTGAAATTCGACAAGCAAGCGATTCCTAACCCATTTACTGCCATCTGCTTCAGAGTCTCACCGCTGTTACTGCTCATATCAGGCGTAATACTCAGCCTTTCTCCATGCTGATCAAGCAACGGCCAGTGATTAAGCAACTTGTATTTATCGAATCCAAGAAGCTTATGTGTAGGTAACTCGTCAATGCGACCGGGATAGCCGATCCGCTTAAGGTAACCAGGGCTTGCATATAACCCCCGCTGCGTCACTCCTAGCTTTCGGGCCTTAAGGCTCGAATCACTTAGTTGACCAATTCGAATCGCAACATCCACTTTTCTTTCGATTAAATCACTGATCGAATCATTGCTCACAAGCGTCACTTTAATATCCGGATAACGCTGAACAAATACCGGTAACAAAGGCACGATTGCATTCAAAGCAAATGATGAGGCCGCATCGACAGTTAAAGACCCTACAGGCTGCTGATATTTGCGAGAAAAGTGATGCTCGATAGCCGAAACGCCTTCAGAAACATGCCTTGCCCTGTCAATGAGCCACAAACCTTCCTCTGTCAACGTCACACGACGCGTTGTCCGGTTAAACAAGGTTGTTTCCAGATCTGCCTCCAGTTTTTTTATCGTTCGACTCACCACAGAGCTTGCGATATTTAGTCGCTCTGCAGCTAGATTGAAGCTACTGGACTCCGCAACGGCAATAAACACTTCCAATTCACTGAGTTTAAGTTTCATTCGCCTCTTCCCCCTTAATTAATGCTATTTTGCTATTAATTACTTAGCAAAATGTACATTTATGTCAACAAAAGGAGCTTTTATATTTGGGGCATGCACACATTACCCAAAACCAATCAAGGAGCGACTCATGTCCCGAGTTAATATCTACACCAGCCAGCCTGAAGCTTATAACGCAATGTTTACACTAGAAAAATATATCAAGAGTTGTAACCTGCCGCCGATCCTGGAAGAACTCATCAGAGTCCGGACATCGCAAATCAACGGCTGTGCATACTGTATTCAAATGCACTCAAAATCCGCACTTGAACACGGAGAAAGTCAGGAACGATTGTTCTCTCTGCCTGCGTGGAAAGAATCACAACTGTTCACCCCCCAAGAACGGGCAGTGCTTGCCCTAACAGAAGAAGCAACGCAGATATCAAATAACGGTGTCAGCGATACCACTTACAGGCAACTTGAGGAGTCGTTCGACCCACCACAAATTGCGCAGCTCATTATGCTGATCTCAACCATGAATGCATGGAACCGAATGGCTATAGCAACCAAAATCCAAGAAAAATAACTGATCGGCTTACCACAATTAGAACACTCCTCAACGAGCACCACACCCAGTCACTTCCCGTGGCTGGTTTTCTTACGCCATCCCGCTATATCACTCGCTTCACGATAGATACGACATGAATAATTAGAGGTCAAAACATTCCACCACACAAGTTACCGCTTTACTGATAAAAACCTTTGTCAAATGATGAAATTCAAATCAAAACTTGTGAGACCCTTATCACAATGTTAACATTCTGCCGATTTTTTTAATTTGAAGTCTAAGTATTTTTCTGTTTTGAGCTGTTTAGATCATGTTTACCAGAGGGAAATACTTAGAGGACAAAACGTTCGAGAAGAAGTATGGATAGCGTATTTAGTAAATACAGTATAGAAACAACGGATTACGAAGTTGGGCAAGACAACATTCAAAAATGGGGATTTGACGTTCATAACCCAGTGTTCGGCATCAGTGCCGGACTGATTATTCTATTTTTGAGTGCACTCTTGCTTGTAGATCCAAGTACTGCCAAAGCCGCCCTCAATGGCCTAAAGTTTCAAATCATTGAAAACTTTGACCTCCTGTTCATGTGGTCTGGCAATATTTTCCTTATTTTTTGCCTTGGCCTGATAGTCTCGCCGCTTGGCAAAGTTAGGCTCGGGGGCATCAATGCCAAACCTGAGCACTCCAAGATCTCATGGCTTGCAATGTTGTTTGCGGCCGGTATGGGTATCGGTCTGATGTTCTGGGGCGTGGCAGAGCCAACAGCCTACTTTACTGGCTGGTATGAAACACCTCTTGCCGTAGAAGCTTATTCACCGGAGGCGAAGGAAGTCGCTCTGGGAGCAACCATGTTCCACTGGGGGATTCATGCATGGTCTATGTATGCAATCGTCGCCCTGTCTCTGGCTTTCTTCACGTTCAACAAAGGCCTGCCACTTTCTATCCGTTCAATCTTTTACCCAATTCTCGGCGATAGAACTTGGGGTTGGTTTGGTAACGCCATTGATATTATGGCTGTTCTGGCTACCCTGTTTGGTCTTGCGACTTCTTTAGGGCTTGGTGCTCAACAGGCAACCAGTGGCATCAATCATGTCTTTGGCACCGATGGTGGCCTTGGCATGCAGCTAGCCGTCATTGCTTTTGTTACTACACTGGCTGTTATGTCTGTTGTTCGTGGTATTGAAGGCGGCGTTAAGGTGCTAAGCAACATCAACATGCTTTTTGCCTTTGCACTGCTTGTCTTCGTTACTCTGGTTGGTTTTGCCATTGCAAAAGGTTCCCTTCCAGCAACTTTCATGGGCTATGTCGAAAATATCATTCCCCTGAGCAACCCGCATGGTCGTGAAGATGAGACCTGGATGCACGGCTGGACAGTCTTTTACTGGGCTTGGTGGATCTCTTGGTCACCATTTGTCGGTATGTTCATTGCCCGCGTTTCTAAAGGCAGAACGGTTAGAGAGTTCCTGATTGCCGTAATCTTTATTCCAACCCTGATTACCCTAATCTGGATGTCTGTGTTTGGTGGTATTGCTATCGACCAGGTGGTGAATAAAGTGGGTGAGCTAGGTGCAAACGGGCTGACTGATATTTCTCTGACTCTGTTTCACGTATTTGATGCTCTGCCATTTGGCTCAATCATCTCAGTAATTTCTATCGCGCTAATCTTGGTGTTTTTTATCACCTCGTCTGATTCAGGCTCTCTGGTTATCGATAGCATTACTGCTGGCGGTAAAGTGGATGCTCCTGTTCCGCAGCGTATCTTCTGGGCAACCGTTGAGGGCGCAATTGCGGCAGTCATGTTGTGGGTCGGCGGAACCGAAGCAATCCAGGCTCTGCAGGCAGGTACCATTGCCACAGCCCTACCGTTTACCATTATTCTCCTATTGATGTGTGTGAGTCTCATCAAAGGGTTAAGAACCGAAACATCGCTCTACACGGCGAAAGGGACGAGCATTAACACAAGCCCTTCTCTTTAATTAAAAACAAATGGTCAGCAACATGCTGACCATTTTTTTACCCGCCCGAACTATTGTCCATCCGGGATCACATTGCCATTTTCATCATAGGCCCGGACATTGAAATGGTACTCGACACATTTCTCGTAATCACCTTTAAATAGCGCATTAAAAGCATACTGATAAGGAACGAGTTTACATGCAAAGCTATGGTTCCCCGGAGTATTCGGATTCCAGCCCCAATCCTTATCCCAGGTGATCATTAACGCTCCTGCTCCGCTTGTATCAAATGGCTTCATATCGGCACAACCCAACTTCTCGCCGGTGATATCAAGATTCAGTTCTTTGGCAAAGAGACGATAATAATCAATTCTGTTTTGCGCCAGATTGGTTTCGGCTCCCTTGTTACATTCATAGGCGCCGTTGATGATCTGAATGGTTGCCCCGAATCCGGCCTCGATGCCCGCCGCTTTGTCCGCGGCATTTGGCTTCCAAGTCCCGTCAATGACATGCAACATACTCGGCTTCGGTGGCTGAGGATAGACATAGAAGAAGACTGCCGAAGCAAGATTCAACCAGGTATCGGCAACCAATGCGGGGTTTTCCAACAAGATACTCTGATCGCCGAACATCGCTTCCGAGAACGGGCCATAGTTATAGTTCCAACTCAGCTGTTTAGCACCACGACCAAAATAACTCTTGCCTGGCGCGCATGGCCACTTCTCGCCCTGCCAGCCGCTGCATTTACTGTAGGTGCTGTCGGGCTTATCTTCGGACTTATACATCTCACGCAGGTAATACAGTCCCTGACGCCACTCTGGTACCCCTTTTGATGTCTCCCAGCTTGGAGCATGTGCCCCTGTTTCCTGGACAAAGTGGGCAAACATGGTGGTGATAGAACGTTTACAGATGTCGTCTGAATTACGACCGTCGGTATATGTTCGACAGAATGCAGGGAATTTGGCTATAGCCTGTAGAAAACGTGTATAGGTGTACTTCTCATTGCGCAGCGGGAAAAGATAGTTCCACATCGCCTCATCAACAATCGTCTCGACACGACGGACATTCTCCGGGTTCGCTATGTTCAGAGGAGTCACAGCTTCCACCAATGCATTATCAAGCGTCGCAATATCTGAGCGAACCAAACTAAACAGCTCTGTGCTGGTTTGTTGTGTTTCGAAAGCTTCCAGCTCACTGCGCGGCATTAAGTACCCGCCTTTGCCATCAGGGATCACCGTCAGGCCGGGTTCCGGATTAGGGTTGGGACCTGGTCCCGGACCAGGCTCTACAGGGGTGGTACAATCCGAGGGTTTCCAAAACCATGATGATGACGCAGACGGTGTATCCCATGCGCCCGGATTATTTTGGGCGATATAGCAACTTCCGTTGTAGCTAACAACATCACCATTAACAACCTGAGTCTGACCTGGCACCCACTCTATAGGTTGTACATTAGCGAGAGTCACGCCGCTTGCACTAACACTGAGTGCCATACCAATCAAATAACCAATTCTTTTAGTCTTATTAATGTTTAACATAAATAACAAGCCTCCGTTCTATCTTTCGGGTTCTGGTTATTATTTGTTCAACAAAAATACGGTGCGATGTGATTCAAATTTAAATTGTCAGGCGTTCGAGTGTATTCACATTATTTCTGATAGCGAGAATATTCTCGCAGTGAATTGTCGATATCGCGCAAAGAATTATTCTATTGATAAAATTAGTAAAAACGCAATCACCGCCTTACCCGGCTTCTGGCATTCGCCGCTACAATAAGTCGGTTAATCAATACTTTTTTCTTGGTCTCCGACGAAGTATTAAGCTCGCGGATCACCCGGCTGATTTCAGAATCAAGGTACTTGGCTGTCTTAGTGCGGATCATTGCACTGATGACTTTATCAGCGTTGACCGGCAACGGCTGTGCCAGTGCCCACTGGTAACTGTAGCCTTGGCTGGTGTCCGAATCATTGCCAGCCCCTTGAGCATCAATCATGATTTCAATTGGAGACTGAACATCCGCTTCACGCCCTAGTTTCCTGTAATACTCGCAGACAACAGGAGACCGGTGATGGGGCAGTTCGCCACTTTGGTACAACTTCGGCCCCAGCTCTCTGGCCAGATCTACTTTCGCCTCCAATACAAAAATACTCGCATTGGTCGCTTTGGCCGTTGGTTTATCCGGCTCGGTGAAATACACCATTGCCCGCGCTTTAGCCCGTGTCAGGCCAACATAGGCCAGCCGCCGTTCTTCCTCAACATCGGCAGCAATACTCCCCGACGATTTATTCATATAAGGGAAGGCATCCTTATCCCAGAAAGGCAGGTGAACATGATTATATTCACAGCCTTTGGCACGGAAAATCGTTGTCAACTGGACACCCGAAGCTTCGTTATTGGTCTCCCCAGTTCGCTGGGCAGATTGCTGTGCCGACTGCTGAGTGTAATATTCGAAATACTGCAGTGCTTTTTCGCAATTCTGATCCATCGATTCCAGCACCGTTGCCACACTGTCGAGCCTTTCAATGGCCTCTTCAATTTCAGTCGCTGTTGCCTCGGTTTTCCATATCCAGCTATCGAGTCCGCTGTCATTGCGATACTGGTTATAGACTTCCAGCGCCTTGAAGCTCCCCTTTCGCTGTAATCGAACCAGCAAATCCAATCGCTCGATCAGATTATCCAGCTTCAGGCTACTGTTCGCTTTCTCGTACCGACCAATAAACACCAGCCAGTTGGTGGTTTCCATACCGGCCAGCTGATCGCACAGCGGCCGCAGTGCCTTATTCGGTACATAACAATGGGGAAAGCTCAAAAAACCAAATAGCAACAAAGACTTTTGCTGCTGAGGCATCTCCCCGTACCTGCCTGTCGCCAGCAGCATGAGTTCTATCAGCAACCTAACTTCCCGGCTATTGGCCAATACCGAGGGCACCGGCATTTGGTATGGCACCTGCTTGCTCAAAAATGCTAGCTCAAACAGCAAGGTCTGCGACCAGCGCCGAACCAAAATGGCAACGTCTGACGGCTCGCCACCGTCAGCGATGTAGTTCTGCACCGACTGGGCAATTTCACCGACCTGACGCGAAGTGCCTAACATCTCAATGGCGGTATCACTGATAGCTTCATCAGAAATGGTTAGGAAATCACTAAATCGTTGCTTATTGTTAGCGATTAAATGACTCGCCGACAAAGCCAAACTATGCCCGAACCGGAAGGTACGAGACAGGGTATAGGTACTGGCAGGAGCAAAATCCTGTTCAAAATCCAGCATAAATTGAGGTGCGCTACCCCGCCATTTATAGATACACTGATCAACATCACCGACAGCCAGCAGTTGTGTATCTGGCCCCAGCAGCTGTTTGAGCAAGCGGTACTGAGCCGTATTGATATCCTGAAACTCATCAACCACTACAAGCTTGCAGTACTGATGATAATGCTCACGTATTGCATCGTTGCCTTCGAGCAATTTCACCGACTCCACCAGCCAGTCATCAAAAAACAGCACCTTTTGCTGCTTGCGCAAGGTCTCGAACTGCTCATAGGCATCAATAATGAACAAATAGTCCCGGCTGATCTCTGACATCCGGAACACTTCGCGTGGCGGCAGCATATACGCCTTAACCAGGCCGATAAAACTCAACAAGAGCTCAATGGTCTTGGGATCTTTGACCATTTGCTGGCGCTGGAAGCTTTTCTCCTGTCCTGCCACTGCCCGGAGTACTGTTTTTACCAGTGACTTATCACTCTCACCGCTTTGATAATCAACGCGAAAGCCCGTTTCTCTGAGAACCCCTGTTTGATTAAGCAGCTTGAGGCAGAAGCTGTGAAAAGTATGGACCGGTACGTTTTGCTCTATCCCCGTTGTGACGAGTTTCTGCTGAAAGTCGGTACGAATATCGCGGTTGAACATCATCACTAACATTGCTTCGGCAGGGATATACGCCAGCTTCTTTTCAATCAGGCCAACCAGGGTTGTGGTTTTCCCCGTTCCTGCGCCTGCGATACAGAGGGCATTACCTGTTTGGTGATTAATAAATGCTGTCTGCTCGGGGGTATAGCGCGTCATAGTGGACCTGAACCTGAAAACGAAAAGACGGTGATTTTGCCACAACTCACGCCACTTCGCTCCTCAAAATCGATACTAACAGACCAAATTCAAATTCCCACCGGTATAGTCTGCAAATCAAATCACGCAAACGTTTGCTTTATTTGCTGAAAGCTGTAATGGCTTCTGCTATTATCAGCCACAGTTACAGGCTAGGCTGCTGTTTTGAAGACATATCCGGCCTAACCTGCATGGTTTTATCTTTGTCTCGACTTTTGAAATAGGAATTCACCATGAGCCTTGCTGATCAAGTTCTCGCTGTAAATGACGATCTCCCGATCCGTACAGACAAACCCGTCCATAGCGGAAAAGTACGTTCCGTGTACTGGTTGACGGAAGCAGATAGCCGCCGTCTGATCAAGGAAAAAGGCTATAACGTACAGCCAGATGCCCCGCTCGCCATCATGGTGATCAGTGATCGTATCTCCGCATTCGACTGTATCTGGCATGGCGAAGGCGGAATGAAAGGCGTTCCGGGCAAGGGCGCCGCGCTCAATGCTATTTCTAATCACTGGTTTAAGCTATTCCGCGATAACGGCCTGGCCGATAGCCACATTCTTGATATCCCCCATCCATTTGTCTGGATTGTGCAAAAAGCCAAACCGATCAAAATCGAAGCCATTTGTCGCCAGTACATCACGGGTTCGATGTGGCGTGCCTACGCCAATGGCGAACGTGAGTTCTGCGGTATTAATGTACCCGAGGGGCTGGAAAAAGATCAGAAGCTACCAGAATTACTGATCACCCCGTCCACCAAAGGCATTCTTGAAGGCATTCCTGGCGTTCCGGCCGTTGATGATGTCAACATCAGCCGAAAGAACATTGAAGATAACTTTGCCGCCTTTAATTTCAGTTCAGCGGATGATATTGCTCGCTACGAAACCTTACTGAAAGAAGGCTTTGGTGTGATCAGTGACGCCCTTGCAAAACTGGACCAAATCTTTGTCGATACCAAATTTGAATTTGGCTATGTCACTGATGCCCAAGGCAACGATAAACTTATCTATATGGATGAAGTCGGTACACCTGATTCATCACGTATCTGGGAAGGTGCCGCTTTCCGTGAAGGAAAAATAGTTGAAAATTCTAAAGAAGATTTCCGCCAGCTATTGCTAAACCACTTCCCAGATCCTGACATCCTGCTCAACAAAGATCGCATGGATGAACGTTCGGCATTAGCGCGTGACAACGCCCTGCCACAAGAGGTGCTCATGCAAGTCTCCAAGGTTTACACCAGCATTGCTGAAAAAATCACCGGCAAAAAAATCACACTGAGTGAAAACCCTAAAGCTGAAATTATTAATATTCTGCGCGATGAATATAATTTAATTGATTAGCAATTACATTGTTAATTAAAAAAAAGCGGCAATCATGCCGCTTTTCTTTTTATATTTTTAACTATATTTACAAGCGTTAAATCGCAATATTCAACTGCTTTAATATTTAAAAGTGCAGAATTTAGCCGTGTTTTGCAATACAGATTTTATAAACTTAATTACCAGCAAAAAAACACATTCCGCGATCACATATTTACACAACCGCTATTAACAATCCCGTTACCCAGCCGACACAATGGCTATCAAACCTATAAATATACGTGTGCTCGTTGAGGTCTCATCATATGAAGTTCAGCCATAAAGTGGTCGCCACATCATCCGCCATATTGCTTGCAGCATTATCTCTGCTGTCTGCCAATCAGTATTTCAATACTAAATCTCAGATCCAGACTCTGGTCATGGAAAGTATTGAGGAAATTGTTTCTGGTATGAGTAATACCGTCAATGCCGAGATAAGCAGTCGCAAAGAACTTGCCAGTTACGCTACTAGCTTGATTGAGCAAGATTTATCACTCAATAATATCCAAACCGTTATCAGCCAGCCTGTAATGAAGAACACCTTTCTCCTGACAGGACTCGGCTTTGAGAAAGATGGCAGCTATACCAGTAATGACCCGAGCTGGAACCCGGGCAGTGACTGGAACCCTCGGGCACGTCCATGGTACATAGACGCCAAAGAAGCCCGTGATCTTGTGATCACCGCGCCGTACGCCGACTCTGCTACCAAAGAGATTTTGGTCTCCATTGCAACGCCAATATTTGCACGCGGTGAATTTACCGGCGCCATTTTCTTTGACGTTAGCCTAGGCGGCCTGGCTGAACTGGTAAATCAGGTCTCACTGTTTGATGCCGGTTACCTATTTATCGTTGCCAACGATGGTACCGTTATTGCGCACCCTGAAGAGAAATATAATGGCAAACCAATGTCAGACTTCCTGGGTAATCAAGCTCTTTCAGACAAGGTAGTAACAACTGAACTCAACGGTAAAACTGTTAAGCTCTCTTTTACCCAGGTTGCAGGCCAGAACTGGTACATTGGTACTATTCTGGATGAAAGCCTGGCATTTGCCGCCGTTGACAAGCTAAAAACAGATTCCATCATCTATTCAGTTGTTGCTCTGATTGCCGGTATTATTGCCCTGCTTCTTCTTATCAAAGTACTCATGCGTCCTTTGCAAGACTTGAATATCGCAATTCAGGACGTGGCATCCGGTCAGGGCGATCTGACCCGCCGTCTGGACACCAGCACCGATGCCGAGTTTGCCGAGCTGGCAACGGGTTTTAACGCCTTCACCGAAAAGCTACAAGGCCTTATCATTCAGTCCAAGTCATTAAGCCATGACATCATGCAAGGCACAGAAATGACGGCAGAAGGCGCAAAACAGTCTGCCAGTGCGATGTCTGCTCAGTTGCAGGAACTGGATCAGCTCGCCACGGCTATGCATGAAATGGCGACCACGTCATCAGATGTCGCCGGTAATGCGCAAGGTGCCGCCTCTGCGGCTCAAGCTGCGGACACAGCAGTGACCGAGGGAAGTGACGTGGTTTCCCATACCGCGACTGCCATTACCAATCTGTCGGAACAAATCGATGAGGCTGTTGAGGTCGTCAAACAACTGGAAGCAGCCACCGGCAACATTGAGTCCATCCTTAAGGTGATCAATGAAATTGCTGACCAAACGAACCTGCTGGCACTCAATGCAGCGATTGAAGCTGCACGTGCCGGTGATTCTGGCCGTGGATTCGCCGTAGTCGCCGACGAAGTTCGCACACTTGCCCAGCGTACTCAGCAGTCAACGACAGAAATCCGCCAGATGATTGAGCAACTTCAATCTGGCGCCAGCTCAGCCGCTAGTGTTATGGGGCTAAGCAAGGAAACAGCGGCCAATACCGTTGTAAAAGCGCAGGAGGCAGATGAAGCCTTGGCACGCATTAGTGGCGCAATTCAGCAAATCAACGATATGAACCTGCAGATTGCTTCTGCAGCTGAAGAGCAGAGCCTGGTTGCCGAAGAAATAAATACCAACACCCTGAACATCAAAGAGCTCTCGGTACAGGTTGCCGATGCTGCCAATGGTGCCAACGAGGCAATGGGAGTTCAAATCAACAAAGTACGTGAACAAGATAGTGTGATGAACAAGTTTATTGTCTAACAAATTAAGTAACCTTTATGGGACTCAGAATCCAATAAAACACACATAACAAAAATGCCACTCCTTATTCAGAGTGGCATTTTTTCATTCATTCTTTATCAAGCACTTATCCCAATTAAATAAATGTTTGACCATTCTTTCTGGTTTGCAATCTCTTATAACTGCGCTATTAGTTTTTTAATTAGAATAACCAGTTAGCTATAATTCATGCCTTCCTCTAAGTAATTTTCCCAACGCAATTATCTAAGCCGCTACGTACTGAATTTTTGAGTTTCGATATTTAAAGCATGTGCCATTCGCGATAACTCACTGCTGGAGTCTGCAATATTTCGAGTTGCTTTTTCTGTTTCAGATACACCAGTATCGATGAACTCAATATTTTGGGCTATTTCATCAATCGTCGTCGCTTGCTGTTCAGTTGCTGCCGCTATTTGTACAACCATATCAAAAATACCACCAACCTCTTTTGAGAGCATACTGTTTATCTGATTAGCCTGTTCGGCTATCCGTTGTACCTTGTTCGTCTGCTCAACATTTGTTTCCATAGTTTCAACAGCAGCATTTGTTCCCCCCACAATAGCTTCGATAATGGCTTCAATTTCCGAGGTCGATTTTTGCGTAGACTGTGCAAGGTGACGTACCTCATCAGCAACGACAGCAAATCCACGTCCATGTTCACCAGCTCGAGCTGCTTCAATGGCAGCATTCAATGCCAATAGATTAGTTTGTTCAGCAATCTGCTTGATAACACCCAATACGTTAACTATCTTCTCTGAGTCATGGCGAAGATTGACCATCTGCTCAGCTGTCAATTGTGTCGTTTCGCCTAATGTGACCAAAGAGCTATAGGTATTTTCGATATGATCGGCACCTTCTTTCGCTTTTGCCAGAACATCTTCGCACACGTTGGATGCAGTGGCTGTGGTTCCAGCTATTTCCCTAATTGTTGCCCCCATTTCGGTCGTTGCCGTAACCGCTTGGGCTGTCTGAGCCTGCTGCTCAGTAACGGCCGCACTGGTTTGCTCTGTCACAGCCGCTAGTTCATCAGCCGTCGCCCCCTGCTGATTTGCAACATCCGTTAACTGACCGACCATAGTACGCAAGTTAGCCAGCATCCTATCTAGAGACGTTTGCAGCATACCAACTTCATCGTGAGCATTTACCGTTATATTGTGAGTGAGATCGCCGTCAGCGACTTTCTGCGCAACATCTGCAGCTTCAATAATTGGTGTCGCAATTCTACGTGCACTGTAAAATCCGAGTAAAGAGACAATGATTGCGGTAGCGACAATCAACAGCGCGGAAATAAACATCGTGCGCTCAACAGAAGCAAATGCCTCTTGGGCATCCACTTCACTTAGAATCGCCCATGTAAAACTGCCAATTTTAATACTATCGTAGGCAGATAATACATCATTCCCATTGTAGTCAGTAATGATGTCAACACCACCCAGCCCACTCAGTGCACGGTTGACGGCATCAGTGTCGACACCATTATTCTTAACGGTCCCGGCAAAGCTAGCTTTCATTGAGCGACCGGTTGGATCTAGGTACGAATCAGAACGCATTAACCTATCATCACCCACTAGGTAGCTTTCACCTGTCTCCCCCATACCGTCACGGACCGTCATGATATGCTGAATACCATCCTGCGATAGCTGTAGCGCGACTATTGTATTGGCACCATCAACAGGCTTGGCGATGAAAGCAGCCGGATCGCCATTACTAGGAGCATAAGGTTGATAGTCAACAATGCCATAGCGGCTTGATTGTCGAACCTGCTTAATAAGTTTCCCTAAATTTGACCCCGAATATTTCCCTGTCAATATGTTGGTCTGGTAGTCCGCTTCTTTCGTCACAGTATAGAATATCATTCCCTGCTCGTTAATCAGGAACAAGTCGTAATAATCATACTGTTTTATATAATCTGAAAAGAATGAATCATACAGCTCTTCATCTAACTGCGGGATTAAAGCCGCCAAGACATTAATATCAGCCTCACGTTCATTGAAGAAACTATTAACTTGATTTTTCTTTATCTTATTGATGGCTTCTAACTTAAGAAACACCTTACTTTCAACATCTTGATTAGATTGTATGGTTGCAATAATTGTATTAATTAAAGCAGGAAATATTCCTACTAACAAAAATGCAAGTGTTAACTTAGTCTTAAGACTCCATTGACTAATATTCCTAATGGAGAGAGCTTGTGGATGTAACATACTTCAACGCCTGTCAAATAATCATATAAAAACAAAAAGCCTTACTACTCATGACTTTACGAGTTGCACTGTGATTTATATACGAGAATTATTGTCACAGGGCCGTGATTAGCGGAACTAACCTCAAATGTGGGTATAGATATTTAGCCTACGACAACAAATTGCACAAACCACCAACAGCTCGCAACTTTAATGACGCATATATTTTACAATTAACATATCTTACATGAACAATTCCAGTTGATGAAGCTGGAAATAGGCTTATACCATTTTGAGCATTTATGCTCTTTAAGGTTTGTGAAGTGAGTGAGTTACTTGCCTTTATAAATATACCATCATGTTTAAATATCAATACAACTCACGGTACTAATATTTGTAAACCTTACCTAATAAATCAGAATATAGAATAGATACTCGGTTATTTTTATTCCAAAAATATAACAATAGAAAGGACAATCAGGAAGAAATAAGTTGAGAACCCCAAACAAATGGGCAATTAGTCACATCAACGTGCGTTTTTGTTTTTATTTCACAACGATCAGTACTAACCACAGCTAAACATCGTACCAAAACCTCAATGGCTGTTGATACGAAAAAATATACCCAAGCTACCTTAAGATGCTTGGGTATATAGCCATAAAAAAGGGGGAGTTTGTCTACTTCGGCAACTTTACTAGTTGTAACCTTGTACGGTTAACTTGCTTCAAGCTTAAACTTGCTAACAATAGCCGCAAGCTGAGTATTGGCCGACGCCAGGATTTGGCTATTCTCAACGTTTTGCTGTCCGCTCTCGGCAAGCGTATCTGCCATCTCCCTGATGGAAGACATGTTTTTGCTAATTTCCTCAGAAACAGAGCTTTGCTCTTCAGCAGCCGTTGCGATTTCTACCGCGAGATTATTCACCTCGATGATAGACTCCGCCATGGTATCGAGATCCTGGTTTACCCGCGCCGTATTCTCGGCGGTATGGTTACAGCTCTCTTTAATCACATTCATGTTCGACACCAGACTGTCAGCCCCCGTCGTAAGCTTGGTCAGCATTTGCTCAATCTCAGAGGTGCTCTGCTGTGTTCGGGCAGCCAAGGCTCGCACTTCATCGGCAACGACTGCAAACCCCCGGCCTTGCTCACCGGCACGTGCAGCTTCAATGGCCGCATTCAATGCCAACAGGTTTGTCTGCTCAGCAATATCACCAATTACTTTGAGAACACCCGCAATATCCATACTATTTCGGTTCATCTCACTGATATTGGTTGCCATTGACTCAACATCATTAACCAGCGCAGAGACCGATGACACAGCATTAGAAACAATTGCCTTTGAATGTTGCGCCTGGTCATTCGTACTCTGAGTATGGGAAGAAGTCTGGGCAGCGTTTGCTGACACCGTCTCGGCTGTAATGCTCATCTCATTAATCGCTGTCACCACCTGGTCGGTCTCATCGACATGAGACTGCAGTACGGTTGCGTTCTGTTCAGACTGCGTTCTGAGATCTTCCACACTTCGTGAGATATGGTTCGTCGCCTGTGAGACTTCCAACATCATCTGTTGCAGGTTAGCGATGAAGGTATTGATCCCTTCAGCGATTTTCCCCAGATCATCATGACTGTTCACATCAAGTCGACGGGTAAGATCGCCGTTTCCTGCCGAAAGATCTATAACAGTTTCTTTCAGGGCAACAATCGGACGATATAGCCGATTTAACACCATAACCACAACAAGCAAGGCAAATATAAGAATGGTGGCCGAAGTGATCAAAGAGTTAGTAAACGCCTCCTCTACATCGGCATAAACCACCGACTTATTGACACCTACGTACAAATACCATCTCTTACCATCAACCAATGGAATATCAGAAAAATAAGCCCGCTTATCAACACCCGCCCATTGATAATCAGCCGCGCCCGATCCCATTGCCGTCATCTTCTGCTCGAGATCAGGAATATCAAAGTAAATGCCTAGCTCATCACTTGGATCCGTAGAGGCCAATTGAGTAAACTCTTCGCTGAGAATCAGAATAACAGCTCCCGGAAAGTTTACCCGGCGGATTGTTTCATTAAGGCTGTTTAACGAAACATCACCAACCACCACACCCTCACGACTAATTGGCGTAGCAATACTCACCATCAGATCGCCCGTGGTTGCATCGCTGTAAAAATCAGTCAGTATGGTTCCGTTCTTCGTCAGTGCCTGCTTATACCAATCACGTGTACGAGGATCATAATCTTTAACATCAAAGACACCGTTATCTCCACCTGAGTCACCATATGCCCGACCATCGCTGTAACCAGCAGTAAAACTGGCAAAACTGGCCGCTTTGGTGACCATCTTAGCCACTTCGACATATTCACTGTCTGAGTGCTCTTCCTGGTAGAAGGCCCTGCTTGACTCAAGCGCATCTACGCCTTTTTGCATAGACACTTCTATCTCTCGTTTGGCACTCTCAACAATGAGTTGAGACTTCTCTTCAATTGTCGCTATTTTATCTTGTTTGAAATTGTTGTAAGACAGCCAATTGGTGATCGACAGAGCAACCGCAACCAATACAGCAACTGTCATGATGATGCGTTGCTTGAAACCAATACGTTGTAATGAAAGGTGCATGATCTACGTCTTATATGCTTAAAGTTGAGTACTAAATAATTGTTCACTTTAGAGTCTAAACACGCAGAATAAGAAAGTGGAGAGTTAATAAATTGACATTTCTATCTGTTTTTTGACGCCATGAAAAACTAATCTCGTCCCATTCTTGGCTAGAGATCAACCATTTCAGAGTTTTTCCCAGGATATCCCTTCTTAGGCGCTCGCTTATTGTCATAAGTTCAACACTGAGGGTATGCAATCGTTTATTCAACTATTGAAAAACTATTTATTCGAACTGCATATCAGCTCAGATGCCTTAATTTGCGGCAAGATTGAAATCTGTGATAATCATCACGCATCATATACGCTATAGGCATATGTCATTTGAAACAGACTCAAAAGAAAAAAGGGTTAGCACTAAGCTAACCCTTTACACATTTCAATAGATGGTTCAGTTACGCTGTCGGCTTAACCGGCTCGCCGTCAACATCTTCTGGCTGAGCTGCTGGTTTACCTGAAGACTTCAAGCGTTTTTCCCAGTAGTCAGCATTTTTGATACCAAGCTTCACAGGGTCGAAAGTAAACTTTGTTACACCTGCTTTTTGTTGCGCTTCGTAATCATTCAGCGCTTTCAGAGCAGGCTTCGACAAGAAGAAGATGATCAGGATACCAACAATGTTCAGCCATGCCATCAGGCCTACACCCACATCACCCATTGCCCAGGCAAGGTTTGCTGCTTTCACTGTGCCGTAGAATACCGCTACAGTCAGAACAATTTTCAGTACAAACATCATGCCAGGCAGCTTCAGTGAGCGGCGGATATAGGCGATGTTAGTTTCCGCGATGTAGTAGTAAGCAAGAATCGTTGTGAAGGCAAAGAAGAACAGAGCAAATGCGATGAACGGTTTACCGATACCTGGCATTGCACTTTCGATAGCCATCTGAGTGAACACAGGACCGTTGGCACCAATATCAGCAGCCAGGTTCTGTACCAGGAATGTACCTTCTGCACCACCGTGAACGTTGTAAGCACCAGTGATAATAATCATAAATGCTGTAGCAGAACATACTAGCAGTGTATCGATGTAGATAGAGAACGACTGAACCAAACCCTGCTGTGCCGGGTGATCAACGTCTGCCGCTGCCGCAGCATGAGGACCTGTACCCTGACCGGCTTCATTCGAGTAAACACCACGCTTAACACCCCAGCCAATTGCTGCACCAACACCAGCCATAGGTGTAAATGCATCACCAACAATCATACCGAATACCGTAGGTACCAAGTTGATGTTCAGCAGGATGATAATGAAGGCAATGATGATGTAGGCCAGTGCCATAAATGGAACGACAATCTGGGTAAAGCTAGCAATACGCTTCACACCACCAAAGATGATAAATGCCAGAATAATCGAGACAACTGTACCTGTTACGATTTTCGCCAGGCTGATAGTACCGATAGTTGTTTCAATCATACCACCTGTACCGAATGCAGCTTCAACCGCATTACCGATACTGTTTGACTGAACACCAGGTAGAAGCACACCACAAGCGAAAATAGTCGCAATAGCAAAGATCCATGCATACCACTTTTGGCCCATTGCTTTTTCGATGTAGTAAGCCGGACCACCACGGAACTGACCGTCTTCGTCTTCTTCTTTATAAATCTGCGCCAGAGCTGATTCACTGTATGCTGTCGCAGCACCCAGGAAGGCAACAACCCACATCCAGAATACGGCACCCGGACCACCAAAACCGATTGCTGCAGCAACACCTGCAATATTACCGGTACCGACACGTCCAGACAAAGAAACGGCTAGTGCTTGAAAAGAGGAAATACCTTGATCTGAACTCTTACCGGATAATAGTAGGCGCCACATTTCTCTGAAGTGACGAATTTGAACAAAACGAGTGGCGATGGAATAAAACAAACCAGCACCCAGGCACAAATAAATCAGTACCGGGCTCCATATTATTCCGTTTAGAAAATCTACTAACGACTGCATTAAAATCTCCCTGTCTTATAGATTATGGTTAATGCGTGGGCAGTATAATAAGCAGATTGTAAGCTAAATGTTAAGATTTTTATTTCATCAGTCAATTAAGCGTGAGCAACAGCACAGAACAACAACATTAAATTAACAACCAGTGAATTTATCCCTATGCCATGAAATGCATGGTTATTTGTACTGCAAGAGAAAGGCTTAGCCCCTTATTCTTTGAACAATAGGCAGGCAAGCAAACCAATATTTATGTTATTGATCACAGATTTAGCAGGATGATAAAGCAGATAAATTCGCAGCTCTTATAAAAGCTGCACATTTATTAACCAGTAAATAGCAGCACGTTTACTATGTGTTTTATATTAAATAAGTTTTAGTATTTGTTACTAACTTTAATGTTTTCCTAGCCACAACCTTTTTTTGGACCCAGGCTACAGCCCGTTAAAATTTAACAAGGTCTTAACCATTAACCTTGCTCTTACTAAGTGTAATGACAGCGACTGCTCACGCTCTTCCTGCTCGACAAACAAAAAACGCAGTGGTAGTCACTGCGCTTTTGTTATCTTTGTTGGGCGTTAATCTCACCGTTACACATCATAAGTCGTAGAAGAAATGTCTCCTCCCTTACCTGTCCAGTTAGTATGGAAAAACTCGCCACGAGGCTTATCCGTGCGCTCATAAGTATGCGCACCGAAGTAGTCGCGCTGAGCTTGCAGCATATTGGCTGGCAAACGGGCCGTAGTGTAACCGTTAAGGAACGTCAGCGCCGATGACATACAAGGCATAGGCAGACCTACTTCAAACGACTTGGCAACGACTTTACGCCATGCTGGCAGACATTGCTCCAAAATAGCCTTGAAGTAAGGATCGAGACCAAGGAAGGCCAAATCCGGATTGGTTTCGAATGCATCTCGAATATTCCCAAGGAACGCGCTGCGGATAATGCAACCGCCACGCCACATCAAGGCCACATTACCGTAGTTGAGTGACCAATCATTCTCCTCCGAAGCCTGGCGGATCAACATAAAGCCCTGTGCATAGGAGATAATCTTCGATGCAAGCAACGCCTGGCGAAGCGCATCAACCCACTCGGACTTCTCGCCATCAACAGGCTGAATCGCGTTATCGAACAACGCTTCAGCCTCGACACGTTGTTCTTTAAGCGATGACAGGCAGCGTGCAAATACAGAATCAGTGATCAGCGTCAGTGGAATACCGTGTTCAAGAGCATTGATCCCTGTCCACTTGCCTGTACCTTTCTGACCTGCCGCATCGAGAATTTTCTCCACCAGCGGTTCGCCTTCCTGATCTCGATAGCCAAGAATATCGGCTGTAATTTCAACCAGATAGCTGTCTAGTTCCGTTTTATTCCAGTCAGAAAAGATTGACTGCATCTCATCATGCGAGATTCCGAGCCCCTCTTTCATGAAGTGATAGGCTTCGCTGATCAGCTGCATATCACCGTATTCAATCCCGTTGTGTACCATTTTCACGAAATGACCGGCACCTTCACTGCCAACCCAGTCACAGCAAGCCTCGCCCTTATCGGTTTTCGCGGCGATAGCCTGGAAAATCGGCTTCACATGCGGCCATGCCTCCGGATCACCACCGGGCATAATGGAAGGACCAAAACGTGCACCTTCTTCACCACCGGATACACCGGCACCGACGAAACGGATCCCTTTTTCACGAAGTGCCGCAACACGTCGATTAGTATCCGGATAATTGGTATTACCGCCATCGATAATAATATCGCCTTCATCCAGCAGCGGAACCAAGCTGTCGATAAACTGATCAACCACTTCACCTGCACGTACCATCAACATCACTTTTCGCGGACTTTCGAGCTGATCAACCAGGTTTTGCAGCGAGGTTGCCCCGACAATGTTGGTTCCTTTCGCAGCACCACTCAAAAACTCGTCAACCTTGGCCACAGTACGGTTGTAGGCGACCACCTTGAAGCCATGATCATTCATATTCAGGATCAAATTCTGGCCCATCACAGCCAAGCCAATTACACCAATATCACCTTTCATTTCTTTCTCCTTATGCCAGCTCTTTGGCGGCTGCTGAATCTAAAAACCATTCTGTCAGACCATTTTCGGCCTTGATATTTGCCGCCGGATACGCGGATGCTTCGGCTGACTGCTCAAAAATGGCTTTAATCACCGGCGCTTTGCTCTCCCCCATCACCAAATAAGTGATTCGCTTGGCATGAGACAGCAAATACGCGGTCTTGGATACCCTGATTTGTCTGTTTTCCGGATGAGCCGCAATGGTTGCAAGCTCGGTTGTGTCGTAATTCGTCTGGCCGGGGAACAGCGATGCCGTATGTCCATCCGTCCCCATCCCGAGCAGTACCCAGTCAAACGCCGGTACACCATTTTCATGGGGGATCTCCGCCTTCATTTCTTCGGCAAAGCGCACCGCTTCCAGTGCCGCAAACTCTTCGCCGCGAATACGGTGAATGTTTTCAGCCGGTATCGAGATATGATCGAATAACAAGGCCTTGGCATTACCATAGTTACTCTCCTGGCTATCTGGCGAGACACAGCGCTCATCTCCCCACCAGAAATGCAAATTCTGCCACTGGACGACATCTACAAATGTCGGCTGTGCCAATACTTTGAACAACAGAGCCGGTGTACTACCACCAGACAATGAGATATGTACCGGACGGTTTTGTTGACTGTACTCAACGATGGACTCGGCCAGCGAAGTAACAACCTGCTCGGGGGTATCAAAGATTGAATAGTTCATCATGGTTATAACTCGCAGTAATCGGTATTAGTCAGGTTCTTACAAGGGAAGCGCCACTCTCGATTGTCGCCAGCCAACAGGGCATCAGCTTCTTTTGGCCCCCAGGTGCCTGCAGCATAGCCGTACAGGTGTTTGGGATCTTCTTTGTAGTCAAGAATTGGCTGAACAAACTTCCAGCAAGCTTTTACTGCGTCAGTACGGGCAAACAGTGTTGCGTCACCGTTCATTGAATCAAGCAGCAACCGCTCGTAGGCCGTCAGCATATGAGTTTCCTCAAGGCTCTCGTAATGGAAGTCCATCGACACGTCCTTGGCTTCGAACCCGGCACCCGGTTTTTTGAGGCCAAAACTCATCAGAATGCCCTCATCCGGCTGGATACGAATAATCAACTTATTGGCTGGCGCATTGGCACTAAAGACCGGGTGCGGCGTTTTCTTGAAATGAATTACCACCTCGGTCACTCGGGTTGGAAGGCGTTTGCCGGTACGAACATAAAATGGCACCCCGCTCCAACGCCAGTTATCAATGAACATCTTAAGCCCAACATAGGTCTCGGTGCGGGATTCGGATGCCACCCCTTGTTCGTCGCGATAACCCGGCAGATGCTCACCGCGAACATCAGATTCCGTGTACTGACCTAATACCAGATTCTGTTTTAAATCCTGCTCTGACAACGGCTGAAAGCTGTTCATCACCTTCACAACCTCGTCACGCATCGAATCGGCATTGATAGCCGCTGGCGGCTCCATGCCCACCATGGCTAGTACCTGCAGCAGGTGATTCTGGAACATATCACGCACCGCACCGGCTCCGTCGTAATAGCCACCGCGCTCTTCAACACCGAGAAATTCTGCAGCCGTAATTTCGACATAATCGATAAAGTTACGGTTCCATAGCGGCTCAAACATCCCATTGGCAAAGCGGAAAACCAACAAATTCTGCACGGTTTCCTTACCCAGGTAATGGTCGATTCGGTAAATCTGGTGCTCTTGAAAATAGCGATGGAGCTGCTGGTCCAAAGCCTGTGCCGAAGCCAGATCATAACCAAAGGGTTTCTCGACAATCAGGCGCTTCCAGCCGTTCGATTCATCATTGAGACCGTATGCAGCCAAATTTTCTGGGATCACGCTGTACAGACTTGGCGGTGTAGCCAGGTAGAAGGTGGTGTTGCCATTGGTATGGCACTGCTTACCAATCCTATCCAGGCGTTCTTTCAGCAACGCGTAATCTTCAGCTGCTGCCGTATTGAGAGCCTGATAATGCAAATGCTGGCAAAATGCCTCAAGCGTCTGTTCGTCCACTTCCTCCGTGGTCATCAGTGTTTGCTTGAGCTTTTCTCTGAATGCAAGATCGGAGAATGCCGTGCGGCTAACACCCAAAATGGCAAACTCTTCAGGTAACTGCCCATTGGCATAGAGATGGTAGAAAGCAGGGATCAATTTCCTGTGGGTCAGATCGCCTGACGCACCAAAAATGACAATACAATTATTTTCTGGCTTATCCATAGAGTTTTTCCATTCAGAACAACAAGATCTGCAAGACAATGTCTTGATAGACCGGATGTTAGCACTACGAAAAAGAAGGGAAATTCGGTTTTACCTATTACAGTAATAGGTAAAACCTTGTTGTGGGAAAAGTTTAGACGATAAAGCCAAATAGTTACTGAACATATACCATACAGGTAAACCGGTTAACTATTTAGACTGATGACAAGTTCACTAGCTCTCGGGTGTAGGCATGTTGTGGTTCATTAAAGACTTGCGCCGTGTCACCCTGTTCAACTACTTGGCCATTTTTAAGCACCAAGGTGTAATGGCAGAGTGACTTCACAACATGGAGATCATGACTGATAAACAGATAGCTCAACCCGTACTTCTGCTGGAGGGATTTTAGCAAGCTCAAGACCTGAAACTGCACGGTCCTGTCGAGCGATGATGTCGGCTCATCGAGCAAAATAAACTCCGGTTTCAATACCAGGGCACGGGCAATCGCGATACGTTGCCGCTGTCCGCCTGAAAACTCATTGGGATAGCGGTGACGGGTGTCCGGGTCCAGCTCAACTTCCCGCATTGCCTCGCAAATCACCTCGTTCTCTTCTTCCGGGGTCAGCGACTTGTGAATTTTTAACCCTTCACCAATTATCTGCGCAACCGACATACGTGGATTGAGCGCCGAAAACGGATCCTGAAAAACCACCTGTAACTTGCTCCGGTAAGGTAACATCTGTTTACGGCTGAGCGCCGATATATCAACACCATCGAAACGAATTTGCCCTTCACTGTTGAGCAGTTTCAGCACCGCCATACCGGTTGTCGATTTACCGGAGCCACTTTCTCCCACCAAGCCAACACTGTGGCCCTTGCGCAGAATAAAGCTGACATCGGTAACGGCTTTAATATGATCCTTCACTCTTTTCAAAATGCCGCCAGTGATCGGGAACCACACCCGCAATTCATTCACATCGAACAAAGGCTCGGCACTGGCTGAAACTGAAACCGGACTGCCGCTCGGATCAGAGTTGATCAGCTTTATCGTATAAGGATCAGAGGGATTATTGAATATCACCTCCCGGGTATCTGTCTCGACCAGTCTGCCTAGCTGCATAACAGCCACACGATCTGCAATACGGCGGACAATACTCAGGTCATGAGTAATAAATAGCATTGCCATACCCATTTCCTGTTGAAGATCTTTGAGCAGCTCCAGTATTTGCGCCTGAACCGACACATCCAGCGCTGTTGTCGGCTCATCGGCAATTAACAGCTCAGGTTCGTTTATCAACGCCATTGCAATCATTACCCGCTGACGCTCGCCCCCCGAAAGCTCATGCGGATAAGCTGTCAGGCGTTTTTCGGCATTGCGTATACCGACTTTCTTCAGCCAGCTCAATGCACGCTTTTCAGCATCTCTCTGCCTCATCCCTCGGTGGATGGCCAAGGTTTCACACAACTGGCGACCAATTTTGTGCAGCGGGTTAAGCGACATCATCGGTTCCTGGAAAATCATCCCGATCCGATCGCCGCGCATTCTGCGCATCTCGCGCTCGCTGCACGCCATCATATCTGTGCCGTCATAGATAACCTGGCCACCGATATAACGAGTAGAGGACCTTGGCAACAGGCGCAGTATTGCATTGGCCGTTACCGACTTGCCCGAGCCACTTTCCCCCACCAGCGCCAGTGTTTCACCACGGCGAATAGAAAGACTGACATCATGGGTGACCTGATTGACACTGTCGCCGCTCTGAAAGCCAACCGATAAGTTTTCAATTGTAAGTATTGGTTTTGCCATAACTTATCTCTGATGATGGGGATCGAATGCATCCCGAACTGCTTCACCGACAAATACCAGCAGGCTTAGCATAATTGACAATACAACAAACGCAGACAAACCCAGCCAGGGAGCCTGTAAGTTCGTTTTACCCTGCGCCAGTAACTCGCCTAACGACGGTGAACCTGCCGGCAGGCCAAAGCCAAGAAAATCCAGTGAGGTCAATGTCGTTACCGAGCCACTGAGAATAAACGGCATCATAGTCAGCGAGGCGACCATGGCATTTGGCAGCATATGGCGTAACATAATTCGGCCGTCACCAACACCCAACGCCTGGGCGGCACGCACGTAGTCAAAGTTCCGGCAACGCAGAAACTCGGCTCGCACTACACCAACAAGCCCCATCCAGCTAAACAGCACCATGATCCCAAGCAACCACCAGAAGTTGGGTTCGACAAAGCTGGAAAGAATGATCAGCAGAAACAGCGTCGGCATTCCCGACCACACTTCGATGAAACGCTGACCAAACAAATCGACCCAACCACCGTAATAGCCCTGACAAGCGCCGACAATCACCCCGATGATGGTCGAGATAACAGTAAGGGCAAACCCGAATAACACTGAGATCCGGAAACCATAAATGATCCGTGCCAGTACGTCCCGCCCTTTATCATCCGTCCCCAGCCAGTTCACATTATCAGGTGGCGACGGTGCTGGCCCGGTCAGGTTATAGTTGATGGTATCGTAACTAAAACGGATGAGCGGCCAGATCATAAAGCCATCGGCCTCAATTAAGTCAATCACATAGGGGTCGGTGTAATCGGCTTCAGACTCAAACTCTCCGCCAAATTCGGTTTCGGTATATTGCTCGATGATTGGAAAATACCAGTTGGTATCAAAACGGATAAGCAGCGGCTTGTCGTTGGCAACCAATTCGGCAAACAGGCTGATAAAAAACAACAAAGCAAAAATCCACAACGACCAGTAACCGCGTTTATGGGCACGGAATCTCGCCAGTCTCTCCTTTGTTAACGGATTCATTTTCACTAGCGCGCCTCAAAATCAATGCGTGGATCAACGAAGGTATACGTTAAATCCGAAATGATGTTTAACAAAAGTCCTAGCAGGGTCATGATATATAAAGAGCTGAATACCACCGGATAGTCACGCTGTATGGTCGACTCAAACCCTAATAGCCCGATCCCTTCCAGCGAGAACATGACCTCTATCAGCATGGCGCCAGTGAAGAAGATGCTGATAAACGCCGCGGGGAACCCGGCTATGATGATCAGCATGGCATTACGGAATACATGACGATAGAGAATGCTGCGCTCATCGAGCCCCTTGGCCCGGGCCGTCACCACATACTGCTTGTTAATTTCATCAAGAAAGGAGTTTTTGGTCAGCATCGACAAGGTAGCAAACCCACCGATCACCATGGCCAGAATTGGCAAGGTCAAATGCCAGAAATAATCAATGATCTGCTGATACCACGCCAGCTGGTCAAAGTCGGACGACACCAAACCACGCAACGGGAACCAGCTAAAATAGTTCCCACTGGCAAAGAAGATTATCAACAAGATGGCAAACAAAAAGCCCGGTATGGCATAACCGACAATCACAACGGCACTACTCCAGACATCAAACCGCGAACCATGATTAATGGCCTTGGCGATCCCCAGCGGAATAGAGACAAAATAGATGATCAGAGTACTCCAGAGTCCGAGTGAGATAGAGACCGGCAAACGATCGATGATCAGATCGATCACATTGCCCCCTTTAAATAGGCTCTCGCCAAAATTAAAGGTGGCATAGTTCTTCAGCATATCGAAGTAGCGCTCATGCAGAGGCTTATCGAAGCCAAACTGCACCTTGATGGCTTCGACCACTTCGGGATCCAACCCGCGCGAACCACGATAGCCAGAACCATTGTCTCCCGGCTCTACGGCCTGAACCTCCTGGCCTCCGCCGGTGAAACGTTCCATGATACCGGACGAGTGCCCTTCAAGCTGGGCGACTGCCTGCTCGACAGGGCCGCCCGGTGCAATCTGAATGACAAAAAAGTTAATGGTTATAATCGCCCACAAGGTCGGAATAACCAGTAACAAACGACGAATTATATAAGCAGTCATCTTTCCCTATGCCTTATTAAAACTTCCCAAGGCGAACAACGTATCGGCAGCACAGAACGCTGGCTCCTCAATCGTAATATTATTCGCTAGCGGCGTTTTTCCGGCAGCTTGGCGGCCTTCACCGGATCAATCCACCAGGTATCCTTGCCCAGCGCATACTTGGGCCTTACCGACGGACGGGAGAACTTATCCCAGCTGGCCACACGAAACTGACTAATATGCCATTGCGGGATCACGAAGAAATTCCACTGCAGCACCCTGTCTAGCGCTCGCCCATAACTGAGTAGAGCATCCGGATCTTGCTGATTTTCAGCGATCTTCTCAGTCAGATAATCAATAGCGGGATCTTTGACACCTGCCGTGTTGTAGGTACTGTCAATAAAGTTACTGTTCCACGCTATCAACAAGTTAGGGTTCGGATAAGGATTGGCACCATAGCCATGGGACACCATATCAAAGTCACGATCACGCAATCTCTTGATGTACTGGGTAGTATCGACGGTGCGGATCTTCATATCGATCCCCATCAATTTGAGGTTTCTCTGCACTGGGATTGCCAGACGCTCGGTAGTCGGGCTATAGATCAACAACTCAAAGGCAAACGGTTCGCCTGTTTCGACATTGCTCATCACCTTGTTCTTCAGTACCCAGCCAGATTGCTTCAGCAACCCAAGGGCCTTGCGCATCTGGCTACGGATCCGTCCCGAACCGTCAGTCACCGGCGGTTGATAAGCCTCGGTAAATACCCGCGGCGGCACTTTATCTTTCACAGGCTCAAGCACCTTGAGCTCATCAGCGGTGGGCAGGCCGCTTGCTTCATACTCAGTATTCTGGAAATAACTGCGGGTGCGTTTGTACTGGTTGTAGAACAAGCTTTTGTTCATCCATTCAAAGTCCATTGCATAGGTCAGTGCCTCGCGGACTCTGGCGTCCTGAAAATATGGACTTTCGGTATTAAAGACAAAAGCCTGCATCGATTGCGGGATCTGGTGTGGGATCTCTTCCTTGAGAATATAGCCCTGATCAAAGTTAGGCCCCTGATACATAGTGGCCCAGAACTTGGCAACATTCTCTTCCCGGATGTCGTATTCACCCGCCTTGAAGGCTTCGAGGGTTACCGTTTCATCACGATAGTAGTCGTACTTGATGGTTTCAAAATTATGGCGACCGATATTCACCGGCAAATCCTTGGCCCAGTAATCATCAACCAGCGAATATGTCACGCTCTGGCCTGATTTATAGCTGGCAACTTTATAGGCACTACTACCAAGAGGGGGCGTGCTCTGAGGCTCACTCAGGTTTTTGTCTTTCCAATAATGCTCTGGGAGCACAACCATTCCCTGTACCAGCGAAAATAGAATTTCGCGATTGGGTTTAACCATGTCGATACGGGCAGTGAGTTTGGACTTGGCCGTTACTGACTTAACGTCCTTATAATAAACCTTGTACTGTGCAACCCCTTCTTTAAGGAATTTTTCAAACGTAAAAGCAACATCTTCAGCCGTTATAGGGTGGCCATCGTGAAAGCGGGCCTTGGGGTTGATGTCTACCTCCATCCAGGTGAAATCATCGGCATAACGTACTTTTTCTGCAATAAGCGGATAGTGGCTGTCGATTTCATCTGTAGAGGAAACAAACAAGGTATCATAGATAGCATCCGCACCGGCTGCAGATACTCCCCGACTGGCATAACGATTAAAACTATCAAACGTGCCTACCTGGGCGTAGGTAACTTGGCCACCTTTAGGGGCTTTGGGATTCACGTAGTCGAAATGGGTAAAGTTACTGGGGTATTTCGCACTGCCGAAACCAACCAGATTGGTCGACTCTATTACCTCGGCAGCATAAACATCGACGGTATGGATCGCACCGGTAGCGAACAACATTGCCCCGAATAATGGTATCTTTTTCAACATTAGCGTCTCCCTGCTTACCTCGAACGTCCTGCTTGAGGTTAAAAAAGTTCAAATTATCATTATTCTACGATAGGACAGTAATCACTATTCGACAATGTCACGAGCTTGGTTACATCATAATCTGTCCGACGCGGATAACGCTTTTGTTCTGTCGAACAAAGGTTATCCACTGATATGGCCTATGACTTGCAGGCAGCACGGTTAGCCGTTAACATCCCCTCCCTCTCCGCAGGTGCGGAATACGTTATTCAGGATTCAGGTTATGTCTAAATTTTTCTATAAAGGCCGCATCGAGAAAAAGCCCAAGCACGAAAGCTTCGGCTACAACACCAAACGTGCAGCCAAACTAGGTACCGAAACCAACCCGCTACCGCTTATCGTCAATAGTGAAGAGCGCAAAGCAGAAGTTGAAGCTATCCTTACCGAAAACCAGCTGTTTGCAACGATTACGGTCAGTGCAGAAGAAAAAGAAAATCTCGTAGAACTAGAAACAATCCTGAACAAACCAAAAACGACCGTTTTCGAGAAAACGCCCAACCGTAATGACCCTTGCTCATGTGGTAGCGGCAAGAAATTCAAAAAGTGCTGCGGCTAACACCCTGCTGACTGGCAACAGTCCCGCCATCTAGTGGGGCTGTTACCTCAACTCTCCTACCCATCAGCTAGCCGAATTCCTTTTGTTCCTGCAATTTTGCAGAAAAATCCGTATAATCCCGCCTCGTTTTTAAATTTTGAAGAAATACGCGATATGAGCAAAGGCTACTCCTGTGTCGGGCTATTCAACCCCAAAACCCCTGAAAATGTTGGTTCGGTAATGCGCGCAGCTGGCTGCTACGGCGTAAACTCGGTGTTTTACACAGGGACACGTTATGACCTTGCCAAAAAGTTTTGTACTGACACCAAAAACGTCTATCAGGACATTCCACTCATCGGGGTACAGGACCTAAAAGATATCATTCCGCATGACTGCGTGCCTGTTGCCGTTGATTTGATTGAAGGGGCAAAACCGCTGCCGGATTACAAACACCCGAAGCGCGCCTTTTATATTTTCGGTCCGGAAGACAACACGCTGAAAAAAGAGATCACCGATTTTTGTCGTGAAACAATTTACGTACCGACCACAGGCTGTATGAACCTGGCTGCTGCCGTTAATGTTATCCTTTATGACCGCATGGCAAAGGGCGATAATTTCTCTAACCACAAATAAATAGCCGCCTATATATAGCAAGTGATAGACTGCAAACGGAATAACCAGGACCTCTTTGGTTATTCCACACAGATAGAGTCAGTGCTCAAGCGGCACCTCCCAGGCCTGCCTAACTATTTCCTTGGCGTTATGATTGATTAAATCACCATGAGAAATAATCACTCGATCGAAATCCCAGTTCAGTATCTGCAATAAAGACTGCCTTGCTGCAACTTTATCCTTCCAGCCCAACTGATACTCAGGCGCAGGCTTGGGATGATTCCACATTCGAAAAACCAACTTCCACCAAAACTTCAGCCCCCAGCCAACCCCTTTTGTTTTATCGCCAATGTTTTCGACAAGATCGACCAGGATGAGCGTTCGACTCGGCTTGTGAAAAAAAGCGACCTCCCACATATACTTAGCCCCTCGCACCAATACCTGATCGAAGTCATCAACCCAACAGTTAGGGACCTTGTCGCACAGGAACTCGCTGAACTGCAAATCCGGCACTTTCTGTTCAACACCCGGACAAATCATAGTTTGTGCTAACGGATATGTATCCTGTGTGGAAACAACATGCTGGTAATGATACGAGCCCGGAGCAACGATATACGCAACCTCTCCCAACTGATCAAGCTGCGCTTTCAATGCCGGACTGATATGGCAAGGCGAATGCAGGAGCAGCCGATCATCTATAAGGCGAATCACGGTCATCCGTGAGAAGAAATCTAAACCGGCGTAATGTACCGGATAGTCAATTGTCCATATCCTATCTCGAGTATGTTCGGTCAGTAGCATGCTCATATCACTTCTCCGGTTTATTCAGGAAAAGTCTAGCACTTACAATTTTGTCAAACTCAGCCAGTCTTTCATGCTGGAACAATGGCAATGACTAGGCCATTAACTATCTTCCATCAGGTCCTGAAAATATGGGTACACAACTGGTGCACGAGGCCTAACCGAACTAGACTTAATCCGATTCAACTATGGGTCACAACACCAGACTCAAACTACACGGAGAATTATCACAAAGCGTTCGGTTAACAATCTGCAACGTCTACCACAACGATAAGCAACCTGTATATGGGTCATTTCCCAGCAGATTATCTTATCTCATTGGTAACCTTGTGGTTTTATTGAGCGTTTGAGCTGGAAATATAGAAAAGACGGAGCAAAAACAAGCAAATGTTCATTTTATAGTGCATGGGCTCTGTAATCTTTGTTTGAATCAGTGATATACTCCCCCACCGAATAGTGACAGTAATTGTTTATAGAGAAAAACAATGGCAGATTTATCTAAATACAGAAACATTGGTATTTTCGCGCACGTTGATGCGGGTAAAACCACCACTACTGAGCGTATCCTTAAGCTTACTGGTCAAATCCACAAGACTGGTGAAGTACACGACGGCGAATCAACTACTGACTTCATGGAGCAGGAAGCTGAGCGTGGTATTACAATCCAGTCTGCAGCAGTTAGCTGTTTCTGGAACGACCACCGTCTAAACGTTATCGATACTCCTGGACACGTTGACTTCACAGTTGAAGTTTACCGTTCACTTAAAGTACTTGATGGTGGTATCGGTGTATTCTGTGGTTCTGGTGGTGTTGAGCCTCAGTCAGAAACTAACTGGCGTTACGCGAACGAATCAGAAGTTGCTCGTCTGATCTTCGTTAACAAACTAGACCGTATGGGTGCAGATTTCTTCAACGTTGTTGACCAGGTTAAGAACGTTCTAGGTGCTAACCCACTAGTTATGACTCTTCCAATCGGTCGCGAAGATGACTTCGTTGGTGTTGTTGACGTACTAAACCGTCAAGCTTACGTTTGGGATGACACAGGTCTTCCAGAAAACTACGAAATCAAAGATATCCCAGCGGATATGGTTGATGACGTAGAAACTTACCGTGAAGAGCTTGTTGAGACTGCTGTTGAGCAGGACGACGACCTAATGGAAGCTTACATGGAAGGTGAAGAGCCTTCTATCGAAGAGCTTAAGCGTTGTATCCGTAAAGGTACTCGTGACCTAGCGTTCTTCCCAACTTTCTGTGGTTCTGCATTCAAAAACAAAGGTATGCAGCTAATCCTTGATGCAGTTGTTGATTACCTACCAGCTCCGACTGAAGTTGATCCACAGCCGCTAACAGATCCAGAAACTGGTGAGCCAACTGGTGAAGTTGCACTAGTTGACGAGAACGAGCCTCTACGTGCTCTTGCGTTCAAAATTATGGACGACCGTTTCGGTGCCCTAACATTCATCCGTATCTACTCAGGTAAGATGAACAAAGGTGACACAATTCTTAACAGCGCGACTGGTAAGACTGAGCGTATCGGCCGTATGGTTGAAATGCAGGCTGACGAGCGTAACGAACTAACTAGCGCACAAGCTGGTGATATCATCGCTGTTGTTGGTATGAAGAACGTTCAGACTGGTCACACTCTATGTGATGTTAAGCACGAGTGTACTCTTGAGCCAATGATCTTCCCTGAGCCAGTAATCTCAATCGCAGTTGCTCCTAAGGACAAAGGCGGTTCTGAGAAAATGGGTATCGCGATCGGTAAAATGGTTGCAGAAGATCCATCATTCCAGGTTGAGACTGACGAAGATTCAGGTGAAACTATCCTGAAAGGTATGGGTGAACTTCACCTAGACATCAAAGTTGACATCCTTAAGCGTACTTACGGTGTTGACCTAGTTGTTGGTCAGCCACAGGTTGCTTACCGTGAAACTATCACTCAACCTGTTGAAGATAGCTACACGCACAAGAAGCAGTCTGGTGGTTCTGGTCAGTTCGGTAAGATCGACTACCGTATCAAACCAGGTGAGCCAAACTCTGGCTTCACGTTCTCTTCAACTGTTGTTGGTGGTAACGTACCTAAAGAATTCTGGCCTGCAATCGAGAAAGGTTTTGCTGGCATGATGGACACTGGTGTTCTAGCTGGTTTCCCTGTTCTTGACGTTGAAGTTGAACTATTCGACGGTGGCTTCCACGCAGTCGATTCATCTGCAGTAGCATTCGAAATCGCAGCGAAAGGTGCATTCCGTCAGACTATGCCTAAAGCAGGTGCACAGCTTCTAGAGCCAATCATGCACGTTGACGTGTTCACTCCAGAAGATCACGTTGGTGATGTTATCGGTGACCTTAACCGTCGTCGTGGCATGATCAAAGATCAGATGGCTGGTACTACTGGTGTTCGTATTAAAGCAGACGTTCCTCTATCAGAAATGTTCGGCTACATCGGTACTCTACGTACAATGACTTCTGGTCGTGGTCAGTTCTCTATGGAGTTCTCACACTACGCACCATGTCCTGCAAACGTTGCTGAAGCAGTAATCGCAGAGCAGAAAGAAAAAGACGGTAAGAAGTAATTTTTAAATTACTTTAACCTATCGATAACCCCAGTTACCTCGGTAACTGGGGTTATTTTTTATCTGTACCTAAAGAAAAATGCATATAGGAAATGAGCGCAAGAACTACTTCAATGATGTTTTGGTGCGACTTCTTGATTACTCCCACTGCACTCAGCGAGATAGCGCATAATGCCGTATTGCTGTAGCCACCTAAGCTGCTCCGGCCGCTTTACCAGAAATCTGCCGCTGTAATTAAGCGCATTGGCAAACACACCTTCGATATTATTGATTCTCCTCGGCAGTACCAGCATCCAGCGCTCTGTCAGTAAGATATTGTAAGGGCGGCACTTCCCTTCATCATCAATCAACGACAACACCTTCAATGCATCCAGATAATGCTGATACAACTCATCTGCACTCGGCCTTGAGAGTAGAAAAAGACAATGCCTGAAAGGCAGAGAGCCTGACATTATGAGTGATTCGAGCGGTATATCAGCTTTTACCAGCTGCATATGACGGTGCGGCTGGCTAGCTCCGGCAAGCGGGCCGCTATTGTAAAAACCAAAGACATCCCTATCATCGAAGCCCAATAACCACGCTTTAAAATCTGCCAGACACAGCTGAAAGGTTTGGGGAATAAATGTTTTGGAGCAAATTAGCAAATGAGGTGATAAGACAGGAAACTTATTGAGCAGACACACATGATGCTCTCCGGCTTCTCCGACATACATAGATGGCTCATAGGGCAGAAACGGGTTCGCTTGCGGCGCTTTCGCTATCGGCTTTTTACTGGCGTTAGGCGTCACAACATAACCGAGGTAATCGACTCCCTGCTCCATGATCACCTCGGCTTCTGTTGTTATTGGCATCAAGAGGCTATCAGCGAGTGCTTGCTGGGTCACTTGCTCAGCGACATTCCAAAACATTGACTCTCCTTATCTGAAAACGAAACCGATATAAAAGGCTACAGCAAACTGCCTATTTTTCAACCGTGTGTATTGCTTAGTTTACACTTCAAATCAGATGTCGGTAGCTCTGAATCCCGTAGTTCTATAGCAGCACGCAATAAAAGTTTGTATGATCAACTTGTTGAATGAGAACAGCTTCCCACCCTATTCCCATGCTCTACTCCAAAGGGAAGCTGGATAAATCTTTGTTCGGTCACTCAAAGTTTATCAACTCGGCGCATGTTCGTTCGGTCAAACAAGCATGCTCTCTTCATATTCAACGACTATCTCTGAAAATAAAAAGGCGTTTACCGTCTGGTAAACGCCCTTTTGCTGTACTCAGAAAATGTTAACCGATGAAGAGTTTAGATTAGTTCAGCCGCCAACAAGAAACAGCCAAACAAAAAGCTCATCCCCAATGCAAGCTGGCCACCGCCGGCCTGGTAATACTCGACTGCATCTTCCTGAACACTTTGCAGCTTACGCACTTTGATAGTCATCGCCATCGGCACAAAAATCGCCAGGAAAACAAGAATAATGCCGGCATATCCCAGTACTGCCAGGAACTGATCTGCAGCCCATAGCGCCCCCATTAGAGGCAGGATGAATGTCAGTACATAAGTGACCGCCCTGTTCTGTTTAAAGGCATCAGCATTTTGATCAAATAGCGCCATAGCCACACCCAGAAACGACGTCAGTAGCGCAAGGCCAGTAAAGACAGATAGCACCAGCTTGATCATGCCATGCTCAGCGCCCAGTGTCGCAATAAGCTCAGAAACGTTTGCAAAAGACGTCATCTGTTCAGCAGACAAGTTACCCATCGCAGCGTACAGCCAGAACAGGTAACTAACCAGTGGTATGCAGGAGCCACCGATGATCATGTTTCGTAGCTGTTTGTGCGTGGCATCTTCGTTGTAAGTCACCAGAGACGGGATAACCACCACGAAACCAAAGCTGGTGAACAGCACCGAACTTGTTTTGATCAGATCAATCTTGCTATCACTGGAGGCTTCCAAAAGGTTTTCAACAGAAATAGTCGGTACCAGTGATACCAATGTCAGCCCCAGCATTACCACCATAATGGCGAACAGCACTCGATTGAGCTTATCTACCGCCGCTGTACCGGCTGCAACAACGATACCGGCAATTAACGCAAAGGCGATTTGACACTGCATCATTGTCAGCTCAACGCCCAGACCGCTCATCATTTTCTTAACCAGATCACCAGCTCCAATGATGTAAGCCATCAACAAACAAACCAGCAAAGCGTAAAGCAAGCCGTTTGTAACTACCTGGCCACCCTTGCCCAACGTTTTGCGGGCAATGGTGTTCATTCCCAAACCACCACCGGCTTTAATACTGGCTTCTAAAAGCAGCAAGGCCGCATAAGTCGTTCCAGACCAGATGAAGAGCATCATTAAGGTGCCCCATAACAGTCCGAATTGTGCCAATACCATCGGGATTGCCAGCATTCCCGCACCCAGCGCCGTACCCGCAACAATCAGCGCACTACCCAATAACTTCAAGTTCACAACAAATATCTCTGAAAAATAGATCGACTCTGCTAGAGGATTTCCCGTTAGCAGTACTTAAACACTGTCTATTTGGCAATCTCACTTATTCTTAGCTGTGGTCAGCAGCCAAGCTAACGGCAATACATACAAACTTTTGGCAAAGTTGTTGTAAAACAGTCTATAAAGAAAAATTGTCCCCAAAGGACAGACAAGAATTATTAGCTAAAAAAGCTAAATCGCGAATAGGCAAAAAAACCGTCATGCTGAGAGGCGAAGGCAGAAGAGCTGGCAGAATGTTGGCGAGAGGATGTCGCAGCGTTAGACGCTGACGATAAGCAGTATATGGCTGAATGTGACAGCCCTGCTGTATTAAGTTTCATTTATCGTACTCCAAAAAACGATATTTCCCTGCTAGTAAGGATAATCATCCGTTAATTATCCTATTTTTGTTCGGTCATTTAGCAACTTAAAGTTCTAACAGAAAAATCACAACAACCATATATGAAATCTTTGATCTCATATATGGTTACGTGGCTTTCAATGAGCAGATTCAAGTGAGAAATAAGGAAATCCCTTCCAGACAATTATCATCTGAAAGGGATTTGAAGAAGGTATTTCAATTGGCGTTACTGGGCGCTCGCGTCAGTCGCGACAAGCATTAAGCGGTTAAATGGGCCAGGACGGACACTAATATGGCTACCGTCATCAAACTGAATGCCATCATAGTAGTCAGCGCCCCACTTAACCCGGGTAAACCTTGCATAACGGGCTTTGGTGTACACCGCTTCCAGTGCATTAAGTGCCCCATCCGTTTTTGCCTGAAGCAAAATGGCAGGGCTTAGCAACTTTTCAGCTACAGATTTTACGGCAACAGTCATCCTAACCTCCTGTGCACCCTGAAACATACTGTTCTTTTACCAAATCCTTACGCAGTTGCAACCTTGCGCCAGACCGACCGAACAAAAAACACCCAAGATAAACCATAATTACTTCGCAGTGGGATCAGTGTCTCCATGGACAAGGTTTTCATCAACAACCACGTCAACACCGCCACTTGTCACAAAGCTAGATACCGCCAGTTGCTGCATGTCCATTGATGCTTTCACTTCCGCCATGTCGAATTGATCATCACCCGGTAGCGACGGCACTCCCTCATTGTTATCTTTCCCGTCATAGGAAACAGCCCCCTCATAAGGGAACAGGTAGGTTCCGTGACCACCGTGCTTAACGCGAACAGCACCTTTAATGATCTCCGAGCCATCTTCAATAGACTGCGAAATTGGATCGAGATCCAAATGGCGGATTAGAGGCTCTGTACCCGCTAGCGGCAGGCCTTCGGCACTGTTGGGAACAACAGTATCAGACAGGTATTCAACCCCTTCAATACATGACTCACCCAAGAATTCACCACAGTTCCCTGCCGCTTCAATCAGCAAAATTGGCTGCTCAGTATTCGTCGCTTGTCTGGTCGTAAAGTTTGCTGGATCCCCTGCATCAACCGCCGCCTGAATCGCAGCCGTCATTTCCTCAATCACCATACCGTAAATCATCTCCTCGAGTTCTGCGGCTTTATCGCGGTTCTCCTGACTTACGCGTTTAAAGTCACGTAACGCGTTCAATCCTTCTTCTGGTGAATGCAGCGACTCATCATAGACACCGAGGATCCCGGCAACGGCTAGCTGGACATCGGTTGATTTCTTGATCTCGCCAATCACTTCCTCACCAAGCAACATAGAGTTCATCACCAGATCTGTTAGATGCATTCCCGGCACCACCAGAGTAACGGTAGAAAAGGCCAGTTCGTCGACGCCCTGCGACATCTCACTTACCATAGTGGAGATGATTCCCCCCAGAGAATGGCCGATAAGGCTGATGTCTGTATTATCGATATACGGCGTACTATTAAGCGCTTTTCGCAGCGCAAGCTGATCCAGCACGGCCTGACGCTGATTGTCACGTAATGTCAGTGGACTCAACAGGTTCAGATAAACCGATTTATCTTCGTTATCTTCTGAACTGGTTGCCGTAATATCTATTACGCCATCGTTGTTGAGGTCAATACCGCGTTCGCCGTGAAGTGGCTGATCAATCGCCACGACAAGGCGGCCATTGCCTTGAGTGACAATGCTTTTAACCATGGTTCCTGCTGATTCTTTCCATCCTGTTATGCCGTGGACAAAAATAGACGTCGGTAATGGATCCGCCGTTCCAGAAAGCTGAATAGGATTCCAATTTACCGGGGAATAGATAATTACTGGAATTTCCTGCACCGAGCGAATTGCCGGTTCTGGGTTTAGGCCATGGACAAAGTTACCATTAACATCATTCCACCAGCTATAAAGAGGCGGACAGTAGCCAACCGGATCAGCATCAATCTGCTGGTATTTATCACTACCGCGTTCATACAATGAAGACACTTCACAATTCGAAGAGGCTGGCATATCCAGATAATACGGAATGGAAATCGTGGCACTATACGTCCAATAATCTCTTCCCTTGGCCTTCAATGCGAGGTTTTGCAGCATTTGAGTTGGGATATTGTCCCGGGCAGCTTCCATGACCGGATAAATGCTCTGGGTTGTAAACTCGGCGCTATATACAATCTCACCGGCGACACCGGCCGCTTTTAACTGACTCTGATTGCGCTGAACCTGTGCCATAGCTTGATCGCTTAACGGGTCATCCAGGGATTCGCCCTTGGCAAGCTTTTCGTAACCCGGAGAAGGTTTAAGCTCATTGCCCTGAATATCCCTGATACCATTTGTCAGTGCCAATACATAGGTCGTCGACTCCGGGAATATTTTCATCGGCTTAATGACAATATCCTGGCTTTCCGACAGGCTAGTAACAAAGTCTTCTCCTGCCACCAATCGTTGTCCGCTAGCAACGTCAAAGAGAATCACACTCTCGGATAACGTCTCTGGATCTATCGCAATATCCGAACCAACTAATGGAAGCGTCATCGGGTACCCGGTCGACCAACCATCCAGGGCACCATACACATTCTCGTAGTCGTGATAATCGACAACACTGCCATCTTGTTCAGCAGGTAGTTCAATCGTCCCGTCACTATCACTAAGCAACAAATCGTTGGGGTAATACAATTTATCTAGGGTGTACGGAACAAACTGACGGGAATCCGTTTCCAGCTCACTATCATCCGAACATCCATTTAACAAGGCGACTATCGGGATTAGGTAAAAATAGCTTTTATTATTCTTCATTTTCATTCCATTCAAACGGTTAGTGTATTTCAGACGCGCCATCACCCTAAAAATACGCCCCCTCTGAAATGTCAGAAGAATGTAAAATTATGCATCTATGAGCATTAAAACACTTAGATATTTTGTTTTTTATTTATTTTTTATATAAAAAACAATCACAGCAAAAATAGAGTTCAAATCAACCATTCCCCACCCCAATAACCATCCAAATAGCCCATCTAAAAACAGGCTCGCAGATTATTACATAAGACACCATTTATCCGTTTTACGAGGGCAAGATTTGATCAGCAATTTCTTCTGCCCTGAATTAAACAAATTGCATATTCTTTCATGATTATAGCGGTTATAAAGATGTAATATTCCTTCATAACATGTGCATCAAAATCACCACAAAACACATAAGCCATTGATTTTTAGCTGCATACCCCTTTAGAGGTATTCAAAGTCGTAGTTGATTTACGTCATATTTATTCACAATCTGACTTATTACTATTGCCTCAGAATTAACGCCTGTTGTTAAGAGGATCTTATGAGCAAAGTCAGATTGGCGATTATCGGTAACGGTATGGTCGGCCATCGCTATATCGAAGAACTAATCGATAAAGCAGACATGGAAAACTATGACGTAACAGTTTTCTGTGAAGAACCACGAAAAGCTTATGACAGGGTTCACCTGTCTTCGTATTTCTCCCACCACACAGCCGAAGAACTTTCATTGGTCAAAGAAGGTTTCTACGAGAAACATGGCATCAAGGTTCTTATCGGTGAACGTGCTATTACCATCAACCGCGCTCAAAAAATCATCCACTCCAGCACAGGCCGCGAAGTTCAATACGACAAGCTCATCATGGCCACCGGCTCCTACCCTTGGGTTCCACCAATCAAAGGCAATGAAAGCAAGGACTGCTTCGTATACCGCACCATCGAAGATCTCAAAACCATCGAAGCAACAGCAAAACGCAGTAAAAGCGGTGTGGTTGTTGGCGGTGGCTTGCTTGGCCTTGAAGCTGCAGGCGCTCTTAAAGCACTCGGTGTAGAAACCCATGTTGTCGAGTTTGCTCCTGTGCTAATGGCCGAGCAGCTCGACCCTCAGGGCGGTGAACAGCTTCGAAAGAAAATCGAAAAGCTCGGGGTAAATGTTCACACCGGCAAAAATACCAAAGAAATTGTTGCGGAAGGCACCAATGGCCGTAACACCATGCAGTTTGCAGACGGTACCTCGCTAGAAGTTGACTTCATTGTTTTCTCAACAGGTATCCGTCCTCAAGACAAGCTAGCCATGCAGTGCGGACTGGCAACTGGCCGTCGCGGTGGTATTGCTATCGACGACCAGTGCATCACCTCTGACGAAGATGTCTACGCCATTGGTGAGTGTGCTTCATGGAATGAAAAATTCTACGGCCTGGTCGCACCGGGTTATAAAATGGCCCAGGTAGCTGTCAGCCACCTTATTGGCGAAGAGAACGCATTCAAAGACGCTGATATGAGCGCCAAACTCAAGCTGCTCGGCGTTAAAGTAGGCAGCATCGGTGATGCCAATGGCCGCACACCTGACAGCAAAAGCTACGTCTATCTTGACGAAAACGAAGAAGTCTATAAGCGCATTATCGTTTCCGAAGACGGTAAAAAGCTACTTGGAGCCGTACTGGTTGGCGATACCTCTGACTACGGCGACCTGCTTCAGCTGATGCTGAACGAAATCGACCTGCCAGAGCATCCTGACACACTGATCCTGCCAGCGCATGCTGGAGCTGAAAAGCCAGCCCTAGGCCCGGACGCACTACCTGAAAGTGCTGTTATCTGTTCTTGCTTTGATGTTACCAAAGGCAAAATTGCACAAGCGGTTGCTGATGGTCACCATACAATGGCTGACATCAAGGCCGTTACCGGTGCAGGCACTGGCTGTGGCGGTTGTATCCCACTGGTTACCTCTGTTTTGAACGCTGAACTGGCAAAAACCGGCATCGAAGTGAAGAACGATGTTTGTGAACACTTTGCCTACTCGCGCCAAGAGCTTTTCCACTTGATCCGCGTCGAAGAAATCAAAACATTCGACGAGTTGCTGGATAAATACGGTAAAGGCTATGGCTGTGAAGTGTGTAAACCTCTGGTTGGTTCGATTCTGGCGTCTTGCTGGGGTGAACACATTCTAAAGCCACAATTGGTCAAACTGCACGACACCAACGACAACTTCTTGGGCAACATTCAAAAAGACGGCACCTACTCGGTCATTCCGCGTATGGCTGGCGGTGAAGTTACACCACAAGCGCTGGCAGAACTGGCCAATGTGGCGGCAGAGTACAACCTGTACACCAAAGTAACAGGTGCCCAGCGTATCGGCTTGTTCGGTGCCCAAAAAGATGACCTACCAGCGATCTGGCGCAAGCTTATCAACGCGGGCTTCGAAACCGGTCAGGCCTACGCTAAAGCGCTGCGCATGGCAAAAACCTGTGTTGGCTCGACCTGGTGTCGATACGGTGTACAAGATTCTGTCGGGCTGGGTTCATATATCGAGAACCGCTACAAAGGCATCCGAACTCCTCACAAAATGAAGTTTGGTGTATCTGGCTGTACCCGTGAATGTGCTGAAGCACAGGGTAAGGATCTGGGCATCATCGCTACAGATGCCGGCTGGAACATGTATGTCTGTGGTAACGGTGGTATGAAGCCTCGTCACGCAGACCTTCTGGCTACCGACGTGGACCAGGAAACGCTAATTAAGTACATCGACCGCTTCATGATGTTCTATATCCGCACGGCTGCGCCGCTACAGCGCACATCGGTATGGATGGATAACATGGAAGGCGGAGTGGACTACCTGCGTGAAGTGATCATCGACGACAAACTTGGCATCAATACCCAACTGGAAGCCGATGTTACCCGTCTGGTTAACGAGTTCAGCTGTGAGTGGAAAGACACTATTGAAGACGAATCACAACTGACTCGCTTTGCTCACTTCATCAACTCAGAGTTGCGTGACGATAACGTCGTGTTCGTTTCTGAACGTGACCAACACCGCCCGGCAACATTCACTGAAAAACACCCTGAGGCCAAAGGCGACATCCTACACGTGGAACTGGAGAACTAATCATGGCTTTTGAACAAGTTTGCGATATCACCGACATCGCCCCGGGAACCGGTGTTTGCGCACTGATCAATGGACAGCAGGTCGCGGTATTCCGCCCAAGCGATGCAGAGCAGGTTTTTGCCATCAGCAATATGGACCCATTTGCCCGTTCCAATGTGCTATCACGCGGCCTTATCTGTGAACATCAGGGCGAGCTTTGGGTAGCCAGTCCGCTAAAGAAGCAGCGCTTCAATCTGGCCACTGGCGCGTGCATGGAGGATGAGCGCTTCAATATCAAAGCGTTTAAAGCTCGTGTGACTGGCAGCAAAGTAGAAATTGCAGCTTAAGCTAACAGTCGTCGAGATTTAATAGCTAAAAGGCTTCTTGCTTCGGGCCGGATTTTTTCGGAGAGGAAAGTGAGATGCAGGGAGCCTTTGTCTATTCAATCTTAACTTTTAATTTTTAAACTTTTGATAATAAGGATTATTATGTCTTATAACAAACCTGCTGAATTCGTTCAGACGATGATCGACACTGGCGAAGCAAAAGTACGCACATCGACGCGTGACCTAGTCTTACGTGGCATGATGGCAGGTATTATCCTTTCTCTGGCCGTGGTTGTCGCCATAACAACTATCGTACAAACCGGTGTAGGGATTGTCGGAGCGCTAGTTTTCCCGGTAGGCTTTTGTATTCTTAGCTTGATGGGTTATGACCTGCTGACGGGTGTTTTCGGTCTTGCACCACTGGCTAAATTTGAAAACCGCAAAGGCATCACCTGGAGCCGTATCCTGCGCTGCTGGGGTTATGTAGGCCTGGGCAACCTTATCGGTTCACTGCTTGTTGCTTTCCTTATCGCATTAACCTTCACAACAAACTTCAGCGTCGAAGCCGGTGCTGTCGGTCAAAAATTCATTGCAGCTGCAACAGCTCGTACTGTGGGTTACGCCGAACATGGAATGGATGGCTGGATCACCGTCTTCGTTAAAGGCATTCTTTGTAACTTAATGGTTTGTCTGGGCGTTATAGGTAACATGACAGCTCGCTCTGTCGCTGGCAAAATTGCGGCGATGTGGCTTCCAATCTTTATCTTCTTCGCACTGGTATTTGAGCACGCAGTAGTAAACATGTTCCTGTTCCCACTAGGCATGATGCTAGGCGCCGATTTCGGTGTTGCGACTTGGTTGAACTGGAACCTTATTCCTACAGTGCTAGGTAACCTAGTTGGTGGCCTGCTATTTACGTGTGTTCCTCTATATCTGACTCACGCAAAAACAGCACCAGCTATTGACGTAGAAAACGATGCAGAGATTCACGCAGAACCTGCATTTAGCACTAAATAATCACATAATTTGGCCCTGTGCAGACTGTGCGGGGCCAACCTTAACTTTCGCCATGTATTGTATTGTTTTGGCTATAAAAAGTAATAACTCCTTAGGATAGTTTCCCGGCCCCTTAGCCCTGAGTTCTACTTTTTATACCCAAATTTGAACTGATAGGCGTTGCTATGACCAATCACACATCGTTAAACAACGGTTTTGTTTCCCTTGTTGGTGCAGGACCGGGTGATCCAGACTTGCTTACCGTCAAGGGGCACCGGGTGATTCAGCAAGCTGATGTCGTGGTTTACGACCGTCTGGTATCAACGGAAATTTTAGCGCTGGCGAGCCCTGATGCCGAAATGGTTTATGTCGGTAAGAAGCTAGACTACCACTGCGTTCCCCAAGACCAGATCAACCAGATCCTGGTCGACAAAGCGCAGGCTGGAAAACGTGTCGTTCGGCTAAAAGGCGGTGACTCTTTTATCTTCGGTCGTGGTGGCGAAGAACTGGAAGAGCTGAGCAAGCACGACATCAAATATGAAGTTGTTCCGGGCATCACAGCAGCGGCAGGGGCAACTGCTTATGCGGGGATCCCTCTAACACATCGAGACCATGCACAGAGTGTTCAGTTTATTACTGGTCACGTACAAAAAGATGGCCGAGAAATCGAGTGGGCATCACTGGCACAATCAAATAATACGCTGGTGTTCTATATGGGGCTCAAGCAAAGTGGTCATATTAGCGACAAGTTGATCACGCACGGTTTATCCTCAGACACGCCATGTGCCATTATCGAAAACGGCACTCGTAAAGAGCAACGTGTACTCACAAGTAGTTTGGCTAATCTGCCCGTAGTGGCAAAAAGCGCCCAAAGCCCGGCCTTGATTGTTATCGGCAGCGTGACGACATTGAGCGAATCATTGCAGTGGTTCAATCAGGAGTAATCGAGTTAGTTTGTTAGTTATTTTTTTGGTGGGGAGGGCACTTAATTGCGCCCTTTTACTGATTTCTATACCGTCTTAGCTTCGCGCAGTAACACTAACCTTTTCAGGCTTAGCCTTACCGTACTTATTGACCGCTAAATTAGCTATCACCATACCCAACAGCATTGCAGCGATAAACACTAACATCGACGGGTTCAGGCCTGAGATTGATGTTACAGCCGGTCCAGGACAAATTCCGGCAATCCCCCAGCCTAAACCAAACATTGCTGCACCGCCCACCAGCTTCTTATCAATCATACGATTCTCTGACAATTGAAATCGTTCGCTGCATACAGGGGCGGAACGTTTCTTTATCACCAGTAGATAGATCGGCATGAACACCGCCAATGCGCCACCCATCACGAACATCAGGCTCGGATCCCATGCGCCGGTAATATCCAGAAAGCCAATAACCCGGTGCGGGTCAACCATGCCCGAAATCATCATCCCCATGCCGAACAAGACACCAGATACAAGGGCAACGAAAAGTGAGGCAATTGCCTGTGATGACTTTTTCATTATTAATCTCCGAGTTAAGGCCATTTAAAGCAGATGCATGCGAACGAACACAGTTACAATAGCAACTGCCATAAATACACATGTGGCGACAATTGAGCGGCCAGACAAACGTCCCATCCCGCAAATACCGTGGCCGCTGGTGCATCCATTACCTATTTTGGTCCCTATACCGACCAGCAATCCTGCGATACCTACCCAAAAGAAAGAACTGACAGGCAATGATTCCGGTAATTCAAACCCAATACGAGTGGCCAGCAGCCCACTGGTTATCATCCCTATGACAAACAGCACCCGCCATAAAATTTCACCACTGACCGGCTTTAGCAGGCCTGATACAATACCGCTGATCCCGGCAATTCTGCCGCTAACCATCAACAGCAAGCTGGCAGACAACCCTAAAAGCATGCCTCCAAACAAGGCATCCCACGGAAATTCAAAACCCATCACACTCTCCTACTCTCTCAATTCGTTCGACTCCCGCCCTCGTTAAATTAGAGATTACTAAAGTATGACTTATAGTCAACAGTAAATTAGATAAATTTAAATTAGACATTGCTAATTGATGGTTTTATAGTGATATCCAATGCTAGAAACAAGACGAAGCCGTAATGACTTTCAGCATTGTCTAATTTTACTGGAGAGTGTAATGACCAAAATCCTCATCGTCGGTGGCGTAGCTGGCGGCGCATCTGCTGCTGCCCGTGCTCGTCGTCTCAGCGAAGACGCCGAAATCATCATGTTTGAACGCGGTGAATTCGTTTCATTTGCTAATTGTGGCTTGCCATACCACATTGGTGGCGACATCAAAGATCGCAGTAAGCTGCTGCTGCAAACGCCTGAAAGCTTCCTCGCCCGCTTCAATGTCGATGTGAGGGTGATGAACGAAGTGGTCAGCATCAATCGTGCAGACAAAACGGTTACCGTCCGCAACACCCTGGATGACAGTGAGTATGTCGAAAGCTACGACTTCCTGCTACTGAGTCCCGGTGCTGCGCCGGTTATCCCGCCTATCCCTGGCCTTGATAACCCGCTGACCCACTCTCTGCGTAATATTCCGGACATGGATAAGATCATTAAGACGATCGAGATGAATAAGCCGGAACACGCTACCGTTATTGGTGGCGGGTTTATCGGCCTCGAAATGATGGAAGCGTTCCACCAGCTCGGTATCAAGACCACCTTGGTCGAGATGGCCGATCAGGTCATGACACCAGTTGACAGGGAGATGGCAGGCTTTGCGCATCAAGAAATTCGCGATAAAGGCATCGATCTGCGCTTGGGTATTGCTCTCGAATCTGTCGAGTACATCTCTGGCGGATCTGTCGCCAACGAGGATGCCGGCGAGAGCGCAGAGCACCAGCATCTCTGTGGCGAACTAACACTGAACCTGAATAATGGCGATACGCTAAACACTGATATCTTGATCATGGCTATCGGTGTTCGTCCGGAAACGACCCTTGCCGCAGAAGCCGGATTGCAAATCGGTGAGCTTGGCGGTATCTATACCAACGAGCATATGCAAACTAGCGATCCAGCTATTTTCGCCGTTGGTGATGCCGTAGAAGAAGCTGATTTCGTGACAGGTAAACAGACTCTTGTCCCGCTTGCTGGCCCGGCAAACCGCCAGGGTCGTATGGCAGCAGACAACATGCTTGGCCGCAACGAAACCTACCAGGGTACACAAGGCACCGCGATTTGTAAGATCTTCGATCTTGCCGTTGCCTCGACCGGTAAGAATGAAAAAACACTCAAGCGTGAAGGTACCCGCTTTGAAAAAGTTTACGTTCATACCGCAAGCCATGCCAGCTACTACCCCGGTGCGGAGATCGTCTCGTTCAAGATGCTGTTTGATCCTGAAACAGGCAAGATCCTTGGTGCACAAGCTGTGGGCAAAGACGGTGTAGACAAGCGTATCGATGTGATGGCCGTGGCACAACGCGCCGGTATGAAGGTTGAACAGCTACAGCACCTAGAACTTACTTATGCTCCGCCTTATGGCAGCGCCAAAGATGTGATTAACCAGGCCGCTTTTGTTGCTACCAACATCATCAAGGGCGATGCCAAGCCAATTCATTTTGATGAAATAGAGACGCTTTCCGATAACCAGCTGCTGCTGGATGTCCGCAATCCCGCTGAACTGGAAAACGTTGGCTTTATTGACGGCTCGATAAACATCCCGGTCGACAGCCTGCGCCATCGTATGGATGAACTGCCTAAAGATAAAGAAATCATCGTAATTTGTCAGGTGGGACTGCGTGGTAACGTTGCCTATCGTCAGCTCGTCAACAACGGCTATCAGGCACGCAACTTAATTGGCGGCTATCGTACCTATCAGTTTGCGAAAGCGTAAACACTAAAGTTTTTAACCAACACCATTGCTGTACTTCTTTCGTACAGCAATGGTGACAGGAGCATTATTCATTAATGCAAAAACGTGCCCTTTTCACTGGCACTGAAGGCAGCTAAATCGCCAGCCGGGTTAATAAGGTGAGGCAAGATTTTCGGTAAGTTCAGCTCGATATCTTTATCTTCTACCGGGTTAATCGTCGCGTGATACCAACCCAGCAAACCCAATACCGCATAGCCGATGGCATCGTCGCTATCTCGGTGCTCAAGGATGGTCTGCAAGAAGCGTAAAATCGTTTTATCGTTAGATTTCGTCTGCTTAAGGGCCTCGTTATAGATAACCGATGCCTCGTCTACTAGCCCTTCAAACTCAGTTTCAATCGCGACCTTGAAGGAGCCACCATCAACAGAAATTCTCATATCAATATCACCAGAATAAATCGTGGGATGATAGTAGCTAAAAAGAGGGAAAATGTCGCTCCAAGTGCAAGATATGTATAAAAAAGCCTAAAACATTTTGCCTTAGGCTTTCCATTTACCGCTTCCACGGAGGACGCGTTCGATTATCGCCAATAGCCTGAGTGGGAACCATAACCTCTGCTGTAGTCGGATCTATCACCTTTGTCAGAATCATCTGATGAATCTCTGCCATCATAGTGTCGATGACCGTGATGTCTCCAGTTGTGATCTCTGTTGTAGCGCTCTTTGTACCAGTCATACCAGTACGGACGTTTGAACTTGATCTTATCTAAATCAAGGATAAATAGGCAGTCAAAGAAGATAGGATCACCTACCCCGCCTCCAAAGTCGGTTAGGTTTACCATTCCCGACAACCTAACAGTACCTTGGTACCAGGCAAAATCGCCCGACGTTTTAATCACTGCATTTTCATCACTGGAGGCGCCTGTGATATGTGTTATTTCCTCACCTTCAGGTGTCACTATTGGCTTGTTTGCCGGTTGTACTGTGGTGTCACCCCGAGTCACAATGGTGCCGTTCGGAAATTTAAAGAAGGTTGTTCCGACAAGCTGAAGCCCTCCATTGGGCCCGTCCTCGATGTTAGACAAGCAATCTGTCGCGGTTCCGACAAGATCCCCCGTTGCAATTTCTTTCAAATCAACATCAAAGCAAAAAGCGGGATCTGGCTGCTCATCACCGTCTATATCAGGCACGTCCATTTCATACATTTCACCCTTACCTACCAAATTAAGGGCTAAGCGCTGTTTACTGTCTGCGTCATCGTCATCACCAGAATGCTCTTCGTGCTTGTAGTCAGAATGTTCATCCTTGGTGTCATACTCTGTATCATCATCACCTGTATCATCATCTTCATACGAATCATCAACGTACTCATCATCAGATTCATCAACAGGTTCATCATACGAGTTATACTCATCACCACTATCAGTATCAGTGCTCGCATAACTATCACTTTCATACGACGAGTAATCATATGAGTCGTTATCATCATAAGATGCGACGGCAATACCGGAAAAGCCGACACATACCGTAAGCACGGATATTGCAACCTTATTCATTTTCATCACGATTCTCCACGAACCTTTTTAGTGACATCTTAGGTAATTGCTATAGCCAACAAACATAACAAAGCACTTCCATTATACTCCTTGCCATCTGCTCTATTTTTCAGAAACAACCAAGCCACCTCCAAACATAATAATATGGGAGTAATTTGAACTGCTTTATTSTGCTTAATTGTAGATGGTATTAAATATTTTGATAATGATATCTATTCCCTTTAATTATTATCAACATCATGAATAAATTAGAAATTATGCGAACATTGGTAAAATCCACCTATAAAGATCTATTCCCAGTTCTCATAATTAAGAAAATCACACATAATCCGAACGTCGACAAAAATCGCATAACCGATTGTTTTATTTACCTTCAAGCTTGAAAAGTGGTATGATCAAGGTAATTAATTATGTTCTAATCCTCGATATCACATAGACTCTCACTCAGCGTTTCATTCACTAACTTAAACTAATTAAATGATAAACAATGCCGCTAACGAGTATAAAAAAAGACTACAAAACCACAATAGAGAACTAGCAGAGAAAGAAAAATTCCATCGCAACATTAGTCATCTCCGATTATTGTTGGTAGTAACAACAATTACTGCAGCATCTATTCTCTATAACCATGATTATATTGAAGCCATTTTTACAATAATATTCATTTCAGGCACAATCTTCTTACTGTTGGTTAGAAAACACCTGCTAGTAGAAGAAAGAATCACCCAGCTAAAAGCCTTAATTGTTATCAATAATAATGGTATTTCTCGCACCGAGGGGCGCTGGCATTCACTTCCAGATAGCGGCAGTGATTTCATAAACGAGGAGCATTTATTTACCAGTGATTTGGATATTTTTGGCAATAGCTCTCTCTTTCAGCGGATAAATACTTCACATACTAAATTCGGACGAGAAGCACTAGCAACTAAGCTCCGTAAGCCTAACCAAACCTGTTCAAGCACATACGAAAACCAATGCGCCGTCTTAGAACTTGCTGCCAATGTCGAGTTCAGACAAAATCTGGAGCAAGCTTCATCGCAGTTAAAGAGTCACAATATCAACCAAACAATAGCGTGGCTTGGAGACAAGAAAACGGGTCTGGGCCTACAACAAAAGAAAAGACTAGTTCGTCTGCTACCCATAGTATCATTCGGCTCTTCCTGTGCTGAATTTATCTTCTTTCAAACGCTCTTTCTTCCGGTATTGTTTTATACATTACAAGCATTTGTGGTTCTGAAATACCATAAACAAAACCAGAGTTTGTTGACATCGTTTGATAACAAGAAAAACAGCCTAAAAGACTATACCGAGTTATTAAAAATCATCGAAGAGCAGCTTTTTACCTCTCAGAGGCTACGAGAATTACACAAACGTATGATGAGTGACCGCTGTACTCTACCTTCTGTTGAACTGGCTACACTGAACTATTTGCTAAACCAAGCCAGCCTTCGACATAACAAGCTCGTTCACCTGTTTATCAACATACTATTGCTGTGGGATTGCCAATACGTCAACGAACTTATTGAATGGAAAACTCAAAATGGCGCTTCAATTGCCACATGGTTCGAGGTGATTGGCGAAATAGAAGCACTCGCATCATTATCGGTGCTGTCTTATGAGAACCCGTCATGGACAATGCCAACAATCAATAATTCGAATACCATTGATGCCAAGAACATCAAGCATCCTCTGTTAGAAGCAGAGAATAATATCGGCAATGATTTTTCACTGGGACAAAATAAAGATACAGCGATTATTTCAGGTTCGAACATGTCAGGGAAAAGCACTTTCCTGCGAACTGTGGCGACCAATTTAATACTTGCCTATGCAGGTGCTCCAGTCAATGCCGACAACTTTCATTGTGGTCAATTTACCATCGTGACCTCTATGAGAACCGTCGACAATATCGATAAGAAAATATCCACATTCTACGCAGAGCTGATACGAATCAAGAAGATGATTGATGTTGCCAAAACTGGCAATACCTTCTTTTTCATTGATGAAATCTTTAGTGGCACAAACTCCCGTGACAGACTTGAAGGGGCCTTTCAGGTCATCAAAGCACTAAATACCCCTAACTGCATTGGCATAGTTTCAACCCATGATTTGGCGTTATGCGAGCTCACAACCAATGACATGCTCACCGCCGAGAACTACTATTTCCGCGAACACTATCAAGGTAATAGAATTTACTTTGACTATAAGATCCGGTCGGGCTACTCAACCACCAGCAATGCACTTTTCATGATGCAGGAAATTGGGATCCCAGTAAGTCAGTAGTGATTGGCTACTAAATCACCGGTAGCTTTAGGAGTCTTTCCTTTAGAACAAGCGAAGTGTTATCACAAAAAACATACCTTTAGCCCATACAACGGTCACCTATATAGCAAAAATATGAATCAGCACACATATAAGTTCTACATTTATGCTTAATCGTTGCCCTTGTTCCTTAAACCACCTAGTGTACTGTTTTTATTGATTATTTATATAAAAGCCCAACAGCGTCTGTGATGGCTTACCAGAAAAGGGAAAATGATATATGAAGAAATATACTACCTTGGCACTTCTTGCTATAGCTCCTTTATATGCTCAGGCAGATTATCGGATGATTATTAATGGTCCTGATATTCAAGAGGATCTATGTGTGAAATCCTATAGTTATTCAAACAATTTAGAAAGCTTGCACAGAGAAGTAGCTCAAGCTCAGGGATACGATCTTTACTCAACATCAGAAACTTTGACAAACAAGATTTGGAAAGGAAAGCCTGTTTACAGAAAAATTGTTGAACTAGGCGATCTTAGAAGCCAAGCCAATAATAATAAGCATTGGAAGTTTGCCGCATTTAACATAGCTGACATTGATGAATTAACAAGTAGCGAAACACTCTTTATTGGTAATGCGAATTTCATGAGTTTTCACATCGATGATAGGTATAATGCTAGGTACTATGTTAATAAAGATGGAATCCACTACGTATTCTCATTAGCTTATAAAGAGAATTTAGCAGATGTAAGCGTAACAGTTGAATATACAAAAACTACAGATTCACAACAGCAACCTAACCCAGCAACCACGATGACATCTTACGTACACTTTATTGAAAGCTCATCTCTTAATAATGAGGTTAAAACTTACAGCATTAACGACAAGGCTGTGACTTTTACTAAAGGGTATAAATACGATGCTGCTAACGGAACATGTGAGCTTCTATAGTTCAAAGCCTGTTAAATTATATATTTAGCAACTAAAGCAGATACAGGGCAATGCAATGCCCTGTATGTGATAACAATATACTCACACCTTAAATTGCCCGACGGAATCAGAATCAATATCTTTGGGGTTTAATCCGTACTCATTACTGCCCGGTTGACTGTCCAATACAAAGAAATAGATCAGCACCACCGCCCCTACCAACGGGATCAGACCAAGCAACATCCACCAGCCATTACGCCCGGTATCATGCAAACGCCGCACACCCACGGCAATACTCGGTATAAGAATAGCCAGTGAATATACCGTACCTAAAGCACCTGCTCCCTCTCCTGCACCAGGGTTCCCCATCGCGTTATCAAGAAAGGCCAGTACAATACTGATCACAACATTGGTCAGGAAAAAATACCAGTACTCTTTCCTGCGTGCTCTTCCCCTAAAGACGGCATAATTTTTAAGGACGTGGAAATACCAGTTCATGGCTCAACCTTCATGTGAATAACTACTGAAAGTATATCCACTACTGCCAATCCCGTTTTCTCTGATATTGAACAACCCACAAATCACGTAGTCCTAGACTTAGAGGACACTGATATAAGGAGCGCATTTGTGACCATGAAATTGCTTGTTTCTGCCGCTTTACTCTGTTGTGTTCATTCAGCTCACGCGAACACCAGGCTTGACGAACATCTATTCTCTCCTGACCATGGGATCATATGTGATCAAAGAGCAGGGTTCTGCGTCGACCGTTACGGTATTTCCATGGCCTTTACCAAGGAGTTCCTTGGACAGGCTGCACAAGACAAGATGATGAATATGATTAATGAGGTGGGTGCAAAGAACTTTGATACCAGCCGATATTCATTTAGCAACAAAGTCTATTGCGATTCCGGCCAGCAAGCGTGTTTTACCGACCGGTACCAAGAGCAACCACAAGAAACCTACAGCCAGGTTTTGTTTAAATAGGACTGAGCTATTAAAAAAACTGACTCATCGACAAATAACGGTTACGGATGTGTTCGATCAACAATCGTATTTTCTGGGAAGGTTGGCGAGTGTACGGGTAGACAGCATAGATCCCAAGCTTCTTGCCGACTTTATCCGGAAAAAGATCAAGTAACTTACCCTCAATCAAATCATGATACACCAAGCAACGTGGTACATAGGCGATGCCATAGCCACCAAGCGCCGCCTTACGCAGAGCCGTGGCATTATCCGTCGAAAAATTCCCTTTTACGTGCAATATATAGTTCCCTTGCTCGCCGATAAACTGCCATTCTGCCGCCCCCGTTGTCTGATAGGCGTATTGAAGGCAATTATGATTAACCAAATCTTCCGGTTCCATCGGCCGCCCTTGGCGACCTATGTAAGAAGGTGCAGCACAAATGACCCATTGGGAATCAAGAATATGCCTGGCAATCAAGCTTGAATCCTCCAGGTAGCCGGTACGGATCACCAGATCGTAACCGTCTTCCACCAAGTCAACAAAGCGATTATTCAGCGACATTTCAACTGTCATACCGGGATGCAGGGTGCAAAATTCAGCCACTGCATCAGCCAGCAAAAGGTCTCCGGAGATAGTCGGCACTGACATTTTGACATGACCGCTGACTTTTTCGCCATATCCGCTGACCGCGTCAACCGCTTCGAGTGCTGCCTGCTTCACATTTTTGGCACCCTGGTAAAGAACTTTACCTGCTTCACTAACTGTTAACTTTCGGGTTGTCCGGTACAAAAGTTGGACACCAAGGTCTTCTTCCAGCCTCGCAATCCGTTTGCTAACCACTGAGTTTGTAAGGGAATTTAATTCAGCCACCTTGCTGAATGAACCGCATTCCACCACTTGGGCGAAGAGGATCAAATCATCTGTTTTAGCCATCATTTATCAACTTTTGGAATTAATCTTTTTCATTATTTCCCTATATCAAAAAAAAATAAAGGGTTATCGTCACACCACATTAACAAACACCCTACAATCCATAACAAGACCTGAATAGGTCAAACACGAAACAGCTGTACGAAGGATGTACTACCATGAACGATACCCTACTTGCGTTACTCGCTTTTTCACCCATATTGGTCGCTGCTGTTTTACTGGTCGGCCTTAACTGGCCAGCAAAACGCGCTATGCCTGTGGCCTTTCTACTCACTGTCGGCATTGCCCTTTATTTCTGGGATATGTCTGCCAACCGGGTTTTCGCTTCCACCCTGCAAGGACTCGCTATTACCGTTGCCGTACTCTGGATCGTCTTCGGTGCCATATTCCTGCTTAACACCCTTAAGCACACCGGGGCAATAGCTACTATAAGAAGTGGCTTTACCGATATATCAACCGATAGACGCGTACAGGCAATCATTATCGCCTGGTGCTTCGGTTCATTTATCGAAGGTGCCTCTGGTTTCGGTACACCTGCTGCTATCGCTGCCCCTCTTTTGGTTGCTATCGGTTTCCCGGCGCTTGCCGCAGTTGTTATGGGTATGATGATCCAGTCTACGCCGGTTTCTTTCGGCGCCGTCGGTACACCTATCATCGTGGGTGTAAACAAAGGTCTTGATACACACAATATTACCGAGACCCTAGTCGCAAACGGCTCTAACTGGGATATCTACCTCCAACAAATCACCACCAATGTTGCTCTTATCCATGCCACTGTCGGTACATTAATGCCGGTATTGATGGCTGTGATGTTGACCCGCTTCTTTGGTAAGAACAAAAGCTGGAAAGAAGGATTGGAAATTCTGCCATTCGCCATCTTTGCCGGTCTGGCGTTCACCATCCCTTACGCATTAACAGGCGTGTTCCTTGGTCCTGAATTCCCATCACTAATCGGCGGTCTGGTTGGTCTGGCTATCGTAGTTACCGCTGCCAAGAATGGCTTCTTGGTGCCTAAGAATCACTGGGACTTTGAAAGTGAAGACAAGTGGCCGACTGAATGGTTGGGTTCTCTGAAGATGGATCTGACTGAAAACGAGAAAAAGCCAATGAACATGGCACTTGCTTGGGCCCCATATGTTCTTCTGGCTGTGGTACTAGTTGCCAGCCGTGTAAGTGCTGACTTCAAGAACTTCCTGAAAAGTGTCAGCCTGTCGTTTGGTGACATCCTAGGTGAAGCCGGGATCAGTGCTGCCATCCAACCTCTGTATCTACCGGGCGGTATCCTGGTGTTCGTAGCCCTGCTGGCTGTACTGCTGCAATCTCGCCAAGTGTCGCCGCTGGTGAAGGCTTTTGGTGAATCAAGCAAAACGCTAATCGGTGCCGGCTTTGTATTGGTATTCACCATTCCTATGGTACGAATCTTCATCAACTCGGGCGTTAACGCCGCTGACCTAGCCAGTATGCCAGTGACAACAGCAAACTTTGCCTCAGGACTGGTTGGTGAGTTCTTCCCTGCCCTAAGTGCGACTATCGGTGCCCTGGGTGCCTTCATCGCCGGCTCGAACACAGTATCAAACATGATGTTCAGCCAGTTCCAGTTTGAGGTTGCCCAAACCCTGACTATCTCGAGTGCCGCCGTTGTTGCCCTACAGGCAGTCGGTGCCGCGGCAGGTAACATGATTGCTATCCACAACGTGGTCGCCGCATCAGCTACCGTTGGTCTGCTTGGCCGCGAGGGTGCAACTCTACGTAAAACAGTTATCCCAACGTTCTACTACCTCATCGTGACAGGTGTGATTGGTCTAACCATCGTCTATGGTTTCCACATTACCGATGCCCTGATGAGCTAACACTACAACACAACGAGTACACGGAAAGTCACTAACGACGAGCAACACAGCTATTCCATTCGGCCCCAGTGAACAAGAGTCGCTTCCCAGAGCAGTTTCACTGGACCGGATGGAATAGCTTACCTGCCTTCAAGGAGTTCAAGATGCGAATCTACCCTGCCAAGCCGGAAAAAGTCTATTTCTACGCAACTTGCCTGGTCGACATGTTCGACCCGGAAGCCGGTCTTGATGCCATTACGCTGTTAGAGCAGCAGGGGATCGAGGTCATTTTCAAAGAGAAGCAAACTTGCTGCGGCCAACCAGCCTATAGCTCCGGCTACGACAGTGAAGCCAAGCAAGTCGCTCTCAGCCAGATGGCACTGTTTGAAGAGCAATGGCCGGTCATCGTTCTGTCCGGTTCCTGCGGCGGAATGATGCACCACCACTATCGTCGTCTATTCAAAGGAGATGAAAAGCAGCAACAGGTCGATACCTTTTGTGACCGTGTTTTTGAACTCACCGAGTTCCTTGTCAATGTTTGCCGAATCAAGCTTAATGACCGCGGTGAATCAACCTCTGTCGTTATGCACACCTCCTGCGCCGCCCGTCGCGAAATGAATGTCCATGTCACCGCCACCCAGCTACTCAACCAGCTGAAAAATGTCGAGCTTCGTGAACAAGACTACGAAAGCGAGTGCTGCGGCTTTGGCGGTACCTTTGCCGTTCGCCACCCTAATATCAGCCAGGCTATGGTCGAAGACAAAACCCACCACCTGTCGAATACCCAGGCCGATGAGCTGGTGAGCGCCGACTGGGGTTGCCTGCTGAACATTAACGGGGCATTGGACTACCAAGGCAAGTCAATGCGCGGCCGCCACCTTGCCAGCTTCCTGCTGGAAAGAACCGGAGGAAAGTAAGCATGAAACATGAAAACGCCCAAGGGCCAGAATTCTTCCACCCGCAAGCCAAATCAGCATTGGCGGACCAACAGCTACGACAGAATTTCCGCGGTGCGATGGATTACCTCCGGGACAAACGGAAAACGGCTTTTGCTGATGCCAATGAAGAACACAATATTCGCAACCTTTCTGAGGCTATCCGCCAGCGTTGCCTAAGCAAGCTACCCGATTTGTTGGAACAACTTGAAACTAATTGCCTGAAGAACGGTATTCAGGTCCACTGGGCAGAAGACGCCGACGAGGCCAATAGTATTATCGCCACTATTGCCCAGTCCCATAACGCCAAGACAATCGTCAAAGGCAAATCAATGGTCAGCGAAGAGATCGAGCTGAATCATGAAATGGAAAAGCTCGGTATAGAGTGCCTCGAAAGTGATATGGGCGAATACATTGTCCAGCTTGACGGTGACAAGCCTTCTCACATCATCATGCCGGCGATTCACAAGAACAAACAGGAAGTGAGTGATACCTTCGAACATAACCTTGATGATTTCACTCCAACCATTGATGTCGATGAATTAATTCAGACTGGCCGAAGCAGGCTGCGCCAGAAATTCCATGATGCAGATATCGGCCTGTCCGGTGTTAACTTTGCGGTTGCCGAAACCGGCACATTGTGCCTGGTGGAAAATGAAGGCAACGGCAGAATGTGTACCACTGTGCCCGACGTCCATATCGCTATAACCGGCATCGAGAAAGTGGTCGAGTTCCTGTCAGATGTTCCACCTCTATACAGCGCCCTGACCCGCTCGGCTACCGGTCAGGCGATCTCAACCTATTTTAACATGATCACCTCCCCGCGCCGCGAAGGTGAACTGGACGGCCCGGAAGAAGTCCACCTCGTCTTGCTCGACAACGGCCGCTCGCAGGCCTATCGTGACGAAGAGATGCGAAAAACGCTGCAGTGTATCCGCTGCGGGGCATGTATGAACCACTGCCCGGTTTATACCCGTATTGGCGGCCACGCCTACGGCACTGTTTATCCGGGGCCTATCGGTAAAATCATCTCACCGCATATGATGGGACTGGATAAAACCAAAGATCTGGTTACAGCTTCGAGCCTATGTGGTGCCTGCGGTGAAGTCTGCCCGGTCCGGATCCCGATCCCCGAGCTCCTGCAGCGACTGCGCCATGAAGCCAAGAATCCACCGAACGAGGGAGCCCAAGCCATTGACGGCCAGGAAGCGGCTGCCAATAAAACCGAAAAGCTAGCCATGAAGGGATTTGCCTATGCGGCAACTCACCCAACGCTTTATCACACGGGTACATTGGCAGCAACAAAGCTCAAAGCCCTAATGCCAAATAACCTCGGAGCCTGGACCCAATGCCGGACCGCACCAAAGCCTGCGGACAAAACCTTGCATCAGTTGCTTAAGTCACAAAAAAAATGAAGGAGAGAACAATGAGCACAGCACGACAATCAATTTTATCTCGCCTTCGTAACGCAGGTGCAACACCCAAAAGCGCTGAGGGTCATACTTATCAGCCGTGGGCTGCAACATCGGAAGAAGAGCTTGAGCAACGATTTATCGCAGGGATCACTGCCAGCCATGCCGATGTGATTTCCACTAACGCCGAAAAACTCTGCGACATACTTGCTCAGATCATTGCCGACAAACAGCTCCACCACATCGCCCTGGGCACAGGTGGTGAGTTTCAGTCTGCAATTGATGGAGCCACAAAGCAGGTTGAATCAGTTTCTTTTGAGCGTGAGGTTAGTCAGTGGAAAACTGAGCTATTCGAGCAGGTTGATGCCGGGATCACCCACTGCCTGGCCGGCATTGCCGACACGGGCACGCTGGTATTGTGGCCCGACAGCCAGGAGCCACGCACTCTATCCTTGGTCCCACCAATACACATCGCACTTCTCAAGCGCTCAACACTGGTAAGCAACTTTGCCGAACTCATGAACAAACAAGCCTGGCATATCGGCATGCCAACCAATGCCATTTTAGTCTCTGGGCCATCTAAAACGGCTGATATTCAGCAGACACTGGCCTACGGTGCCCACGGCCCAAAAGAGCTGATCGTAGTACTGGTTGAAGACTGACTAAGCAAACTGACAAAATAGACACATCCAACTAACTATAATGCGCTCACTCCCTGTCTCGAGCGCATTATTTATTACATACGAATTTATATAATAAATGCTGCAGCCATTCATCCACTGCTTACCATTGCTCTCGCTGTATAACTCGCTCCGAACCTATACATTTCCCACCCCCAGAAATTACATCATGCTGACATGTGCAATATTCTGCTTTTTACAATGAGGTCATAATTCAACCAGCAAACACCAGCAATAAACATGAGAGCACTTGTACTACTGACTGCAATTAGCCTTATTTCCGCGCCCACTTGGGGTGATGACGAAGCTGAAGAACTTGACGAGCCATCTGTTGTCGAGTCGCCGTGGAGCGGCAACGCCAAGCTCGGATTTATCTTCAGCAAAACCAATGAAACCTCGATGTCTACCAACTCTGGCGCCAGCATTATTTACGACAAGGATAAATGGCAACAGAAGGGCGAGTTTTCCACCTACTACACCAAAGGAAACGAAGACAGCGACGGGACCAATAAATACAATCTTAGCTACGGTATGAAGCACTTGGTCAATGATAACTGGTTTGTCTACTCCAACAGCAAGTACGAGCACGATCTGTATGCGACCTACCGCGAGCAGCTAACTATTGCTACCGGTTTCGGTGCGACCCTCATTGACGAAGAAGACACGACACTCAGCATTGGTGCCGGTCCGGGTTATCGTTTTTCACAACGACAAGACTTCGATCCTGACTTACCCAGTAAGAAAGAAGACGAGGTTATTGCCAACGCCTTCCTCGAAGGAAGCTCTAAGCTTAATGACAGGTTCGAACTAGGCGGTGAACTTCGCATCGACTACGGTGAAGAGAATACAACAACCAACGTCAAAGGCTATCTCAAGAACCAGCTCATGGCGCAGGTATCATTGCTGCTTGATACCGAATATATCAACAACTCTAACGTTGCGGCCGACAGCAGCAACAGCGAAATTTACAGCACCATCAGTTTAAGTTACGACTTTTAATCAGTTTGACGTCTGGCATAAGCATCAAACTGACTTAACAGTTATCCGTATACCACCTTAGGCAACCAAGTTGCCAGAGACGGCCAGTACGCCAGCATCCCAATCACAAAAAGCTGAATCACGATAAACGGAATAACACCCCGGTATATTTGCTGGGTCGAAATCGTATCCGGGGCAACGCCACGTAAATAGAACAGCGAAAAGCCAAACGGCGGAGTCAAAAATGATGTCTGCAGGTTCAAGGCAATCATGATACCGAGCCAGACAGGATCCAGATCCATACTCAGCAAGATTGGCGCAACAATCGGGATCACCACAAAGGTGATCTCAATAAAATCGAGAAAGAACCCCAACAGGAACATCACCAGCATTACCAACAGTACCGCGCCGAACACCCCACCCGGCAAATCGGTCAAAAACTCCCTTACCAGGTCATCGCCACCAAACCCGCGAAAAACCAATGAAAAGACCGATGCGCCAATCAGGATCATAAAGACCATCGCGGTCACTTCGGTTGTACTGTGCATAACATCACGGAGAATTTGAAGGGTAAAAGTCCGCTTGATCCAAGCCAGAATAATTGCCCCGACCGAGCCGACCGACGCCGCTTCTGTTGGCGTCGCAATACCCGCTAGAATAGACCCCAAGACTAAAATGATCAGCAAAATTGGCGGGAACAACACGGTTAACACCTGCATCCAAAGTTCTTTGCTGACCTTGCGCTCTTCAGCTGGAATAGGCGGCACTTTCTCAGGAGCCACCACAGCTATCGCAATCAAATAGACGCAATATAACCCCACCAGAAGAAGCCCAGGGATCAATGCGCCCAGAAACAGATCGCCTACCGTTATACTTTCCGGAGCAAAGATCCCCTGATCAAGCTGTGCCTGTTGATAGGATGACGAAATAACATCACCCAGCAGAACAAGCACGATTGATGGTGGGATGATCTGACCCAATGTCCCTGACGCACATATAGTGCCCGTCGCCACTTCCGCCGAATAACCACGCCGCATCATGGTCGGCAAGGAAAGCAGTCCCATAGTCACCACAGTAGCCCCGACGATCCCGGTACTAGCGGCCAGCAGCATACCGACAAGAGTCACTGATAACCCAAGTCCACCAGCTAAACCACCAAACACCTGCCCCATGGTATCCAGCAGCTCTTCAGCAATTTTCGACTTCTCGAGCATAACCCCCATAAAAATAAACAAGGGAATGGCGATGAGCAGTTCATTGGACAGTATGCCCTGAATACGATTGGGGATCGCTTCAAGAAAGACAGGATCAAATGTTTCGGTAAAATAGCCGATGACAGCAAAGATCAATGCCGATCCCGCCAATGAAAAGGCAACCGGATAACCAGCGAGCAACACAATAAAGACGAAGATAAACAAGAACAACGGCAATAATTCAATCATAATCCGTGCTCCTCGACATGTTCATCTAAGGCTGCGATGGCTGATTCATAACCACTGAGTACCAGGATACATTTCAAGGTTTCCGCCAGCCCCTGCAAGATCATCAGCGCTGGCATCAGCAGTATTGATGTCTTGAAGATGTATCGGGCATCTATTCCCCCTGCCTCCTGGGAACCTTCCAGCATCTGCCATGAAAAAAGCACATACTCCCAAGAAATGTAAAAAATGAAGCCACAGGTTGGCAGCATCAAGATGATGAATCCCAACAAATCAACCCAGGCTTTTTTTCTGGCAGATGAAGGACGATAGAAAATATCGACCCTGACATGGGCGCCTTTTAACAAGGCATACGCTGCGCCCAGCATAATCACATAGTTATGAAAGTAGGTAATCGACTCTTGTATGAATACAGAGCCAATATTAAAGACATAGCGCATCACAACCACGACAAAGGTAATGATCACAATGGCGAGAACAAACCATGACACGATCCGTCCGGTAATATCAGTAAAGCGATTAATACCCCGAATCAGGCCAATCAAGAAGGGAGAAGGTGTATCCATACAGCACTCACCGAGTTATCTAGTTTTCAAGTATTTCAATACCGGAAAACCAGATGAGCATCTTCACAAACTATTCAAAAACAGCTACCTTGCGAAGCCCCCATCTGGTACTGATATCCGTGTTACTTTCTTACTGTGGGTTTCTTGAATTCAGGTAGGACTGCTCCGAAATCTCATGCCAGTCTACAGCCTGCTGACGGAAGGTCTTATAAGACTCATAGACTTTCTTGCTCATCGGATCTTTCTTCGCTTCTTCTGCGACCACCTGCTCTGAAAGGCTCTTCAGCTGCTCCAGTACCTCGGTCGGATAAGGACGTAAATCGACCTTATGCTCCTTCACCAATCGTTCCAAAGCCGCATTGTTACGGGCGGTGTATTCCGCCAGCATATTAGCATTGGCCACGCGGGTTGCATTCAGCACGATGGACTGGAGATCTTTTGGCAGCTTATCGAAGGCTTTCTTGTTAATCAGTGCTTCTAGCGTAGTACCAGGTTCATGCCAGCCCGGATAGTAGTAGAACTTGGCGGCTTTATGCAGACCAAAGGCCATGTCGTTATAAGGGCCAACCCATTCGGTTGCATCAATTGCTCCAGACTGCAGCGCCGGGAAAATCTCGCCGCCCGGCAGCAAGACCGGGGTTCCGCCAGCACGCTTGAGCACTTCGCCGCCCAGACCCGGGATGCGCATTTTCAGGCCTTTAAGATCTGCCAGCGAATTAATCTCTTTGTTAAACCAACCGCCCATTTGTACGCCGGTATTTCCACCTGGCATTGGAATGATGCCAAATGGCGCATAGGCTTCCTGCCACAGAGCCAAACCACCGCCGCTATATATCCAGCTATTCATCTCCTGAGCCGTCAGGCCAAAAGGAACGGCCGCGAAAAACTGCCCTGCAGGCACCTTTCCTTTCCAGTAATAACCGGCACCATGGCCCATCTCGGCGGTACCTCTTGATACGGCATCAAATACTTCTAGAGCGCCCACCAGCTCTTTGGCACCATAGACTTTCACCTGAATTCGGCCATTACTCATCTCGCCAATCAGCTTTGCCAAGTCATTTGCGCCAGTACCTAGTCCCGGGAAGTTCTTCGGCCAGGTCGTTACCATTTTCCATTTGTATTCAGCTTTAGCGGCATTGGCAAAAAAAGGGGTAAACAGTGCGGCGGCGACAGTAACCGATATGGCTACCTTTCTGACGACATCCTTGAGATACATCTTCCTCTCCTTCGTATAGTTGTTGTTTTTATTTTGACTAGCCCGTTATGACAAACCAGCTGTTAAGTTTTTGTTAACCAACTTTTACTATAGATTCATATCAAGGAGGTCGTTATAAATTATTGATAAATTTGAACGAGCTCATAAAACAACCACAAATCCACAGCCAACATGCCGCGTTGAAATAGGCTCTATTAGAGCCGTAGAGGAATATTGATATAGACAGGAAATGGAGAGTAAGTTTGAAGAGTTAGCTCTCTGGCCGTGTAAGACATAAGTTGTATTGCACAAAGGTATTCCTAAGTCTAACCTACTAGATAGCGTTGTAAGCAATCTCATGCATTAAGCAAGGAAGGATGCCTGTTATGTCAGCTGAAATGATTAGAGAGACTGAATATACAAGCGAAAGCAGTCACGCTATGCATTTAGCAGGAACATGTAAGCATTGTGGCAATGATACTTTAATGTTTATCTCTGAACTCAACATTCACTCCTGCGCTTTTTGTCACCAGGAAACCATTGAGCCCGGGGCTAGCACCTTGTCCAAATATAAACCTGAACCAAGTCACCAACATTGCTCTCAATTAGAAGAACTCAATATAGGATAAAGTGCTTATGGTTCCGAACTGTTCGGCGCAGTTGAATCAAGAACCAAGCTTCTTCGCTGTATTGCTTCTACACCCTTCTTATCACTAGATAATAATTCACTCCCCCTGGCAAGAGGGTTGGCAACCACCTTGTTACTATTCTCTTTACCCTGTTGCTCTATAAATTGATATGGCTCGACAGAATAGGTAACCACTTCATCACTATCATTATTTTGTTCGCCCACTCCAGTATTAACATTGTAGGTGCCTTCCGAATAACTCTGCTTGTTCTTCTCTGGTTTTTTTCCCGGTTTCACTTCCTCCAACGGACCTGAAATCCGGATTGTTTTGTTCAACAACGGTGTTATTGCCGCCTGTTGATTACTTGCCTCACTCTTTAACGGACGAGGGATCACCAACTTACTGCCATCCGACTTTACATTTTGCTCAGGCAGCTCCTGAAGCGACTCCCCAACATTAGAATTTGAAACAGGTATTGGCTCTGGCGAATTCAACTCATCTTGTTCACTCGTTATCGGAACAAACTGTGTATCTTTGCGAAACTGCGCTTTCATGCCAGTAAGTTTTTTATTTCCACCGGAAGGCTGATAATAGCTTTTGGGAACAGATGGCGTGATCACAGAAATATCTGGCTGAGGATATTTCTCTTCCAGACCTAACTTTGGACTAGTAAAGCTAAACAGAGCTAGCTTTTCTTCCCAAACCTGAAGAGTTGATAGCTCTTTTTGCCATTCTTCGTCGATACTGGAGGCAACATCAGTAATTTGTAGTTGAGTGGATAGCTGGGTATTGGCTCTTTCATAACGTTGATGAAGTTTTCTTCTCATCTGAGTCCAGTTAGTTCCACCCATCATAAGAAAACGCATACTATCTGCCCAATATTGGTAGGCGACAGCATCATTTTCCTTATCAGCAGCTATTGCAGCCAAGGCTTCCGATAGACCAGCATATTGCCACATCCTCTTTCTTCCCAGCTTGGCCTCTGAACCTAATATAGCAATAGAGGTTTGATGCCAGTGTTCAGATGCCTGCTGATATCGGCCGAGATTTACAAGATAAGTAGCCTTGCTAAATGGTGCCAAATCCACATCAATAGCAGCTGCCATTCCATTACCAGACCATACCAATATGCTGATTAACATGAACCGTAGAATTGAAGTTATGCTCATCTGAACGTCTCCACCAGACACTTACCCGGATGGTAAAAACGGGAGTCAAATTGCACATCTCGATATTCTCTCTCCCTGCGAGGCTGATACAGCTTGCCGTTAGCCTTATAGAGCAAGGCCTCCATTACCCCTGCGTTTGTCTGCAGAGTAATGGTTTTTTCATATGCACTATTAAGTTCATATCGCCCCTCGTACCACCCGCGTTCGGGATCATAGAGCTCTTTCACAAGCGTAATTAAGCGTTCGGTATAGTCCGTTTTCCATAGCACCCACATTTGAAAAGCGACCCGAGTGGATACCAACGCCAGTTCATCATGAGAGCTACCGTCTTCAGCAACCGTTATCCAAGGGGTGCCTAACGCATACAAACTATCATAAACATGATAAGGCTCCCCAGTTACAACATGCTCTCCTCGAGCTGTATAGATTCGATCAACCTCCCAACGGGATTCCTGCAACCTATACACCGAGTCCGCCATTGCGGAAAGTACCTCATTACTATGCTCAGCATCACTTGAACGGGTATCGTCCACTTTATCCCAGTTAAACTCTAATCCGAGGAGCAGGTAAGGAGTGCTATAAACTGGGCGAAGAACATCATAATAACGAGGGTCTCGGCCATCAAATAACAAGTCAATTCCATTGATAGTAACAACTTCATAAGGCTCCAACTTCATCGCCTTTTCCGGAACAACTTGCCAATCAAGATAACCATATGCTGTGTATTCTTCTTGCCCTAACCGCCCTTCCTTATATCGCTGAACCCTTCCATCCTGTATATCTCCACCGAACAACTCTCCGTCTTTTGTCACCAGTTCACAAAAGTTCCATCGTAGTACGGCCTTATCTATATACTCTGAAAATTCAGGGTTTCGTTGCTTGGTCATAGCCAGCACAATCAACAGACGACCAATATCAATCGATGACCAACCAATATCATTAGGCTGATTGGCATAATCAACTTTCTTAGCGCTTGAGGTACTATACACTTTGTTAGGAACACCAGTTGGCCCCAATGGCATTTCCGCAAGAAAGCTGATCACCAACGATAAGCGCTCATCATGCTCTTTGCTAGTAATAAAGTTAAACTCTCGAGCAGCCATTAAGGCAACCAGATAGTCTGCCAATGCCGACAGGTTTAAGGTTGGATAGTTATCAATCGAGTTAACCAAACCTGTATTCAGGTTCGTATTGTTCTCAATATACTTCCAAGCCGTTTCAGCCCACTGGAGTTCCAACTCAGACAATTCGCCATAGCGCCCCTGACGGATCAACTGGGATCCATTTATCGTCGTCATACCATCTTGCACCCCCTGATAAACAACCCCGCAAGATGCAAGGGAAACCAGAGAGCAGACAATCAGCGCTTTTCTCAACATCAATACCTCTACACCAGAGAAATGCACATTAGCTTTGTGGACGTTTACGTGGCAGACACTGCCCTTCGTAGCCAAATGGTGACTGAAGTGCTTTTTCCCATAGACTCGGCGCTAAATTATCCTTGTATTGCAGCAATTTACCTTGCTGTTTATATAACAATATCTCTAACGTAATTCCGTTATTATTTGAGGTAAAGGTATTAATCAAGCCAGTACCGTTTTCGAATATCCCTTCATAGAAACCTTTGTTTCTGTCATACAGGTGGGAGACATGATCAAACAATAAATCGGTATACTCTGTATCCCATAGTACCCACATCCCCATAGCCCCTTTTACAGCTACAGCTGCATATTGGGGAAGAAACTCTCCCGCTTCAGAAATCGTATTCCAAGCAAATCCATCCGTATAAATTGTGTCATAGACAAAATACGGAGGACCTGCCAGCTGATGTTCTGTACGAGCCGTTATAATACCTGTCTGCTTATATCTTTCTTCTTGAACGCGATATATCTGCTGTGCAAACTTGGCCATCCAGGCATTTGAAAACTTATAGTCATGAACAGTTCGATCATCAGTCAGATCCCAGCCTAGCTCGATACCGTCCAACACATAACTTTCAGTCACAACATAGCTGTGTGCTTTCAGTTTTCTCGGGTCTCGGGTATCGTAAGGAACATCATAACCGTAAAGGTTAATTGTACTATAAGGCTCAGGCATAGAAGCCTGTGTTGTATCAAACCCCCATAGCTGGAAACCTTTGGCAGCATATTCCTCATAACCCAGTCGACCTTCTTGTAAATACTGAACAGGCTTGTCTTTTTCAAGCAATGCGCCAAACATCGTGCCGTTCTCGTCTACAACGTTACAAAAATTCCAACGCAATACGGCAGAATCAATCCCAGTCGCATATTCAGGATACCTATGCTTGATTATATGTAGCCAAATTAACAAACGTCCTAAATCCAACGCGGAATAACCTATTTCACCCGGCTGGTTACCGTAGTCAACCTTCGCTGCGGTCTGGGTGTTATAGGCTTTATTCGGGAGTTCACCATGAAACAGATCCAAGGTATTTAAAGTCGTCAACATTCGAATAAAGCGCCGATCAAACTCTTCTTTCTCGATTATGCCTAACTCATACGCACTAACCATACCGGCCATATACGAAGCAGCATCCCACCAAGTTACCGACGGATAATTATTAACAGCATTTACCAGGCCCGTTGACTCCTGGTAGTTATTTTCAAAGTACCTCCAGGCAATCCTAGCCATATCCATTTCTTTTTCAGTCAAGTTACCATAACGGGACTGAGGAACGGACCAATGTGTTTTTCTCTCAACAACTTCATCAGAAAAACTATCGTAGCTATTGCCGCAACCCGCAGCCATTAGCCCCAAAAGGCAAACAATGATATAACGCATACAATACTCCCTATCATATTTGCGTTTTATTTAATTCCTACACTTAACAGTGCACCATTTTCGAGATAGGCCAATGACTCCAGAACAATACCGTTGGTATTGGCTGTAATTGCCTTATTAATACGACCATCAGCTTCATATCGTCCTGAATACCAGCCACGATCTTTGGAAGATAATGTCTTGGCCTCATCGACAAGCAGCGACGTATAAGGTGTGTCATATAAGACATACCAACCGAAAGCAGCCTTGGTCGATAGCGTTTTCAGGTGAGACGCATCTTCCCCTAAATCAGTGATCGCATTCCATGGTTTTCCATCAGAAAAAACTGTGTTGTAGACAAAATAAGGGGCTTCATCAACATTGTCCTCACTAACTGCAGTGAGAATACCCGTACGCTGATACCGATTTTCCTGGGCCTTGTAAACTCGGTGAGCAAAAATCTTAGACACACTGTCAGCACCGAACTCGATACTATCCAAAATATAAGACTCACTAACCACATAGTTATGTGCATGATACTGAGCTGGGTCGCGGTTATCAGTAGGAATATCAACGCCATCAATTTGCTTTAGCTCAAGGTGATCGATGTATTTCATTGCATTAAATACATCCCTACCCATTAGCGACAGAGCTTTCGATGCGTATTCCTCGTAACCAATACGACCTTCCTGAACCAACTCCAGACCACTCCCTTTTGGGTCCGGACGAGAGCCGTACATGTAGCCATGATCAACCATGGCACTGATATCCCAATGATTCAGAATATTATTCACATACTGGTTATATTCCGGATACTTCCAAACCAATATATTTAAAGGCACTAGGATCCGCCCTATGTCTATAGCCGACCAACCAATCCCATTCTCTGCAACCTTGTTGTTGTAATCCACCATCTGCAAGGTACGGGTGTTATAGGCTTTGTTAGGCAAGCGCCCGTCCACCAACGGTAAACGTGCCAGTGTCGTCAAGGCTTTCTCCATTCGCAATGAAAATTCAGTCTGGCTGATGACCTTCAACTTTTCGGCTGCCAGCAAGCCCATCAGATAGGAAGCCGTATCCCACATAGTCGTCGAAGGATAACCATCAACAGAATTGACCAGCCCTGTGTTTTCCTGATAATTATTCTCGAAATAAACCCAAGCTGTATTAGCCCAGAAAAATTCCTCCTCGGTCAACACTCGTGGCTCCCGAAGGGGTAACTCCTCTGACACATCAAATGAGATATTTCCTAATACCCGCCCCTCATCACGCGTCTCAATACTAAAAGCAACAATCAGAGCCGTAACGAGTCCGGCGATAAATACTATATGATGCCGAGCATTAACCATCGCCTCTCTAAATTCCATACTCTAACTCCTCGGAGCCCTTATCCTGTTTATTGCCAACTGGTGGCACCCAATATGCCGCCCGTATCATTCCCCACATCGCCATCATGTTGTTTATTATCCAAAAGCTATTGAGTACCAGCCCCCCGAACGAATAGGTACCGAACAGTCCTGTTACATAGTTGAACCATGCAAAACAAAGACTGAAAAGACTTAAGCCAAATACCATCATCTGAGGAATCACCAGATGGCCAAAAGTACCGTTCTGGCGTTCTTTCGGTGTAGCGGGAAAACTGATCTTTCGCCCTCGAAATACTGTCCATAAGGCACGGAGGTTCACCGGGAAAAACGACAAGTAATTTGTTTTCCCTTTATAGCCCGCAACTCCCCATGTACCGACCATCATGGCAACCTCAGCAGTCAGAATGAAAGGCAAAAAGTGCAAGTAGAAAGTCGTATCATAAGCACTAACAGGCGCAATACTGGTAAGGAAATACAGAATGGGGCTAGCAAGAAAAATAACATTCCAGATGGCCGACAAGTTCGCCCAGAAGCTTGCACCGTACATCATCTTCTGTTTTATGCTCATCCCCTTGCGAAACAAAGGATTATCATTGAAGCATATATCTATTGATCCCCCTGAGTACTTAAATCTTTGCACGGTCCATGTCTGCAAATCCTGTGGGGATAACATTTTACTTTCAACATGAGGATGCAAAATAGATCGCCACTCCCGTTCGGTATCAGAATGCAACACCATAGATGTGTAGATGTCTTCAGATACATGAAACTTGTAAGGAGTAAACTCAGTGTCGAACATTATTTCCTGGCGTAGATTTTCAGATACATCGCGATCAACACACTTCTCTTTGGTCAGTTTGCGTATTTGCTTCTCGACTTCTTTGTGTTCTCTACCTATCTGTTCGCTGTAGCTGCGCAACGCTGCTTCCATTACAGCTTCTCGGCGATGAATAGACCCAGCACCACAACAGAAAGAGGCGTTCACCCAGTTACGACGACGCTGAATCACGTCATAAAACATTTGGGGATCGTTAACGAAGGGATCTGCCCCTATCGTAACCGGACCATAAACTCTTTCGACAAGACGCCCCAATATCGAGCTACTTTTCCCTACTTTCCGCTCCAGCCATGCAGGAAGGCGTTCTCCTTCAGGCAAGTCAAAAAACCACTGTGGGGTTTGTACCCAGGCAACATCAGGATCACGAAAATAGCCCAGTGTGTGTTCCAATATTGTCGGAAACGGTCGGGTGTCCGCATCACAAATAACAATAAAATCACCAGCCGTTTGCTCAAGTGCATTTCTGAGGTTGCCAGCCTTAAAACCAATGTTGCTGTCTCGGGTAATGTATTCCACTTCCAGCTCAGCTGCTAGAGATGCCATCTCGTTGCGCTTTCCGTCATCTAAAATAAAGATCTTGATATCAATGGCATGGGGATAACGGATTTTCTGCGCGTCCAGAATACTTAGCCGCACCAGATCCGGCTCTTCATCATAGGTGGGAAAAAAGACATCAACGCTGATCGGTCTTGTCGACTCACTGTCTAGAGATCCATTAGCAACACATTCATTTATCTTATACGGCGGCGCTTTTCTTGGCTCGTCTTTGGTTTTCCAGAGATTAAAAGTAAACAGCATCGATCCAATAAATGCACACGACTCTGCCACTACCAGCGGTAGCGAAAACCACAAGGCGTCATAATTCAATGCATAAGACCATCGCCACCATAGATACCAGATACCAAACGTTAAGTTACACGTGGCCAAATACTGATAAAGCAGCTCCCTGGGCATACTGTAGGATACTGGCTCAGGTGGTTTTCGGTGTTCAAATTCCTTGAAATAAAAATCCATCTGCTCGCACTCGATTATTATTCGCTGATTCTTTTCGTTATCTTAAACGTGTTCGCCTTTCCACTTCGAAGATACTCAATAGCATCGACTAGTTGAGCTACGATAATGAAACCTCTTCCCGATGTAACCCAGCTATCAGGAACATCAGGATCAGGCTCAATGAACTCATTGTGAATTGCCTGATTAAAAGCTTCCTGAGACATTGAAAGGCCATAATTTGTTATTTCAATCACTAGTTGATTATGGCCATCCAACACACAGGAAACACCTATCGGACTATTTTCTGCATATCGATAAGCATGCTCGTACGCATTATTAACGACTTCTACAGTGCATAACTCTACGAGATCTATCACTGCACCCTCTATACCTAAGCCGGTAATAAAAGAGCGCATATCTTTCGCAACAGCTCTCGATACATCAGATGAACTGCAGTACTGCTTGGTAAAACTTTGCGATAGCGTTTCCATCAAGCGGTCCTTAATTCACTTATCTAGGATATCTTCCTCAACATTCCCAACAGAACTGTACAAAGGGAAATTAACCCCACTTCTACCTAATGGTTGAACTTGTCGGCGATCCTTAACCATGTGAACGGCATTCAACTCATTTAGAGACTGGGTAAAACCATCATGGCTAATAAAGTAATCGCCAAAGACCGTTTTATTATCAACATAGGCCGACGACGAAATATGGATATAATCACTAATCAAGCTTTGGTTAACAACGGCACCAGACTCAACTTTACAATTAGCTCCAATCATTGCCGGACCAGTAATAATGGCACCATTTTCAATTTCACAACCATTTCGAATAATGACTGGTGGAGTGATCTGACATTGTTCAGGTTCAAAAACAGTGTTAATACCAACCCAAATACCGGGTTTTATTTGTCTGCCTGGAATTGGGTAACCGGGAACCTTACCATTTAGGATTTCACGGGTAACGCCCCATATATCGCTAATATTTCCAACATCCAGCCACTGAAAGTTCATATTAGTTGCATAGAAGTCTATTTCCTTTTCCACTAACTTCGGAAATAACTCACTACCGATGTCGTACTCCTGATCTTTGGGAATATAATCAAAAATGGCAGGCTCAAAGATATAAATACCGGTATTAACCTGTCTCGATAGTGCTTCGTCAATCGCAGGTTTTTCCTGAAAGCTAGTCACTCGGCCATCTTCTTCAGTTACAACAACACCATATTTGCTTACCTCTGCAAGATCTACTTCACGAGTGATAATTGTCGCTATTCCCCCACTTTGCTTATGACGCCGAATCGCCTCAGTAAAATCAAGATCAATCCATGCATCACCGCATACGACTACAAAGGTATCATCAAAAAAACCTGAAAAATCTTGAATCTTCCGCATTCCACCAGCTGAGCCTATCGCCTTACTCACAAACTGGCCGTCTTGCATTTCTCCTTCGTACGAAAAAGAAAGCTGAACGTTAAAGTGATGCCCGTCGCCAAAATAGTTTTCAATCACCTCGGCCAAATGACTGGTGTTTACAACAATCTCGTCGATACCATGCTGCGCAAAGAGCTGAATCATGGACTCCATAACGGGCTTGCCTAGGATAGGGATCATCGGCTTTGGAATAGTATGAGTAATCGGCCGGACTCGTGTCCCTTTCCCCGCCGCGAGAATCATTCCTTTCATCTCTTGCTCCTTATGCCATCATCGCAACTGCATCTTCTACCGAGTCATAGCTTGCAATCAATTTATCCATGCGAGTGAGCTTCAAGAGCTCGCGAACCGCTCTCTGAGGATTTACTACACTGATTTTTTTTCCTTTTAACATTTTGTAAATGCTCATCACTGCTCCAAGGCCACTACTATCCATGAAGCGGACATTAGATAAATCCAGTACCAAGTTTGGCTCAATCTTGTCTAACATCTGTTCGACTTCTTTACGAAAAACAGGCGCTAACTTTGCATCAAAGCGCTCTTCATTTAGTTGAAAAACTGTGCATTGCCCCTTGTTGATAACTTCGTATTGCATAACGCTTCCCCTTCTGAATGACCGGTCCACTCCACGACAAGTACACTGACATCATCATCAAACTGCTCTGACTGTTGCCAGTCTCTCACTTTATTGACTAATAACTCTGTTTGTACTGCTATCGGGTGATCAATTAACTCCACCACCATCTCTTTCAAGCCTTTTTCAGTAAACTGGATAGCTCCTTGCTCTGCCTCTGTGATTCCATCGGAATAAATCCAAACCCTATCTCCTGGCTCAAGCTGAATAAATGAGGTTTGGTATTCAACAAAATCAAACGCTCCAACAACGAAACTGTCCTGACCGACAAATTCAGCTTTCCCCGTCTTTTTATGCAACCACACTAAAGGCGGGTGGCCAGCCACAGAAAAGGCTAGCTTCCCAGTTTTGACATTAAGCACCGCATACACCATGGTGAAATAGAGCAAATTCTTATCATCACTAAGATAAAGATCATTAAGCTGCTTAATAACTTCATGCGGTAAGTTCAGCTGATAATAGGGAGGAGTTGATATTGGTGATTTAACAAGAGAGCCTTTATTTGAACTAGCGCTTATACTTTGCTGCACAGAAAATGACATGAGCGCAGATGAAACCCCGTGCCCTGCAACATCAAACAAATAGAAGGCGATATTGTCCGGATCCAGCTGCATATAACCCAACATATCTCCACCAATCTGGGCACTTGGTAGCGACACGTAACTAACCTCAGCGCCAGTAAACTCCTTTTGAGCTGGGAGAAGCTGGCTGAGCAGATCAGCTGCAGACTCCAAGTCTTTTTTCATGACGGCCTGCGCTCGGTCGAGCTCAATGTTTTTTTTCGTTATCTCGTTATGGAGAGCAAGTGTGCGAAAGCCAGCTTTGATACGAGCATGAAGTTCATCAACATGGGTGTCCTTAACCACAAAGTCATCAGCACCCGCATTAATACCATTAATAATAGACTCTTGGTCATCTTTGCCGGATAGCAGAACGAAGAAAATATAACGCGAATAATTTCCGGACTTGAGGCGTGCACAGAGCTCTATACCATTCATCTCAGGCATCATCCAGTCACTCAATACAAACTGGATGTATGGACAGCTATCTAATATAGACAGAGCCTGCTCGCCATTGCTGGCTGTGATTACATTGTATCCGCGCCTTGTCAATACTGATTTCATATACATCAGCATGGTATTATTATCTTCAACAAGTAGAACATCTTTCATTTAGAAGCACCTGCCAGCCATATGCTTTTCCAGCATAAACAACATGTTGCATCTGTTTTGTGTTTATGTCAATTTTTTACTGTCTTTATGTCTATACATGAAAGTCTAGTAACGCAAACTCAGAGAAACAAAAATTTAGACATTTCAATTCCAATCAGCATCAAAAAATAATATAAATATCTAATAGTTAGCGTATTTTCGATTTTATTGCACTAGAAGCGACCATAACTGGCGGCAAGGAAAGCGATGCAAAAGCACACCCTTTTGTTGATAACATGTTACTCAATAAGCTCACTAAGTTATGCGAGTGATTACATGGCAGCTTCTCAGAAACATGCCCCTTCCCCTCAATCACCCAACATTACGCACACTTTTGCCACTGAAACTGAAGAGAAGGAAAAAAAAGAGATTGATTTAATCTGGAAAGGTGTTTCAAGCTCTTTTTCACTCCCATTTGAAGAATGGGAAAATACCGAGGATGAAAATCGAACCTGGCTTCATGGCCTAAGCGGAAATCTAAGTTTTGGCTATCCCCTTTTGGAAACACCGGCGGCTAATTTGCCAGCTAATACAGTCCAGGGGCCAACCAACAACAACATGGTCGCCTCTCTATCACTAAAATATACCGTCCTTGGTAACTGGTTTATCTCAGGAACTCTTTATCATTATCTAGATAAAGACCAGCAACAACCCTGGAATCCTGATTTCACTTATGTATTTGGTTACAGCGATTGGCGTCCTTACACGTTAAGTCTTATATACGCCAATTACGGAGGCAATCGTTTCCAAGCAACTGATGAGCAACCTGTCACTCATTTCAATCAAGGAACGTGGTCACTAGGATGGAAATTCCCAATCACTGCTCCCTTTGATGATTGGCTGACTTTTACCGATGACGGCGCAATTGGATGCCAAGTAGATTATAACTACACCCCCGAATATTTTGATTTAACTTCAACTAGTTATAAGAAAAGCCACAATACAATAAGCCTTGGTTGCAAATACGCTATTGTCGGAAATTGGTATGTCAATGCAACCGCATTCTATTACTTGGATAGTCAACAAAAACAGCCTTGGAACCCAGACTATACCTACGGCTTTGGTTATTTCGATTGGCGCCCCGGGACCATTACAATTCAGTACAACAACTATTCAGGTAACCGCTGGAACTCTTCCGATAGGGGCGAAGATACAGGTCGATTTAAAGATGGATCTATCAGTATTGCTTACAGTTTTTCATTCTAAGTAACCTCTTCTTCTAATTTGCAATTTTGTTATGCAGATTGCAAAAATCCATACTGCAATGTCTTATTTCCCGTCTATTCTTGAGCTAACAAACTAAAGCTACTAGTTGCATATAGAATCAAAAACATAAAAGTTGATAAATAACAAATAGTTATAACCAAAATCAACTTTTTTGGGGCTAACTAATTAATTATGGCATTCCATATGCAATTGATTTATAGCGCATAGTTCACGAGCCAAAGTTATAAACTCAGGAGAGATTAATATGGAAGGAACCAAATATAACGACAAAGTTACCGGGACGGTGCACGACGATAGCATTGATGTACTTTCCGGTAGTGATGAGGTTGAAGCAAAAGGCGGTAACGACTTTATTGTCGGTGGTGAAGGCAGTGATAAATTAGCAGGTAATGAGGGCGCCGATACCATTTTCGGCGATGTTCAATATGGTGATGATACCCCCTCTGAGCCTACCGCTGATAATAGCTGGGGTACTGCACAATCTGTATATGAGTACACAGCCTCAGCAGATAAAACAGAAACAGTCACCCACAGCGTAAGGCTTGGAAACTATTTGGTTGATAATAGCGGCTCAATCAATGCGAAATTCACTCTGATTGAATCCTATGCGGCTATATACATCGAGCTAACCGATTCCAATGGGAATGTAGTAGACAAAGTGCCTGCCAATATTAGTGGCACAGGTGAAGTCAGCCTCGATTACACCTACTCCAATCAGAAATTCGGGGACGACCAGCTTATTACTTTTAACTTGGTCGATAACTCTGGCAATACAATCACTGATATTAGTTCTGTCGAAATCATTGCCAACCATATTTACGATGACACCATTGAGGGTGGTGATGGCGACGATACAATATTTGGTCAACAAGGTGAAGATACAATATATGGTGGTAAAGGCAATGACTTCCTAGATGGTGATATCAATAACGATACCATCCACGGAGGAGACGATAATGATGTCATTATCGGCGGTGATGGTAATGACACTTTATATGGCGATGCAGGTGCTGACACCCTGCTTGGCAGTGACGGTAACGACATAATTTACGGTGGTGAAGGTGATGATCTACTGTTAGGCGAACTCGGTGATGACAAACTAGATGGTGGTACCGGTGCCGATATTCTTCTAGGTGATGATGGTGACGACCAGCTTTTCGGCGGGTCTGGTGCAGATAAACTATTTGGCGGAATCGGTGCAGATACGCTCTCAGGAGGCACCGACAATGACGAAATCCATGGCGATGCTGGTGATGACAAAATTAGTGGTGATGACGGTGATGATTTCGTCATGGGAGGCGCAGGAAAAGATACGATAGAAGGTGGTGCCGGTAATGATCTGTTGCTAGGTGGCGACGATAACGACTCCATTAGCGGTGGTGACGGTAAAGATCAGGTCTTTGGTGAAATGGGCGACGATACCGTTTACGGGAATGCCGGTGATGACATGCTCTACGGTGGTGATGGGCAGGACACGCTAAAAGGTGGTGCCGACAATGACCAGTTGTTCGGGGGGAAAGGAAACGACACGCTAGATGGTGGCGAAGGAAACGATACCCTTCATGCTAATGAAGGCGAAGACATCATCAATGCTGGAGACGGTGATGATTTTGTCTACGCTGGTGACGGCGATGACATCATCGATGGTGGCGTGGGAAATGACACCATCTTTGGAGAAGCTGGCAATAATTTTATCAACTCAGGTGCTGGCAACGATATCGTCTATTCCGACGCTGGTAATGACACAATAACAACCGGTGATGGCGACGATACCGTTTTTGCAGGTGGTGGCTCGAACCTAATAGATACGGGCATTGGCAGCGATACAATCTATTCTAACTCAGGAAACGATCAGATCACTGCAGGAGACGGTGACGATACTGTTTTTTCCGGAGATGGTGCAAATACTATCGATGCCGGTGAGGGCAATGATTCAATCTATTCTGGCAAGAACCAAGACACAATATTAGCGGGCTCTGGTGATGACACTGTTTTCACAGGAGCAGGAAACGACACCATTACAGCCGGTACAGGTAACGATAAAGTGTATGCCGGTGCTGATGACGACATCATTGAGGGCGTTTCTGGTAACAATAAGCTCTATGGCGAGAGTGGAAATGACACTATCACAGCAGGCTTAAACGCATCAGAACTATTCGGAGGGAAAGGTACAGACAGCCTGACGGGCTCTGACGAGAATGACTATTTACATGGCGGTGAAGATAGTGACAGCATTAACGGCGGTAAGGGCGATGATACTCTCGATGGCGCAGCCGGTGATGATAACCTGTTGGGTGGTGAAGGTAACGATGCCATTTTCGGTGGTAGCGGTAACGACACTCTCGTGGGGGGCTTAGGGGCTGACTACCTTGCCGGGGGTGACGGCAATGATTACATCGAGGATGACGGTACAGATACTGTACTGGGTGAAGGAGGCAACGATACCCTTGTAGCCGCTTCATCGGGCAGTCATAAAATATTCGGTGGTAGCGGCGATGACAAGCTTATTGGAAGTGCTATGTCTGACACCCTCTATGGCGGTGAAGATAACGACACCATCACAGGTGGTGCTGGGGATGATCTGCTAGAAGCAGGCTCTGGCAATGATACCGTGGATGGCGGTGAGGGTAACGATATTCTTCTCGGTGGTAGCGGTAATGACACTCTCGTTGGAGGCGCGGGAGCCGATTACCTTGCAGGTGGCGAAGGCGATGATTACATCAAGGATGATGGAACTGATACCGTGCTGGGTGAAGGTGGCAACGATACCTTAGTCGCCGCTTCATCGGGCAGTCATAAAATATTCGGCGGTAGCGGCGATGACAAGCTTATCGGAAGTGCTATGTCTGACACCCTTTATGGCGGTGAAGACAATGACACTATCACTGGTGGCGATGGCAATGATCTACTGGAAGCTGGTTCTGGTAATGATACCGTAGATGGGGGGGATGGCATCGATATACTGCTCGGTGACAAAGGTGACGATTCACTGAAAGGAGGCGCTGGTGCCGACAAACTGTTCGCTGGAGCTGGTACAGATCAGCTTCATGGCGGAAGCGGTAATGACGAGCTTCATGGCGACTCCGGAAACAATACTCTGTACGGAGATGACGGTAATGACACCATCTATGGAGGTATCGATGCTGACACCATTGACGGTGGAACAGGCGACGATACTTTAAAAGGCTTTGACGGTGACGACACCATCTACGGAAATACTGGCGATGATGTCATTGAAGGCGGAAAAGGTAACAATATCATCGATGGTGGTGATGGTAATGATGACATTGCAACCAAGGATGGAAACAATACCGTCTCTGGCGGACTGGGCAATGACAGTGTTACGACTGGATCTGGCCTCGACAAGATTGACGGCGGAGCTGGTAACGACACCGTAAAAAGCGGTGCTGGTGATGACATTCTGCTTGGTGGTGCAGGAGCGGATAAACTCTACGGTGAAGGTGGAGCAGACCAAATCGAGGGTGGCGAAGGTAACGATAGTATTTACGGTGGTTCTGAAAATGATCGTCTCCTTGGCAACACAGGGAATGACTTTATCAAAGGCGACAGCGGCAACGATACCCTCTATGGGGGAGAAGGTAATGATACCCTTCGCGGTGGTTCTAATGACGACGTCCTATATGGTGAATCTGGCAACGACAAGCTAGTTGGAGACAGCGGTAACGACACTTTGTACGGTGCTGATGGCAACGACACCCTATCCGGAGGCTCGGGTAATGATACACTTTCTGGCGCGGAGGGCGATGACTCGTTGGTTGGTGGTAACAACGACGACTCCCTTGACGGCGGAATTGGAAATGATGTCCTATCCGGAGGTTCAGGCAACGACATCCTCTTTGGCCAGGAAGGTTCAGACCGTTTAGATGGCGGCTCTGGTTCGGATCAGCTATTTGCCGGTGCTGGCAATGATATTCTTGTCTTTGACAAAGAAGAGGCTGATAACACTGACGGAACCACCGTTCATTTTAGTGGTGGACAAGGTGTTGATATTCTTGCTGTTGGGAATGAAGCTGATGGGCAAATCATCGACATGACCCAGACAGCCTTTCAGGAAATCGAAGCTGTCGTTATTGATGCTACCGATGCTGAGCTAAAAATCGGCCTAGATAAAATATTGGTCAACGAAACTGCTGATATCAGTAATAGTCAATTCGTGTGCTCTGGTGCAGGAAAACTCGAACTTGAAGGTTATGGTTGGGAAATGGCAGAGAGCACTCCTGAACTATCATCCGAGTTACGAGATATTTATTCAGCAGGAAACATTGATACCGACTCTCTCCATGGCTATACCTTCACAAACTCAGACGGTAAGGCTGTAACTATCTGGAGTGATAACGAAACTGATCAAATCAGCTTCAACGGTACAGATATCTAGCCCCTTCGTCTTAATTAAGAAGCAAAGCCCGAATACATTCGGGCCTTGCTCTTAGCGCTCATATTAGTTGGTTAGGCACAGCTTTCTATTTTGAGCACTAATCAAACTATCATTAGAGATTACAAAGTAATAAAAATCCTGCTTCATTTCATATTTCTGAATAAAGGTTCGAATATGACTCAGTAAACTCTTTGCCTCGTTATAGCGATATAAATAGTCTTTATCGCATTCATTAACCACATCTAGATCAACACGAAGATCATTAAACTGACTCATTAGATCACTCACACGCTTTTCATTCTCAGCCTCAAGGGCAGAATTAGCATAAAGGCGGTCAAACTCCGCCTTTTTCCTTTCCCATTCACCAACATCAGATATTTTCGAACTTATACTTTCTTCTTTCTTCCTAACCGTTACAAGCTCCGTTTCAAGTAATCTCTGGGTTTCAGCCAGCTGTTTACGTTCTAGATCTAGTTCATGATCAAGCTGCTTTTTGTAGGATCTCTTGAGCTGCACATATTGTTTAGACTTGTTGTTAAATGCATTCTTAGTTTTTCGCAACTCTTGCTCAAGATCATTAATTACACGATTTTGGTCAACCACCGTTATGCTACTGACACTAACTTCTTTTTTCAGGTCACTGAAGCTTTTCTCTACCACACCAAGCTGTTCAACGAGCTCATTGATTACATGCTCTTGCTCTTTAATCTCGAGCTGGTTAGCTTCAAGTTGAGACTTATATTGCTCTGCTGAATAGTATAAATATCCACCTTGCACTACAAGCAGAGAACTGATGAACAAAATTACAAACTTTGCTTTTTTTAACGGCACAGAAAACATTTTAGGCTTATCAATCTTTTTATTTAGCCGATGAGTTTTAACTTTTCCCATATAAACTCCATCTGTAAGAACGCCATTACGACTCTCGAAATGCACGATAGTACGAATTAAACAGCGGCGCTGTGAAGTACTCCCACAATGTCTGCTTTTCCAGTAAAATAAACACTTCTGTTGGCATACCTGGATATAAATCTATATCTTTCAACGATGAGATTTCATCAGAATTCAGCCTGATCTTTACCAGATACCCTGTCGGGTGATTCGGGTCTAAGGGGATTATCCGATCAGCAGCAACATATATCACCTCTCCTTCTACAGGAGGAGTTCGCCTAATGTTATAGGCACTTAATCTAACTTTAGCTTCAAGCCCATAATGAACAACATCAATATCTTCTGGTTTGACTAAGGCTTCTACAACTAAATCATCGCTGTCCGGAACAATTTCCAATATAACATCCCCAGCATTAACGACACCGCCAATACTGTGGACATTCATGCCAACAACAGTTCCAGTATGTTCACTTTTTATCCTAATCCTTGAACGAACATCTGTGACTGCATTTAGAGACTGCTGCACATCCCATAACTCTTTATCAATCTGTACTAACTCGGAAGCTAGTTTCTGCTCAAACTCAGCCTTTTCTGTTCGGAAGTCTTGCTTCAGGGAAGTCAGCTGCCTTAGTAATACTTCCTCATTCGCCTTTAGTTCAGCAGCCTCTGCTTCTACTCCAGCCTGATATCGCTGTAGCTCTAACATCCGAGTTTTAGATACGAAACCTTTTTCAACCAGCCCAGATGTCATTTGGATTTCTTGATTTACCAAGCTCAACTGACGAGAAATAGCTTTTAACTGATAGTTCGATCCGCGTAACTGCTCTTCCAACAACATCTTGCGCTGCTGGTACTGCCCTTCTCGTAACTCAGCCCTAAGCAATGATTGCTGAAACTGTAATTTCTGAGATCGTAGAATATTGTCCAGCTCTTCAGGTTCAATACCTAGCACTTGTATATCAGACCAATCTACTTCCTTTACATGATTCAGCTCTTCCTGTAACCGATGACGTTGAGCAGATAATGTGGCAGCCCTGAGTTGGAGCCTTCGATAATCCGATTCCACTTTACTATTAGCTAACTCAAGAAGAACATCCCCAGCTTCGACGTGCTGACCTTCCTTCACATATATAGCTTTAACCCATCCACCTTGAAGGTGTTGGACTTTTTTTCTCTGCGATTCAACCACCAGCGTGCCGGGAGCAATAGACGCAGAACTCAGCTTTGCTGTAAAGCTCCAGAGCAGGAACCCACCAACCGTCAGCAAAATAAATAAACAGCCAAAGATAATAATCCGTTTCGTTTCAAACGCTGCTTTATCCATGAGTGACTCCTGCCTGATGTACAGCATTTTGATTAATGGAAGCAGTACTCTGTTCCTGTTTTATCAAGTCCCCCCCAGACGAATTAGCTCCCGAAATAGCACTAAGAAACTTGTCGCATGTTCCTGCTTTTTCAACTCTTCCATCTTTTAAAATAACAACCCAATCCATTTGTCGTAAAAAGCCGGGGCGATGGCTAATCATTACCACAGTGATTTTATTCTCTTTACAGTGCTGCAGCACGATTGCCAGTGCAACTTCTCCCTCCGGGTCCAAGTTGGAATTGGGTTCATCAAGTATGAGCAAACTCGGGTTGGAAAATACTGCTCTGGCAAGACCAATTCGTTGCTTTTGCCCGCCAGAAAGCTGTACTCCCCCTTCACCGATATAGGTGTCATAACCTTGTGGAAGAGAAATAATAAGTTCATGGATACAAGCAAGCCTTGCGGCTTTGATGACATCGTCCGCAGAAGCATCTGAAAAACGACAGATATTTTCCGCCACCGTTCCCGCAAATAAACCAACATCTTGGGGTAAAAAGCCAATATACCGACCAAACTGCTCTTCAGGCCATAGTTCCAGAGCAGCCCCGTCAATCTTTATACTTCCCATTGTTGGTTTATGAATTCCCATCATCAGAGCGGCAAGTGTAGATTTGCCCGATCCACTATTCCCCATGATAGCCAAAGCGTTTCCAGCACCTAATTTAAAACTAATGTTCTGTAGAACAGGTTGGTTTTGCCCGGGGAACTTCAAGCCAACATTGTGAAGTAGTAACTCGCCCGTAGGGATAGGCAATGCTGTTTTTGTATCAATTCGGCTAAGATCATCATAGTTTTTCAGGCGAGAATAGGCCAAATATGCACTGTACCAACTTTTCCAACCATTGACGGCCTGCTCAAACGGAGACAACACTCGTGACATAATAATAGAGCTTGCAATAATCGCCCCGGCACCTAACTGATTATCTAAGGCTAGGAGAACTCCGACAGTTAATATTATCGCCTGAAGCAATGTCCTTACGTAACGGCTAATGGCCAGTAACAGGCTTGTTTTTCCATTAAGCCGCCACTGTAAATCCAATAACCGTAAATTTCGATTGTTCCATAATCTACCAATACTCTCAGCCATTCCCATGGCTCTTAATGTAGGCGCATTTCGTAAAAAGTTATTCAACTCCATACTGGTTTTATTCCCCAGTATTTGTGCTTCATCACTCGGCTTTCGTGCTGTGTACATCATCAATAAAGCTAAGAGGCCAAACAATGAACTGCCAATAATGGCAACAATTCCTATATAAGGATGAAGAATAAAGAGAATTACTAAAAATACAGGCACCCAAGGAATATCAAAAATGGCAGAAGTTGACGGAGTAACCAGAAAGTTTCTTAGTTCAGAAAGATCCTGAAGACCTTGCTTTTCTATCCGGTTTTGTTTGGATGAGTGGCGAATACTGTCAGCTAGTAAGTGCGGACTTAAAGCAACATCAAGCTTCAAGCCTGATTTTTGTAACAACAATGTTCGCACATGTTCAATAACAGCTTGAGCAGAAAGCAAACCTATTGCCACAATAAGCAAAGCAAATAATGTATCTATACTTGCACTACTCAACACGCGGTCAAATAACTGTAAACTATAGACAGGTAAAGTTAGAACCAGAAAATTAATCGCTAAGCTAAAAAATGCTACAAACACCAAGTCCCTTTTGCATGCTTTTAAAGCATTTTCCAATATGCGCTGTAACAAAACACAACCCCATAAGCCACCTGTAGTATATAAATATAGACATTAGAACTAAAAATGCTGAATCTTTCTTCTGAAAATTTAATAAATTTCATTGGTTTATGGGGTATTTCATCAATGCCTCCAAATTGGCCAGTATCCTTTGAAGCTCATCACAAAACGAACATATTTCGTTCTAAAACGGGGATTGTTAATAGGAGGCGCTTTAAACTTATTGAAATCTTTTACTAATCATATAGTTGTAGAGACAATATTAAGACAGGAAAACTTGGGGGTTCAATGAGGCCGGGCCAGTTACTTTTGGTTCAAACTACATCAGCTTTACTCTTGTTGAGTAGCCTTGTCATTGCTCAAGATAATCCTATTTCTGATACCAGCAACTCAGAGCCAAAACAGCCAAGCTTCTACGGCAACCGAGCAATTACCCAATCTAAGGCTCCAACTGCAGAACAAAAAATCACGTTTCAAAGACGAGCTATTGCCCCACCAATTGTGAACCAAGAAGAAAACAAGAAAGAAGAAAAAGCCTCAATACTTGCCACCGAAGCACGAACCGAAAACCAGAAAGTGTCAGATGAGGCGCGACTAACAATATCAATTCCCTTAACGCAGCAAGAGAGAATGCTTGCTAACAAAGCCCATTACTACATTGAGCAAAACTGGAACCCCAATACCGGGTTTATTGACTCTGTTCAGGGCTATCACCACAGTACAATGTGGGATATTGCCAGCAGTATAGGCGCCATACTAGCCCTTGAGGCACTTGAGCTACTTCCCTCTGATCAGGCGTCTTCTAAACTTGAGGCACTCCTATCAACACTGGGAGCCATGCCGCTCTATAACGGCAAGCTTCCCAATCGTGAATACAACACCAAGACAGGGCTTCCCTCTGGCTCTCTCAGCAGTACCGCTTCAAACGGCAATGGTTGGTCTGCTCTCGATATTGGGCGGTTACTAATATGGCTAGAGATCACCGCCAAATACAAACCTGAGTTTATTAACCAGATCGTGAAAATTAAGAAGAACTGGTCTTTAGCTGATGCCGTCAACCAACAAAATCTTTACGGGGAATACAGAAACAAACAACGAGTCCAATATCGTCAGGAAGGAAGGCTAGGCTATTTACAGTATGCTGCTCAAGGCTATTCGTTATCCGGGTATGATGTATCTAAAGCTTATGAAAAGACTGATACTCAGGTTGTATATCAGGGTAATACAGAGTTAATCATCGATAAACGTAACCTCCCCTATTTCACGCCCGATCCCTATGTATTGAATGCAATTGAGCTTGGGATTCACGACATCTGGTGGGACCAACTAGAAGCTCTTTATTCAATTCACAAGAATCAGTTTAACAGAACCGATCAACTATGGATTTTTGCCGAAGACGCAATAAGCAAAGCGCCGTGGTTCTCCTACAACAATATCTACTTTTATGGAAAAAGCTGGCTGAGCACATCTGCTGGAGGTAAGCCAATTGAAAACCCACAAGTATTCAGCAATAAAATAGCTTTTGCGCTAAGCGTTATTTTTAATGATGCATTTAGCGAACGACTTCAGCAACAGGTCATAAAAAATAGCCGCTTTTCGAAATCAGTCCCCACTGGCGTATACCTCAATAATGCCCCTAACCTAGCATATAACATCAACACCAATTCACTGATCCTTGTTTCTCTGTGGTTTAAACACCGCAACAAACGACCAATCCTTGAGGATGCTGTAATTACCGACAATAAAGTACAAAACACAAGACAAAAATCACTTATAACCAATTGATAGTAAAAATAATCATCAACGAACACACAATTATTCCCTTTTTATAGATTCGTCTTATTGGTGAGACATTTTTTCTCCTGTTCAGCCACAAATCCACAGCTACTCTTTATCCGTTTGTTGTATCTTTTCGGGAATTATTATGTCTTTTTTTCCAGCACTTAGGCCGGGATTACTTTCAGCCGCAACCTTATTTACTAGTCACACAATCGCTTCAAATAGCTTTATCGATCCATTAACTAGTTTCGACCAAGAACTCTGGTGGAAATCAAACGGATGGAGTAACGGGTTTCCGTTTAATAACCGATGGGAGGAGTCATCAATAATAACTGACAATAATGGAATGCATATTCTATTAAACAAGGCCCCCACTACCGATAGCCATTTTGAGTTTAGGTCTGGAGAACTTCGTAGCCATAACTTCTACGGCTACGGCTGCTTTGAAGCTGAAATAAAACCCATCGCCAAATCCGGTGTTATCACATCTTTTTTCCTTTTCGCCGGTCCCTACGATAAGCCTGAGGGAGGCAATGGCCAACATAATGAGATTGATATCGAGTTTCTCGGTAACAATACCAATGCTGTTCAACTCAACTTTTGGACCAATGATGACCAATACCTCAGCAGCAATGAAACATTGATATATCTTGACTTCGATGCCTCAGAAGCTTTCCACCGCTATGGAATAAAATGGACCAAAAGAGCTATCCGATGGTACGTCGATGGTAAACTGGTTCATCATGCCAAAAACAGTGGAGCAGTACCGACGCCATCAGCCAAAGACAGCAAACTGCGCATAATGGCCAATGTATGGCCTACCGATGAACGTATATCTAATTGGGCAGGATTGTTTGATACAAATAGCAAACTTGCGCTCACCGCCAGCTACCGAAACATACGATACAAGGCAGGGCGAAAATGTAAGTTCAAGCCCTAAAATATAATGATAGGCGGAAATCAACACTAAACTAAGAGTCTGGTAATCGACTCTTAGTTTCACGCTCAAGTTTCAGTACAACTTAACCCGCACCACTTTCATCACTTCGATATCGAAGCCGGCAACCACTTCAACCGCCGGGTAGTAAGTCATATTGACCTTAGCCCCTTTCAGGCTTTTGTATTTTTTCTTTCGCTTAAATTTAAACGGCGCGTCGCAGCCTTCAATCATCAAGGTATGCTGAACCCACTCTCCATCTTCACGCTGAGTATGGGATAGCACTTTTACCCCCTCGGAATGAACAAGGCTTTCATGACTGTGCAGTAATTTATCAACGGGCGACTTCATGGTTTATCTCTATAACGCGTAATAGAGAAATGCTAAATGAATTCACAGCCACAAGCAATGATTCAAACTATCGATGTCTATTTGATAATAGCTTTTAATACAGACGGTTATATAGCTTTTAACGTGAATAATAATACGACTAACATCCATTCAGTATCATTTATAAGACAAAATCACTCAAACCATCGCACTACTATTAATGTGTCCTTAGGTCTTATACCGCTACAGGATTATCCTGACTAGCGGGCTATTTTGAGTTCGAGTTTCATTGCTGAAAACAACAACAGAGAGCATTGGCTCTCTGTTGTTGTTTATTCTGGAGGACTAGCGTTAGAACGACAGGAAGATGCCGGCTAGCGTTGCGCTCATCAAGTTTGACAGAGTAGCAGCGAATATCGCTTTAAGGCCAAGTCGTGCAATGTCCGGACGGCGGCTTGGTACTACTCCTCCCAATCCCCCCATCATCATGGCAATCGATGTCAGGTTGGCGAAACCACACAATGCAAAAGTCACGATTGCCTGAGAGTGTTCGCTCAACTGCTCTTTAACGGCCATCAGATCCGCAAATGCCACAAACTCATTCACTGCAATCTTTTTACCAATCAGGCTTGCAGCTACCGTTGCCTCAGACCAAGGAACACCAATTAACCAGGCAACGGGTGCAAATAGATAACCGAACACTAGTTCAAGGCTTAGGTCATCAATGCCAATCCAGTTGCCGACATGGCCAAGGCCACCATTTAATAACGCGATCAAACTGATAATTGCCAGCAGGCTTGCACCGACAGCCATCGCTATTTGCAAGCCGCTCAATGCACCTTGCGAAGCCGCATCGATAATGTTTACCGGTGCCGTCTCATCTTCCTCATCAACCTGTGGCTCGTCGCTCAAGGTTTCCGTTTGCGGAACCAGAATTTTCGCCATCATCAGGCCTGCAGGCGCAGACATAAAGCTTGCGGCAATCAGGTAACTAATTTCAACGCCTAGTCCGGCATAGCCTACCAGGGTGCCACCAGCAACCGAGGCAAGTCCGCCCACCATGACAGCAAAAAGCTCAGAGCGGCTCATTTTGGCCAGGTATGGACGAACCACCAATGGTGCTTCTACAGAACCCACAAAAATATTAGCCGTGGCAGACATCGATTCGGTACGGCTCGTACCCAGGATGCGCTGCAGACCGCCACCCAGACAACGGATCACCCAACCCATAATGCCAAGGTAATAGAACACAGAGATCAGTGCAGAAAAGAACACGATGGTCGGCAGTACATTCACGGCAAAAATAAAGCCGATTTTGAACTTGGCCAAATCGCCAAACAAGAACTCAGAACCAATGCGGCCATAGTCAATCACACCGGAGACAGCATTTGAGACAGTGTTCAGTACTTCACGTCCTACAGGGACATATAGAATAAAGCCAGCAAACAAGATTTGGATTGCAAACGCACCACCTACAGCGCGCCAGCTTATCGCACGGCGATTTTCAGAAAAAAGTATAGCAACCGCAAATAGCGAAATAATGCCTAAGATGCCGACCAAATGGTTCACGGTCATTCTCCAATGTTAGTGTTTTAGTAAACGATTGCGGCGGCATTGTAGGGATTAAAAAAACCGTGACAAGGATCAAATTGTTAAGCCGTTTTACAGTAAAGAAACACATCTTGAAAAAGTTGCTGCCTTTATCGACAAAGCAAACGAAATCGGCCGATTAGTTCCATATGCGGATACTATTGTCACATCAGATGACAATTACCCAACCCAATAGCCACAAATTTTGTAAGACTTTTTCCCCTGCTTTTTGATACATCTTCTACACTTTTCACTGCGGTGCTCATTATCAAGCTGCCATCAACTAGTTGTCACTGGTGTATTCTGAGAGGTATTCCATGAACTGCCATAAAATACTAATCTTATTTGTCATTGTGTTTGGACTGGTTGGTTGCGAGCAAGCATCAAAAGGCTTTAGCCTTCCGATCGGCGATCCGGTACAAGGTGAAGAAGTCTTTATGAGTATGCAGTGCCTGAGCTGCCATGAAATGGAAGGTTACGAACGACCCGAAAGCGGAGTGGACAAACTTTCAGTGACGCTAGGAGGTAAGGTTGCGAACCTGAAAACCTATGCCGAGCTTGTCACGTCAGTTATTAATCCCTCACACCAGCTTGCGGAAGGCTACGAGCTATCAGAGATCCAGGAGTCGGGTGAGTCTGTCATGCCCGTATATAACGACATATTAACCGTAGAGCAGCTCATCAACCTCATCACTTTCCTAGAGTCACGTTATGAGCTAGAGCCATACACACGCACTGAGTACATAATATACCGTTGATAACTCAGAACAGACCGCGATCCCAAACAGCGGGCTCGCCGATACGAGCCCGGACAAAATCTATGAACACCTTTACCTTGGCTGGTAAATACTTGTGGCGTGGGTAAATAGCATACAAGGGCATCTGCTGATTGAGCTGCCAATCTGGTATCAAGCGGATCAGCCGCCCTTCCCTAAGTTCATTCTTGAGCAGGTAAGTCGCCAGATAACCAATGCCGTGCCCGGCCAATGTCGCATCCCGGATGGCATCGGCCGAATCGACACGATAGTTACCTTTAACCTTCACCTGCAAATCATCCTGCTCGTTGCAGAAACGCCACGTCGTATCTTTACGTTCCCGGCTGAAGTAGGTAATACAGTTGTGCTGTTTCAGATCCTCCGGATGATACGGTACGCCATGCTTGGCTAAGTAGCCCGGGCTGGCAGCCAGAACAAACTGACAGTCGGTAAGATGTCTTGCGACAAAGCCCTCCGGCGGTGATGACATGATCCCTATCCACAGATCCAGCTGTTCGGAAATCAGATCGACCCGATGATCAAACAGGCTCATCTCCAGATCAAGCTGGGGATACTGCTCATGAAACTCGGAAATGTAAGGGCCGATATGATTGAGGGCAAAGGACTGTGCAATGCCGACACGCAGTGCGCCGTGCAGGGTATCAGTATCTTGCACCAGCTCGCTTTCTGCCTCATTGATCTCGTCAACAATATTGGCACAGTGAACAGCAAACTGCCGGCCTGCTTCTGTAAGGGCAAAAGAGCGAGTTGTTCGCTGAACCAGTTGTACCCCCAGCCGCTGTTCAAGCTGCTGCACCAATTTACTGACCTGTGTTCTGGATATATCGAGTATCTGCGCGGCACGGGTAAAGCTTTGCTGCTTTGTCAGGGCATTGAACACAACCATCTGCTGGGCTTTTTTTAGCATGTAGACCTTCAAGAACTCGATTCGCGCAACAAGCCGCTACGCACAAAAACAAAAGACCTGTCAGTGACAGGTCTTTAGATAAGATGTAACCCACGCATGGCGTGGTACATTCAAATATTGTATTCCAGCTTACATCTTAAAGAAAGAAAGCTGCTGCTTTTGCTTCTCGGCAAGTTGAGACAGCTCGTTACTTGCAGAAGCACTCTGGCTAATACCGGCGACATTCTGATTAATGATTTCAGACATATTGGTGACATTACGGTTAATGTCTTGCGTCACTTGGGACTGCTGCTCAGCAGCGGTCGCTACCTGGGTATTCATATCGCTGATCTGCACGACTGACTCCGTAATTCCCATCAAAGCCTCGTTAGCACGACTCGTCAGATCCTGATTACGCTCCAGCATTTCCAGGCTCAGCTGCATACTGTCGTTAGCATTGTTTGACTGCGACTGAAGCTCTTCGATAATTGCCTGAATTTCCTGAGTTGAATCTTGGGTTCGAGCCGCAAGCATACGCACCTCGTCAGCAACTACCGCAAAACCACGACCTGATTCACCAGCTCGAGCAGCTTCAATGGCAGCATTCAACGCCAGCAAATTTGTCTGCTCGGAAATACCGCGGATCACTTCGATCACCTTGCTGATCTGCTCAGATTGCTCCTGCAGGCGTGTAACAACACCGGCAGCATCAGACAAAGTTTGAGTCATCTGTTCGCTGGCCGCATTGCTCTGTTCAAAGATTTCCAGCCCTTCTCGAGCCAGCTCGTCGGTCTGCTTGGCTGTTGAGTCTGCCGCTGTGGCATTGTCGCTCACGTTTTCTGCGGTACTTGATAGCTCATTAACGGCTGAGGCAACCTGGTCAATTTCATTCAGCTCAGACTGCGCATTCGCTTCAGACTGGGTCATCACGGCAGCAAGTTCAGTCGAGGCAGACGCCACATCCTCACTAATGCGTACAAGGGCATCAACGGTTTTATGAAGCTGGTCTACCGTTATATTTACGTCGGCACTGAGTCGTGCAACCTCATTGTCACCGTCCTGCTCAGCATGGACACGCAAGTTACCGCTCGCGACTTCGCGCATAACGGCCTGCAGCTTCACTATCGGATTTACAATCAGCCCCGACAACCACCATGCAACAGCAAAAACGACAACGAAAACAAATAGAATTGCCATTGATGCCGTTGACATCAACACTTTGTTGTTCTCGGCACTCTGCGCCATACTCTGTGACGAGAACCTATTCACGCTTTCTGATAGCTGGTTGATCGAACCGACCATCGTATTACCTATCTGACGATATTGTGCAATGAATGCCTCAAATTCTGATTCACTTACTTCACCGCGATCGTGGCGGGTAAGCACATCAACAGCACGTGTTGAGTAATTAATGTAATCATTGATAGCGCTACGAACAGCTTGAGACTCAGCTTTAAACTCAGGCACCAGCTCTAGCAACTGCAAGTCACTAGCAACATCGCTAGACGTCGTTTTTAACTCACCAAGAAACGAACTACGGCGTTTGGCATCATAGATGGAATACACCGCACTAATACGCAATGGGTAAATACGATCATCTATGCTGGCAATCGTATCTTTATAATCAACAAGATTTTCAGTGTTGGTTGAGATTATTTGCTGTTCAGTTTCTAACTTAGTTTTTGTTGTTAGCAAAGACACCAACAGAACAACTACCATTAACATTACAGGCAACAATACCTGATATCTAATTGATATGTTTTTTAATGAAAATTGCATTACAGCCTCAAAGACATGAAGATTGAGATATGCATCCGTGCACAAAATAATGGCGGCATTATCACCCGAAAACCCTCAAAAAGATAGAGCTGCGTCACAAAAAACAACAAAACCAATGCAACCACGCGCATGCAATTTGATGTTTCCATTAAATAATCGTATGGAAGCGTAATAAACAAAAACCTCTCGTTATTTCTCAGATACCTATTAAGCATTTATGACTAACGTCATAGAGTGTTCAAACTTTTGAAACATGATTGTCATATTACTCTCCTAATCTTTGCTTCGTTCATTCAAACCTATTGGCAATAAGGCCAAGCTTTTTAAGGATTAGGAAAATGAAAACACAGGTTATTGGTGCACTAGCCCTAGCAGGTTCAATGGTATTCAACACTGCGGTAGCAAATGAGACTGTTTCTGTTGTAGGCTCAAGCTCCGTATCACCAATCATGGAAGTACTTGGTGAAACCTATGCAAAATCCAATGATGTCACCATCGAGGTTCAGGGCCCGGGCTCTTCTGCCGGTGTTCGAGCAGCACACGATGGTTCTTCTGACCTAGGTATGAGTTCTCGCAACCTTAAGTCATCAGAGAAAGCTGACAATATCAAAGAAATCGTTATTGCTCGTGACGGTATCGCTGTTGTCGTTCACAACAACAACCCAGTCGCAGACCTGACGAAAGAAGAAGTATCTAAAATCTACAAAGGCGAAATCACTAACTGGAACCAGGTTGGCGGCGAAAATAAGCCAATCGTCGTTGCAACACGTGACACAGCCTCTGGTACTCGTGGTGCCTTCGAAGACATCATGAAACTGAAGAAGAAAATTAACGGTATCAAAGTTTCTGCTATCTCTCAGCGTGCGCAGGTTGCCAGCGGCAACGGCCAGCTAAAAACAATCGTAGCCAACAACCCGTTTGCTATCGGTTACATCTCTCTTGGTTCAGTAGACGGCTCGGTTAAGCCGCTGGCTATCGACAACCACAAGCCTTCTGTTGAGGCAATAAAATCTGGTGAATACGGCGTACAGCGTCCATTCCTGGTTGTTTATAAAGATGGCCGTCCATCTAAAGCAGCACTGGACTTCCTGACTTGGGTCAAAGGCACCGAAGCTCAGAAAATCGTTGCTGATAAAGGTTTCATCTCTGTTAAGTAACAGCTGAACACAACTTTCCCGGTCAGCGTCTTCGTGGCGGTGGCCGGTCTTTATTGATTCCTCGGTATTTGAATAAGCCCTTTGCTTGATCAATATCTGGAGTAAGCATTATGACCATCGCAAATAATATAGAAAATCCTACTAAAGGGTCTTCACTAAAAGCCAAAGATAAAATTGATTGGCGTGAAGTGTTCTTTAAGTACTTATTTTTGGGAAGTGCCGCGCTAGGTATCTTGTCTCTCATTACGATTGGCTACTTTATCTTCCGTGAAGGTTACGCCGCGTTTGAGCACTCTGGTGTTACTGGCATCGTATTAGGTACCGACTGGCTGCCACCGGCTCTATACGGTATCGCACCGATGATTGTTGCCTCTATCGTATCCACTGCAGGTGCGGTTGTATTGGGTGTGCCAATCGGTGTACTTACCGCTATTTTCATTGCCGAGGTTGCACCTAAGCGCCTGGCAGATATTATCCGCCCGATGATTGAACTACTGGCTGGTATCCCTTCTGTGGTATACGGTTTCTTTGGCTTGGTCATCATCGTGCCGCTCATTCAGGATATTTTCCAGGTACCTGCAGGTAACACAGTACTGGCCGGTATCATTGTTCTGGCAGTAATGATTCTGCCAACCGTTATTACCGTATCCGAAACCTCGATTCGAGCTGTACCTCGTACGTACAAAGAAGGTTCTTTGGCACTGGGTGCATCTCATATGTTTACTATTTTTAAACTCCTCGTGCCTGCCGCTCGTTCAGGCATCATGACCGGTGTCATTCTGGGGGTTGCCCGTGCTCTCGGCGAAACCATGGCCATCATTATGGTAATGGGTAACTCACCTGCGATGCCGGAAGGCCTACTGGACTCAGCGCGTACTTTGACAGCCAACATCGCTATCGAAATGTCTTACGCAACTGGTATTCACGCAAGTGCACTGTACGCTACAGGTATTGTCTTGCTGGTTTTCATCATGATGCTTAATGCCGCGCTTCTTTATCTAAACCGTGAGCGTGCGAGGTAATCACTATGTCATTACAATCAACCAATGCTGCCAAGCAGCAGTTTAAAGACAAAATCGCACTGGGTGTTATCTGGCTCTCTGCCTCTATCACTGTCGGTTTCCTTCTGTGGGTTGTCTGGTACATCTTAAGTAACGGTCTGTCACACGTAGACTGGACCTTCATTACCAGTAACTACACCACAATCGGCCAAGAGTCAGGTATCTGGCCAATGATTGTCTCAACCCTCTACATGGTTGCCGCGTCAATTGCCGTTGCCGCCCCACTAGGGATCATGACTGCCATCTACCTGACAGAATATGCCAAGGTCGGCAGCAAGTTAGTTAAGGTGATCCGCTTCTGTACCGAATCACTGGCCGGTATCCCGTCGATTATCTACGGCCTGTTCGGTATGACCTTCTTCGTGGTTGTACTTGGCTTTGGTTACTCGATTCTGTCTGGCGCCCTAACCCTAAGTATTTTGATTCTTCCGGTCATTATCCGTACTACGGAAGAAGCATTGATGGCTGTACCACAAACCTACCGCGAAGGCTCGTACGGTTTGGGGGCATCCAAAATCTACACCATCTGGAGACTTATTCTGCCAAGCGCAATGCCTGGTATCGTAACCTCCATCATCCTCAGCGTTGGTCGTGTCATCGGTGAATCTGCACCGGTATTCATGACAGCAGGTATGGTAGCGCGTATCCCGGAGAGCATGCTTGACTCTGGCCGTACGTTAACCGTTCACCTGTACAAGCTAACACAGGAACTCTACACCATTCATGAATGGAACCAGGCGTATGCAACCGCCACCGTCCTGATTGTGATTGTTCTTGTGATTAACATGATTACGAAATTGATTGCTAGCCGATTCAACACTGCGACTTACTAATTTTGAGGAAGAGAACCATGAATAAATTCAGCATCGAAAACCTAGATCTATACTACGGCGAAAACCAGGCACTGAAAAAAATCTGCCTGCCAATCCCTAACCGTCAGGTAACGGCGCTCATCGGCCCGTCAGGCTGCGGCAAGTCTACACTGCTTCGCTGCCTGAACCGTATGAATGACCTTATTGAAGGTGTCAAGATTGATGGTCAGCTGACCATGGATAACGAAGATGTCTACGGCAACATTGATGTCGCGCAGCTGCGTATCAAGGTGGGGATGGTATTCCAGAAGCCAAACCCATTCCCGATGAGTATCTATGAGAACGTTGCCTACGGTCTACGTGCCCAGGGTATCACTGACAAGAAACGCCTTGATGAAGTCGTCGAAAGATCACTGCGTGGTGCTGCTCTGTGGGACGAAGTTAAAGATCGCCTGAAGTCACACGCTTTCGGCCTCTCAGGCGGACAGCAGCAACGCCTGTGTATTGCCCGTACCATTGCCATGGAGCCAGAAGTAATCCTGATGGATGAACCGACTTCGGCACTGGATCCCATTGCAACCAAGAAAATCGAAGATCTGATGGAGTCTCTGAAGAAAGACTTCACCATTGTCATTGTTACTCACTCAATGCAGCAGGCAAGACGTATCTCTGACCGCACAGCCTTCTTCCTGATGGGCGAGCTGGTAGAGCATGATGAAACACATGCACTGTTTAACAGCCCGCGTGATGATCGCACCCGTGGCTACGTAAATGGTGACTTCGGCTAAGCGAGCCAACACAACATTACTTCCTCAGCTCGCAGGCTATGTAAGCGAATAATAAAAAGCGATGGTACTTATTGCCCCCTTCTTGTAAGGGGGCTTTTTTTATAGAGCGGATTCACAAAAGCAGAACAGAGTCATTTCGGTTAATATTTCCGACCGATAATATAAACTCAGGAAATAGAAAACGATTGCTTGCTTTATTTGAATGTTTTATTTGCATGGCCGTGGGCTACCCATTTATCATCACGCCAAAACAATATCTTAAATTATATCACTCGCGCATGTGAATGCTGTTTTATATTTTATTTTCTTCGTTCAGCCACATCAATGTTACTTAATAAAATCATCATGTTTACTTGTCACATTTGGCATATTAAACTTGTTGAGCATTAAGGGGACTTTATGTATCATTCTGCACCTGATTTACAGAAAAACAGTTTCCAAGATGACAAATTGCAGTTGTATTCACAAAGAAAGGGTCAAACGTACTTTTTGGCAACGCTTATTTTATAGTTCGATATTTAGATGCAAAGACTGCGGTAAAATATTTAAAATATGAATAAAGACTCAGTGTTAATTAAACGGAATATTAATTCAAAATCTAGGGATATATTAAAAAACACTAGAAGAAAGTTTTTAGAAAAATATAACACTCACAGTCTAATCAACGAACATGACGAACTTTCATGTAAGAATTTTAAGGACACTGACACCTCCCCCATGTAATAGCATGCTATTTACAGTCAGTACCTGCCAAGGAAAGGCCCACCAGGTTAAGTGCTCAAATCGACATCCCACGAATATCACCTTCGATGTTTTGACAAACCCCTAAATTCTCTGCTTCGGTCATCATATAGTCGATAAAAGTGCGTACCGTTACCGACAGGTATTTTCGGGAAGGATAAACCAGCCAACCATAACTCATTGATGGCTCAATATCTTCAAATAGCCTTACCAGCATGCCTCTCTCGATATAAAAATCAGCCAAGGTCTCCGGTATAAAAATGATCCCGCGGTGTTGCAAGCAGGCCTCCATCATCAGCGGCGCACTATTCATGATCAGATTTCCAGCTCCCTCGATGACCTTATCTTGTCCCAGGGGCATTTTGTTATACAAGTGACCATTAGGATAACGAAAACGGATCATATTATGGTTAGCCATATCTTCAGGTGTTTGAGGCATGCCATTGGCCTCGATATACTTTTCAGTAGCATAATAGCCAAATGATGCTGACATAAACGGACGGGCAATTAAAGTTGAATCCTCTAACTTATCGCCGATACGTAAGGCAACATCAATATGATTTTCAATTAGATCCGTTTCTATCGAGCTGGTAATAATTTCGACCGTCACCTTCGGGTATAAATCCATAAACTTAAATATTGCTCGCCCTATATCAATAACCCCGGGCAACGGCAAAACCTGAACCCGCAAATGCCCCGACAGTTCGTACGTTGGTGCCGTAACCTCCTGAATACACAGCTCAAAATCGCTAATGAGAGCTTTGGTGCGTTCATAAAATGTCTCACCGGCTTCGGTTAACTGCATAGAACGGTTGTGACGGTGAAAGAGTTGGACCTGCAGTTCCTCTTCCAGCGCCTTCACTCGCCGGCTGAGATTCGACTTCGGCAAATCAAAGATTTCAGCAGCGCGAATCAGGCTTCCCGCATCGACAATTTGATGAAATAACTTAATATCTTCGGTCTTCATTTCTCACCCGTTTGTTCACAGTCTGCAGTTATTGTAAAGCCAATTACTGCCATTATTTGTTGCAAAAAACAGAACTACTCTTTCCAAAATGTTTGGTTTTTCGCAACCCATTCAAAGGTTATAGTTTTCCGCAAGTTATAACAATAGGAAATACCACCATGAAACCGGCATTACTTAGCCTGCTTGCCGTTATGATGTCAGTTGTACTAACTGGCTGTGATGAAGCTGAAAGCGCAATCCAGCAATCGGCCGTTATCCGCCCAGTCAAGCTCATGACCGTCAACGACAGTACTTCTCATCAAATACGTGTCTTCCCCGCAAAAATCGCAGCAAGTCAGCAAGCTGATCTGGCTTTTCGCATCAATGGCGAATTGGTAAAGCTTGGGTTAATAGAAGGCCAGCATGTCACGAAAGGACAACTGCTCGCACAGTTAGATGATCGCGATGCCAAGAACGCCTTACTGAACGCCGAAGCCAACCACGACCTAGCAGCTGTTGATTTCAAACGAAAAGAAGAACTCTATAAGCGTAAGCTGATTTCAAAAGCTGAGTTCGACACCGCCAGGGCCACGTTGAAATCTGCCAAGGCCTCGCTATATTCTGCTCGTGACCAGTTGGCCTATACCCGATTGGAAGCACCGTTTTCCGGTACCGTTGCCAAGGTAAACCTGGACAACCACCAAATGATCCAAGCGACCCAGGTCGTTTTGACGCTTCAGGGAAATAATCAGATAGATGTAAAGATCCAAGTTCCTGAATCCCTGTTACTGACGCTAAAAGATGTTTCATTCGACGAAGCATTCAAGCCAACTGTGCGCTTTCATGCTCCTAAGACTCTGGCACTGGAAAAGGGCTTTACACCTACCCTAACCTCGGCTGGCCAGCAGGGTACCTACCCGGTGCAATACAAAGAGCACGCCAGCACTGTTAGCCCGGGCAGCCAGACCTACGAGGTTGTGTTTAGCCTGACACCGCCAGATAACCTGAACATTCTGCCGGGAATGAGCGCCGAGCTGCTGCTAGATATGTCTGCGGTGAACACTTCCGGTCAGGTCATTACCGTACTTCCTTTAACCGCCATCGTTCGTAGCGACGATACCGGTGAAACCAATGTATGGCGCTATCAGTCCGGTAACAAAACACTTGAATCTGTAGAGGTCATTCTCGGACAAGTACGAGCAAACGGAATTGAAATCCTGTCTGGCCTGAAACTAGGTGACCAGGTGGTTGCCGTCGGTGCTGCTGCAGTGAAATCCAACATGGAAGTTAAACCTCTTCGTTGGGAACGAGGCGTTTAATTGATGAATGTTGCACACTATAGTATTAGAAACAAAGTCATAAGCTGGATGTTCGTTCTGCTAATGTTAATCGGCGGAGCAATTTCCTTCACCGGCCTCGGCCAGCTGGAATTTCCAGAGTTCACTATCAAAAATGCGCTGGTAATCACCCCTTACCCGGGCGCCTCACCAGAACAAGTCGAAGAGGAAGTCACACTGCCGCTGGAAGATGCCATCCAGCAAATGCCGCAAATCAAGCATATCACCTCGATCAACAACGCCGGTCTTTCACAGATCGAAGTCGAGATGAAAGACGAGTACGACGCCAATGCCCTGCCGCAAGTGTGGGATGAACTGCGTCGCAAGGTGAATGACGCAGTTGCCGATTTGCCTCCGGGCACTCTGCAGCCACAGATCATTGATGATTTCTCTGACGTGTTTGGCATCTTGGTTAATATTCGCGGTGAAGGGTACAGCTATCGCGAGCTGGAGAACTATGCCAACTACCTTCGTCGTGAGCTGGTGCTTATCGACGGTGTCAAGAAAGTCTCAGTCGTCGGTGCGCCAGAGGAGCAAATCGTCGTCGAGATCAGCCAGCAGAAACTATCTGCGCTTGGCCTTGACCAGAACTATATCTACAGCCAGATCCAAAACCAGAACGTGGTCTCCAATGCAGGTAAAATTCGAATTGGTGACGGGCGAATTCGTATCCACCCAACCGGTGAGTTCGATGACGTCAGCGAAATGAACCGTCTTTTGGTCAGCCCACCAAGCAGTGGCGATCTGGTTTATCTGGGTGACATTGCCAAGGTATATAAGACAACGACAGAAACCCCTACCCTGCTATACCACAACATGGGGCAGGACGCGTTGTCATTGGGTATTTCGTTCACCACAGGTGTCAATGTTGTCGATGTATCCAAAGCCGTATCGGCGAAAATTACCGAGTTAGAATCACAGCTACCGGTAGGTATGGACCTAAATACAGTTTACGACCAAGGTTCCATCGTTGAGGTCTCTGTTACCGGCTTTTTGATTAACCTGGCCGAGTCTGTTGCCATTGTTATCGTCGTATTGCTGGTCTTTATGGGCGTGCGCTCGGGCCTGCTGATGGGTGTTGTCCTGTTGCTGACGATACTGGGCACCTTCATCGTGATGAATGTCCTCGGTATCCAGCTACAAATCATCTCACTGGGAGCCTTGATTATCGCGCTCGGCATGCTGGTGGATAATGCGATTGTTGTGACCGAAGGGATCCTGATTGGTATCCAGCGAGGCCAGACACGCTTCGAGGCTGCCGGTCAAGTTGTCAAGCAAACCCAATGGCCGCTCCTCGGCGCAACAATCATCGCCATTATTGCTTTTGCCCCTATTGGCTTGTCTCAGGATGCGACAGGTGAATTCTGTGCGTCTCTGTTTCAGGTATTGCTGATCTCTTTGTTTATCAGCTGGATCACGGCTATCACCATCACTCCCTTCTTCTGTCACCTTCTGTTTAAGGACGGAGAAGTCAGCGACGAGCCACAAGAGCTGTATCGAGGTTGGTTCTTTAACCTGTACCGTGGCCTGCTAACGACAGCAATGCGATTCCGTGTTGTTACGCTTGCTCTGGTCATCGCTATGCTGGTTGCCGCTGTTATCGGAATGGGACATGTGAAGAATGTATTCTTCCCGCCATCGAACACACCAATCTTCTTTGTTGATATCTGGCTGCCGGAAGGCACAGATATTCGTGGAACAGAAAAGTTTGTTTCTAACGTTGAACAAGAGATTCTGGGCTACGAGAAAGAAAACAAGGTCGGACTGGTAAACCTTACATCGGTTATCGGCCAGGGTGCACAGCGCTTTGTATTGCCTTATGTTCCGGAGAAAGGCTACGACGCCTACGCCCAGCTCATCATTGAAATGGATAGCCTGGAAACACAGAGTGCAAATATGCCGCAACTGACAGCCCACTTGCGTGAGAGCTACCCAGAAGCGGAATTCAGGGTAAAACTGCTGGAAAACGGCCCTTCACCGGCGGCTAAAATTGAAGCGCGTTTCTATGGTGAAGATCCTCTGGTGCTGCGACAGCTTGCCCATCAGGCCGAGCAAATCTTTCTGGCTGAGCCAATGGCCGAGAATATCCGTCACAGCTGGCGAAATCAGGTAACAGTAGTTCGTCCTCAGCTGAATCTGGCCCAGTCTCGCGAGGTCGGTATCAGCAAACAGGATCTTGATACCGCCCTGCTGATCAACTTCAGCGGCAAAGCTATCGGTACCTATCGAGAGCAGTCACACCTGATGCCGATCATGGCCCGAGCGCCGGAGCAGGAACGCCTTGATGCAAACAGCTTGCTTAAACTGCAGGTCTGGAGTGGCGAGAACAACACGTTTGTCCCTGTGACACAGTTGGTTTCCTCTTTCGATACCGAATGGGAAAACCCTATTATCATGCGTCGTGACCGAAAGCGTATGCTTACCGTGTTTGCTGATCCGGTACTTGGCAGCGGCGAAACAGCCGACTCAGTCCATCGCAAGATACGCGACAAAGTCGAGGCGATTGAACTGCCGGACGGATATTCATTTGAATGGGGTGGCGAGTACGAGACCTCACGTGATGCGCAGGCAAGTATCTTTAGCTCCCTGCCACTAGGCTACCTCGCGATGTTCCTGATCACTGTTGTCCTGTTCAACTCAGTCAGGCAGCCACTGGTGATCTGGTTCAACGTCCCCCTTGCGATTATTGGTATTGCATCCGGCCTGCTGCTGCTTGATGCGCCACTAAGCTTCATGGCGATCCTCGGTATGCTTAGCCTTAGCGGTATGATCATCAAAAACGGCATTGTTCTGGTCGACCAAATTAACGCCGAGATCAAATCAGGCATGGCGCCATATGACGCCGTATTTGATTCTTCCGTCAGCCGTGTCAGACCGGTCGGCATGGCAGCAATTACCACTATGCTAGGTATGATCCCGCTGCTGTTTGACCCGTTCTTTGTGGCAATGGCAGTCACTATCATCTTTGGTCTTGGCTTTGCCACCGTGCTGACACTGATCGTCTTGCCGGTTAGTTATACGTTGATTTTCCGTATTCCAACTAAAACCGAACAACCGGCCTTTGCCCAGGAGGCTCCAGTTACCGCCTAATAAAAAGAACATAACAAAGAGTACTAACTTGTGTGTTCATTTAACACACGCTTTTGCTCCTCGCTACTTTGCCCATAGCCCTTGCTGATTCATGCAAGTGTTATGGGCTTTTTTATTCAAATCATTTGGCCCTCTGCTGACAATACCCCCAAACCGCATCCCTAAGATAAAAACACTGTTTCAAAGTCGTCAGTATTGACTGTTTTTGATGTGTTTAGGCCATTATAACGCCCTAATCTACATATTGAGCCTCCGCCACCAGCCTATGACGGTTATCATTATCGTGGGAATGACATGCCGGACTGGTGTTGGCACTTCTCCCCGGCACCGATTTTTATTTCAACAATACATAATCTGATACTGGGTATCATGGCCCAACAGCTTCAACTATTGGCCTGATTAACCTGTTTTATAAATCAGTTAGCAAGAGTGAGCTGTAAGATGCGCATACTGATGATCATCTTGTTATTCATCTCCTCTGTCGTGGTGGCAGAACAACATGACGAACAAACACAACAACTGGCATCACTCGAACAAGAGATCGCCGCACTCCATCAGGAATCTCTTACCAAAAGTGGTTCGGCAAGAAGTGTCGTCGAAATGCAGCTGCTCAACAAAAATGACGAACTGCGCAGAATAATTAAAAGCTTAATCGACAACCGCACAGATGAAACCGTTCCGATACTGCTAAAATACGTCAATCAACAGGTCATTTTCATCTCTCAGGCCTCTGAGTTTCTTGAAGGTAAAATAACTACAGAAGAAGTGAAGCTCGACGAGGCAGCACAGGAAGATAAGTTATCCGTACAAAAAAACCTCGATGATGCCCGCCGCTTCTATACACGGTTGCTGGCTGAGCAATGGATAAACTACGAATGGCTTGAATTACTTGGCTCTCCGAATCCCAACAGTGCTGACGCTCTCACCGAAGACATCAGCCACCGGCTTGAATTCATGTCAGCCTCACTCTCCTTCAATAGCCAGCAAGAAGCCCTGTTGCTCAAACAGCTAAAAACAGCCTCTGAAGGTGAGAAGCCCTCTGTCCAGCTTGAACACCTTTTGGCTCAGAGAAGTGTCGCCAGCGATATTGACAACCTCAGATTTCTCGTCGAACTGGCCGACGAAATGGAGATAGACACCACTCAATATACCCAGCAAATTTTTGAGGTAACCGGAAACCTGACCGATGATTTGCTAAAGCCCAAAGTCCTCATTTCCTTATTTTCCAGCTGGGTAAAGGGTATCGGCCAATGGCTGGTCGACAATACCCCTCAGGTCTTGTTCAAGCTGGTTATTTTTGCCTTTATTATTTTTATCTTCAGGATCTTAAAAAATCTCACACGAAGAATGGTCACCCGGGCGGTATCCTCACCTAATCTGCGCATGTCCCAGTTAATGCAGGACTTCTTTATCTCGATGAGCGGCAAGGGTGTCTTCATCATCGGCCTGTTGATCGCCCTGTCGCAAATTGGCCTCAATCTGGCTCCCATACTGACCGGTTTCGGTGTTGCCGGTGTTATCGTCGGCTTTGCCCTCCAGGATACCCTGTCGAACTTTGCATCCGGCATGATGCTGCTAATCTATCGCCCATTTGATGTCGGAGATTTTGTCGAGGCTGGCGGCGTATCCGGCAAAGTCAGTCACATGAGTCTGGTCAGTACCACCATCAAGACCTTTGACAACCAGATAATGATTGTGCCCAACAGCAAAATTTGGGGAGACACTATAAAGAATGTCACCCATGAGCGCGTCCGCCGTGTCGACATGGTATTCGGCATTGGTTATAGCGACAGTGTCGAGCACGCCGAACAAGTACTGAACGATATTGTTGACGCACACCCGGCGATACTGAGATCCCCAGAAAAAACGATAAAGCTTCATACCCTCAATACTTCATCGGTCGATTTCATTGTTCGCCCCTGGGTAAAAACAGAAGATTACTGGGATGTGTACTGGGACATTACCCGAGAAGTGAAGATTCGCTTTGACAAAGAAGGATTGTCCATCCCATTCCCGCAGCAAGATGTGCATCTTCATATGGTCGACAATAAAAAAGATTAATACATTACCGTGCTACACATTTGCCGGATTAATAGTCACTGCAAAGTGCTATCTTATCCCCCTATTTTATGGGATAAAAATGACATCCACCTAACAGAAAACAAGATTACCTTTGGCAAACTATTAGCTATAAATTATAGATACTCACATTCCACTGTTATTTCTACCAATACATGTTGCGATGTGTTCACGAGATTGAACTCTTGGTTTATAGTCGAGTCATATCAATAAGAAACGGCGTACAATTGATAATGTAAGCGATTAAACTAATATTCAGGAAGCTTATGTTCGAATGAACGCAGTATAAAAATTAAACTCCGGGAATCATATTATGAGAAAGCGTTTTCTAGCCATTCTAGCGTTACCAGTTATTCTAGCGGCCTGCGCGGCCAACAACAGCAGCAGTACACATGTCATCGCCGAGTCCGATCTGGCCACCCACAACTGGGTATTAACCAAGGTCGATAACAAAGCCATTGATTTGCCGGAACCATTTAAAGCACCAAACCTTGAACTAAGCACAGATCTGGCAGCCAACGGTCACTCTGGCTGTAACCGCTACTTCGGTCAGGCAGAGCTGAAAGAAGGTAAGCTGCGTGTCGAGAAAATGGGAATGACCATGATGGCCTGTCCAGAACCAGCCATGGAAATGGAACGAATCATGAGTACTACCCTGATGGAGTGGAGTGAGGCCAGCATTACAGGCAGTGAACTAACGTTGACCAATGCCGACCACACGCTGACATTCAAGCGTACTGAAACACAATAATCCTCGAGCCGCCACTACAGCGGGACTGGTGCAGTTAGCAAAAAGAGCGCAAATGCGCTCTTTTTATTTATCATACGACCAAGCTATATTATGCGGCCCACTTTCGCTACACCGCTTTCGCCTGCCACTGCTCACGCAATGCTTTGGCTGCTGCCACCAAGTTACGTAGTGCAGCTTCTGTCTCCTCCCAGTTACGGGTTTTCAGACCGCAGTCCGGGTTAATCCACAGTCGTTCTGCAGGAATGAGCGTTTCCGCTTTTTCAACCAACTGGGTAATGTGTTCGACCTCCGGAATATTAGGTGAATGGATATCATAGACGCCCGGGCCAATCTCATTCGGATAGTCAAACTCCTCAAAGGCCTTCAGTAGCTCCATATCTGAACGAGACGTTTCGATAGTGATCACATCGGCGTCCAACGCTGCCACAGACTTAATAATGTCGTTGAATTCGCTGTAACACATATGAGTGTGGATCTGAGTTTGCGGCTCCGCGCTGGCAGCAGAGATTTTGAATGCGTTCACCGCCCAATCCAGGTATGCCTGCCATTGCGAGGCTTTTAACGGCAAGCCCTCACGGATCGCCGGCTCATCAATCTGAATCACCTTAATGCCTGAAGACTGCAGATCAGCCACTTCGTCGCGCAATGCCAGGGCTATCTGGTTGGCCACTTCTTCCCGCGTCAAGTCTTCACGCGGGAAAGTCCAGCCAAGGATTGTTACCGGTCCGGTAAGCATGCCCTTCACCAGTTTGTTTGTCAGCGATTGGGCATAACACGTCCAGTCTACCGTCATCGGTTTGGCACGGTAGATATCTGAAACAATAACGGCTGGTTTAACACAGCGGGAACCGTAGCTTTGTACCCAACCAAAACGCGTAACAGCAAAGCCTTCCAGCAGCTCGGCAAAATACTCCACCATATCATTACGCTCGGCTTCACCGTGCACCAACACATCAAGATCGAGCTTTTGTTGGCGCTCAATTGCATCCGCAATATGCCCTTTCAGTGCAGTATTGTATTCGGCTTCCGTTAGTCGCCCGGCTTTAAAGTCACGTCGCTGGGTACGGATCTCATTCGTCTGTGGAAACGAGCCAATCGTTGTGGTTGGTAATAATGGTAAGTTAAGCGCCGTTCGCTGCTGTCTGGCCCTCTCAGCATAAGGAGCCTTTCTCTCAGCCAGTGCCGGCGTGATTGCCGCAGTGCGCTGACGCACCTCTGCATTGTTTACCAGCTGACTGGTTGCACGGGCCTTAATTGGCGCACTGTATTGGAGGCATTCCTGTTGAGCCAGCTTGCTACCGTCAAGTGCCTGTGCAAGCAATGTCACCTCGCGACACTTCTGCTTGGCAAATGAGAGCCACTGTCGTACCTCGGGTTTAAGCTCTGTTTCCAGGTCAAGGTCAATAGGGCTATGCAATAGAGAACAAGAGCTTGCCAGCCACAGGCGCGAGCCTAGCTGCTCTTTAACTGGCTGCAAGACTGACAGTAGCTGAGCCAAATCAGCTCGCCATACATTCCGGCCGTTAATTACCCCCGCCGACAGTACCCAGCCTTGTGGCAAAGCGGCGACCACTTCACCTAGCTGTTCCGGTGACGCTGATAAATCAATGTGCAAGCCGTCGACATTCAACGCAACTATTTTGTCCAGGTGGTGGGTAATGTTGTCAAAATACGTGGTCAGCAACAGCTTGGTACTGCCATTTAACACTTGATAAGCCAGCTTAAAGGAATCCGCCCACTCTTTTGGCAACTCCAGGGTCAACACCGGCTCGTCAATCTGAACCCACTCCACCCCAAGTCCTGCCAGCTTACCAAGGATCTGTTGATAGGCAGTCAGCAGTCGAGGCAATAGCGACAAACGATCGAAATCTAGCTCTTTTTCTTTACCCAGCCACAAGTAGGACACCGGACCAAGCAACACCGGCTTGACGTCATGGCCGGCCTTCTTGGCCTCTGCTACTTCTTCGAACAGCTGCTGCCAGCTGACATTGAACTGATCATCGGCGCTGAACTCTGGAACGATGTAATGATAATTAGTGTTAAACCACTTTGTCATGTCTGACGCTGCGCAAGCACAGCCTGTCGGCGCCTTGCCTCGCGCTACCCGAAATAAGGTATCGAGATCAGGGAAGCCAGTATTGTGACGCTTAGGAATGTGGCCAAGCAACATGCTGGTACTCAACACATGGTCATACCAGGCAAAGTCCCCGACCGATACATAGTCAAGACCGGCACCGACCTGATCACCCCAGTGGCGATGACGCAGCAAGCTACCTACCTCTTTAAGCTCTTTCTGGTCGATTTCACCTCGCCAGTATTTTTCCTGGGCAAACTTGAGTTCACGCTGGCTGCCTACTCGTGGGTAACCAAGAATATGGGTGATTGTTTTATTTGCGGTCGTTGTGTTATTCGCAGGTACGGTGTTGTTCGTCGTCATGTTGCAGTCTCTCTGTGCTGGTAACTGTTGATGACCAAACAATGACTTAACCCCGATACATGAACAATTTCTTATAATTCAAAGTGATTATGAAAAAAATTAATAATCATCAAGGCTCATACAACAAATCCATTTGGACGTCTAGATGTTTACACTTCTCATTTTTACAGGTACATTGATCTCATCAGCTCATCGGACAGCAACAGGAAAATCGCTGGATTTCAAATGATAACGAAAGCGATGAGCCATCTGAGACAAGGACGGTAAAGGAAGTCATGATCGAAATTAAACACTTAAGAACATTATCAGTCTTACGGGATACCGGCTCGCTGACAGCAACAGCCAATACCCTCTGCCTGACCCAGTCCGCCCTGTCTCACCAGCTAAAAGATCTCGAGCAGCGGCTCGGCGGCCAGCTATTTTTAAGGAAAACCCGGCCGGTAAAGTTCACTGCCGAAGGCGAGATCCTCCTCAAACTCGCAGATGACCTGATCCCCCGCATCGCCAAAGCCGAGCATGAGCTTGCCAGCCTGAAGGAAGACGCCAACGGTCGCTTGCACATGGCTATTGAATGCCACTCCTGCTTCCAATGGTTGATGCCAGCTCTCAAGGAATACCAGATTCACTGGCCTAGCGTGACGTTGGATTTCTCGTCAGGTTTCGGATTCGAACCACTGCCGGCGTTAAGCGCAGGTGAACTCGACTTGGTGATCACTTCGGACATTCAGGCCCGCAGTGAAGTCCACTTCGAACCCCTGTTTGATTTCGAAATGCGTCTGGTAGTTTCTCCGCAATCTCCATTGGCCAGCAAAGACTTTATCTCACCACAGGATCTCGCCGATCAGACCATGCTCAGCTACCCAGTTCAAAAAGGACGCCTGGATGTGGTGAAACACTTCTTGCAACCGGCAGATATCGAGCCAGAAAACTGGAAACAAGCCGACAATACCCTGATGCTGGTCCAGATGGTGTCGGCCGGACTGGGGGTTGCCGCCTTGCCTAACTGGGCCATTTATGATTTTGCCCGTCAGGGGCTGGTCGTGAGCAAACCGCTTGGAGAGGGACTATGGCGAAGGCTATTTGCAGCCATTCGAGCTTCAGAGCGGGAAAGGCATTATCTGCAGGCGTTTTTTGCAACCGCCAAGCAGCAATGCCAAACCCATCTTGAGGGAATTAAAAGCGCCTAAAGCGTTAAGTTGTTATCCAGCTTTTATTTAAACTGATTTGAGATGGGATCGTAGTGATAACCCAGCGCTTCCATCTTCTCATTCAATTCATCGTTATCCAGCTCATAACGACTTACCAGCTCTTCGATAGTCGAGCATTCAAGCCGTAGCCGTTCATTTACAATGCCAAGAACGATATTGCCATCCATATTCAGTAGATTGCTAATTTCCATACTCACCCCTTAGCTCAACAGCAACGGTAACAGTGTCTGTACCTAAAGATAAGCATAGTCATTCTCCGTTAGCCTGCTAACAAAAGCCCTTCCAAATGGAAGGGCTTATACAGAAAATGCGTAATATTGTGATGTAGCTTAGAACATCACCAGTTGCATGCTGCCGGATGCCACCAGCAATGATGAGGCGACCAAAAGCTGCCAGCGATTAACCGTCTTGGTCAGCAGAATGTGGCCCCCCCAGACCAATAGTGCCAACACTAATAAGGCCAATGCCCCGACAACATCTGCAGTCATGGCCTGTAGTGCGGATTCCTCCATCCCAGTCAAGAGCCATAACATCAACAAGACGCTCATAATCGCGCTGACAAAACCGGTAAATGGCAAAATACGGTGAAAAGCCTGCAGGCGAGTTCTTGCCAGCGTCAACAACAAATGGGCCAGAGAGGCGCCAAACAGTGCCACAGCCATCAGGCTCAGGCCAATTTGAGGCAGGCTCATTGTCGGCAGAAGCAATAACCAGCTCAGTGCTGCCAGCACATCGGCCGCGTACAGAGCCTTGAGCGGCCCCGCGTCACGGGTTTTGCCCGTCTTGACCTTAAAGGTAAAAAAGCCCAGCACTAACAAAGGTAATAGAGCTACCGGGTGGCTAATGACCGCAACAAGCCAACCCACTAAGATTACAGGCAACATTTTATGTACCCTGCCTCGTTGACCCGGACAGATTTCCCCCTTGGTTAACACCAACGTCAAAATCAATTGTGCCCCCAGCAGTGCGGGGATCAGAAACGTCAAATAACCTGTAATCATGCTTTAACTTGTATCAATAAAAAATTGGGAAGGATCATATCAAGTTCACTGTTTGATTGCACAATGAAGTACCACGGTAAAAGTACTCACCGGCAAATTTTTCAACCAAGAACGATTAACCTATTAATTAATTCATCCAGTCACATTAGAAAAACCAATCAATATACTGGATCAAGGTCACGGTTTGTTTATTCAATATGTAGAATAATTACCCACTAATCACGGACAGTTTGTGTTGACTTTGCGCTGCGTCATTTTTTATGCAATTAAACCCTAAATAGGTAGTCAGACACATAACATACAGGGCGAAAATGACTAACCCGAATAAAGGAATGCAGGATAATCAAGAGCAGCTTTTTAAGACGCTTAAGCTGTATATTCCTGATTTATGGAGTGCAAAAGCGCACAGCGCCAGTTTTCAAAACACCCGAAGCGGCTATCTGCGTGACCGCATCTCGATGCTCGCCATCGTCTGGGGAATCTTAATTGTTCTCTGGGTTCCTTTCGATTTAATGTTCCTTTCCGGCTCGCAGGGGATCGAAATTGCTATTTCTCGTGCTGCCCTCGCTGCATATTTATTTACCATTGCCAAATACAACAGCCGTCAAACGTCGTTGAAAAAAGCCCAATGGTGTATGACTTTGATGGTAATTGGATTGAACTTGTTCTACTTGTATTCGATGCAGGTGCTCGACTTTCCCAACGGCAATAGTGGCATTGAATACGGTTATACCCTGCTTCCTATCCTGCATGTCGCCATATTGACCATTCTTCCAGTCACCATAAAAGAAAGCCTCGGGCTGCTTTTTATTACTGCTGTTACTCAGCTTTTTGTTGAGTTTCAGGCTGACAGGCTACTTACACCCGAAAACCTTGCTGACTATTGGCTGCAAAATGTCCTGGCAATGATGGTGATCTGGTCGCAGCTGTCCAAGCTATATATGCTAATGCGCCTGTATCGCCAGGCCACTTTGGACCCGTTAACCGGCATTTATAACCGTCGTATGCTCCTGCAACTGGCAAACAAGTCAATTTCCCACTGCGAAAATAAAGGCCAGCCATTTTCGGTGTTGATTTTCGATATCGACAAGTTCAAGCGAATTAACGACACCTGGGGACATGGCGCGGGCGATAAAGTGTTACGGGGATTTGCTGATTTCATGCAAAGCAAGATCCGAAAAACCGATCTGTTTGGCCGCTACGGCGGCGAAGAGTTCATCCTGTGCTTGCCTCGTTGTAATTCTGACATGGCCGAAAAGATTGCGGAACGCATGCTTCATTACATTCGCCAACTTGAATTGCCAATCGGCTATGCCGATACCAAGCTACAGATCACCACCTGTATCGGCATCTCTACCTATTCCTGCGGCGATACGCTCTCTTCCATGATTGAACGGGCAGATCGTGCTCTTTATGAGTGCAAAGACTCCGGCCGTGACTGCAGCCGCTTTCATCCAGTTGGTTTTCAGTACCATGGAAATGAGCGCCGAAAGGCAATCGCCTAATTTTTACACATACCTTCCTTCGAAAAAGAGCCGAACGGCTCTTTTTTTGTTTGCTTTTCATGCAATCAAGCCCCTTATAGCGCGAACGAATGTTCGTTCGCTCATTTATGTGTATTAGATCAAATAATACCCGCAGCAAAAGTGGCATATTTATTCCTATGAGATAGGGAATCAAACAGTTCCTGAGTAACTGACCAAAACAATAAGCGAAAACGAACATGACTAGTTGGTTTGAAACAGACGTTGTTATTATCGGCGGTGGCGCAACCGGCACAGGCATCATGCGTGATTGTGCGTTACGAGGAATGGCATGTATTCTGGTTGAAAGGGATGACCTTGCTTCAGGTACGACCGGACGTAACCACGGCCTACTCCACTCGGGCGCTCGTTATGCCGTCACGGATCAGGAATCCGCTGAAGAGTGCATTCAAGAAAACCGCATCCTCAAAAAGATTGCTCGCCACTGTGTGGAAGATACGCAGGGGCTGTTTATTTCACTGCCGGACGATGATCTCGATTTTCAGAAAACTTTTCTTTCGTCCTGCCAGAAAGCAGACATTGATGTCGAGCAGCTGACACCGCAAGAGGCACTGAGACTAGAGCCTAACTGTAACCCGGATTTGATTGGTGCCGTCAAGGTACCTGACGGTACGCTTGATCCGTTTCGCCTTGCCGCTTCCAACGTACTTGATGCAGTCGAGCATGGTGCTCGCCTGTTCAATCACACGATTGTGACTGGCCTGATCCGAGACGGCCACACAGTGAAAGGCGTTAACTGTCTGAACACGAAAACGGGCGAACATTTTGAGATTTACGCCAAGCAGGTTGTCAATGCTGCAGGGATCTGGGGTCAACAGATCTGTGAGTATGGGGATCTCAATATCAAGATGTTCCCTGCCAAAGGATCCCTACTGATCCTCGACTACCGGATCAATAACCTTGTCATCAACCGCTGCCGTAAACCGTCGGATGCCGATATTCTGGTACCCGGTGACACGATTTCTCTGATCGGAACCACTTCTGAGCGTATCGATTACGACAAGATCGACGACTTGCATGTCACCAGTAAAGAGATCGATGTGTTGCTTGAGGAAGGCGCCAAGCTTGCGCCTATCATGGCCAACACCCGTGTTCTTCGTGCCTACGCGGGTGTCCGCCCTCTCGTTGCCGTCGACGGTGATACCAGCGGCCGTAATATCAGCCGCGGCATTGTATTGCTAGACCATGCAGAACGAGATGGCATGGACGGCTTCGTAACCATCACCGGCGGCAAGCTGATGACATACCGCATGATGGCTGAATGGACGACCGATCTAGTTGCCAAAAAACTGGGCAACTCGCAACCATGTATTACCCATGAAAAACCACTGCCCGGCTCGGAGCAAGCAACCGAGAAAACCAAGAAAACAGCTAGTCTTGCCAAACCTGTCTATCAGTCCGCCTACTACCGTCATGGCGAGCGGGCCGAGAAGTTCCTCAAGGGCGACAAGAAGAGCCAGGCCGTGATCTGCGAATGCGAGATGGTTACTTGTGGCGAAGTGGAATACGCCATCAAAGAGCTTGATGTCCATAACCTGGTTGATTTACGTCGCCGTACCCGCGTTGGTATGGGGCCATGCCAGGGAGAACTCTGCTCTTACCGTGCCGCTGGCTTATTCTCGGAGTACGGCAAAACATCAGGGACCGAAGCGAGCCACCTACTGGGCGAATTCCTTGAAGAACGCTGGAAAGGTATAAAGCCGGTATTCTGGGGCGATGCTATGCGCGAAGGCGAGTTTACCTACTGGATCTACGAAGGCTTGTTTGGTGTCAGTGATCTCCCGGAACAACAACCGGAAACAACACATCAGGCATCCAGTACAGCAACAAACGCCACAAACAAAACAACAAGCGAAACAGCAGACGAGGTCGAGCAATGAAATTTGATAGCGTAATTATTGGTGGCGGTGTTGCCGGCCTAAGTTGTGCGATCCGCTGTGCCGAGGCTGGGTTAAAGACAGCAGTTATTGCTGCAGGCCAAAGTGCCCTGCACTTTTCGTCGGGATCTATCGATGTACTGAGCCGCCTGCCTGACGGCCAACCAGTCGCCAACCCATTCAGTGCCTTTGACGAACTGAAAAACCAAAGCCCGGAGCATCCCTACAGCAAGCTGGGTGAAAAAACGACACGTGACGCTCTCGATTGGTATCAGTCGATGATGGAAAAATGCGGCGTCTACCTGACAGCTCAGGAAGATGGAGCCAACCATTTGCGCGTCACACCTATGGGCACTTTCCGCTCTACCTGGTTATCTCAGCAAACCGTCCATCAATTCCCCCTAAAGGATGTCGCGAAAGGTCTGAGCAGTGTTGCCCTCGTTACAATTGACGGTTTCCGTGATTTCCAGCCTAAACTGGCGGCCGACAACCTGGCGAAGCTACCGCAGTTTAAAGATGTCACCATCACGACAGCTGCCGTCGAGCTACCTGACTTCGAGACAATGCAACGTAACCCGTGTGAATTTCGCTCCATCGATCTCTCCCGGGTGCTACGTGACGAAACCAAGCTTTGTGCTTTTGCCAAGTCATTAATCCAACACGTCGGCAAAGCCGATCTTGTGATTCTGCCGTCCATTTTTGGCAATGGCGACGGGGCGGCGACTATTAAGCTGCTTGAAGGGCTGACTGGCTTTAAGATCTGTGAGATCCCAACCATGCCACCTTCTCTGCTGGGTATTCGTCTGGAAGAAGCCATGAAGTCTCACTTCAAAGCGCTAGGCGGCTTGATCCTTGCCGGTGACGAAGTAAAGCGCGGTGAATTCGAAGACGGCGAGCTAAAACGTATTTATACCAAGCACCATCATGACATGCCGCTCGTTGCTGACAATTACCTCATTGCCAGCGGTAGTTTCTTCAGCCGTGGTATGAGTGCACAAAGACATGCTATCGAAGAACCAATCTTCGGTCTGGACATGACTGATCTGCCACATCGCGATCACTGGTATCAACCTGAGTTCTTTGCCAAGCAGAGTCATCCGTTCCTCAAGATGGGTGTCACCTGCAATTCTCAGCTACAGCCATCTATCAACAACCAGAGCATCAGCAATCTGTACTGCGCAGGCGCCCTGCTTGCCCATTATGATCCGGTCTTCGAAGGCTGCGGCAGCGGTGTCGCCATCAGCACCGGCTATCATGTTGCCGAGAAAATGATTAAAGCGCAGCACCAAACAACAGAAAACGTACAACAAGAAAGGACTATCGCATGAGCCTTCCAAAAAAAGACACCAGCTTTGATCAATGTATCAAGTGCACTGTATGTACCGTCTACTGCCCAGTCGCAAAGGCCAACCCGCAGTATCCGGGGCCGAAGCAATGTGGCCCGGATGGCGAGCGTCTGCGAATCAAGAGTCCTGAGTTTTATGATGAAACCCTGAAGCTGTGTACCAACTGCAAGCGCTGTGAAACGGCCTGTCCTTCCGGAGTCAAGATTGGCGATATGATTGCCGTCGCCCGCGACGAGCATGCCAAAATGCCGCTGAACATCAAGACTATCCGTGACTTTGTACTCAGCCATACCGATCTGATGGGAACAGCAGCAACCCCATTTGCCCCTGTTGTTAACGCCATCACTGGTATGAAGCCGGTGAAAAAGATCATGCACAAAACCATCGGCGTGCACGATCATAAAAGCCTGCCGAAGTACTCCCATGGCACATTCCGTCGCTGGTACAAGCAAAACTGCACCAGCCAGGCGCTGTATCCCAAGCAGGTACATTACTTCCACGGCTGCTATGTAAACTATAACCACCCTCAGCTAGGTAAAGACTTCGTCAAAGTCATGAACGCCATGAGCATCGGTGTCCAGCTGCTCGACAAAGAGAAATGCTGCGGCGTGCCGCTCATCGCCAACGGCTTCTTTGATAAAGCCAAGAAAAACGCCAAGCTGAACATCAAGAACTTTACCGATGCCATCGAAAAGTATGATGCGCCTATCATCTCGACATCATCGACCTGTTCTTTCACCTTGCGCGAAGAATACCCAGAGGTACTCAAAGTTGATAACAGCCAGGTGGCCGACAGAATCGAGTTCGTTACCCGCTTTCTTCTAAGAAGCTTTATGAATGGCAATATGCCGAAAATGAAGCCGGTCAATAAGAAAGTGGTATATCACACGCCGTGTCACCTAGAGCGTACTGGTGGCAGCCTGTATACCATTGAACTTCTGAAGATGATCCCTGGCCTGGAACTGGTGGTGCTGGACAGCCAGTGCTGTGGTCTAGCCGGAACCTACGGCTTCAAAACCGAGAACTATGACACCTCGATGGCTATCGGCAGCAAGTTGTTCAAGCAAATTCGCCAGGAAAATGCTGATTTCGCCATTACGGACTGTGAAACCTGTAAATGGCAAATCGAAGAAAATACCGACCTTGAAACCATCCATCCCGTCTCAGTCTTGGCGATGGCTCTAGCCTGATCCTAAGAGGGCCTAACCGGCCCTCTCCTCTTTTTATTACAAAATTCTTGATAGAGATCCTATAGTTATTCTTGTGCTAGAAGAAAAGCTGGCAATAGTGCCCGACATTCTGGACGGAATTTTTCTCTGGCAACCTGATCTTAAAACAATGAGAAATGACACGCAGGGAAGCATCAGGAACCTCATCCTATAGCTGAAGTATGCAGTAGCTAGCGCTGGTAGCCAAAGATGGCAACAGCCGATAGCGGCCCTATGAAGATCATCGTGTAGAGACGGTGCTAACTATCATTAAGGGGGTAAACCATGCGCATACTGTCTGTTCAGACAATCAAAGCTAAGCTATACCTGATCAGTTTTATTCTTGTCGCTTCAATGCTCGCCTTCGGCTTGTTCGAAATGGTTTCTTTCAAGAAAATCGATGACTTACAGTTTGCTGCTCAGGAAACCGCGCACAGTAAAGCTGATTTACTGAAACTGCGCCGCCATGAAAAAGACTTCCTGGCCCGATTGGATGCCAAATATATAGAAGAGTTTAATACTGACCAGATTGCCCTATCTGATCGGATAGTCCGGGTTCAAACCATTCTTAGCCAATACAGCTCTCAGCATGGCAGCAGCTTTGACTATGTGCTGGAAGTGCTCGATCAGTATTCAACCCAGTTTAATGAAATCACTGATCAGAGTGTCCTGATAGGCCTGACAATGGAGAATGGCCTGCGAGGCAATATCAACAATGCGGCTAACGAAGCCGAAGAAAAGATACTGGCTACTGGCGACGAGCAGCTCTACCGTATGCTACTGACGCTCAGGCGCAACGAGAAAGACTTCATCATCACCAAAAATACAGACCACCTTGGCTACTTCAACAACAACATCGACACCCTGCAGCAAGCCATCAAGGAAAAGTCGTACAGTCGCGCCGAGCAGAGAGGACTGAGGCGAAGCCTGATAATGTACCAGATGATGTTCGAAGAACTGGTTGATGGCTACACCACAATTGGTCTTAGCCATACCGAAGGCTTATATGGTGAGCTGAGAAAGAAGGTGCATGTTGTCGAAGCTGAAATCGACCGCCTAGAGCTGGCACTTATTGACGATATCAATCATCAGCAATATCAGGAAAAACTCACGCTAGCTATCAGTGGTGCAGCAATCACCCTGTTCATGACCATTGTCCTGCTGACATTCAGCCGCAAGATCACCAAGCGTCTGGCCACAGTCAACCGCATGATGAAAGACATCGCCGAAGGCAATGGTGACTTAACGGTCAGAATGAATGATAACGGCAAGGATGAACTGGCAGAGCTCAGCCACTCTTTCGACAAGTTTACCTCCAAACTGCAAACAATCGTCACTGGTATCGCCGACATCTCGCAGCAGCTCTCTCATGCGGCCTCAGAGTCAACGTCGGCTTCCGATAACAGTCTGGAAAATGCTGAGCAGCAACAGGCTGAGTCTTCCAGCGTTGCTGCGGCAATCAATCAGCTGTTGGCTACCAGTAATGAGATCGCCAGCAATATTAATGATGCCGCCGACTCCGCTGAAAAAGTGAAACTTGAAGCGCAAAACAGCCTGCAAACTAGCGAGCAAGCCGGAGAGTCTATTCAGGCGCTGGCTTCAGATATTGCAGAATCTCAAACGCTAATTGAGCGCCTTGAGACTGAAAGCAGCAACATTAACAAAGTGATTGCCGTGATCCGTGATATTACAGAGCAAACCAACCTGCTGGCCCTCAATGCCGCCATCGAGGCTGCAAGAGCCGGCGAACATGGCCGCGGCTTTGCCGTCGTTGCCGACGAAGTCCGACAACTGGCTCAGCGCACCCATAGTTCTACTCAGGAAATAGAGCACACCATCGAACGATTGCACTCTGGCGTCGAAGAAAGTGTAACTATTATGCAAAAAAGCCAGTCACAGACTGAACTGACGGTTACCCAGACCAACCAGGCAACGGATTCCGTCAACCGTATTGTGACTGCGATTACCGATATCTCGGACAAAAACCTGCAGATAGCCTCGGCCTCGGAGCAACAGGCCATGGTGTCTGCTGAAATCGATAAAAATATCTCCCGTATTTCAGAACTGGCGATGAGTACGGCGTCAGCTGTCGGCCAGTCCTCTCAAGCCAGTCAGGACGTTTCTAAGATGGCCGGACAGCTCGGAGAAGTCGTCAGTCAGTTTAAATATTAAATACTATATACCCAAGCTACCTCAAGATGCAGGATTCAGAATGAGACCAGCGAGCTCAGTTCAAGGAAAATGACGGTAGGAATGGCTATTCCCTTTCAACGTTATTTGACACAGAAATGGGTTCGCTGGCTCATTCCCAAAGGGCGAGTTTACTTGGCTTCTATGCGTTGTTACCGATTGTTAATTTAGAGCCACTAGATTTTCGAATCGGTGCCTAGCCTACAAGCCAAGTAATTCTCGCTGAAACGAGCATCTTGAGGTAGCTTGGGTATACTTTGTTCTTCAGGCCGCTGGTTGAATATCTTTTGCTGCGGCCTTTTCTTTTACTGCGACTTTTTCTTTGCTCATCAGTCGAAGGCACAACAGGTAAATCACCCCATACAGCACCATACCGCCTAGCAATACACCTTGCCACGCTCCATATTGCCAACAAGCTATCAGGTAAAAGCCCCCGAGACTTCCTCCGGCATAATAGTGGACAAGGTACAATGCTGTGGCTGTTGCCTTGGCCGTTGTCGCTTTCTGGCTCACCCAGGCATAAGCCAACGAGTGGGTAAAAAAAGCGCCGGAGCTTATCAGCATCAGGCCTGTCATCATCGCTGGAATGGTTTCTATCGCAGCCACCCACATACCAATGACACTCACCGTTGTCCCTATAATCATCCCTGAGATCGGATTATAAGACTGGCTCCACCTACCACTGAACTTGGCACTCAGGGTACCGGTGAGATAACACAGAAAAATCATAGAAGCCCAGCTCACTGGCACCGAATACGGTTCGGCGACCAGACGAAAGCCCATCACCGTATACAGGTTCACAAAAAGGGCAAAGTTCACTCCACCTATCAGCATCGCATACCACAGAGTCGGCTTTCTCAAGTGCTGTAATACACTCTGGGTATGCAGTCTCAACTGGCCTTTTCTAGCGACAAAGTGTTGCTGTGGTGGCAGTAGTTTCCACACAAGCAAAGCAATAACAAGACTGAATAACGCCATACTGATCACCGCCGCCTGCCACCCCCAGTGATCGGAGATAAACCCGCCCGCCAGACGACCGACAATCCCTCCCAGCGAGTTGGCACTGATATAGCCGCCGACGGCAACCATCAAGGCCCGAGGAGTAAACTCTTCGGCCATATAGGCAACAGCCACTGCCGCAAAACCTGCGAGAGCCGCCCCCATACCGGCCCGGGCAAGGCTCAGCATCAATAAGTTCTCGGCACCGAGCATCAACAAACCGACTACAGGCAACAAAAACAAACTGATAAGCATCACACGACGACGACCTATCACTTCTGAACCAACCGCCCAGGGCACAAGCATCACGGCCAGTGACAATGTTCCTGCTGCCAGCAACCAATTGACTTCTGTTGCCGTGGCCGAAAACTCGTTGGCCATCAACGGTAGCATTGGCTGAAACAGATAAAGATTACAAAAAACCAAAAAGGAGCCCAGGGCAAGAGCAAAGCTGGCACGTTTATAAGCAGGGGTTTTTAAATCAATCATTATCGAGAGCCATACCGTTGAAATCTAATAAAACGGTAGCAATTCATCCCCAATAATGAAAATATATTAAAAATATAGGGATGATAGCTTTTGTTTATAGTCAATGGATATTCGTCAACTCACCTACTTCGTCATGCTGGCTGAAACGGGCAATTTCACCCGGGCAGCCGAACGTCTGCATATCGCCCAGCCGGCGCTCAGCATTGCGATTAAAAAGCTTGAAAACCAGCTTGAGCTACCACTTTTTCATCGTAACGATCGCAAGGTCATGCTCACCCATGAAGGCAACATTCTGCTTGAACACGCCAGACTCATTCTCCAGCAAATGGAAGATGCCAACATCGCAATGGCGGAGTTAAGGGGACTGGAAAAAGGCGAAGTCCGACTTGGGTTACCAAGTATGCTCGGATCGTATTTTTTCCCCGAGATCCTGATGGGATTCAAAAGCCAGTACCCCAATTTAAAACTGACCATTGTCGAAGCGGGTACCCAATCAATCCGCAAAATGCTATTAAATGGCGAGCTGGATCTCGGAATTATCCACAACGCCGATGTTCCCGACAGCCTTATCACCGAACACCTTATTAACTCACAAATGGTGGCTGTTGTTGGCGAGGGAAACCCGTTAGCCCAGCAGAAGACGATCAGTTTCAGTGATTTTTTCAAAAATGAACTTGTGATGTTCAAGCAAGGTTATTTTCACCGCGAATTCATTGATGATGTTTGCCATCACCACCAACTAACACCTCAAATAGCCTTCGAAACAAACCTGTTGCCAATGATATTACAAATAGTCCGTAATGATTTTGCCATTACCGCTCTGTTGGAGATGGTGACACAGCATGAAAAAGGGCTGTCGGCCATTCCTTTTAAGCAGCCTGTATATTTGGATATTGCTATTGCCTGGCGAAAGAACGGGTACTTGTCAGTCGCTGATCGTGCCTTTATGGAATTTGTTAAACAACACTGCCAATAGCAACCATCACTAACCAATTTTACTATCAACTACTCCATACTTTATAAGCAACAGTTCTTATAATGACGCTATATTGCTATTTTATTAGAATTTCCTTCAAAACTATCAGTTAACCTTTTTGTTACAGCTTTTTACACATTAGTTTTCAAGCCAGTAGCACAATAAAAATACGCCGCCTAAAATACTGCTTTAGATCATAAATACCACCGTTATATGTCGAGTAAATGCCACCAATTAGGTAAATTAGCCATAAATAATGTGTAATAAAGTGTTTTTATATACACACATTTTCTTTTAATTGGTTTAATTTTGTAGTTTAAGAGGACACTTCCATGTTGGAGCTTATAATTGGTCTTCTGGTTGCTGCGGGTGTAGGTCGATACATCTTCAAAGGATATACAGCAACTGGAGTGCTATTAACTGGCGGTATTATTTTACTTGCCATCACAGCGGCGTTAGGTAAGAACGTGCTGCCTACTGGCGTCACGTCAACAGGCAACGCTGTCACTGATGTCTTTGAGTATATTAAATACCTGCTAATGTACCGCGCCGGCGGACTTGGCATGATGATCATGATGCTATGTGGCTTTGCAGCTTACATGACCAAGATCGGTGCCAACGACATGGTCGTGAAAATGGCGTCCAAACCACTACAGTTTATCAAGTCTCCTTACATTCTGATGGTCGCCACCTACTTCGTTGCCTGCCTGATGTCTCTTGCCGTTTCATCTGCAACTGGTCTGGGCGTATTGCTAATGGCAACCTTGTTCCCGCTGATGGTTAATATGGGCATCAGCCGCGGCGCAGCAGCCGCAATCTGTGCATCACCGGCTGCTATCATTCTATCCCCAACTTCGGGTGATGTCGTTGTCGCTGCTGAAGCAGCAGGTATGGAGCTGATTGATTTTGCCTTCAAGACAACGCTGCCAATTTCTATTGTCGCTATTATCGCCATGGCGGCTGCTCACTTCTTCTGGCAGCGATACCTGGATGACAAAGAAGGTGTGGTTCACGAAAAACTGGACGTTAGCGAACTGACTGTTGATGCGCCAAAATTCTTCTGCGTTTTGCCTTTCACGCCGATCATCGGTGTATTGCTGTTTAGCGGTAAGCTGTTCCCGGAACTACACATCGTCACTATTCTGGTGATCTGTATGTTCCTTGCTGCGGTGATCGAACTTATTCGTCACCGTAACTCAAAGATGGTATTTGAAGGCCTGGATGCTGCGTATAAAGGGATGGCAGATGCCTTCTCTGGCGTGGTTATGCTGTTGATTGCAGCGGGTGTTTTCGCACAAGGTTTGAAATCTGTCGGTTTCATCGACAACCTGCTTCACCTTGCTGAAATCGCGGGTGCCGGCGGTATCTTCCTGATGATCCTATTGGTTGGTATCACAGCAATTGCAGCTGTCACTACCGGTTCAGGTAACGCGCCGTTCTACGCATTCGTTGAGCTTATTCCTAGCCTTGCGGCAAAAATGGGCATCAACCCGGCATACCTGGTTATTCCTATGCTTCAGGCATCTAACCTTGGCCGTACCATTTCTCCGGTATCTGGTGTTGTTGTTGCCTGTTCAGGCATGGCGAAGCTATCTCCGTTCGAAGTGGTTAAACGTACTTCTGTTCCGGTCTTTGTTGGTATTATCGTGGTAATCATTGCGACCCAAGTTATGGTGCCAGCAGCCTAAGTCGAACCATCAAGTATTTAATAGCCCGCATGATATGCGGGCTTTTTTTTATAATCAGACACCTAAATAAATATTAACCTTATTCACAAGGTTAAATCCGCAGATCATCCCCGCCAGCTTCGTTATTTGGCTTGAACATTTTATAAAATCAAACTCACTGAAACTTTATACTGTATTTATTAAAAAATCAGTCATCGAGGCTGACACTCGTTGCATAGATAACTAATAATAAGAAGAATCGAACAATATTAAGCCCAATCCCCTGAAAAGTAAGAAACCGCCCAAAATTCAATTATGTATATAAGTGATATCCCATCTACATTTGATTTTAAGCGGAGTTATACCGCACTTTTTGTAATGACTTGTGGAGCCAATGATAAAGCTTCAGCTATCGAGCCATGACTTTTGATGTAGAGAGGGAATATCTATGCGAAAGAATACCCATGTCACAGACAATGAAATAGTCTTGGCTCCCAATGCCCAGCTGGTTACGACCACCGATTTGAAGGGGGTCATTACCTATGCAAACGACGAATTCGTTGACATTTGTGGCTACTCAGCTGACGAGCTTGTTGGACAACACCACAATATTATCCGACACCCCGACATGCCGCCACAAGCCTTCGCTGACTTATGGCAGCATCTCAAGGCAGAGCAATCATGGCGAGGTATTGTCAAAAATTGCTGCAAAGACGGTAGCCACTACTGGGTAGACGCTTATGTCACTCCACTGTATCAGAACAACCAAGTCTGCGGGTACCAGTCGGTCAGGCGCAAGCCCAGCAGTGAAATGATTTCCAAAGCTGAGCAAATCTACCGGCAACTCAACCAACAGAAAAACCCATATTCATTCCAGCTTTCTATCACACATAAAGTGTTGCTGTGTCTGATAATGACCGTCTTGACGATAATTGCCATGCCTTTCTTTATGCCTGACTATGCGGAGTTCAGCGCCCTACTGCCTCTAGTTCTGGTGTTCTTGCTCTTTCGAAACGAGTTACTGACAACACCTTCCTTTTTAAAACAACTAACAAATCAGTACGACAGCCTAACCCGGATCATCTATAGCGGAGATACAAAAGAGTCTATTGCCAAGTTTCACCTCCAGTTAGGTGATGCCCGGCTGAAAACCGTACTGGGACGTGTCGATGATGCCTCAAGCACACTGGCAAGCGTTGCTGATACGCTGCAACAGGCCTCCACATCAGCCAAGGCATCTATCACCGAGCAAGACAAGGAAACACAAATGATTGCCTCGGCCATCACCGAGCTATCAACGGTATCTAACGAAATTGCTCAAAACACCCAGCTAACAGCAGACAAAGTTGCCACCGCACAACAGCAATGTATCAAAACCACCGAAGCGCTCAATTCAACCCAGCAGGCTATCAATGAATTGGAACAGGAAACAGAAAATACCGCCGAGACAGCTAAGTCTCTGGTCAAAGTCTCCGATCAGATAGAAACCATGATGGTAGAAATACAGGGCATAGCTGAGCAGACGAACCTGCTGGCACTGAATGCTGCTATCGAAGCCGCCAGAGCGGGAGAGCAAGGACGCGGGTTTGCTGTCGTCGCCGATGAGGTCCGTGCTCTATCGCAACGAACACATGGTGCCACCGAGAAAATACAGCATGGCATCAGCGATATTAACTCAACCTTGAACCAATGGCAGTCACGGACAACCGTCAGTATTGAGAAGACCAAAGAATGTGTCGACAACACAGACACAACAGCCCAAAGTATTAGAGAGGTTGTTGCTATGGTTGATGAAATGGCAGAAATATCGACTCAGATTGCCACTGCAGCCGAAGAGCAAGGAATGGTCTCAGCTGAAATCAGTAACAATGTTAACCAAATCTCATATTCTTCGACAAAAAACCTGGAACAAGTAGAAAAGATGGAAAAGTCGTCCATTTTGATGCGTGAAAAGGTTACCATGCTTAAAGGACTAGGAAAGTCCTTCGGCTAATCAAACACTTAGCTTAATAAGCAGGGCTGATTTTGAGCCCTGTTCAATTATACTTGCATTTTGTTGCTTAACAATTTGAACTGTATCATAATTTGCTCGTCTATAACTTCAATCATGATGCATTACTTACAGTACTGAAAAACCAATATGGCAAACCCGCTCGACGATAATATCACTTATATCAGTATTCAAAACCTGAAGGTTTCACTCACTGATATGTTGATCACTAATAGCAATGATGGTGCCCAGACTCAATTACGCATCAAAGAGGCCGAATTACTCAAGTATCTCTGTCAACGATACCCGAATGTAGCGCTTCGTACTGACATCGCGGAAAACGTGTGGGCGAACACCTATGCGTCAGAGTTTACGATTAACCAAACGGTTAACAGTTTACGCTCGAAGCTATTTAACCAAGGTAAGGCGCTGATCATTACCGTACCCAAACGAGGCTACAAGCTAGGGGTACAACCTGAATTTCATACCAGCGTCCCCCCTCTTCCAGAAACTAGCGATGCAGGGCCAGAGAAAACAACAACAGCCAAACCTGAAACCGCTGTCCCAGCCCCATCGCCGAAGAAGAAAAAACAACCGGACATCAGGCTTAGTAAGCCTATATTTGGCTTAATCACCATTCTCGCCAGTTTACTGATTGTGTTCGGTGTCAGTTTTACTCAACAAGAAGACATTGAGGCAGTACGAATAAATAATACATTTATACTGTTTACTCCAAATGAGAATGAACTCAAACTCATAAATGAAACATTGCAATCAACCCATTATGACTATATCGATAAGGTCAGTGCCACTATTTACGGGTGTGGAGAGGACAAACAATGCATAAATATCACCCCTTAATTAAGCTACTGACTAGTATCATTATCCTTAGTCTGGTGCTCTTATTTCTCAAAGGGAAGTTCACACCAGTCTTCTATAAGATCAACGGTTTTTGGCAAGCCGAGTCAGTAAAAGGTGAAGCCTTTTACATGGAGTTTGATGGCAACACTTTGAATATCTACGGCCAAGACGAGCGTGCCAAGAAATTCAATGTTCGCTATGATGCCCAGTATCAAAAAGACAGCAATGGTAGAATAGTATTGATTCAAGTATTTGCTGACTCGGATAGCAAATCACTGAAAGACAAGATTGATAAGAGCACCAAAGTTTTCAGTTCCATGCGATTTAAAAAAGTTGGCGAGAACGTAGTGACCAGCTTCTATAATGGTGAAAACCTAATTGTCTACAAGTTAAAACCAATCGAGTAACACGTAACCATATTGCATCGGTGATGATTCTGACCACTCAGCTTCTTTCACCGATGCATAAATCCAATTGGCAGGATGATAAACGTTAGTCGATGATATCTTCTATTATCTCTTCACGACGTTCTTCCCTACGTTCTTCTCGTCTGTCTTCACGTCGCTCTTCCCTTCTATCCTCCCTGCGATCTTCGCGCCTTTCTTCTTGGCGTTCTTCAACACGCTCTTCATGCCAATCATCCAAATCGGCATGAACCGTTGGCGCAAACATAGTGAAAACTAAAAGTAGTGAAGAAACCGCCTTGGTATTCATTACATTCTTAATCATGATTTATTCCCCTCAAAAAAGCTATGGTTGCCATAGCGTTAAATACAAGAGGAATGTTTATTTACTTGTGGATTATCAGCAAGTTGAATATATATTTTTTAGGTTTGGTAAATAAGTTGATATAAAGTAAATATAAAACAGCCAAGGCACGCAACATGCCTTGGCCATTGTCCATTATGTTAATTGCTGTTTTCGTAACTCGGACACTTGTTCAAAACCTATCCCCCAATTATCGGTATTGATCTCATCAATTACCACAAAGGTCGCTTTCGGATCCTTGCCTAAAACATCCACCATAAGTTGAGTCACACCTTGAATGATTGCATTCTTCTGCTCACAACTTACCCCTTCATCGGTCACTTTCACATTAATGTATGGCATCTGGTTATTCCCTTATTACTCGCTATGCGTCTGCGTACATTTTATTGACGATGCGCCAGTGACCGTCCTCTTTTAGCAAACCCAGAAAATCGATATAGATACTTCCTAAAAGTGGACACAACACCTTCACCATCGCTTGCTGGCCGACAACATCAACAGACAAGATTCGGTATGCATACTCATCACCATTGGTGGCTGGCTTCTGCCTCTGTGCCACCAGCGCTAACCACTCATCCAGACTTCGCCTTAACTCTGGTGCCTTGAGATACGCATCGGAATGAAATATCTCGCGCAACTTTTTCGTGTCGCCATAATGAAGGCCATCAAAATAGCGCTGTATGACCTGGCTTACTTGCTCGAGTTCGATGAACTCATGCTCACTAAGCTTCATCACCCCTCCTTTATACAGCGTTAGCCAAAGCTGTTTCATCTTGCTCAGCAACAAGTGAGGCAGCAAAACTTGGCATAGATAAAACATGCTCAATCATCTTTTGTGCTTTTGGCGGAATGTTGATGTCGACAGGAAACCCTTCACCCCAGCGGGAGTATACGGCTAACATGATGTCAGCAGCAGAAACGTGCTCGCCCCCCAGGAAGGGATAATTGGTTAGCTTATCTTCGACCACTTGCCACAGAGTACGAATATTCGATGCTGCTGCCTCAAAGACCTGACTTCTTAGTTCAACATTTTCAATTGAATTCGCCGCAAAAAAGAGTCGGCTATAAGCGGGATGCATAGTTGCGTTGGCAAACATTATGTCTTGAATAGCAGATTGCTTGGCAACAGGGTCGTTTCCTGGCCACATCTTATTAGGATGATTGCTTAAAAGGTGAATCATTACTGCAGCCCCCTCGGTCAACGTTTGATCACCATTGACTAATACAGGAACGGTACCCACAGGGTTAATCTCTGTAAAATTATCAACTGCTTGCTTATCAATAAGAGTGACTTCCTGTCCCAATTCACGTAGCACGACTTGAGTGGCAAGCGAACAGGCGCCAGGTAGAAAATATAATGTATACATAACTCATCTCCGTATTGACTAAATTAACTCCCCCAGCATGGTGAAGTTTGTTCTTTCAGCCTCGTATTGCTGACAGAAAAAAGAATAGTGAAATAGGCTGATGCGATATATAGTGACAATACGAACCATCTGTTTCCATAATGGAAACAATAGAGCCATGGGTGGGCATACAATGAATAAGTTAAGAGCCATTGAACTATTTGTGCGTCTAGCTGAAGTGGGGAGTTTCACTCGGGTTGCGGAACAAAATCACACATCTAAATCAATGATCAGTAAAGAAATAACTCGCCTTGAAGATGAGCTGGGTGTTCGGTTGCTGCATAGAACGACCCGCAATATTACGCTCACTCATGCTGGCGAGGGGTATCTTAAATATGCTCGTGACATTTTGGCTAAGCTCGATGATGCGGATGCCTTTGTACAGGCGCTACAACAAACACCGCGAGGAAAACTCAAGATTAATGCCCCTATGGCATTAGGCATTACAGACCTGTCCAAACTGTTTGCCGATTTTATGCATGCCTATCCAGATGTAGACCTCGACATTCATTTAGGAGATGAAGATGTAGACTTGGTTGCTGAAGGATTTGATTTAGGCTTTCGGGCCTCTAGCCAACCATTCGATTCTAGTTATATTGGCAGGCCCTTAACCAATTTCCGCTATCATCTGTGCGCCAGCCCGCGCTACTTAGCACATCACTCCAAGATTGAAACAGCACAGGATTTGTTAGAACACAATTGCTTTGAGTACGCTTACTTTAAAGGCAAAAACATTTGGCCCGTGGACGGGTTGGTTTCAACCTCGGGAACACTTCGAGTTAACAGTGTGCTATTTATGCTGCAGGTAATTAAAGCCGATTTGGGCATTGGGTTTTTACCAGAGTTTGTCTGTCGAGATTTGCTCCAGGCAGGTGAATTACTGGAGGTATTGCCTAAAAGTGAAAAGCCTAACCTTACCCTTTACGCGCTATATCCAGCCCGCCATTACGTTCCCCCTGCCGTTTTACAGTGCATCAACTTCCTTGAACAGTGGTTTGAGAAGCAGTAATTGACCAAGCGGCAATATTCCTGCCTTCTCAGATTGAGGCCAGCGTATTTGCCCTGATGTAACCCCAATGAATAGCAATCCTAAATACTGGGCAGAATGCTGACTTGTTGCCTCACAACCTCCCTATTTATAGATAGAACCATAAAAACAAACCAGTTGATTCGAAACGATGCATAAGTCATGTTTCGAATCAACTTGAAAACCATTAGTTACCGAACGAGACTTTTTCTACGCCCTTATTTCGGGGACGAATGACAACTGTACCTGCTAATTTATCGTGCCATCCCTGCTTCTTACTATCCCAGCCAACCCAAAAGATACCAAGCCCCAAAGGAATTGTAGAAACAAAGTATCCTAGATAACGAATGATAGACTGTTTCACAGTTAAACTGTTTCCCGTTTTCGCATCAACAACTGTAGCCTTTATTGCCATTTTTCCTGGTGTTGCAGACTTATACACCCAAAATGCTATCGTTGCGCATAAAGGGAAAACATAGTTCAGTACAACATCCGATAGACCAAGGACTATATCCTCAGAATAGAGATAGTCATCACCGTAGGCCATATACATTAATGGCATCGTAATAATGATTATGATGATTCCATCAATAAAAGATGCTCCCGCACGAATCCAAAATCCTGCATACTCATGTTCCGAACCATATGTAATCATTTCATTATTCACACTTACTCTCCTGTAATTCCATAACCTTATGAATGCGGTGGCATTTAATCACACGGCGAACTATTATCAAGTGATTGATATGAAACAATCACTATTCAAGATATACATATATAGAAAGGATCTTAATGCCTAACGCCAGGAATAAGGTGTGCCACGACACTCTCACCAAGCGTGACAAACTCCATAGTAAAACCGCCGAGTGTAACGGGTCACCTTGATTACTTTGTTAGATTGATAGCTGCAACAATAGCCATAGCCAGCCCTTCTGGATTCTCCCACACCATTGAATGCCCAGCAGCAGGTATGATTTCAATATTGATACTTTCTTTCTCTATTTCCATATAATCTGGATCTGGCAACGAATTATTGCCGAATATGAACGTTTTAGAAGCCTTTAATGAATAAAAAACTTTTCACCAACACGGTGATTGCCCTTCTATTAATGATATAGACTCTCTATAAATAGCTATCGGCGAACTCATTGCTAAACTTGCAGCCCAGTTTTCATTCGACTCTTTTTTACTCTCTTGAACAATTTCAGTATGCCCTGTATTCAAGTACTCTTGCTCATTATATGAAGCTATTTTTTTACTAAAAAAACCACCGCCAGAGTCAAGGTTTGCCTCACTAAGAATTAGTCCCTTCAATCGTTCCCCATCACATCGAGCAGCTAAATTTATAGATATGGCACCACCCATGCTGTGTCCATATATGAAAAACTCACCTATGTCTAAGTGGTTGATAAACCGCTCCAGATAATCTGCATGTTCTTCTATGGAATAACTAAATTGATCAGGCTTATCACTAAATCCAGAGCCTAAGAGGTCAACAAGCAATCTTCTATGTTGTTCAAGACCGCACATGGACGCTACTTGGGGATAATCAAAAGAAGATGCACACCCTAACCCATGTATAAAAATAATGGGTACTCCATCTCCTGGTAAGTCATGATACCGAAGCTTTGCATTCTCTTTTTCTACTAGATATTCCTTCACAAATGTTCCTTTTATAATTTATACGGTAACAAGCAACCTAACGACTGTAATAAAATTGCCCCGCACAGAACAATCAAAGCCAACTAAATTTCAAGCCAAAAATGCCGCATGTAATGCATCACCTTGATTACTTGTTACATGCTAGCACGCTGAATTTTAAGACGATTATGCGATAACAAAAGCATCAGGACACCGACCATAATTACCACATCTGCAACATTGAAAACGCCGGTACGAACTGGGCCTATACCAACATTTAAAAAATCTATAACTGCACCATTATTGGTAACTCGGTCATAAAAGTTACTAAAACCACCCGAAAAAACCATTGATAATGCAATTAATGAAGGCAAATTTTGTTTCGAACTGATAACAATGTAAGCCAATAGACCGAAAAGAAAAGTACCTACAGCTATAACAAAAAAGCCAAACCGATAGTCATCAGAAAGCGTATTTCCCAACCCCAAGAAAGCACCGATATTTTCCGTATAACCCACACGAAGCAAATCTGAAAAGTAGCTAGTCATTACATTATTTGAAAGCTCTTGAGAGGCTAATACCTTTGTGGCTTGATCCACGCCAACACACGAAAGGGTGACCCAAAATACCACTTGAATTCTCTTACAAATATCCATGTAACCTCTGTATTTCCATTTAAGCTTGTAACGCTTGCAATAAGGTGCCCCACGATCAACTTACCAAGTGCACCGAACTTCTAACCAAAACCGCCGAGTGTAACGGGTTAGCTTGATTTTCTTGTTATGTATCTATTGCTGACGTAGAAAGTCGAGCTCTTTTGATGTTTTAGATGGAATAAATTCTGTGACTTCATACTCGGCTAAACCGTGCTGTTTAAACGGGTCTTCATCTAATATTTGGGTTAACTGCTCTAGGCTATCAACATTGGCTAAGATTACACCACCGTTTCTTGGTACCTTCCTACCAGAAGCAATAAAAGAACCTTTTTTATATTCTTTTTCTAGATAATCAATGTGAGCTTCTAAGTATTTCTCTACTTCACTCATTTCACAGATATATGTTAACGAAACTACAAACATCACTTTACCTCCATTAATACACGAGAATATTCCACCTGTTGGGTATTGAGTGCAAGTCGGGTGATTATTTATCTCTTCTATAAGGCTAAATTTCGTAAGGGTAAATAACAGTATATTCAACAAACCCAGTTTATATACCTTCCGGACTTCAGATATATACGAAGAAGATTATCGAATCGAATTCGACTATCTCACCACCCGCGACCGATTGCCATACACATATCCCTAGCGAATAGTTCAATATGAAACCATATGAAACACAAGGTGTAAATAGATTATCCGTCATCAATGCCTAGCAAACTTGTCCACTTTTCTAATTAGGCTTGAGCAGCTAACCATTTATATCCTGGGTATATCACGTCATCATAGGTTGCCATGACCCGTTCTAAGATGGTTCAGGATTGACATCATCTTTTGGACAAACAAACAACGAAATTCATCAGATTCCGACTAAGATTAACCCACATCTTTTTTATGTCCTCGTGGTGAGTCAAACCCAGAGAATATCAGGGCTAGCCAGTTATTTACCAAGCGGCTATAATTCCCGCCTTCAAAGATTGAGGCCAATGTATGCACACTGATGTAACACCAATAAATAGCTATCCTAAATACTGGGCGGAATGCTACGGCACTGCGCCGTTCTTACCGACAACCCGTGCGGAAATGGACGCCCTTGGCTGGGATAGCTGCGACATTATTATCGTTACCGGTGATGCCTACGTTGACCACCCAAGCTTCGGTATGGCGGTAATTGGCCGCTTGCTAGAATCGCAAGGCTTCCGAGTCGGTATCATTGCCCAGCCTGAGTGGAACAACAAAGACGCCTTTATGTCGCTGGGCAAACCGAATCTGTTTTTCGGCATTACTGCCGGTAACATGGATTCGATGATCAACCGTTATACGGCTGATCGCAAACTGCGTCATGATGATGCGTATACACCGAACAATGAAGGCGGCAAGCGACCTGATCGCGCTGTGTTGGTCTATTCTCAGCGCTGCCGTGAAGCATACAAAGAAACACCTATTGTACTCGGTGGTATTGAAGCCAGCCTGCGTCGCCTGTCTCACTATGATTACTGGTCAGACAAAGTCCGTCGCTCTGTTCTGTTTGATGCCAAAGGCGACATTCTTCTTTTCGGTAATGCCGAGCGTGCCCTGGTTGAAGTGGCACACCGTCTGGCGGATGGCGAAGACATTGCGACACTGACCAACATAGCCGGTACGGCAGTGATCATGAAAGAGCGGCCTGAAGGCTATAAAGAAATTGATTCCAGCCGCATTGAAAAACCGGGTAAGGCCATGGCAATGCCCAACCCTTATGCGACTGAAGAGAACTGCGAAACCAACAAAGCCGAGAAAAAGGCAGAAGTGGAAGCCAAGCCGGTTCACATTCAGCCGTCTCGCCATGACTCCAACAGCACGGCTATTCGTCTGCCGTCTTTTGAAAAGCTGCGCAACGATCGTATTCTCTATGCGCACGCCAGCCGAGTTATGCACCTGGAAACTAACCCTTACTCATCACGTGCACTGATCCAGAAACACGCTGATCGCGAACTATGGGTGAACAAGCCGCCTATTCCGCTGACCACGGAAGAGATGGACTTTGTCTTTGGCCTGCCTTATGCGCGCGTGCCTCACCCTTCCTATGGCAAGGCTAAAATTCCAGCCTATGACATGATCAAAACCAGTGTGAATATCATGCGCGGTTGCTTTGGCGGCTGTTCTTTCTGTTCGATCACCGAGCACGAAGGACGTATCATCCAAAACCGCTCACAAGAATCGATCATCAGCGAGCTGGAAGATATCCGCGACAAGGTTCCGGGCTTTACCGGCACTATTTCGGATCTTGGTGGACCAACAGCCAACATGTATCGCCTGGGTTGTTCAGATCCACGCGCCGAGGCAAACTGCCGTCGTCCTTCTTGTATCTTCCCGGAGATCTGTAAGAAGCTGGATACTGACCACAAGCACACCATCGATCTTTACCGCAAGGCACGTAATGTTGACGGTATCAAGAAGATCATGATTGCTTCAGGTGTTCGCTATGACCTGGCTATCGAGTCACCGGAATATATCCGCGAGCTGGTGACCCACCACGTTGGTGGTTACCTGAAGATAGCGCCTGAGCATACCGAGAAAGGCACACTGGATCTGATGATGAAGCCGGGCATGGGCACCTATGACCGCTTCAAGGAACTGTTTGAGAAATACAGCAAAGAAGCAGGCAAAAAGCAGTACTTGATCCCGTACTTCATTTCGGCGCACCCGGGTTCGACCGACGAAGACATGCTGAATCTGGCTCTGTGGCTTAAGAAGAATGATTTCCAGTGTGATCAGGTTCAGAACTTCTACCCGTCCCCGATGTGTAACGCAACGGCGATGTACCACTCTGAAACTAACCCGCTCAAGCGTGTTAAATATAAAAAGCGCGAAGATTTATTTGTTGCCAAGGGCGATCGCCAGCGTCGTCTGCACAAAGCACTGTTGCGCTACCATGATCCGCTAAACTGGCCGTTGATCCGCGAAGCGCTTGTCTCGATGGGCAAAAAGTACCTGATTGGTGATCGACCAAACTGCCTGGTACCAGAAGAAGGCAGCGAGGCAGAGATGACACCGGCACAACGTCGAGGCTCTGGCCGTCACGGTGCAAAACGCTTTGCAACCAAGCACCCAAATCAGCCTGATATCCGCAAGGATGGCAAACGTAAACCGGGTAGCCGCTCTAGCGGCAATAACAAAGGCAACCAGAGCCAGCAAGGTAACCGAGGTAAATCAAACGGCAAACCTGCTGGACAGTCTACTGGTAACCGTAACGGTAATGGCAACAACTCGGGCCGCCCAAACCGCAACGGTAAGCCGACTTCCGGTCAGCGTCAGGGCCAAGGTCAGAGCCAAAACGGCAAACCGAACCGTAGCCGAGCCAAGGCGCGCTAACAGCGGCTGTTAGATAATCCCTCTTCACATCGTTGGTCAGGGATTTCTCTATGTTGACCAAGAAACGATAACACCGAACGTTTCCACGCTCGGTGTTATATGTACCCTACCGCCAACCACTCATATAAGTATTGATGCTTATTTGAGCAGAATTATACATTTTAGTTCACCTGTTGATAAACGAACTAAATGTAATTTTGAAATTAAATGCTTATTGACTGAAAATCATTCCAATCAGCATTAACGATGCTGTCTTTGACCGCTTGATCAGTTATCTCTTTTACAAAAGCAGGAAGTAAGGAGGACTCCGCGTAACTTCTCTCCATCTGTTTTGCTTCCTTACTCACTCTCTTTTTAAGGCATTCGGAAATTAGCTTACAAAGTTCATCAATATCTTGCTTTGAATGAGAAATATTGAGTGCGATACGCAGCCCAGACTTTCCTTTTCCTACGGCCGGGAAGGCTCCAATATTAACGTATATACCTTTCGTCATAAGGTCATTGATAATATCTCTGGTAACTATTTCATTCCCAATAGCAATAAAACGAATTGGGCTGGCCGTCGCTGCAATTAAAGGAAGCCCATAATCAGCTGCCTTATCATTGAAGTAGTTTATCAATTCAAAAAGTTGTGCTTGAAGTGATTCGATTTCATCACTCATAAACAAGTCGAGTGATGCGTTCAAAGCAGCGAGGTTAGCTGGTTGGATAGGGCCGCCGAATGAAAAGGCAGGGCCACAGTATCTAACGAGCTCATATAACTCTTGGTTGGGTAAAATAATCCCACCTCCAGTCACACCAAAGCATTTGGCAAATGAAATTGTGACGACAGACCTGTCATGGAGCTCATTCTCTCCTAACACATAGCCTTTTCCATGCTTTCCACGCCAGCCTGCCCCATGCGCATCATCAATATACAACCAGAAGTTCTCATATTTATCGAGCATCGAGCGAATTTCAGTCATTGGTGCAAGGTCACCATACATACTGAAAACCCCATCGGTTGCATACCAAATTTTTCTATAGTCGTGACCTTCTTTAATCAGCTTTTCGAGAGCATTTGCATCATTATGTCTGATGACCTTTACTTTTGCTCCTGACGCTGCGACAACCTTTGCTGAAAGTTGAATACTAGAGTGGGCTTGTTGGTCGACAATAAGCAGATCCCCTCTTTCCACTAGCACAGGCAGGGCACTTAGGTGGCCAAGTGTTGTTGTGGCAGTGAGTAGAACGTTTCCACCAAATAAATGATTAAGCTTTTTTTCTATCGTATGATACAGAGGGTGGGACATATATGCGCGAGACGCAGATAGTTGAGTACCCGTTCTTTCTATCTCTTCTATTGCGGCACATTTTAACCTAGGATCATTTTCGACACACAAGTAACTGCAAGATCCATAGTTCCTCATTTTATTTTCATCTAAATATATATATCGTCCATCTTCAACGATATCGTCTAAGTCTAGATGGGCTATTTTGTGATTAACCATATCCTTTACATATAGATGGAACTCGTTTAGCTTCTTTTCCATATTCACATTTCCATTATAATAATTAAACTAACGTTTGTATGATGAGGCCGTGATTTTGTCGATTATTTTATAATAAATACCAGGGAATAAATTCTTCGTTATTTTTATAGCTAAGCTTTCTCTGTTACATAAAACTTCAAACTTCCCTTTAATAATTGACGTAATAAGTTTTTGTGCTACTAGATCAGGACTAATTACTTTTCCGTGTTTACTTAATGCTTTTGCTTCGGGTATTTGGAATTTCTTTTCCCTTGCATACATATTAGTGTCAGTGTCAGGTGGAAATACTATATTTACACTGACATCAAATGGCTTCATTTCCATTCTTAAGCATTCCGCAAAGCCTGTGAGAGCGAACTTTGTTGGGGCATAACTGACATAGCCACAGGCACCTAGATATCCGGCAACACTTGATACAAAACTGATATTCCCTGAGCTGCGCTTGATAAACGGAATTGCTACCTTAGTAGCATTAACTGCTCCCCAATAGTTTACCTCAAATACATGGCGAAGTGTTTCATCATCGAGATCCTCAAACTTTCCGTAAGCCTCTACGCCAGCATTATTTATAATAACATCAATGCCATATGTCCTACCTATATCATTTATCGTATCTTCAACTAGATTTTTATTCTTTAAATCAACAGAATAGACAAATACTCTTGATTCTTTATTCAACGCATTCAAATCTGATTGAGATTTAATTAAATTATCCTTGCTCCTTGCAATCAAGTGCAAATAAGCACCTTTTGATAACAATAATCGTGCAATAGAAAACCCTATTCCTGATGAACCACCAGTAATGACAACATTCTTATTTAAGAAATCCATTTTACAAACTTAATAATATTGAGATATAAAAAACAACATAATAATAAGTTAACCATAATTAGGGGGAGAAAAACACACGATAAGAGTTTGTTTAACGATGTTGATGATGCCTAATTATTATAAGTTAGGGATAATCTCGAAAAATTAGAAATTAATCTATTTGTATATTACACCACAGCTTTCTGTAATTTGAGGATAACGTCGCCATTCCTGTTAGCATTAAGCAGATACCCTTCTACGAGTACTGGTCGTGCTACTTGATGATTACTTCCCTTCAATGTTGCAGTGGATGCGCGAGGATATGGATCATTTTATCTTGCCTCCTCTCGCCCCAAAAAAAGAAAACACCGAACGTTTCCACGCTCGGTGTCATATGTATCCTGACTCTACCCATTAATGTGCTTATCCGAACGACATTACGCTAAATAAGCAGGCTTTATTGCTATACCAGATTCAGAGTATAAGGCTCATCGAAATAACTCAATCGCCATAAAAAAAGCAACGGCGCAACCTATAACGATACCGAGCCCAATCAACATTTTCTTTTGGGCATTTTCATCTAAATATTTGGTTGCCAGAAATGCCAGTAACAGCAGGACAAAGATAACGCCGATTTTCAACATACACTCACCTTCGAAACCAGACTAACCACATATACCCACACTCTATCACAGTTAAAGTGTGGGTTTTGCTAGTTAAATCAATAGAGTTATACCAATCTCACTAGATTTCGAACATCTGATAATCTTTCAACGCCGGCACCACGCGATGCAGCTCTTTCTCTTCCTCGGCCAGCCCTTTGATTGAGTCGCAAAGATCATTGGCTTTGCTTGCAACCTCACCCGAACGAGAGCGCACTTTCTCTTCAATACTTGCCTTTAGTTCGGCAAATTGTTGTTGCAGCTCAGAGAAATTCAGCTCGCCGTTTTTCATTTCCTGCGACAATGCAGAAAACAGTCCGGACAACGACTCCATGCTGACATGCTTCATGGCTTGTTCAAATTCCTGCTTCCAGTCGGCATCGACGGTACTAAAGATATCGGCAGGCATAACGAACTCGCCATCCTGATAGAATTTCTGGTGTGCCTTTTGGCTGTAGTCATCAATCAAGGACTCAACCTTGGCAAAAGATTCTTTCGAGTCGAAGCGCGCAGAGACTTCATTCAAAATATCGGAAGCAATACCCACACCATCATCGGCAATATCTGCCATTTGCGGCAAGTATTCCTTTACCCCATGACTATAGGCATCTACGGCTTTTTGCTGGATAGCATCCAGCTCCAGACGCTCACCGTTGATGTATACCTGATTGTTCTCGTCAATCATCATCTTAGGCTGACCGCCTTGATACACCGACACCTGCTCACCGGCAATATGGATATCATTCTGCACGTCAACAGGGCAGCTCTGAGCAAAGGCCGCCGCAGGGGCAAGGAAAAGGCATGTCGCCAAGATTTTCTTCATCATCATATTCAACAGTTTTTCTTTAACTGACACATAACTGGCTTTACTGTCACATTTTTCTCCCTCGTCTACAAGTGTCAGAGACTGTAAGAGAAACAAGCCCTAACAATATGACCGTATCAGCTCATCATGCTTGAGTTTTTACTCATATATAGGCACTCTGTGAACTATCATTCATCTGGTCAGAATTATTGTGGAAAAAGTTGCTATTTTCGTCGATGTGCAAAACATCTACTACACAGTCAAAGATACCTATGGTTGTAACTTTGACTACAACGCATTTTGGGCAGAAGCCACACAGGGCCGGGAGGTCGTTGCCGCTTACGCCTATGCCATTCACCGAGGTGACGAAAAACAGCGTCAGTTTCAAAATATTCTGAGAGGCATTGGCTTTGAAGTAAAACTCAAACCATTTATCCAGCGTAGCGACGGCTCGGCCAAAGGTGACTGGGATGTGGGGATCACCCTCGATGTCATTGAACATGCAGCCGAAGTGGATCGGGTTATCCTGCTATCCGGTGACGGCGACTTTGACCTGCTCGTCGACAAGGTACAATCCAAATATAATGTGGATGTCGAGATTTACGGCGTACCGGCACTAACGGCAAGCTCACTGATCAATACGGCGAATTTTTTCCGAGAAATTGAAGATACCCTGCTTCTCGGACGAAAATAAACTCGAGCGCATGTAACAGAAAACGGGAAGCCATTGGGGTTTCCCGTTTAAGCATTAGTTGCTTATTTTTCTGTGACAGCTCATTTTATCAGCGCACCTATAGCCTTCTGCTCGCAAGCAACCCTTTTTTGGGCGCTTAACCTGCGAAGATCATTCACCGCACCGTAAACCATTTTCAGCGGTACAATCACAAAATAGATTGAAGCTAGAACAACCATCACCGGATCAGCATACACGGCATACTGGGAGTAATCGGTGTATTCCATAAAGGTGGCAATAACAAATCCAATCATTACAGCGCCGCTAATCACTGTATCCATTGCCCACTGTTTTACTTCTGCTTCCACCAACGCAGAATTGGCCTGCTTGCCTTTTCTTGCCATTACCCAGATAGTTGCCAGACAGCCAACGATGTTTATCACTCCGAAGAGCAGAGCCAACCCTGTATCGACTTCACGCCCGCCGTTAAAAATGGCAACCACTGCCGTACTAAAAGAAATGCAGCACATCACGGTGATCACAACGCCCTTAAAGGCAATCACCAACGATTCAACTTTTGCTTTATCCCAGGATGCGCCATCAGGCTGGCGAATATACATAGCTGCAACCAGCGACACCAGTGTCAAGGCCAGACTAATAAACGAATAGGCGCCGTCAAAAACGATGACCAATGAGCCCATCCACAAACCAAGACCGATCCCCATCACGGCAAACAGAAACGAGGAGAAAGTCGAAAACTGAAGCAGCCGACGTTCAAGCTGCACGTTACAAGTCATAAGTACCTCTATCAACCGACGCTTTTTTCGTCGGACATTCTTAATTATTGCGGGGTATAACTATCTTATCGTGATAGTTTTGTTTGTTATAATCACCCAGCGACGAAATAATTGACGCCAGAGATATTATCAATAGACCAGCAGCTCATTCCCTACCTTAGCGAGGCTCAGTCGTGAAAATCAGCCAAATCGAAATTTTCCTGCAAATATGTCAGTGCGGCTCAATTGCCGAGGCTGCGAGAAAACTAAACAAAAGCCGGACAACAGTCAGTGCCGCGCTGAGCGTATTTGAAGATGACCTGGGCGTCCAGCTCCTGGAACGATCGGGAAACAAGGTTCAGCCGACTGACATTGGCGAAGCCATTAATAACGATTGTGAACGGCTTCTAATGATTGCCGGTGATATTCAGAACAAATGCAGCCAACACCTTGGCGGTGTTGAATCGACTTTGCGCATAGCCAGAGACGATACTTTGCCTGAATTGCTTTGGCGTCAACTGGTGCAGCAAATGAGCGAGCGCTTTCCGAACACGAGTATATCGATTTATGTTGCGCCACCACCTGAGCTAGAACAAATGGTGCAGCAAAATATCATTGATGTTGCTTACAGCCTGCTGCCCGGCGACCACAGAGTCTCCCGTGTGAATCACCATGAACTTGGACAGGTTCGCATGATGTCAGTGGCGCGCAAAGCGCACCCCTTAAGTCGACTACGTAAAGTCAGCAGCTCTGATCTGGAAAGATATACCGAGATCGCGCTTGCCTATGTTGATGACGAAAGTCTGAAAGCGGCAACACCACGCTCCAGTAATTTCATCGCCCTTCCCTTTTATGAACATCTTCGTGACGCCGTTCTGGACGGCGCAGGCTGGTCTTACGTACCGGCCCTGTTAATCAATGATCATCTACGAGAAGGAACGATTACCGTACTCAAACATAGCAAAGCAATGAACTGGCAGCCTTATGGCGAAATAGTTGATAGTAATACACAGCGTGGTGCCGTCATATCCTGGCTATCCGATCAGCTTGAAACCTATTTGCTGGAGGCCAATCGATAGACACCTCATCCAATGGAAAACCTGACTATATCCTACCGTTATTTTTCTTGAACTGAACACGCTGGCCACACTTTAAATCCTGCATCTTGATGGTGTTTGGGTATATTGGCTAGCTTTTCCATTTTTGAGCCATTAATCAGCCAGTTCCGTTTCTATACTCTGTCCAATACATCCCATCCTAAGAGGATTACAACGATGATCAAAAAGCTGGTGGCTGAGTTTATTGGAACATTCTGGTTGGTATTGGGCGGCTGTGGCAGCGCAGTATTAGCCGCCGCTTTCCCGGATGTGGGTATCGGCCTACTGGGTGTGTCGTTTGCCTTTGGTTTAACTGTTGTCACCATGGCCTATGCCATTGGCCATATTTCAGGTTGCCATCTTAACCCGGCAGTCACCGTCGGCCTGTGGTCAGGAGGACGTTTTCCCGCCAGTGAAGTTGGCCCGTATATTGTCTTCCAGGTGCTCGGCGCTATCTTTGCCGCATTTGTACTTTATATCATTGCCAGTGGTCAAACCGGTTTCGATCTTGCTGGCGGGCTTGCCTCAAACGGATATGGCGACCACTCACCCGGCGGTTATACTATGCTGTCAGGTTTTATCACCGAGTTCGTCATGACCTTTATGTTTCTCATTGTGATCCTTGGTGTTACCCACAAACTGGCCACGCCTTCAATGGCCGGGCTGGCTATCGGGTTGGCGCTGGTACTGATCCATTTAATCAGCATTCCGGTCACCAATACATCCGTTAACCCTGCCCGAAGTACTGGGCCTGCCATTATGGTCGGTGACTGGGCCATCGCACAGCTATGGCTCTTCTGGGTTGCCCCGATTCTAGGCGCCATCGCCGCCGGGGTAGTCTATCGCTGGCTGTGCCCTGACGATTAGCAGCGACGGCATAAGGTCAGTGACAGAAATAAAAAGCACCAAAAAGAAAGCGAGAACCCTGGTTCTCGCTTTCTGATTTTTACACCGGTAATCGAAGCTTATCGGAGGTTATTTACAACCCGAAGCAGCACCTGAACCGGATGCTTCATCTTGATATGTTCGAATCGCTTTACCTGACTTCGGCAGGAATATCCCGTCGCCATACACCTGTCGGTATCCAGCTGTTCAAGATTCGGCTGCCAGCTCAGATTGTACACACCACGGGACATTTCCAGTTTGTCCTTTTCGTGGCCGAACGTACCAGCCATACCGCAACAGCCAACAGAAACAGGCATCAGGTTGGCACCAAAGCGGGCAAAGATCTCAGCCCATTCCTTCTCGGCATTCGGCATTTTGGTCTTCTCGGTACAATGGGCAAACAAATACCATATGTCATCTTCACGCAGTGGATGAGACGGCAGCTCTGGCAATAGCGGCTGCAACCACTCATGAGCCGTCTGAACATGGAACTCTCCCCGCTTGTCACCCAGTATTTCTTCATACTCGTCCCGGTAACAAAGCACCAGTGCCGGATCGACGCCCACCAGCGGAATACCCAAGCTTGAGAGTTGATTAAGAAAGTCAGCGGTATTACGTGCCGTCTTGGCAAACTGACGCAAGAAACCTTTAATATGCTGCGCCTTGCCATTGGGTTTAAACGGCACCAGCATCGGCTTCTTGCCGAGTTTTTCAATCAGGTAGACAAAATCTCGTACCACATCGGCATCGTAGAAGCTGGTAAACGGATCCTGAACAATCAGCACATAATCCTGACGCTCTTGTTGCGACAATGCCTGTAGCCACTGCAGGTCAAAACGCGTGGCATGATGACCATCCAGCCCTTCCTTCAAGGTCGGCACAGACAATGCTGGCATATCCACATAACCGAACGTTTTCTCGGTAAGCTTTTTCGACCACGAAGGACGCATCACGGCATTAAAGGTCACTGGCGCTTTTGCCATCAAGGGCAAATAACTTTCCACATAGGCCACCAGGTAATCTTTCACCGGGCGCTGATAGCGGCTGTAATAGATATTCATAAAGCGAGAGCGGAAACTCGGCACATCGACCTTGATCGGACACTGGCTCGCACACGCCTTGCAGGCCAGGCAGCCGTTCATGGCTTCCATTACCTCGTGGGAGAAGTCATAGTCGCTCTTGCCCGAGCCGAAGGTGTTTCTAAACCGGTCGATGATCTGCTTCACTGTCGGAGACTGGCTCATCAGCTCCGCTTCCAGCTTCATCGGATCAATGCCCTTCTCAGAGAGTTGCCGTAACCATTCGCGCACCAAACCTGCACGACCTTTGGGTGAGTGACGACGATCGGCGGTGATCTTCATCGATGGGCACATCGGCGAGCTTGTATCATAGTTAAAGCACAAGCCATTGCCGTTACACTCCATCGCCTGCTTGAAGCTATCGCGCACCTTCACCGGGATCTGTCGATCATAGAAGCCACGCTTCACGCCATCGACTTTCACCAACTCGGCATTGCTATCGAGCGGGGTACAAATCTTGCCGGGGTTCATGCGGTTATCCGGGTCGAACGCCGCCTTGATTCGTCTCAGCTCGGTAAACAGCTCTTCACCGAAAAATGCCGGTCCGTATTCCGAGCGGAACCCCTTACCGTGTTCGCCCCACATCAAACCGCCATATTTTGCCACCAGCGCAACAACCTGATCGGACACTTCCTTCATTAGGCGCTCTTGTTCCGGATCGCACATATCCAGTGCCGGACGCACATGAAGTACCCCGGCATCCACATGACCGAACATGCCGTAATCCAGCTGCTTCTCGTCAAGCAACTGACGGAACTCGGCAATAAAATCAGCAAGGTTTTCCGGCGGCACGCAAGTATCTTCAGCAAAGGCAACCGGTTTTTTGCTGCCTTTTGCCGCACCCAGCAGGCCAACCGCCTTCTTGCGCATACCATAAATTTTCTGGATGCTGGCAAGATCATCACACACCTGATAGCCAATGACACCGCTTTGCTCGGCCTCTATCAAAGCATCCAACTGCGCACACAAGGCTTCGACCTGACGTTGATTTTCTGCCGGATCATTACTGGCAAACTCAACCATGTTGATGCCCAGCAACTCTTTGCCAGGAACGTCTGTCAATAAATCACTGACGGTGTGCCACACAATATCCTGCTTGGCCAGATTCAGTACCCGCGAATCAACCGTTTCAACAGACAAAGCCTGAGCTTCGACCATCATCGGGGCATTGCGCAAAGCCGAATCAAAGCTATCGTATTTTATATTCACCAAGGTCCGGGATTTCGGGATTGGCGTAATATTAAGCTTCGCCTCGGCAATAAAGGCCAGCGAGCCTTCAGCGCCACACAACAGGCGGGTAATATCAAATTCCGTCAGCTCGTCATCAAAAACGTTCTGTAAGTCGTAACCGGTCAGGAAGCGATTCAATGGCGGAAATTTATCAACAATTTGCTGTCGCTTGTCACGGCATACCTGGGACGATATCAGCATCGCTTTATTGGCAAGCCCATCTCCCTCTGATGCCGTATATATCTGCTCCTGAGTCAGCGGCTCGGTTTCCAATACAGAGCCATCCACCAGCACAGCTTTCAGCGACAAAACGTGATCAGAGGTCTTACCGTATTTCAGCGAACCCTGACCAGATGCGTCAGTATTAATCATCCCGCCGATAGTGGCACGGTTACTGGTCGATAAATCCGGCGAGAAGAAGTAGCCGTAAGGACGTAGGGCGTCATTAAGCTGATCTTTTACTACCCCGGTTTGTACTCGCACCCAGCCCTGCTCTGGGTTTACCTCAATGATCTGGTTCATATGACGAGAGAGATCAACGACGATCCCCGGCGTTAATGACTGGCCGTTGGTTCCAGTGCCGCCCCCACGGGCAGAAAAGGTGACTTGCTTAAAATTCGGGTTCTGGCCTACCCGGCCAATCAAGATAAGATCATCTGTAGTGCGGGGTAAAACGACAGCTTGTGGCAACAGCTGATACACACTGTTATCAGTGGCTACAGCCAATCGGCTGGCATAATTTTGTTCGATATCACCGGCAAAACCGGCTTTTTCCAACTCGTCCAGATATGACAGCACGACATCGTCGATACTATTCTGATGTGTTAATACAGGTAACATTGCTCTCCTTGTCCAGTATGGCTGCCGTATCCTACGACTACTGGCCTCTCTTATAAATCGTTTGCATTCACTTTACCTCACTACGAATATGAAACAAAGTGTGACGGAGCGCAACAACATAAAACGCTACTCAAGGGCAGAATTTTATTTCAATCTTTTTATCAGAGCCGACGAACCAGCAATAAGCCAAATAGCCGCCAGTGTCCAGCCTGTTCCCCGAACGGCCAAAACAATCAAGCTCACCGAAGAGAGCGTCGCCAGAAACTCAATACCGAGTCCTATCACTCCTACCCCAGCAAGCATGATTAGCATTAGCTTGAAGCGCCCCAAAAGCGAAAGCGAAAACGGCTCATCCGGCAACGCTTCAACACTGAGGACGATACCCAGCAATAGCGCAAAGATATAGGTATGAAGAGGAGCCAGACTAAGTCCGGCCACAATCCCGACGACGAAGGACGTCGATAACCAGAACCATCGGTTTACAATGGCTTGTTTAAGTGAATAGCTAGAAGCGGAATGCCAGACAATCAAAGCCGAGACGAAAATCACCCCGAGTAGGATACTGGCGAGTGTATCGCTGACAAAATGCACGCCGTACCAGACTCTGGCAACAGCCTGCCCGACAATAAGTATCAGGAAAAGCGGTAACAACAGCCATTTTACAACCGTGCCAACACGCTTGCTCAGCGCATACCAGCACATGCCCCACAACATGGTAGCCATCAAGGTGTGGCCACTAGGGAAACCAAATCCGTAGGCATTAATTTGCTGTAGTTCGGGCATGATGTCCGACGGACGGGGCGACGCCAGCCCGAGCTTAATCACAGCGCTGGTAAACGTTGCCAGTAGCAACACAACGGCTAATTGAAGCAAGCCAGTCGGACCATAAAAGCCAATTGTAGCGATGACCAACAATGCAAGAAACCAAGGTTCACCCGGCAAGTTCACAACGGCAATGATGTGTGAAAATACTCTTTGGCCGGCATCCGGCCAAGACTTGACCCCCTGCTGAATCTGCTCGACCCAGTCAAGCTCTAGCCGATGCAGTGAGTTAACCATGTGACTGAGGTCGGAATACATTTCTATTTGGCTCGGTGGGGTTTTCTCCATCCAACCAGTCAGCAGCTTCGTATCTTTTTTAAAGCGATATATCTCCGGGTCTACCGAAGTTGGGTCGATCAGGTAGACACGCCTGACTTCCGTCGCGTAATGCTTGGCAAACCAAGAGGCAACGATTGAGTAACCGGTGTCATCTTTAAATGACGAAACCAATATTGGAGACTCGGCAACACAGCTGAAAATCGCTGCTCGACCTCGATATTCCAATAAGGCTTCCACCTTCACCCGAATACCAGTTTCTTCCAGTGCTTCTCGCGCTGCTGCCTGCCTCGGGGTATCGCCCTTATCGATGTACCCACCGGGCAGGGACATTTTTTTGGTGATCACTTCAGTTAACATGACCATTTTATTATCATGCCGGATAACACAAACGGCACCGACAATATCAGCGGGCATACTACCGAGAACATCTGACTCATTTGCTATAGAATTCGTTGCCGCTGTCGGCAACGCGACACAAATTAGAAAAAGACCAAAACAGAAGCGATTTACGATTCTTAGCAGAGCAAACACAGCAGACCTTACAACACGGAAATATTGATAACATCATACCAGCAGTGCAATATGTAAACCATTGACAGAATTATGAATGCGCTCAGAGTATAAACCAGACCATGACCCCTATCGTACTCGCACCGGACTACTACCTTCACAACTTCCGCCTGCTCATCGACTCTGTGAACCAGCAGTACAGTGATCTGCTTAGCGACGAAGAAGCGGCATGGATAACGACATTTCAACATCTGCCTGAAAATGCCCAGATGCTGTGTATCCGCCTGCTATCAAGAAAAGGTCTGTTTTTCCGCTGTGACAAGCTTAGCTATGAAGAGATTGGTGATATTCATCTGGCAATCAAGGCGCTTCACAATGTCGGCTTTGTCGAAAGCAATAATTCTGACTGGCCGCTAGACAAAATCACTAGCCTGTTTACCAAGCCTGAATTGTTGAAGCTGTTTCCAGCTCTGGCTCCTTGCAAGTCATACCGCAAGCCGGAACTTGTCGAAGAATTGATCAAACATACTCCAGCGCTAGATGAATTCAAACAAGACATCATACAGATCTGCCACCAGCAGCATCTCGACACTTTTCTGCTGTTATTCTTTGGCAACCGCTATCAAGACTTAAGCCAGTTTGTACTCTCGGATCTCGGCTTGAACCAGTTCGAAAGCTACACCGTCGATAAGGAAAGCCGCCTCTTTAGCGAGCGTCGCCAGATCCAGCAATGGCTTGAGTTATCCTCACTCAACGATCACTACTGGCAGGCGAAAGAAAACAAAGATCAAGCAGAGATCGTCGCGCTTACAGAGGTGATCCCATCAGCCTGTCAGTGGCCCCCCCTAGAGCGAAAACGCCAGCAGCTCATCAATCATATCGCCCGCGATTTAGAACGCTTTGAGATGCCCGAGCAGGCACTAAGACTATTCAGAGAAAGCCAGCTCCCACCTTCAAGAGAACGTCAGGTACGTATTCTGGACAAGCTTCAGCAGTTCGAGGCGGCCCTTGAACTAACCTTGGCTATCAAACAGTCACCGCACAATGAAGATGAGGCTGAGGTTGCCGAACGGCTGGAAAAGAAATTAAGCCGTACCCTAAACCGAACTTACCAACCAGCAGCCAAGCCCGTATTTAATGAAAGTCACCTTACACTGGCCAATAATGGCCAACGTGTCGAACTTACCGTGGCGGCCCACTATGCAAGCCAGGGCTGGTCGGTGCATTATTTGGAAAATAGCTTGCTGTGCGGCTTATTCGGGCTAGCCTTCTGGGATATTATCTTCGCGCCAATTAAGGGGGCATTTCTGAACCCCTACCAACGCTCGCCCCGCGACATGTTCCACCCGGAGTTCTATCAACAGCGTGAGGCATTAATCAACCAGCGCCTGACAGACATCAGTAATAATAACTGGCAGACGTGGACAGAGATCTACCGTAATAAACAAGGGATAAGCAACGACTGGGTAAACTGGTCGGTATTAACGGAAGACATCGTACTCCAGGCCACCAGTGCCATCCCGAGCACTACATTATGCGAGCTGTTTAAGCGACTGCTGTTCGACCCGCGAAACAACCGCTCAGGCTTGCCTGATCTTATCATGTTCAAGGCCGATCAATATCAGTGGGTCGAGGTAAAAGGCCCCGGCGACAAGCTGCAAAACAACCAAATCCGCTGGCTGAAAAAGTTCGCCGAGCTCGGCTGCCCGGCTTCTGTCGATTATGTGACTTGGAAATAAGGCGGCGGTATCCAGTCAATTGGCTGGAGCGATTAAATTAGGCCAAAAGAATCCACTGTTTTCCTGTTCTGACCTTGAGCAATTCCGAGTCCTAGGTCTAAGATTTAATAATCAAAAATCATTATTTAGGCCATTCTTATTTATACAAAGGCCAATGAAATTCGTTGTCAGGCTCTGCAGATCGAGTTAGTGGCAAATCAGATAACCATTGCTGTTGGTATTTGATCATGAAAAACACTAAAAAGATAAATAAAATCCGCTACGGCCACAAAACCGGATCCATTACGGCATTTATCGATGCGGATAATCTCAATGAACTTGATCCCTTTGTTTTATGGGATCATTTTGAAGCCAAAGAAATAATCCGTACAACCGGGCTCGATTATCACGGTCACTCCGGGGTTGATGCGATAAGTTACCCTGTAACAGGCAGGCTCCGTCACCTCGATTCATCGGGCAGCCATGTCACACTCAATAGCGGTGATATTCATGTGATGACCTCGGGAAACGGGATTATTCACAAAGATACCATGACGCCTCAAGACGGCCGGGTGGAGTCTTTCAGCCTGTGGACAGCATTGCCAGCGGGTCACAAAGAGATGGTCGACGCCTCGAGTTCTAACGTTTCATCCCACCAAATTCCACTGGTCGAGGAAATCGATTCTGCGACCAAGGTGCTTATCGGCAACTACAAAGGCTCAGTAAGTCCTATAACGTACAGTATTCCCGTTACCTACCTCGATATCATTATCGCACCCTACGGTGTTTGGCACTTCCAGCCGGACAAAAGCCAAACAACAGGGTTCATTTACATTCGCTCCGGACGAGCCTATATCGGCGGTAACCAGCTACATCCTCACCAAATGGGCACCTTGACGCCATCTTCCCTGCCGCTGGAGATCCGAACCGGCAGTATCGGAACCCGGCTATTTGTGTCTCTGGGTGAACCCTTGCACCAGCCGTTAATTTCATCGGGCTGCTCGGTACATTCCTCTGCCGTCAATATGTCGCTGGGTACGCAAAACATTAAGCGACTGATGGCCGCAAAGAAAATGAGTGGTCTGTAAAAGCGTTTAATTTGTAATTGTTACTCTTGCCAATATAACCTTTGGAACGGTGACTGTGAGTATCGGATTTATTCCAATGTTGTATCACAACCGACTGGCAGCCACCTGTAACTGGCAGCCGTTAATTGCAAGGCAACTTTGCTTGCTCTTCCTTGTTGTTAGCCTGTTATTTGCCCCTTATGTCCAGGCTGATTCCAACGCGCAGAGTAACAGTAGTTACCCCCCTCATGAAGTTAAAGCCCTCTATCTGTACCACTTCGCCAATTTTGTTCGATGGCCCGAGCCGCTTCCAGAGCGTATTCGCTACTGCAGCCTGGGTAGTGATACCGCAACACTCACGCTCAAACAGGTTCTCTTTCGGAAAACCCCACCCAATCGCTCAGCAACCGTCACCTCAATCACTTCCTTAAGCCAAGCCAGCACCAACTGCGAAGTGCTGTATATCCCACAAGACACGCTGCAGAAACTGAAGGCGATTCCGCAATTGACTGGTGTACTGACAGTCAGTGACGGTAAGCGTTTCCTCCAGCGAGGTGGGATGATAGAGCTTCGCGCGGTCAATAATCGAATAAAGCCAGCTATTGCGATAGACAACGTGACAAAAGGAGAGCTGACAATCAGCTCCCGCTTGCTACGGATTGCCCTGCCTCCTACCCGACAGAAAGGAGGCGCCCTTGAGTAAACTTATCTCTCGTCTCCCCCTTAGCCAGCGCTTATCGATACCGGTCATGGGCTTTATCGTCCTGGCTTTCATTGGCTTGCAATTCATCACTTATCAAACCTTTTTGAAGATCGAGAAAGAGAACCTGCTTAGCCAAACGCAAGTACTTGCTAACGGTGTAGGAATGAACCTGACAGCCGCGGTTTTATTTAATGACCACCTTGATGGTACTGAAATCCTGTCGGCTTTCAAAGCCGCCCCGCTCGTCGCCAGAGTCCGGCTTGAGCACCCGGATCACAGCCTGTTTGTTCAATACATCAACCCGGATATCGAGTTCATCTCTCCTACACAAGAAGAGCAACATGATGTTGCCAAACAAAGCTATCATTTTGGCCCCGAAATGCTTTATTTAACTGTTCCCGTCATGTTGGATAACGAACCAATCGCCCACATGCATATCGGTGTATCATTAAAGACCTTGCAAGAGATGCGCATTACCCATTTCCAAGTCAGCTTTATGTTGCTACTCGCCATCATTGCCCTGACTGCTTACATCATTAATCGCGTACAGGCATGGGTTATTCGCCCTATCTCCCAACTGAATCTTGCTGTTAATCGTATTATCAAAGACGAAAGCCCAAGCCCAATCACCCCAGAAACACAAACCTATGATGAAGTCGGCGAGCTGGTGAGTTGTTTCAACAGCATGCAGAAAAAGCTTAATGAGCGAGATGCGAAAATTCACGCCACTTTAAATCAGCTGAGCGAAGAAAAAGCCTTTGCTGATGATGTCATCGAAACAGTGCAGCATGCATTGCTAGTGGTTAATCAATCAGGCACCATCACTTTGGCAAATGATGCCAGCTTATCTGTTCTCGGACTTTCTGCCGATAAAGTAAAAGGCCTTGGCCTGACTGACGTATTGCTTACCGAACAGCCCGATATCTTCAATCAGCAACTCGAAGCTGTCCTTAACGACCAGCAGCAATTCGACCACGACATCATGAAGGGGGTAACATTATCAGGGCAATCGCGTACTTATCTAATCGTTAGCAGACCATTAGAACATCGAAGACAGACACTGTTCGCCATTGAAGATGTCACAAAAAGGCAGCAGGCCGAGCAGCAACAGAAAATGGCGGCCCAGGTCTTCGACAGCAGCCAGGACGCTATCATGCTACTCAACGACTCGGGAATCATAAACATGGTCAATCCGGCATTCAGTCGGTTCCTTGGTTATCATCCAGACGAGGCTATTGGCAGGCACTTCCATATCCTGTTCGATCTGGGGAAAGACAGCAAAGTCGAACTCGCTATCCGTCAGGCGCTTAAAAAGACCAACCACTGGCATGGGGAAATGACTCCGGTATGCAAAGACGGCTCTTTTATCCCTTTGTTCCTTCGCATTAACAGGATTCAAATAAGCCATAGCGATGAGTTTCAAACCGTGGTGATAGCGTCAGATCTTCGTTCGATGAAAAAAATGCGGCGGCTTGAGCACCTCGCCACCCATGATCCACTAACCAACCTGGCCAACCGGAGCAAACTGCATCAAGAACTGGTGCAGGTGCTCAGTAAGCAAAAATCAAAAAGCTCTGTATTTACCGTGTTATTTATTGACTTGGATGACTTTAAAACGGTCAATGACACTTATGGTCACAGTGCCGGTGATAAAGTCCTCAAGATCATCGCTGAGCGGTTACTCAGAACAGTTCGAAAGAGTGATATGGTCGCCCGCCTTGCTGGTGATGAGTTTGTTACCATTATCAACCCGGTAGCCAGTCGGGATGATATATCCTTCACGTGCAAGCGTATTTTGGCCAGAATTATGGAGCCGATTAGTCTGGGGAAGAAAACACAGCTCAACATCGGTGCCAGTATAGGCTGCTACTATGTTTACCCTGGTGAGTCTCAAGATGTAGATGATATTTTACGGCGGGCCGACAAAGCCATGTATAGTGCCAAACTGTCAGGCAAGGGACGGATCATCGAATTTAATCAGTTCAGGAAGAACTAATGACTAGTGGATGGCAACGGCATCACCAGTGAGCAATATACAACAGTGCCACTTCTATTTAAGCGGCACTGATTATGTTCATCAAGCTAGCTACGCTTGGCACATTTGAATGTCCCGTTAGACTGGAACCAGAGCGCCTGAGGCTTCTTGCGTCCGATCAAAATCGGGCCGTCGTCAAAGAACAAGAAATTTTTCCAGTTACGCTTGAAGACTCCCCACTTGGTCTCAATAACGTTGTACTTTTCGTAGCAGAAAAAGACAGTGGTATTATCTTCCCAGTTAATGAATTCCATCACTTCTGGCGGAAGGTCAATGTCGTCACTATCCCAGGCATGCTGCCAGTCTATAGCTTCAGACCAAATTTTCTGATTATGTGCCCAGTCGTCTTTCTCAAAATGATCGGCATCCGGACTCTGGCTGCTAATATGCTCGCGCCAAATTTGAGCTGATCGAGCCTGAGTGAAAGGTTTAATTTGCTCTAAATCAGTTGCCTCGACAGGCATAGAGGCGTGGGTAAAGATCCACTTGCGGGAATAGCTGTCTAACTCTACGTAGTTCATTCGTCGACCTAACAAAACATTGACGGGGCAATGTACCTTAGTCGATCATTTTGTTCCAGTATTGAAATGGTTTTCAGACTAAATTTGATTGCTGCAGAGTGGCTATCAGAGGAACCGGAAACAATGTACTACACCGCCCATCAACCGGCTCCTTTTACCGTGTTAACTATTTATTGGCATCCCATAAATTACTGACCCAGCCTCCTATCTGCGCATCATAATGGCAACCATTAAAGTTTTTTTCCGCTATTGGTGGTTCTTGACTACGGTGCTCCAGTAACTGAGAGATATGACAAGCCATCGGGTCTCCCCGCTCCACCAATCGCTTTCTTGTTGCCACCTCTTTGATGACCTGTAATCGATATGCCGAATTCATTTTTTTCATCACACCTAACCTCTCTCAGTTAAACCCAACTAAAAATAGGAGTGAGTCTGTAAATCGTCAAATTTTCGACATCAAACGGTCACAATTTGCAGCTATAACGCTTTATTAAAAATACTGCCAATTCAAACAGTTACTATTTTCTCCCTGTACGGGTTTGTGGCTAATATTGTGCTGCTCACAGTAAGTCTTTAATAATTATTGAATTATATTGAAAGAAAAGTTTCATCTTTTTTATTGCTCTCGATTCGACCAGTACAATACTCACTAAGAACTGGTAGCATAATAGTAAACCTGAAACTTTATATACGCGATTCACTATAACCGGGTAAGGCCAAAAAGAATGACTTCGTGTAATATTCAATAACGCCGTTTCGTTACCGTTTATGCCAGCCATTGCTGAACCAATATAAGAACACATAACTATGTATAACCTTGCGACCAACCTTGAACGCAATGCTACCTTCCGGGGCAGTAACACTGCGCTCATTTTTCATGATGAGGCAATCTGCTATCGTCAACTCAATACCATGGTCAACCAGGTCGCCAACCAGTTGGTAAAACTTGGTATCAAGCCCGATGACAAAGTGGCTATTTCTTGTCCGAACACACCGGCTTTTGTCATCGGCTACTACGCGATTCAAAAAGTAGGGGCTATCACCGTTCCGTTAAACGTGATGCTAAAAGGCCCTGAAGTAGCCTACCACCTCGATGACTCAGACGCCGTGGCAATCATTAGCTTTCAGGGTAACAATGCAATGCCTTGCGGTGAGTATTGCTATGAAGGCTACAGCCAAACAGATAGCTGTCGGCACTATATTCTGATTGAATCAGAGGGTGAGGATATCGCCCTTCCCGAGGATGCCCACCGCTTCAATCAGTGGCTGCAGTCAACGGAAACATCATTCGATGCGGTGTACCGTACTGCCGAGGATACCTGTGTCATCCTATACACCTCAGGCACAACCGGACGAGCTAAAGGTGCCGAGTTGAGTCAGAGTAACATGCTTTGCAATGCTCAGGCGTGCCAGGCCCTGACCAACCAAAAAGGAACCGATGTCAGCATTGCTATCTTGCCATTGTTCCACACCTTTGGTCAGTCTCTGATCATGAATACCTCGATTCTGACAGCCAGTGCTCTGGTCCTGATCCCCCGCTTTGTCCCGAAAACCGTGCTGCAGCAGATGCACAAGCACAAAGTCACCCACTTAGCCGGTGTCCCGACTATGTTTATCGGCTTGCTGGCTTTTGCCGAAAAACATGGCGGTGACTATCTAATAGAGATTGCCGACAACCTGAAAGTGGCGATTTCCGGCGGGGCATCAATGCCGGTTGAGATTCTGAAGCAATTTGAGGCCAAGCTGAATGTGCCGGTTATCGAGGGCTATGGCTTATCCGAATCATCGCCAGTTGCTGCTTTCAACCACCTGGAATATGAACGCAAACCAGGCAGCATCGGCCAACCGCTGCCGGGAGTGACCATGAAGGTCGTTGACCGTGACGGAAATGACGTTCCCCAAGGTAAAGAAGGTGAACTGCTGATCCGCGGCCATAACGTCATGAAGGGCTACTACAAAAAACCAGAGGAAACCACGAAAACCATCGTCAACGGCTGGTTACACACCGGTGATATCGTCCGTTTCGACGAAGACGGTTATGTCTTTGTTGTCGATCGTCTGAAAGAGGTAATTATTCGGGGCGGTTACAACATCTACCCTCGCGATATCGAAGAAACTTTTATGACCCACCCAGACGTTCACCTAGTGGCCGTGATTGGTGTTCCCCATAAAACCTATGGCGAAGAAGTCAAAGCGTTTATCGTACCCAAAGAAGATTCCACAACCAACAGTAAGGCATTTGTTGCCTGGGGGCGTGAACGCCTGGCAGACTTCAAATATCCGCGGCAAGTGGAAGTTGTCAGCGAGCTGCCAATGACAGCGACAGGCAAAATCCTCAAGCGATTACTGAAATAAATCCTCTTTATATTGATGTACAGCAGGCTATTACTGGCCTGCTTTTGTTATCGACTTTACTATCCTACCTACTGCTCTTTTGCGTAATCCTACAGCCCCTGCTAACGTTTTTAGATATAGTGCAAAATAGTATCGGTTTATTGGAGGTCGAGTGAAAAGGCAGTCTTTATTGATTATGTTATGGCTAGGCATCCTACTGTACTCATCGTCTCTTTTTGCTATTCCGTCGCAAACATTCCACCAATGCACCAAGGCTCTGACCTACGACTTGTTTTTCAGTGGCCATAAGATTGGCCAGCTTTCACGAACACTGAGCTGGCAGGGCGACAAGGTCACCATTCGTTCATACAGCAAAGTGAATGTACTGGTCACCAAAAGCAAACTCAGGCAAAACAGCGTTGTCTATTGGTCAGATAAGCAAGGATCGTTTCTAACCCAGTCGTTTACTCGCAACATTACCGGGCTAATGTCGGGCAACACGTCCGCAACCTTTAGCCACGACGGGCTTAATTCTTCAGTACGCAAGAATGGCAAGACTCGGCGTTTCAGCAGCGCGGACATTCCGATACGGGATGGTGATGCAGTCGGTACCCAAATCAGACTCAACCTGATTAATGGAAAAAAGACATTTGATTTCAAGTTACAAGATACCGAGGACGTTGATCACTACTATTTTGAAGTGAAGCGTCAAGAGAAAATTGACACCCGATATGGCCGCCTGAATACCTTCAGGGTCGAACAGGTACGTAAGAGCGATCGCAAACTCGTGATGTGGTTTGCACCTGATATCGACTATCAACTGGTAAAGGCAACCTACAAGCGTAAGCTACTCGACCTGAAAGCAACGATCGTGCACAGTAATATTCAGTGCCCCAAGACTACATCAATAAAGACAGCAGGCAGTGATATAACATCACCCCGCCAATAATTACTTCATGGTGACCTTACCACCAATGATTTTATATGCTGGTGCTCCCCGCACCAATGTATCTCTGGCAAAGATTCCCTGACATTTCGGGCAAATGCAGGGCTGTTGGGTGTAATCCTTACTGATCCGCTCTTTAAAGCACTTAACCAGCGCTCCCTTGCCGCCTTTACGGTATTTGAATAACTGAGTTTTACAACCGGCACAAAACACATCAACGGTTTTGGTCGGTCCTTTCTTATTGGGTTTTGCCATAGCTTCAGTAAAGTTGTGATTAAGTGGGGTGACGAACATCCGCAATCAGCTGATCAATCAGCATCAAGTGCTCATCGAGCACGCCAGCCAGATTGCCATACTTAGGTTGCTGACGATCATTTTCAAACGGATGATGCCACCCCTTAGTTGTTTCGACAAATGTTTTGGCAAACTGCTCTGAAATGGACAGGCAGCCTGCCAGAACAGTATCAACATAGGTCTGCATAATCGGCTGGACTTCACAAGGCGGCTGGGGATTCGCCCTGACATAAGCCCAGATGGGTTCATTAATAACTATCTTCTGGTTCTCAACAACATGGCTTGCTGCAACATCAGCAGGATCCAGCTCGATACGGCGGTAACCTTTTTCTCTGCGATCAAACTCTGCCAGAGAATTCTCACCAATTTTCACCAGCACACCGTTGCAATGGCCTTCACCAAGCATAGCAACCAATGGCGATATCCTGTAGCTGCCGTCAACTTTACCCCAGTGACGCTGCAAACCGTTCACTGTTGCTGGCACCGCCTTCCCGGTCTGGCTGGTTAACGAACGTGAGTGATAGTTAATTAAACTGCCATAACCGAATATATACATGCCTACTCCTTGAAAACGCCTAGATAGGCAGACCGAAAAATAATGAAAAGTCCTGCCATCCTTGCTGCAGCAGCTCCAGATCACCAATGCAAAAACGAACAGCAGTTCCAGGCATCGCCTGTGCCAATCTGGGCATATCCACGCGAGCAATACATCCCAGTTTAGGGTAGCCACCCAATGTCTGGCGATCATTGAGCAATACTATGGGCTGGCCATTCGGCGGGATCTGAATCGCCCCATAGGCAATAGCTTCAGAAATAATACCGCCGATGTCTCCAGCTACTGCCGGTCCTTCGAGCCTGCATCCCATCCTATCCGTCTGCTGAGTCACTGTATATATGCCCTGGTAAAACTGCTGCTTTGATTCGGCAGAAAAACGGTTGCACTGATACGACTCTATGACCCGTAAGTAAATTGGAGCAGAATAGTCAGGTATATAGCGACTCGGTGTCAATCGAGGTTCAAAACTGTCGGTATCTACTGTGCTTTCGACAGGTAGCGAATCCTCTTTTTGCAGCGCTCTACCAGCCTGTATACCTCCCATTTCATTGCGCACCACCGTCGAGACGCTACCAAAGACGGCTGGGACCTTAAAGCCACCTTTTACAGCAAGATAGGTACGCACGCCGGAACGTGGGTAGGCAAACTTTATCTCCTGGCCATCTTTGACCAAAAAGCTCTGCCACAATGCGATCGGCTTACCATCCAGTGTCGCCTCCATATCAGCTCCGGTCAGGGCACAAATCATATCGCCTTGGGCTTTGAGGCATGCCTGCCCGAGTGTAATCTCAAGCTGAGAGCAGTCCATGGCATTACCGACAAGGTAGTTAGCCCAGCAATAGGCATGCAAGTCGACGGCTCCGCCCTGACTTAATCCTTGTTCACCCACACCCAGCCGCCCAACATCCTGAAGCAGCGTTAGCATTCCGGGATGGATTACTTCCAATGAGGCCAAACGCTTCCTCCTTGCTGTAAAAACTGCTCTCTTCCTATCGACTCGAATCTGACCCTATCTCCGACTTCAAAAGGCGACATCGGATCTTGCTGAGGCGAATACAGCGGCATTGGGCAATTACCGATGATCTGCCAGCCCCCGGGGGAGTCAGCCGGATACACAGCAGTTTGTTCATTGGCAATGCCAACACTGCCGGCTGGGATCTTCAGGCGAGGCTCGGCATGACGCGGCGTGACGATCTGCTCATCAACCGATGCCAGGAAAGCAAAACCCGGCGCGAAACCAATCGCACACACGGTATAGGTTCGTTCACTGTGGTATGCAATAACTTGTTCGGTGGTTAAACCGTGCAATTCGGCAAGTGAAACCAGATCCGGGCCAACTTCATGGTGATAATAAACCGGTAATGTGATCAGCTTACCTGAATGTTCCTCTGAAGGCCTCTGAGATAGCTGCGGTGCATAATGCGTAATCGCTTTGTAAAGCGCACTATAGGTAACCAAGCGAGGATGGTACTGAACAAACAGCGACGTATAGGAAGGAATCACTTCAATTAAGGCTTTCGGAAAAGTGTCCTTGAGGTATTTCGCCAACAGCCCAATACGCTGAGTCAGCTGCGTATCAATTCGCTCCCCCAGATACACAATCAGGCTGGTTTCCGACACTGGCTCGATGCGCATCATGGGTTCAGCACCTTGTGCAAGGCTGCTATTGTCGCAATAGATTCATCATTGTCGCCGTGAACACACACGGAATCTGCGTGAAATGTCAGTGTATTACCAGATAACGTTGTGACCCTGCCATCTGCCAGCTCTATCACCTGCTGCTTGATCTTAGTGGCATCGTGATGAACCGCCTCCGGGTTCGAGCGCGGCACCAAACTTCCCGTATCGTCATAGGCTCGATCGGCAAACGCCTCTAATAACAACTCGACATCATAACGCTCGGCAATCTTCTGGTAGTGAGTATTATCAGGCCGGGCCAGGATCATCAGCTTAAGCTTGATAGCCCGATGTTGATTAAGACCTGCGACCGCACAAACGATGGCTTCGAAAATACCATCATTCGCCATCATATCGTTATACAGTGCGCCATGAGGCTTAATATAGGAAATATGGGTATTGTGAAGCTGGCAAATCGCCTCCAATGCGCCGGCCTGATAGGCAACTAGCCGAGTGATGGCGTCGAGGGCATGAGGGATGCTACGACGACCAAAGCCAATCTTGTCGTCATAACCGGGGTGAGCACCAATTTCAACCTGACGGGCAACCGCCCATTTGACAGTTTGTCCCATCACATCCGGATCGGAAGCATGGAACCCACAGGCAATATTTGCCTGATCAATCCAGGGCATAACCGCATGGTCATTACCCATTTGCCAGGCACCGAAACTCTCTCCCATGTCACAGTTCAATTTCATCGCGTATCCTTGCCTATGAAATAGTTACAGTCTTCTGATTAATTTAACCTTATACATAAAACTAACAGTGATCAATGAGGGTGTATTTTCAGACACAACGAAAAAAGGCTTACCTTTCGGTAAGCCTTTTAATGAGATGGTGCCCCGGGCCGGACTTGAACCGGCACAACGCGAACGTCGAGGGATTTTAAATCCCTTGTGTCTACCAATTCCACCACCAGGGCACGCAATTCTGTATTGCGATGCTCCTAACCAATGTGCTTTATAAAAAAGCGGTTAGACACCATCTTGATACTGACTTGGTCAATATCACAAAATTTGGAGCGACACACGAGGTTCGAACTCGTGACCTCAACCTTGGCAAGGTTGCGCTCTACCAGCTGAGCTAGTGTCGCAAATGGAGGCGCGTCCCGGAGTCGAACCGAGGTCCACGGATTTGCAATCCGCTGCATAGCCACTCTGCCAACGCGCCAACTGTCTTTCGACAAACCGCTTAACAAGTCTCCCCGCTGCGGTATGGGGTGCATTCTACGGATTGCTCCCAATGAGTCAATAACAAAATGTCAGAATCCAGATCGCTTGCTTGAATTGTGCGCAATTGCTCTATTTCCGTAAGCTTGCCGCCTAATTATTAGCCTTTATTCTATCCTGATTTTTTACAACCATGGAATCATTAGTCTTCATAACCAGCTACAAAACAACTTTTTAAATCAAGCAATACAGTGTAGCTCGGTATTTTCTCTTGTTCAGCCTTATTTATGCGACAACGAATGCTTACTCAACAATTGACTCTGTTTCCCAACACAACAAAGCCACTCACATTGTAAGTGGCCTTATACCCAAACTACCCCAAGAAAAAGAATTACGAATTCACCAGTTCAATAGCTTCTCGAACCAACCGCCCGATTTCGTCCCAATCACCTGCCTCAATCAGTGCAGGTGCTACCATCCAGGTACCGCCGCAACAATGAACACGATCAATCGCTAAATAATCGTTCACATTTGCCTTGCCAATACCGCCTGTTGGCATAAAGGCAACATCAACATATGGTGCAAGCAGTGACTTAATCATATTAATCCCGCCAGATGCCTCGGCCGGAAAGAACTTCAAGAAAGTCAGGCCTAGCTCTAATGCCTGCTCAACTTGGCTCGGGTTGTTCACCCCCGGTACCATAGCAATGTTTTGTTCCTGGCAATAACGTACTGTATTTGGGTTCAAGCCAGGCGCGACGATAAACTCAGCACCCGCAGCTTTGGCGCGATCAACTTGAGCGGCGTTTAATACTGTCCCTGCCCCGATACACATTGAGGGATAAGCATCACGCATCAAGCGAATAGCGTCTTCTGCCGCCTCGGTGCGAAAGGTTACCTCAGCAACAGGCAGGCCATTTTCCACCAGCGTTTTAGCCAACGGTACAGCTTGCTCAACATTGTTAATTTGAATCACCGGAATGACTTTGAATCCTTTTAACTTTTCAATCAGTTGTTGAGACATTAAACCTTGTTCCTTTTATCTATATTAATTCTTTCATTGCTTCAGACGGAATGATTGCCCCCGGATATTGAATGACAATAGATGCCAGACAGTGGCCAAGCTCAGCAGCGGCAGCCTCTGAGCTACCGCTCAGACGCCCTGCCAGATACCCTGCTGCAAAAGAGTCACCAGCAGCACAAGTGTCTACCACGTTTTCAACCCTATTTGCAGTCACATAAACGGTATCAGCGTAATCACTCTGCAGACCAGATACGATTTTGCACGGCTCGCAGCCTCGCTTAATAACAACTTCAGGGCAGCCGAAGTCCTGACACCGCTTCACAATATCACTTTTGCCCCACACCGCATATTCATCCTGTTCAGTAAGCAAAACAATGTCAGCAAAGGGCAAAGCCTGCGAATACCAGTACTGGGCTTGTTTCGATGTCCAAAGTTGAGGGCGAAAATTGTTATCAAACAATATCATACCGCCATTGGCTTTATGTTTCTCTAACAAGGTGATTAATACCGCTTTCGCTTCTTCGGCCAAAATTGCCAAGCTAACACCGCTAATGTACAGAGCATCAAAGCGATGGTTATCGATAGCCTGCTCTAGAGGCGACCACAGCTCAGAGAAATAGAACTTCGCTGCACTGTCATTACGCCAGTAATGAAAATGACGTTCACCATTAGGTTCTGTCTCGACGAGATAAATACCAGGCAACTTGTTCTCGAGCTTTTTCACCATATGGGTCTCAATGCCTTCAGCATGCCAAGCCACGAGCATATCCTGGCTGATATTGTCGGTCCCTAGCGCCGTTGCATAGCTAACCGTCAGCCCCCGTGAGGCTCCCAACCGAGATAAATACAGCGCTGTATTGAGTGTATCGCCACCAAATGTCCGCTGCAGCGGCAGGCCACTCAACTCAATCATACATTCACCAAAAAAAGCAATTTTCACGCCGCCATCCTCTTCTCACCAGGCTTTATGTAAAGCCTAATGGATGATGAATACCTTACAGCATCACAAAGGCCTGCATTTCGCTAAGTTTTAGAGAATTATGTTGAGAATGTATAAATAGCTTTATTCGACAATATGTTGCGCTCACGCACGCTCGTCTCATCCCTCATACAGCTCCAGCGGCAGACCGTCAGGAACACATATAGAAAAAATCAAGCAGCCGGAACCCTAGTCAAACATCCTACCCGCTTCATGGCTAATTTATAGAGTTCTCTGGCTCTTTTGGCTTCACTTTCACTTGGGCGCGTATCATTCTGATAGACCCAATGACAGGATTCAATGACACCTCTAACCTCTTTCAGACCTAAGAAAGAAGGCGTCGACAGCGCAGTAAGCTCAAGTATCAAAAAGCACAGCTTATAGTGAAACGGCACCATCTGAAATGCCCGGTATGCATCCTCAATAGCCAGTGTTGCCTGATTATTGTTTCGCTTCTCAAAAGCTTGTTCAACTAATTTGCCACCTTCACTCAGCCGATGATTTATTTCTGAATGGCAGGCTTCCAGCAGCTTTACCTGACTTTGAATCAAGGCCGCATCATCGGCATTGCCACACAAGTCCCTTGCAACCTGCATTGTCTTTTCATACTTATCCGGCATACCACAAAAGCCGTATAAGCGGGCGATATTCAGTACCGTGTAGTAGTCATCGATGGGCTTATCATGAATGTTAATTTTGCTAACGATAGTAAAGCAGTCTTCAATTTCACCATGCAGACAGGCAAGTATCGCTACGCCGACCAAGGCCCCCATCTCACTTTCATAGCGCTCTTTGTCTGTATCTCCACTCACTTTATGCTCAAAGATGTTATGCCTGGCCTCTTTAACCAGTTCTGCACTCTCGGCATTATCCTCAACATAGATACTGGCGAGCATCAGAGAAACAGCGACATTCAGGTTGATCCCGTAGCTAAAGCGACTCGTCCCTATCACCTTACTGGTATAACGCTGATAGCCGATTGCGGCTTTCTCATGCTGTTGCAGGGAAGCATAGAGGTTGGCAATGATGAGTTCACGTAGCGGGTTGGCCGAATTCACCTTGTGCAAAATATTAAATTGCTCCAAAGCTTCCGGCACTCGATCAGAGGCCATCAAACAACCGGCCAGATGCTTTCTCGCCAGGGGTTGCTTTGGGTATTTATCGAGGATTTCCTGAAAAACGGCTTCTGCCGCTTTTAGGTCGCCAAGCTCTTTAAGTGCCTGCCCGAAACCGACTCTCGGCCATAAGTGATCGGTATGCTTACATGCTTCTTCATAGAATTGTTTTGCTTCCTGATGGCGCTCTGAGCGAAGTAAACAGTCACCGTTTATTCTGTCTATGTATCCAGAATACGCCGGGAAGTTCTTTTTATATCGCTGACAAAGGCCGATTGCAGTCTGAAACTCTTTGTTATCAACGGCCATCAATAAAGGAAACAGCGCAGACTTTCTTTCCAGAACTTTTTCTATTCGCTCAACAAATACAGCTCCACAAAATGGCTTTATTAAATAGTCGTCAGGTTCTAGCTCTATAAAATGAGAAACAACTTGCTCGGTGTTATCTCCCGTTACACATATAAAGACGCCATCACTCGGTAATAACTTACGCTGCTTCACCTCATCGAAAATAAGCCCACCGTCAATATGATGACGCATATTATAATCACTGATGACAATATCATAACTATGACTGGCTAATAAACGAATGGCTTTTAGGCTATCTGTCGTGCTATCGATATTATCATTGCTAATTCCTGCACTATTTAACATAGATCTTATCAATGAAATTGCTGTGCTAGAGTCATCTATCAGCAGAAATTTTTTACCTGTTATCACATTGCAGCCCTCCATAGCCTATTAATAACTGTAAAAATGCCTCTTTTAACGATAGGGGTTCTTATTGTCTTACCTCAATAATAGTAAAGGCTTAACGATATGAACACTGTTGAATCGATTTTATGATCAAGCACATGTTTCAATAGAGAAACACTTTGCTGTAAAGAATACTAACCACGCAATAATACGCACACCCATCTATATAATTAATGACTTATTCTTATAGGTAATTTGATATATAAAAAATATTATTAGAGGGAATTGATTGAGGTAATTAAGGTCAATACCTATTAAGGATAAAAAAGATGAGCGCTTGCTCATCTTTTTAAAAAACCACACGGGCGGATATCACATATTTATAAATATAATCTCCAATTAAATTTATAAAATCATCGAGCTTGTTTTCGAATAGAATAATAAGCCACACTACCAAACAATATGAATAACAGTATTGGTCCGCCCCATAATAAATATGTGCTGGCCGATAACTTAGGCTTATACAAGACAAAGTCACCAAACCGGCTTGTCATGTATTCAACAATTTCTTGATCCGACTTACCGTCATCAACCATCTGGTAGACCTTCAGCCTCAGATCTTTGGCAACAGGTGAATTTGACTCAATCAGATTCTGGTTCTGGCACTGTGGGCAGCGCAAGCCCTTTGATAAGGCTATAGCTCTATTTTGGTCGACAATTGAACGAAATTGGAAAGTTTCTACCGACTCGACAAGCTCAGTATCGGCAGCCACAAACACTTGCGCTGTTTGTGCATAAGCCATCAGCGAACCTGTAAGCCCAGCGATACAAAAGAACATCGCCAGTAACACTCGTTTTAAATCCCCGCTAAACTTAACCATTTTTCCCCTCCTCTAACTGCCTAAGCACAGGGACAAACTCCTGCTCCCATATTTTTCGGTTAAGCGCGCCGACATAGCGATGACGGATCACACCATTACGATCAACCAAATAGCTTTCAGGCGTACCATAGACCCCCAGGTCGATTGCCAGACTCCCTTTAGGATCAAAGATCACCGACTGATACGGATTGCCCGACTGTGATAGTTCATTCAGCGCAGCCTGACGATCATCTCGATAGTTCAGGCCAATAACGCTCATTTTATCCTCCTGAGCCAGCTCGAGTAAAAATGGATGTTCTGACTTACAGATACCACACCAGGAAGCCCATACATTCAGCAGCCGAACCTGTCCTGTCAGTGAGGTTTGAGTCAGGGTGAATTGTTCATTATCAAGCGCGGTAAGGCTAAATTCAGGCACTGACCTGCCCTGCAATGGTGACGTCGTTGCGGAATTGTCAGCGCGCATCGCAAAGGCAATGATAGCCCCTGCCAACAGGACGAGAATCAAAGGAATAAAACGGGAAATCTTCATTGTTCTCTCCTTACTGTTTCCACATCATAATCGTCGTCGGCGTGAATGCCTTGCTCTCACGTGAGTACAGAGCTTTGACCCTGAGTCTCGCTAACACAGCCAGTGCACCGCCCAGCATCATCATCATACTTCCGATCCAGAGCCAGCGAACAAAGGGCTTATACTGGATCCTCACCGCATAATCGGTCCGGTTCAGCTTCTCGGCCAGGGTAATGTATATATCGCCCTGCCAATACCACTTGATCCCCGGCTCGCTCATGTTCATGGTACGGACAGTATAATGACGACGCTGCGGCTTAATCATAGCTTCGAATTGTCCGTCCTTACTGACCTCAATGTTGGCCTGCTCAGCGGTATAGTTTGGACCAATGAGCAGCTCGGTCTCACGATAGACAAACTGATAGCCACTCAGATTCAGCACATCCCCAGGCCCCATCTTGTTACTGGTTTCCACTGAGTAATAGCTGACCAGCGCCGCCCCGATAATCGTCACGGCTACACCGCAATGCGCTATCACCATGGCTATCAGCCTCAGTGGCGCATGCCCCAACTGTCGCTCGCGAAGCGCTCTATGCCTCAGATAGAAAGCCTGTATTGCCGTGAGTGATATCCAAATTGCAGAAATGAATGACAAACAGACAACTAAATTGATCCCGCGCTCAAACCACACAGACAATGCCACGCCAAGCACAATAGAGACGGACATCGGTGCCAGTGTTCGGGTAATAAGATCATCTGTCGACACGCGATGCCAGCGGATCAACACGCCGAATCCCATAAAGATGAAAAACAAGAAGCTAAGCGGTACAAACAAGGCGTTAAAGTAGGGTGCACCAACTGAGATATTGCCTAAGTCCAATGCCTGGAAAACCATCGGGTAAAAGGTGCCAAGCAGAATTGTCAGCGTCGCAACGGCCAGCAAGCTGTTACCGGCCAAAAACGTCGCTTCTTTTGACAAGAAGCCGAACGTTACCGGACGGCTATGTCGTTCGGCATTCAGTGCAAACAATACGAGCGAGATAATAAGCAGTACCCCGAGTATGGCCAGCAGTGTAACCCCGCGAGTAGGATCCACGGCAAAGGCATGAACCGAGGTCAACACGCCTGAGCGCACAATAAAAGTACCGAGCAAACTCAGAGAGAAAGTGAAAATAGCCAGTAACAGCGTCCAGTTACTCAACGCTTTCCGGTATTCGGTAATGATCAGCGAGTGCATCAGGGCGGTTCCTGTCAGCCAAGGCATCAAGGAAGCATTTTCAACCGGATCCCAAAACCACCAGCCGCCCCAACCCAGTTCGTAATAGGCCCACCAGGAACCCAATGCGATACCACCAGTCAGAAAGACCCATGAGGCGACTGTCCATGGTCGGCTCCAGCGTGCCCATGGGATCACTTTATTCTTGGTCGTTAATGCCGCAATGGCAAATGCAAAGCTAACTGCAAACCCTACGTACCCAAGGTATAACATCGGCGGGTGGAAGATTAGGCCGATATCCTGCAACATCGGATTTAAGTCTCGCCCTTCCAGAGGAGCTGGCAGAAGGCGCAAGAAAGGATTCGATACAAGCAGCAGAAACAGGCTAAATACCGCCGTCAGAATAGCCAGCGTAACTAATACTCTGGCAATAAATGCTTCGTCTCGCCGGCGTGAACAATAGGCAACCGCCGCTGCCCAGCCTGAGAGCGAAAACAGCCAGAACAAGAATGAGCCTTCATGGCCGCCCCAAACAGCAGCTATTTTAAAAAACAGCGGTAACTGACTATTGGAGTGATGAGCAATATAAGCCACAGAAAAATCATCGGCAGCAAAGCTGTATCCCAACAGAATAATAGCGACCGAGATAAAAATAAAAGCGCCATAACTTAATGGCCATGCATAGCGAGTAAGGTATGAATCCTTTTTGATCAAACCGACAACTGGAACCGTTCCTCCCAACAGCGCGAAAGCAAATCCCAATATTAATGCATAATGTCCAACTTCAGGGATCATTGAATTTCCTTAAAACTTTATCCTGTCACCATCTTGATGTAACCCGAAAATTACAGCTTTGCCCTCGATCAATGAACCGGACCTATTTGTAATATCTTTATCGTTACAAGAAACAATCTGATGGTTAACAGCTGCTTCATATGCAACCAATGATGCAAACATCTTTAGCAACTGAAACAAATCGTCACAGCAAACGCTGTGACGATTATTTATTTACTTACCTAACTGCCATTACAGCGTTGTCATTTGTCCTGCATACAAAATGAAGGTACGCAACATAAGCACACCAACCAGGCTAAGCGTGGTGACAAGCATGATATAGGCTTTGTTATGCCTGACGACTGACGGACTGACTGCATTAAGCGCCAGCGGTGTCAGCATTCCCGCACCAATGACGCCGTACCAGAACCATGTTGCCCAGAACCCGCCGCCAATTGCCGCTGTAGCAGCTGCCTGGCTCTGTCCACCACCAAAATAAAGGCCAGTAAAGAACGCAACCAATACGAACAGCTCAAACATTACCACCGGGCGCTCAAACTTGTGGATCCAGCCTACACTTGCACTGTGCGCCGACTCCTTAAACACCAGTACACCGAACATCAAGCAAGCTGCTGCACCGGAAGACAAGCTAGAGAACAGGAACAATATCGGTAGAATTGGATTGTTCAGTAGCGGGAAGGTCTGTAGCGCCGACAGCAAGAAACCGGTGTAAGCGGCCAGCAACACCGCCAGGAAGCCAAGAAATAGCTCCACACTGTTTTCAAAGCGCTCAATAAGAGCCAGCACCTTGTCAACAATAGGCAAACGACCGTTTAACAGCTTCCCGATATCGTACTTGAATATCACACCAATCCAGGCAAACAGCACAATCATGTAGACCTGGAACAGGATGACCCCCATCGACATCACTGACGTCGTGTTATAGAAGATCATGATCTTCCAGAACATCAATGGCTTGGTCAGGTGGAAAATCAAAATGGTCAAACCGGCAATAATACCGAACGGTGCCAGGATAGCCGTGGCCTTAATGATCCCGTTGGTGCTTGGATGGCCCTGGATCACTTTACGCTTGAGGTAGATAGAAATCATCACCGCACCGGCAGACATACCTGCCAGGAACAAGTAAACCGCAATGATCCAATCCCAAACTAGTGAATCAAAATAAAAGGCATCGGCAAATGTAGTACTCATCCTTTTATCTCCCCTTTTCCGTGTGGCACTTTATACAGCTTCGGCTGCGTTCCCAGTTCTACCTTCGAGCGGTACACCGGTTTTTGCTTGATCAGCTGAGACACCTTGCTATTTGGATCATTCAAGTCACCAAATGTCAGTGCCTTGGTCGGGCATGACTCAACACATGCCGGCTCTTTGCCTTCTTTCAGGTTGCTCTTGCGACAAAAATCGCACTTGTCTGCTGATTTGGTTTCAGGGTTGAAGAAACGTACCTGATACGGACACGCTGCCAGGCAATAGCCACAGCCCACACACTTGTCGCCATCAACGTCTACAATCCCGGTTTCAGGATCCTTGAAAGCGGCTCCTGTCGGACACACGTGCACACAAGGCGCGTTATCGCAATGCTGACAAGAGATGCGGGTAAACTGATAGTCAACATTCGGGTATTCGCCCTGTGGTTCACTTCTGACTATCTGCAGTCGAGAAACACCTTCCGGCACCTTATTCACTTCGCGACAAGCTTCGGTACAGGCCGTACAACCAATACATAAAGTTTCATCATGCACCATGCCGTAACGCTTTGGTCCGTCTTCCATTGTCGCAGCAAGTGTCTGTCGGCCCAGCAAATTACTGCCACTGACGCCTGTAGTGAAAATAACAGCACCTGCACCGGCTAAAAAATTTCGTCTTGAACACGTCATACCATCATCTCCTACTTCTCTTTTTTCTGGTCTGAGTGACAGTCGACGCACATCTTGATCTTCGACTTTCTTTCAATACCTTTCATCGGATCTTTCTCCGGGTGAATGGTATGGCATGACGCACAGGAAAGATCGAGCGCGTGAACATCGTGTGTCCAGTTCACTTCGCGTAAGTCTTTCGGTTCGTGGCAGTTCACGCAGGTTTCATTTTGCTTGGCAATCCATGCCGGATCGGCCGCTGGTTTTTCTGTGCCTGCAACAGTCTGAGCTGCTGCGAACTTGGTCACCATTGGCGCACCGTCACGGTGATTCTTACCCACTTTGCTGTGACAATCTGTACATGTCATATCACGGTTAGTCTGAGCATGGATTACATCGCCATGCGCCCCTTTTAGCGTGTCTCTTTCATCTTTATGGCATTGCGTACAGGCGTAATCGCGATCCCGGATAAATTCGACAACATGTTGGCCTGACTCTTGTGTAATTACCGAAGGTTTCGCTGTTGTGGCTCCCTCAGCCTTCGAGTCTGCGGCAACATTCATTGAGAAACCAAAAATACAGATGGCTACAAAGAATGTAATCACCGTATTCATGGCTACTTTATAATTGCCCATTTTTCACCTTTTTATCTTCCCGAATTACCAGCCTCTTCCAGAAGGCGGCAATTGGCGCTTATATTTATTTTGCACATCATAGAGCTGCAATAGTTGTTTTAACAAAAACTTAAAACGATACTTAATTGCAATTGAAATCAATTCTTATTTACTTAAAATATTAGCCACAACGCTTAACACGTATATTTAATAATGTTTTTAAATATGAAAAATTGAGTCAGGTAGCAAATACCCCTTAAGTAGCATCATAAATGCCCTTTTCATGATTGAGATCAATATTGAAAACCACAATAAGTATTTGATTTAACAGAACTAATAATCGAAATCGCAGCCACATAACCCCAGCAAATGTAAATACCCCTTTGGGGTTATTTGGGTGGTAATTCTATCGAGGTTCGGTTTTTGACATCTTCCCTTTGATCCAAAACAACAAAGCCACCACTTATATTAACAAGGCTTCATTTTTTGATATTATTTATCAGAACTCCAATTCCTACTTACTGATTTAGCTGCACTCACAACGCTTAGCTTGTTAATAATTAGAATACTGGAGTGACAAATCGTGAGAATTAAATGGACGCGAAATACTGCCGCAGTCGCAGCTTTGTTGTCTGCGTTATGTTTATCTGCCAATGCCAACGCAGCTGAAGATAGCGGCAAAACAAGAATTGAACCTCGCAACGAACATTTTGCGAAGTCTCATGTCGATCAATTTAAAACCTGGGAAGCGACCAAAGAAAGCGAAGAAATTGATGATGCGCTAGCGGGTGATCCCAATATGGTGATCATGTGGGCTGGTTACGGCTTTTCAAAAGACTATAACAAAGCACGTGGCCACTTTTATGCTATTACCGATGTCCGTCAGACACTACGTACGGGCGGCCCTAAGGACGAGAAAACAGGTCCGATGCCAATGGCATGCTGGAGCTGTAAGAGCCCGGATGTTGCCCGCGTTATCGACGAACGTGGTGAAGACGGCTACTTCGAGGGCAAGTGGGCCCGCCTAGGTGCAGAAATCAACAACGCGATCGGTTGTTCAGACTGTCATAACACTGGCAGCAAAGAATTTGCCGAAGGTAAGCCAGCGCTGACCCTGACACGCCCTTATGTTAACCGTGCTATGGAAGCGATTGATATGAAGTTCGAGGATCAGTCCCGCTTCGATCAACAAGCTCAAGTATGCGGCCAGTGCCATGTTGAATATTACTTCACCGGTCCGAAAAAGAGCGTTAAGTTCCCATGGGACAAGGGTACTGGTGTTGATGAAATGGAAGTCTACTACGACGAGATCGAATTTAAGGACTGGACACATAAAGTATCGAAAGCACCGATGCTAAAAGCCCAGCACCCTGGCTATGAGACCTGGCGTGAAGGCATCCATGGCAAGAACAACGTAACCTGTATCGACTGCCATATGCCTAAAGTTCAAAACGAAGATGGCAAGGTATTCACCGACCATAAGATAGGCAACCCATTTGACCGCTTTGAAGATACTTGTGCGCAGTGCCACACCCAAGACAAAGAAACACTTGAAGATGTTGTAGCAACACGTAAAGCAAGTGTTCAGGATATGAAGCTGCGCGCCGAGAAACAGATTGTCGCCGCTCACTTCGAAGCAAAAGCAGCTTGGGATGCAGGTGCAACTGAAGAGGAAATGAAGCCTATCCTGATGGATATCCGTCATGCACAGTGGCGCTGGGACTACGCGATTGCATCTCACGGTGTTCACATGCATGCTCCAGAAGTGGCACTACGTGTTCTGGGTACCGCACTTGATAAGGCTACGGATGCTCGTACCAAAGTCGTTCGCTTGCTAGCAACGAAAGGTATCACGGAAGAAATTCAGATCCCTGATATTTCTACCAAAGAAAAAGCCCAGCAGGCTCTTGGCATGGATATGGACAAGATGAATGCTGACAAAGCTGAATTCCTGAAAACTGTTGCTCCTGAGTGGGACAAGCAAGCCAAGGTTCGCGAAGCCTCTTACTAAGGTCAAGCCTGATTTAATTAGGTAAACCAAAAAACACAGCCCCCTCTCTAATAGAGGGGGCTTTTTGCATTTCACCCTTCATTACCCCACCCTAGATCCAAGATTACCAATACCCGCAAAGAACATATTAACCCCACCCTAGCCCTCCCCTTGATAAGTGGAGGGGATTAAAAGCATAAAAAGCCCATCGGTGTTTACTAACAGCCTTCAGCGTAACAAAGAATGGCTCCTCCCCTTTTATTTAAAGGGGAGGAGCCAGGCAGGGGTTAATTGCAGAACAAGAGTATTTATACCAATCTACATAAGTATTTGATCATTCTTGCTGGTTAAAATCACTTTTAACTGCGTTATGAATTTTGTAATTAGAGTAACTAGTTAGCTGCAATTCATGCCTTGTTCTAAGTGATTTTTCCTGCGCAACTATCTGAACAACTACTTATCCAGATTGGTATTACAGCAATTTCTTGGCGCGGTTAATGGCGGTGATCAGCTCTACCCGATCAAGATCCGGATGTTCACTATCAAGTGCCTGCTGCCAGGTATCTATCGCTTTTTGATAACGGGCATTAAGAAAGTAGTCAGATGCCAACAGCATCAAAGCAGGAAGGTTGTTTTCATCCAAGGCTAATGCCTGATCCATAAGCTGGCTAACTTCGGCATTCAAACGCTGCCCGTCACGGTAATAGATCGCCGTGGCCTGTGCCGAATAAATATTTGCCTGCGGCTCTTCGGCCAAGCGGGATGAATAGCTAAACGCAAGCGCTGCATTGGCATGCTCACCGGTATACATATAGGCATTGCCTAGCGCATACCATAGCTCACCATTTTGTTTATCATTACGTAACTTATTCTGAATCTCTTCAATTCGCTTCTGGTTAAACTCACCGGCAGTTAACCCTGCCAACTCGCTACTTTCAGCCTCATGGCTAACGTTGCCGGGTAACTGGTAAGCTGGCTGACCCAGAAAAAAATAACCACTCACCGATACTGTCAGCAGCGCGATACTGAGTAATATCGGTGCTCTTGCACTCTCTCTGTCACTACGGGCATGGCTTAGCCAGATAATGAGCAAGCCTGCCACCAGCAAGACAGTAAAACCGATTCCGAATTCCAATATTTGCCTCTGCATCATGACGCTAAACAAGCCTATATTTTACCTGTTTTGACTGTAACAAGAGAGTCCGTCTGACAGTTATTCGCCACAGCCTTAACTTGGATCAATTCTTAACATTTCTAACATTAAACAGCTGATTTTATTGACTGTCACTGCTTATTGATAACAACATCACAAGCTAACGTATTGGCAATAAAGCAGTTGGCATGAGCCTTCTGGTGAATTTTATCCAACACCTCATCACTGACAGTTACACCTTCGGCAAAAACAACTTTTGGGTTAAGCTCAATACGAGACACTTGGGTGCGATTATCAGCATTCTTGCCAAGTTCAGCTGTCGCCGTATCGTTGTAGCTGGCAACAGGTAAGCGTTTCAGGTGAGCAATCGCCAGAAATGTCAGCATATGACATGAAGACAGCGCGGCGATCAAGCTTTCTTCCGGGTTAACCAGACTCGCATTACCCTTATATTCAGGCGCTGAAGAACCTTCAACCTGCTGACCACTGCCAAAGCGTATAGTGTGGTCACGGCTAAAGTCCTGATCCGACTGTTCCGATTGTTGCCAGTCTATCTGTACTGAAAAACTCATCCTACTCTCCTTGTGTGTTTGCCAAAACTAAATCCAGATAGTAAAAAGGCTCCACCAGGAGCCTTTACGTTCAATGCATGTCGCTTACAGTTCGAAGTCACCGAATGCTTCACTATCAACCTGGCGCTCTAAAAATGCAACCAAGTCGTCATGACCACCGATATATTGGCCATCAAGAATAATTTGCGGCACGGTACGAACAGTCTGACCAGTTTTCTGCTCGATAAACTCAACCATGGTTGTCTTTTCCAGGTCAGTTCCCAGTACTAACGTGGTGTATTCTGTACCACGCTCATCAAGAATGGCCTTTGCTTTCACGCAGAACGGACAACGAGGCTGGGTAATTACTAGGTTTTGGTAGCCCGCAAGCTGCTCAAGGGTCATGTCAGACATAAACTTCCATTATCAACATTAGGTTTCTATTTCTCGCTAAGATAATGGAAAGCCGCCCTGAATTACAAGCCTCTTAGCCTGTTCAGCAAACCGGTAATTATAATTCAGGCGATTTTTACCGGGATACGGTGGCGACCAAATGCCTTAGGCGGTGCAAACCGTCCGGCTATCTGGTAACCACAATAGTTACATACTCCCTGGTTACTCAGGGCACAATCGCCAAGTTCATACCAGTTTCTCGATAGCACTTTTTTCTTACAGCCCGGACAATAGGTACTATCTCCGGCCTCATCGAAAATATTACCGACATAGGCATAGTTCAGGCCGTTCTTAATGGCGATCTCCCTTGCCCGCTGAACAGTCTTTGGCGGGGTTCTTGGTTTATCCAGCATTTTGAAATCGGGGTGGAAGGCACTGAAGTGAATAGGAACATCCGGGCCGAGATTGTCATAGACCCAGCGTGTCAGCTGCTCCAGCTCATCCGTACTGTCGTTTTCGTCAGGGATCAGCAATGTCGTAATTTCAAACCAGACATCGGTCTCGTGATACAGGTACAGCAGGGTATCAAGTACCGGAGCTAAGTGACCACTGCAGATTTTATGATAGAAGTGCTCGGTAAACCCTTTCAGGTCAATATTGGCCGCATCCATATAGCGGTAAAACTCGATACGGGGTTCATCGCACATATAGCCTGCACTAACAGCAACACTGTGTACTCCAAGCTCGTGGCAGGCCTGGGCGGCATCCACGGCATATTCCATGAAGATCACCGGATCATTATAGGTAAAAGCAATACTGTCGCAGCCATAGCGTTTGGCTGCCTGGGCAATTTGCTCGGGCATTGCCGTTTCACCCAGCGTGTCTATTTCGCGCGATTTACTGATACTCCAGTTCTGACAAAATTTGCAGCTCAAGTTACAACCAGCTGTTCCGAACGATAGCACCGAACTTCCGGGGTAGAAGTGATTAAGCGGTTTTTTCTCTATTGGATCAATACAGAAGCCACTAGAGCGGCCATAGCTGGTCAGGACAATTTCGCCATCCAGGGCCTGTCTGACAAAGCAAGCGCCGCGCTTGCCATCTCGCAATCGGCAGTGACGTGGGCATAAATCACATATCACCCGGCCGTCATCCAGCCGGTGCCAATACTGGGTTTTGAATACACTCGGAGGCTGCAACATAAATCACTCGATGTGAAAATTGTTCCTATAATAAATATAGTATTGCTTAAAATAACTGTGTGATTTCAATGAATATTCGCCCACCTGCCGTTGCGGGGAGCTTTTATGATAAGTCCCCGGAAACACTACAATGTCAGCTTGATAGCTGGCTAATCCCGACTACGGATGAAAACAAAATAATTCGGGCAGTTGTTGTTCCCCATGCTGGCTACGTATACTCGGGGAAAGTTGCAGCCCAGGCTTACCGCTATCTAAAATCGCAGGCAGACACTATTAAACGAGTGATACTGATAGGACCCAGCCACCGTTACTTCTTCCAGGGATGTGCCATCCCGTCGGTCGACTACTTCGCCTCACCGCTTGGCAATATCGCTATAGACAAGCAAAGTGTTGAAATACTTCGTGAAATAGATGATATTGAAGTATCAGACCAGATTCATGCCTTTGAGCACTGCCTAGAAGTACAGTTGCCATTTCTGCAAACATGTTTGAATGAATTTACTCTGTTGCCGCTCTTAACCAGTAATGTATCCCCAGTCAACGTCGCCAATATTATCGATTCGTTATGGCAAGATGACAGTACGCTGTTAGTCATTAGCAGTGATCTCAGTCACTATCATCCTTACTCTGAAGCCCAGAAAATCGATCAGGACACCTGCTCTCTAATCGAGCATTACGACCCATCACTCACCCCCGAACAGGCATGCGGTTCGACCGGAATCAACACATTACTCTTACTCGCTAGGCAACGGGATTATCAAATCACACGTATCGAATTAAAAAACTCCGGTGATACTGCCGGGGATAAGGAGAGAGTTGTTGGATATGTCAGTTACCTCATATCAGAACCTAAATAAAGGGGAGCTTACCCAGCTGCTAGATATTGCCCGGGAAGCCATCCGCGGACACTTTTCAGAGGAGTTGCCTCGCCCACCTCAGCTCGATTTATATGGAAAAAAACTACTCCAACCCGGCGCCTGTTTCGTTACGCTCGAAGTTGATGGCCAACTACAAGGCTGTCTCGGTTCGGTGTCGGCCAACTCACCACTGGTTTTAGAAGTACACAATAAAGCACGCGCCAGTGCCTATCAGGATCATCGTTTTATGCCCTTGACTGAAGATCAGTTAGAGCAACTGATGATTGAAATATCTGTCTTATCGGAACCTGAAGTATTGGCTGTCGATAGCGAGCAAGCGCTCATCGAGTATCTCGAGAACAACAAAGTGGGTGTCGTATTGTCGGATAATCACAGCCAGGCCTTATTCCTTCCTCAGGTATGGGAGCAACTCAAATCTCCCAAAGAGTTCATTCGCCATTTGAAATCAAAGGCAGGCTGGAATGCCGTTTACTGGTCTCCGAGTATGGAAGTAAAAACATTCACCGTTACCAGCATTAAAGGCAAGTATTTTTAGCTTGATAAAGAGAAGCCCCTGCCAAATGACAGGGGCTTTCTTGTTAAGTTCACATGTTTTAGCGGCTACTGCGGAATTAATCCATAAGGCACCGAACTAAAGATTTCTGGTTGTTTGGATACCGTAGGAACTTCATGGGCTCCTCGCCAGTCCAGCAGCATGATGGTCAGCACATTTCGATGCTCGCCATCAAGCAGCTCGGTTTCCCCTTTCACTGACGGCACCATGCCAGCGTCACGGTCAATCGCCCCCTGGATAGCCTTGCGTGTTTTATCCACCACAGGATCGTTGTCCAGCCCGGCAAGCAGGAAGTTAATACCGACTTCGGCGATAACATCCTCTTTCGAGCGCTCGATAATCGTATCTATGTTGTTGCGATAATAGTCATACACCCACTGGAAATCTTTCTCGCTAATCGCATGCTGATAATATTCAGAGGCTGCGAAGATGATATGAGTCAGGCCGTAGATCTTATTCATGAACTGCTGGTCGGTTAGCTCAGCATCCTTACTATCAGGGTAAGTCGCCTTGAACGCCTCAATAAACTCATTCACGACATCCTGCTCACCCAGCTGGCGTAACCAATACACCTGGTTGGCAAGCTGGGCAGCCCACGCCCGGATCATTTCCGGATCCGTTGCATACTTGGCAAAGTCATAACGGCGGATCACTTCACGCAGGATCTTGTCATCGCGATGTTTAAGGCCGTACTCATTCGCCCGCGCCATAGATCCTAGCAAATCAACCCCAAGGTAAAGATACTCTGGCTGAGAGCGCGTCGCGGCATATCGCAGCTTGCCCCGAACGTCGGTTTTCTTGCCATAGTTTTGAATGCGGGTCGCCGAATAAGCCTTAATTTGTTCCGGAGTATTAACCTCACTAGCAAACTTATTCAGTCGGCTTGCCACACGTGCCATATCCGACCAAATAGCCGCTGAATATTTTGCGTCCTGAGTCTGGCGGTACATTCGAAGCCCATAGTGCCCCATCTTGAACGCCGGTAGTGTGTACAGATTGCGCTCATAAGTCGTTCGGATGAGTTCAGCATCTTGCTGGTAGGAAGGGAATGGCTCTGATTTGTTAAGCGGCGACGAAGCCGTTTCGGCATAGACTCCCCAAACCAACAATGACAGGAAAAACACCAATCCCACGTTCAAAGACTTCATAAACCCTCCATTGCAATATCAGGCAGCTGATATAACAGATGCCCAATATTGAAGTATCCATGTAATGTGCATGCTAAATGCACAAAAACGCTACCAGACGACCTTAATGGCTAAGTCAGCGGAAGGTCAAACATAAGCGTATTGCGAACCCAAACGGTGTGATCGAGCTAAACAACCTGAGAAATTGTTACCAAATTGTTCGATAGGTCAGATTTATGCGGGGGCTTTTAAAGCGCTGGGTTTTGGGTACGGAGTGAGACCAGAACTGCTGGGTTGTTCCCGCCATGACCAACAAGGAGCCTGACTGAAGGTTAAATTCGACTTTCTGCTTGCTGGCCAGGTGCTTTAAAACAAATCGCCTTTCTTCCCCCAGACTGACTGAGGCAATAGTAGGCTGAGGGCCAAGTTCTGGCTCGTTATCCTGGTGCCAGCCCATATAGTCCTGACCGTTTCGATACAAGTTAGCCAATACCGAATTGAACCTGCTTTCGCATACCTGTTCGCAGGCAGACTTAATGGCCAGTAACTCAGGCGTCCACGGTGCCGGATACATGGTCAGCCCCGAGTAGGAGTAAACGGCTTCGCCACACCATGCCTGAAGCCTTGGCTGCAACACCTCACGGCCGAACATTGTGATGGTTTCCTGCTGCCAGTTCAGCCCTACCGACAACCGGTGAAAATAATCATCGGCATCAGTTGCAGACAGGAAGTTCGGTGCCCAGAACAACTTACCATCCGGTATGTCCAGCCACTCACCAGAGACAGCAGGCGCTGAAAACAGATCCAGATTTTCCATTACGTCAGTTCCTTATTCATCTATCCCTGCAGAGCACTCCTAATGCTCAGTGGCGCTGTTCTATTGGCAACCAATCTTGATGGTCGGGACCAATATAATCGGCACTCGGCCTGATTATCCGGTTATGCGCCCGCTGCTCAAACACATGGGCCGCCCAACCAGTCACCCGGCTCATAACAAAGATGGGGGTAAACAACCGGGTAGGAATCCCCATAAAATGGTATGCCGTGGCATGGAAGAAGTCGGCATTAGCGAACAGGGCTTTCTCGCGCTTCATTACGTCTTCAACCCGCACCGAGATATCATACAGTACCGCATCATCGGCTTGTGCGGCCAGTTTCTCCGACCACGCTTTGATCAGCGCATTTCTCGGGTCCGACTCTCGATAAATCGCATGACCAAAGCCCATGATTTTCTCTTTGTTGGCCAGCATAGCCAGAATGCCAGCCTCTGCTTCATCAGGTGATTGCCAGCGCTCTATCATTTCCATCGCCGCTTCATTGGCCCCTCCATGCAACGGTCCTCGCAATGTGCCAATGGCTGCTGTTATGCAGGAGTAGAGATCGGTAAGTGTCGATGCGCAAACCCGAGCGGAAAATGTCGAGGCATTGAACTCATGCTCAGCGTAAAGAATTAACGAGCAGTGCATCACCTGACGATGCAGCTCTGACGGTTCTTCACCAGTGATCATCTTGAGGAAATACCCGCCAATACTGTCCTGCTCACAATAGGTCTCAATCCTCACCCCATGATGACTATAGCGATACCAATAACAGATAATGGCTGGCAACAAGGCAAGCAAACGATCCGCCCTGTCATACTCTTCGTCAAAGTCATGTTCCTGTTCAAGGTTACCCAGCATCGAACACCCGGTTCGCAGTACATCCATAGGGTGAGCATCAGCAGGGATCTGCTCGAGAACCGCTTTCAACGCCATTGGTAATCCGCGATAGGAAACAAGCTTGCTCTTATAAGCGGCCAGTTCTGTTCTGGTCGGCAGCTTTCCTTTTAGCAGGAGATATGCAACCTCTTCAAACTCGGCATGCGCTGCCAAGTCTGAAATATCATAACCGCGATAGGTTAGCCCCGTGCCGGTTTTGCCCACAGTACACAGAGCCGTTGAACCCGCGCTTTGTCCTCGCAACCCTTCACCGCCTAGTGCTTTTTGTGTACCCGGCATAATATGACTCCTTGATCGTCAGTGGCTATCCCCAAACTAAAGATAGGTGAGAACAATCAGTTCAACCACTTGGGGAAATATCAGACCGGGCTTACAAATCATTTCGTGGCTAGGTATTTAGCGCAATATCGACCCAGACTAGTCGATGATCCGAGCCAGCCTGTGGACGATCCCTGCCTCTCTCATCACTGATCAAGTAGCGCATCGGATCCTTCTTGTCCGGCCAGAATACACCTGACTGCGATACCTTCAGGTTGGAAGACGGCAGAACATAGTCCAGCCTTAAACCTGAAATATGCGTCCACTCAGTCGCTCGTCCCTTGCGTTGCTGCCAGGGAAGCGCAAATCGTCCTCCCACACTTTTGGGTGTCATCTTACCGGCACTGACCATGCGGTTGACTCGGGGATGAAGCAGAAGGTTGCGAATGGCCGATTTCATCCCGTCACCATCGGCCATGTCAGCATTCAGGTCACCCAGCACGACAAACGGGTCCGTTTTCTCCAGGCCTCCTCCCCTTCCCTTGTCGTCGCAAAGATAATCCGCATTGTCGATAATATCTGTCACCAGCTTCAGCTCATCATGATTGCGGCGCGCATTGCGTTTCTCATCGCCATCAAATACCGGTGGTGTCGGGTGACAGCACAACAAATTGATCCGTTGCCCCGCAACATTTACGGGGACGATGACATGGTTTTTCGAGGACAGGCGCAATACCTGCTCGGCTTGCTCACTGTAATAGCTCTCTGGCATCACTTTTTCGGGAAGGTCGCGCCAGAGCATTTCCTGCCAACAGCGGATCGCCTCCTCTTCAATAGGAAAGCGAGACAATAAGACAAAACCGAAATGGCCATGGTGCTCACCAAAGCCCAAGCCATCGCCCGGAAGGGTCAGCTCCCCGTCGCCATCAAGATCATACGGGCTCATCAGGCCGGTATTTGTCGGCGGACAATAACGGTACGGATAGTCGATAGGTTGCTGCTGGTGCTGTGAACTCTCAAGATAATAACGACAGAAGTTTGCAAGGCTGCCGTCATCACCGCCATCTCCGGGGTGATCAAACTCGCACAGCATCAACACATCCGGTCGCGTATGTTGAATAATCGCAGCAAGTTTTGACAACCTGGTATTCGATTTTGAGGCCGTCTGTTCGAGGATTTGCCCGGGGGCTGGCGCCGACATTGAAATATTGAACACAGCAACCCGCAACACATGCGGTAATGACGATAATTCTGAGTCTGAGGAATGTTCAGAGCTATGTATAGAGCGTGGTTGAAACACTAAATCGGACAACAAAAGGTACTCGACAAAAACACAAATAAGCGGAAATTATACAGATTTGCCCGCAAGCTTGATAATTTCCGCTCTGTTAAAGTCGATTGTTTCAAGATTAATTCAGCTCATCAATTGGGTGATCGCCAACCTGATTTGCTGCGCGTCATGCATGGCCCGGTGCTTCACGGGTCCCTGCTCTTCCAACGCCAGCTGAAAACGCGCTCGCTCAATGCCATTTTCCTGCATCAACCAATGACCAATTTCCGTCAGCATAAAGGATGGCCTCATGTGCGCTGCATGATAGAGACGACCTAGCCAAAATAGGTCCCACTGGCTATCACAAAAGACATATTCATATTGACCGAGAACAGCATTAAGGTGCTGACACACTTCAACTACCTGCCGCCCTTCAAGATGCAGTTCCTGCCTGGAAATTCGGTGAATTTCATGTTCGGCAAAGTCGTCCCAGTATTGCCAAACATCGCTTGCCGTTAGCGGATTAATCAACAAGCTATTGCCACTACCATCTGGTAAGGAATACCCAACCTCTATCGGGTAAGACTGATCGGATAACCCAGACGCCTCAAAATCCAACGTTGCCCACATTGCACTCTCCCTGATGCTTATTCTGACCATCTTCGTAATACAGAACGGCGACTTCCTGTCGAAATTACGCTGAATCACGAAACACTATAGATTTAGCGCACTGATTACTTCATTTTGATAATTACCGATGTAAACGCGCTACACAATAAATGTAGCCTGAATCTGTCTCCTAAGGGTAAAAAAGTCTCCTTCACTCACTATTGATACAAGCATACTCAGTGATGATTTAACAGCATTTGATAAGTCTGTAAATCGTCGGTAGCAAAACAAGCAAAGTAGACCTGAACAATATTGTCATCGTTAGCCACTTCTTCTTGCACCGTCATAACCGCAATTTCAGCCGCACGTTGCTTGGGAAAATGATACACCCCGGTACTGATGCAGGGAAAAGCTATACTTTTGGCCTCAACCTGACGAGCCAGTGACATTGCATTTCGGTAGCAACTCGCCAACAACTGTTCCTCATTCTGACTGCCGTCGTGCCATACCGGACCAACGGTATGAATGATATATTTTGCCGGTAGGCGGTAGCCTTTCGTTAGCTTGGCTTCGCCGGTCTTGCAACCACCCAGCGTCCGGCATTCGGCCAGCAGCTCAGTCCCGGCAGCACGATGAATAGCACCGTCGACACCTCCGCCCCCCAACAGCGAATTGTTTGCTGCATTGACGATAGCATCCACATTTAGAGTTGTAATATCTATTAGAATTGCTGAGAGTTGGGCCATAACCATTCCTATCATTTTCCAAACACATTACTTTCTGAACACATGCTCGTACGCTGCTCCCCCAGATTTTGACACTTTATCCTGCTTGCATCATGACGTGGGGTGTAATTTCAATTAGGATCAGGGCAAACAGACTTACTCGAAGTATTCCATGACTCCAATTATAGGTTTTGCCGGTTACAGCGGCTCAGGAAAAACAACACTACTGGAACAACTTATTCCGTTGCTGAAGCAGCAAGGCTTGCGAATTGGCCTGGTCAAACACAGCCACCACAGTATCGACCCAGATACTCCGGGAAAAGACAGTTATCGCCTGCGCCATGCTGGCTGCGCCCAGACACTCATGGCGACAAAAGAGAGGCATATGCTGTATTTCGAGTATCCGGAGCCTGACCGCGAGGAACCACAGCTCCAGGCTTGCCTGCAACAACTCGATCACAGCCAGTTGGATCTTGTACTGGTTGAAGGTTTCCGCGACGAAGCCTTTACCAAAATAGAGATTCATCGCCCAAGTTACGGCAAGCCGCTGCTGCACCCTAACGACGACAATATTATCGCCTTTGCCACCGACGGCGACTGCCCTGACGGGTGTACCCTGCCCCAACTCGATCTGAATCGTCCACAAGACGTCGCCAAGTTTGTTATTGCCTGGCTAAAAGAGCAGTAAAGATAGCTAATATTCACGGCCAATAGTCGTCTATTCCACACACTAAAAAAGCGAGAGCCAACAGGCTCTCGCTTTTTATATTGAGCAAACATCATAACCTTTCAAACAAAGCTATGGTGCGAAACGGCTATGATGTACAAAGAAAGCTCCTCCCCCTTTATTAAGGGGGAGGCTGGGAGGGGGGTAGCAATACTTAGATCGCCCAGCCACCTGCGTAGAACGCAACCAGAACCACAGCAATTACAACGGTACCCACGTTCAGACGCTTGTATTCACCTGAAATAACACGGCCAATCACCAATGAGCTGAAGCCAAGCATAATACCAGTAACAATGTTACCCGTTAGCACGATAAACACAGCACACATCAAGCCAGACAATGCATCGACAGAGTCGGCCATATCCAACTTGCTGACATTGCTCATCATTAGCAGACCCACATACATCAGTGCTGGTGCTGTCGCATAAGCAGGCACAAGGTAGCTAACAGGGGATAGGAAAAGCATCAACAAGAACAAACCGCCGACAACTGTTGCAGTCAGACCTGTCTTACCACCAGCAGCCGTACCTGCAGCTGACTCAATGTAAACTGCTGCAGGCGCACCGCCCACAAAGCCGGCAAAAATACTGCTGACTGAGTCCGCTGTCAGGGCCTTGCCACCGTTAATGATCTGGCCGTCTTTATCAAGCAGGTTAGCCTGACCAGCTACCGCACGAATCGTACCGGTCGCATCAAAGATTGCTGTCATAACCAGTGCCAAAACGCTTGGGATAACAATCGGGCTAAGCGCACCCATGATATCCAGGCTACCTAGCAGTGATTCACCTTCAGCACCAAATGATGGCATGGCGAACAAGCCCTGGTATGTTACGTTCGGATCAAAAATCAAACCAAAAATAGAAATCGCAATGATAACCAGCAGGATACCGCCCGGTACGCGGCGCTTCTCAAGACCGAAGATAGCCGCCAAGCCAATGATGGACATCAACACAGGCAAAGAGGTAAATGAACCCAGTGTCACCGGTAGACCTGCATGCGGGTTTTTCACAACCAGACCAACGCCGTTAGCGGCGATGAGCAATAGGAACAGGCCGATACCGATACCGGTACCATGGGCAATACCAAATGGCAGGTTAGTGAGTATCCACTGACGCACGCCAGTAACTGTGATAGCGGTGAACAGGACACCCATCAGGAATACGGCACCCAGCGCAACAGGAATACTGATCCCCTGCCCCAGCACCAAACTAAATGCGGTGAAAGCGGTCAGCGAGATGGCACAACCAATCGCCATTGGCAATTTGGCCCAAAGCCCCATCAACAACGAACCGAATGCCGCTACCAGACAGGTTGCGACAAATACCGCTCCCTGATTAAAACCTGCAGCCCCTAGCATACTCGGCACAACAATAACCGAGTACACCATCGCGAGGAAGGTTGTTAAACCTGCAACCATTTCCTGCCTAACGGTACTGCCGCGTGCCGAGATGTGAAAATAACCGTCTAATCCGCCTTGTGGTTTTGTTTCTGTTGCAATATTGGCGGGATCACTTTGAATTGTACTATTTTCAGACATGGTGATAGTTCCTTGTTTGTCATTGAGAGTAAAGAGCGCGCTGTACCTCGATCAATGAGACGTGCCCTTTACTGCCCAGAAAGTGTGTTGAGCTTCCTCTCAACGAAGATTTAATTACCTCTAAACTTCTATATTTTTTGAATCTTTTTTCTTAAGCAATATATCAGCCGCGCTCGTATACCAAACGGCCATCAACATAGGTTCGATAAATGCTGCGATCATCACCCAGCGTCATCAGCATGAACAATTTCTCAGCCAGATCTTTCGAGCTGTCATAGCGAAGCTGCTGCAGCGGGGTGGCACACGGGTCGATAATGACGAAATCGGCCTCTTTGCCCACTTCGAAGTTACCGATCAAATGATCCAGTGACAGCGATTTCGCGGCACCCAGTGTCGCCAGGTAGAAGGCTTCAAATGCAGATAAGCGATGCTGCTGGAGCTGCATGACCTTGTAGGCTTCATTTAGCGTCTGCATCATATTGAACGTTGTACCGGCACCGATATCGGTTCCCATACCCACTTTGATGTTGCGCTTCCAGGCTTCCTGCAACTTGAACAGGCCGCTGCCAAGGTAGAGGTTGGATGTCGGGCAGAATGCGATTGCCGAGTCCGTATCATGGAGGCAATCCCACTCTTTGTCTTCCAGGTGAATACAGTGGGCAAACACACTCTTGGAGCCCGTCAGGCCATGGTGATGATAAACGTCAAGATAGCCATCCTGCTCCGGATACAGCTCTTTCACCCACTCAATTTCATTCTTGTTTTCACACAGGTGAGTATGAACATAGGTATCTGGATACTCTTCCTTCAGCTTGCCCGCCATAGCCAATTGCTCTGGTGTTGAAGTCGGCGCAAAACGAGGAGTGATCGCATACAGCAAACGGCCGCGCTTGTGCCATTTTTCAATCAGTTCCTTGGTTTGGTTGTAACCGACTTCCGGCGTATCAAGTAGATAGTCCGGAGCATTGCGGTCCATCATTACCTTGCCGGCAATCATCCGCATATTGATTTTTTCAGCTTCTTCAAACAAGGCATCCACTGACTCGGGATGAACAGTGCCGAATACCAACGCGGTAGTGGTACCGTTACGCAGTAGCTGCTTGATAAAGAAAGTCGACATTTCCCGCGAGTAGTCTTTGTCCTTGTAACGGGCCTCGGTCGGGAAGGTGTAATTGTTCAGCCACTCAAGCAGCTGTTCCCCGTAGGCACCCACCATTTCAGCCTGTGGGTAGTGAATATGGGTATCAATGAATCCCGGCATCACCAGTTTGCCCGGATAACTGCGAATGCGTACCGATGCAGGGACCAAGTCCTTACCCTCTTCCCAGGGTCCGACCCATTCAATACGGCCATTGTCAACCAGCATCAAACCATCTTCGATAAAGCGGACATTCTTTTCGATATCTTCCGGCTTATCGACCACATGGGCAATATCCATAATTGATGCACGAATTGCCTTGATAGATTGGGTATATTCCATAATTACCTCATTAATGTCTTTGTACGCCCACCTGCTGTTAACTCATGAAATCAGTAGGGTGATCCCATCAACAAGCTACGTACTGACCTTTTATAAATCTGTTGTGTAGAGTTTTTTAGTATTCTATTTTTCAGAAAACCTATCGGCTCTTACGTATTAATTTCGCTCCATCTCTGCCTGCTGGCGAGCAAGGTTTTCTTCCTCTTCAAGCGCGCGATTACAGGCTTCGCACTCTTTGATTTGCTCTTCGAGTGCCTCGCGTTTTTCCTGGGCACTTTCCGCTTCGTCAGCCCGGTTGATACCCAGTGCAATGTTAAGTCCCAGCGCAACCAGAGAACCGGTTGTAATGCCTGAGCCTAAAATGACCCTCATTGAATCAGGCAGATAGGTAAGAATTTCAGGACGAACAGTCACCGCCATACCGGAGGCAACACCCACGGCAATAATCAGCATGTTTCGTTTGGTAAAGTTAATCCGGGAAAGAATGCCGATCCCCGCCGAAATGATCATCGCAAACATAACCAGCCCCGCCCCGCCAAGCACTGGCGAAGGAATGGTCACCACGATACCACCCAGTTTAGGGAACATACCGGCGAGCAACATGATAACACCGGTTACAGCCACCACGTGACGGCTGGCGACACCTGTTATAGAAACAATGCCGACATTCTGGCTAAAGGAGGAAAAAGGCGTCGCTCCGAATACCGATGCTAATGCGCTTCCGACACCGTCACACAAGATCCCCTTCGACAGTTTCTTACCCGTTAGCTTGGTATGTGTTGCGTCACTCAGGGCCAGGAAGTCACCGGTTGATTCCATAATGGTAACCAGATAGGCAATCGACATCCCGATAATACCACTGACAGTAAAGCTCAGCCCGAACGGCATCACTTCCGGCAAAGCGAAAAATGCTGCGTTGTGTACAGGTGAAAAGTCGACAATGCCCATGAAGATGGCCGTCAGATACCCGACTGCCATTCCAATTACAATTGCGGCTGCCGAAATAATGCCTTTGCCAACCTGTGACAACACAATGACGACCACCAGCACCAATAGACCGAGCATCAAGTTACTGACCTGGCCGTATCCCTCCTGGCCGACAAAACCACCGGCAAACCAGTCTACCGATACCGGCAAGATAGTCAGACCAATCAAAACGACGACAGTTCCAGAGACAACTGGCGGAAATAATTTGCGGATCTGCGGCATAAACCGGCTACCGATAATCATTACCAGCGATCCCACCAATGAGGCACCAAAGATTCCGGAGACACCGGCATCCAGGCCGATAGAAATTGATATCGCAACAAAGGTAAAGCTGGTACCCATCACGACAGGCAGGCGGATCCCAACAGGGCCAACGCCTTTACACTGAATAATGGTTACCACCCCTGAGACCATCAGGGCAGCATTCACCAGAATAACCATTTGATCGGTAGGCAGCCCGATCGCACTTCCCACCACCAGAGGGACAGCGATAATCGCCCCCATAGCAGCAAGCATATGTTGCAGAGCTAGTAAGATTGCGGCTCCGACAGGAGGCTTGTCTTCAACGTTATAAAAGAGTTTCATTTCAATACCATCCGTTTCTTCACACTTCCCTGGATAGATGTCAGCTTTAAAGCTTCTCTTGTGCCTGTTCAGTCAGACAGCATCCGTAGAAAGATTGGACGAGTATGGAATCGATAACCTAGCCAGAAATTCCCCAAGGGTCTCTCACCCGGCTAATCGCCAAGTGTTGCCTTACCCCAATACACCGTGACTAAAGCCATGTTTAGTCAACACCGGCCAAGCTATGACAGCTCACTCGTAATTAATATCAATTGATATATAAAAAAAGCGGTTATTTCCCATCCCCTGAAAATTAACCGCTTTTCGAATTACTTAGAGCTTATTAAGACCTCGCAGCACCTTCTCTGGTGTGAAGTTCCACTCTCGGATCCACACACCGCAGGCATCATGAATCGCGGTTGCGATAGCCGGAGAGGCACCATTTACGCCAATTTCTGAAATTGACTTGGCACCATATGGACCAACTGGGTCATCGCTTGGCACCAGCGCCGCACGGAAGTCCCGAGGAATATCCCCAATCTTCGGAGCACCATAGCTCTTCAGATCCGTATTGAGCGGTATGCCGTTCTCGTCGTACATCAGCTCTTCACTCATACTGTGGCCGATGGCACGCATGCTCGCACCGTAAATCTGACCCAGAGCCAAATCAGGGTTAATTGGCGTACCACAGTCCAGCAGGGCGTGGAACTTGTTGAGTTTGATCTCACCGGTACGGGTGTTGACCGCCACTTCGGCAAAGTTCGCACCATACGGGAAGGCAAAATCAGAGGTAATGAAGCTGCCACTGGTCAATAACTGTCCCCAGCCCTTGCCTCCTTCAGCCTGGTGCGCAATCTCACCGAAAGTCACCTGCTTGCCATCTTTCGCTTCAACCGTAGCAGGGAAGACAAGTTTGACATCGGCAACCTCGGCACCCAGCATCTCAGCCCCGCACATCAGGATGCGCTCACGCATGGCCTCGGCAGCTTTCTTCGCAGCATTACCAGAGAAACAAGTTCCGGAAGAGGCATAAGCACCTTTATCAAACGGGCAGTGGTCGGTATCACCCGAGATAACAGTCACTTCTTCCAGTGGCATCTTCAGTGTTTCGGCCGCAATTTTGCCTACCACCAGATCCAGGCCGGTACCGATATCTGCACCACCAGAGTGGACAATCAAGGTACCATCTGAAGCCAGCTTGGCTTTACAGTTGGCCTGGTCGATATCAGGGATCCCTGATTTCTGCTGAATAATTGCCACACCGCGGCCTACTGTCCAGTCGCCGCCCAAGTCTTCTTTCGGAGTATCCCAACCGAATTCTTCACGGCCCTGGCGCAGTACTTCGTCAAGCGCACAAGACAGTACGCGAGGTGGTTCGGCAGGCAAGTCACCCTCACCGACTGCACCTTTGATTTTCAGCGGATCACCTTCATGGACACGGTTCTTCTCGATGATTTCAAGCAGATCCATATCGATTTCTTCGGCCAGCTCCGCCAGCATCATAGTCAGTGCAAACACCCCTTTCGGTGCGCCATAACCCTGGTAGGCACCGGTCGGACAGATGTTTGAGTAATAGGTGGTAACCTTAAAGCGCACATTATCAATCGGATAAAGCGGCAACGACAGAGCAGGACCATTAGAAGGTACTGTCAAGGCATGGTTACCGTAAGGACCGGTATTAGCCTGGAAGTCCATGTCGATAGCCGTCAGGGTACCGTCTTTCTTGACACCCACCCTCAGGTTCACCTTGGCAACATGGCGGGTTGAACAGGCAATGAACTCTTCTTCACGGGTATAGTGAAGATATACCGGACGTCCGGTTGTAAAGGCTGCAAACGCAGTAAGGTCTTCAACCAAGATATCCTGCTTGGAACCAAATCCGCCACCGACACGTTCTTTAACGACATGTACCCGGTTTTGTTTGACACCCAGAATCTTAGCCACCTGACGGCGAACGTGGAACGGTACCTGTGTCGAGGCATGCATGACAAGACGGTTGCCATCCATATAGGCATAACAAATATGGGTTTCCGTTGGTGTCTGCTGGGCCTGTTTCGATTCGTAAGTACGCTCGAGGATCACATCGGCATCCGCAAAGCCCTGGTCAATATCACCGATTTGGCCATTAACCGACGCGGCAATATTCTTACGAGGCTCACAACCGATCGGGAAGTTGACAATCAACTTGCCTTCACGCGGATCGGCTGATTTGTTCTGCTCGTCCAAATCAGCCGGTGCACCAGCCAGATACTCAATCGGCTCGTTGTGGATGATCGGTGCATCCGGTGCCTGAGCTTCATCAATACTCATTACCGGCTTAAGCACTTCGTATTCGACATCAATCAGCTTCAGCGCAGCTTCGGCAATTTCTACGCTCTCGGCAACCACAGCAGCAACGCGGTCACCCACATGGCGTAATTTCTGACAGAACATACGACGATCTAGCGGTGACGGCTCAGGACCTGTCTGACCACCCGGGGTATAAGGAATATCGGGGCAGTTTTCATGAGTGATGACATGAACAACACCTTCCAGCGCTTCAGCCTTGCTGACATCCAGGTGCTTGATCCAGGCATGAGGGTGCGGGCTGCGCAATACCTTAAGTACACAGGCATCTGCAGGAATACGGTCTTCGACATAACAAGGCTTGGCCTGAACCATTTTCACAGAGTCATCTTTCGGACTGACCTTACCCACTACATCCAGCTCATCACAGAACTCCGGAGCAACCTCTTCGTTGTAGTCAGGGGTGTTTTTACGCTTTGCTGCCAGCTCCACGACTTGGTAAAACTGTTGATAACCGGCATCTCGGCTAAATAGGCCAGAGAGCGCATCGTCAATCTCTTCACGCGTCGGCTCGGCAATACGCTCAAGTAGCTCAGTGATGATCAAAGCAGCTGCAGGATCGTTATAACCTGACTGCACCACACCCACATCGATCATCGCCTGCTGGACAACACCCAGCTTGTTGTGCGTGCTGAGTGATTCTGCGGTGCGAACTTCGGTACCTTCCAACTGGGCGGCAATCAATAGCGAGGCATTAACCAACTCGCCATTTATCAAAATGACATCCGAGCCGGCAAAACCAAAGCCATCATCACTGTTACGTACAGAATGAAGGCCCATACCGTGAAGTAACTTCTGAACATTTTCACCAGGCTGGCACTGAAGTTCCTGAGAACGGCCGTTGAGAGTAAATGTAATTGTCATGGTTATGCCTCCTCAGCCAGATGCTGACACTCAGCCAGTAAATCTGTTACAACAACGCCGGCAATATAGCGCTTATATTCAACACTACCGATAATATTGGCCACAGGGTGAACGGCATCGGCTACGGCCTGCTCTAACAATTCACCTTTTAAATCCTGCTTTTCAATGTCGCGCAAACGAATAGGTCTCGCTGCACCATTACGCGTTGGTGACACGCCATCAAGAGCGATAATTTTGTTCCCTTCCTTATCGATAGATACAGCGGCAGTCACAACGGCCAAACCCGCCGCAGAGCGTACGATGTTGTATCCGATGCAGGTGAGGTTCACATCAGGGATGATCACTTTGGCAATTAAATCGCGCTCATCGGCTGCAATATAGTCTTCAACCTCGCTTTCACGACCATCGGCAAGCACAACACGCGCTTTAAGCGCCATCAAACTTGGAACCAATAATGCTTCAGGCTGGAAGGCTGCAATCTCACCACCCAGAGTGGCCTGGTTGCGCACGTGACGTGAATAAATAAATGCCGCAGCCTGCTTCAGAGCAACTGGCACCAGCTCACTGTCAATCAGGTTCTGAATACGGCACATCGCACCGATATGCAGGGCTTCACCGTGTTGTTCAATTTTGTCGAAGGCCAGGTTATCAAGCGAAATCGCTACCGTTTTTTCGGTTTTGCTCGGGGCGGCATTTAGCTTGGAACCACCGGCAAACCAGGTTGCAGCGCCTGCATGTTGCTGCATTAAGTCGAGTGCTTGGGCAGTAGAGTCCGGTCTCAAGTAGTGTTCAATCATTTTTCTTACCTTTTTAGAATTCTACTTATCTATAAATTCATGCTCTCTTTAGAATCAGAGGTAATGAAGATTTTTTAATATTCTTAAGCACTAAAAAGGCAACTATTGAGCCAAACTTGGCAGTCACTTTAATAAGAGATGAGTTTCGTGAGCACGGTCAGAAATCGGACCCGAAATGAGATCTGCATCATCATTCATTTTCATATTCACTCTGGGGATGAACACTTATTTAACATGCTAAATAAGATTGCTTCTCAGTCCGTTAAAATTATCTATCAAAATAATATTTTTACTATCAATTTGATAACTATCAACAGTGATAGTTGATAATCAGCAACTTGGGCTGTGCCAACCTTGGCTACCAAACTCAAGTGCTTGGCAGCGGAGACTTTTCCTCCTTATCCGGATCTTCAGTCAGGTTGTTCACCCAGCGCAAACTAGCGAGCCTTCGCATCGCTGGATAGAGTTTCACCAGCTCTTCACTTGTCATCATCAGAAGCACAAGCGGCAGAGACCACTCCAGCCAGATAGCCGCAAATGCCGTTACCGGGATTGCCCATACCCACTGGCAGAGTATATCCATATTCATGCAAAATTTTGCATCGCCCCCTGCTCTCAGCACACCAACAATCACGGTAATATTGACTGTCCGCAGCAATATACTCAGCGCCAGCACCGGGAAACAGCGGCTTGCCAGTTCCAGTACTTCAGAGCTGACCTCTGTATACAGAGAAATAATGAGCGCCTCTGCCAGCAACAGCAGTCCTCCCAACGCCACGCCTACGGCAACTGACGTTTTAAGCACATAGGTTGAATACGTTCTACTGAGTGAAAACTTACCGCTACCCAATGAATTACCCACCAAAATAGCCGTCGCACTCGACAGGCCATGGGCTACTGACAATGCAAATGACTCCAGTGGCGTCAGGATAGCCATCGTCGCCAGCTCGACTTCTCCGATTCGTCCAAGCAGCAGGTGGTAGGTGAACATGCCACCACTCCAAATTAAGCTGCCTGCGATGATCGGCAAAGATATCTCAAAATAGCGCTTCACTATCTTTTGATGAAAAGCACTTATCAAATGACTGATACCGAACGCCAATACCGGGTAGARGCGATATATAACCACCAGCAAGATGACAACCCGAACTGAGCGCGCAATCACGGTGCCTACCCCGGCCCCTRTCAGCCCCAGTGCCGGTACCCCCAAATGTCCGAAGATCAGCACGTAGTTCAGTACAATGTTCAGGCCGATCTCAACCAAGGAAATGTAGAGATTAATTTTAGTCTGGCCAATAGATCGCAGAGCGGCATCCAGGGTGATCGTCGGCCCGGCAAGAAATATCGCAACCCCCAGCAACTGCACATAACCTGCAGCCAGATCCATTGTCTCTGCACTCGGCTCAAACAAACCGGGAATAAAAGTCGGGAAAAAACCGCAGATCAGAAGAAACAGCGACGATGCCAATGTTGCTATCGCAGTCCCGAGAGCAAAGTTTCGTTTTAGCCCTTCTTCATCCCGAGCCCCCCAGTACTGAGCCAGCAATACGCCCATCCCTGTTCCCATTCCCCAGATACAGGCACTGGCGAGCCAAAACACACGAGCACCAATACCCGATGCGGCCACTTCCTGAGTGCCTAGCTGGCTAACCATCAGGTTATCGATAAAACCTAAGCTACTGAACAACAGGCTCTGCAACATCAGTGGCACACCCAGCACCACTAACCGGCGAAGATAATAGGAATATGACTGCTCGACCACTTGCTCTCCTTCACAATTTACCGAGGGCATCTATACCCGACTCAATAATATTTTCCTTACTATATAGATAGTTAGACAAATATCCTAAGTGTAAGCAATGAAAATTCATCCGCTCTTTTTCGGCAGATATCACTAGGGCGTACTGGCCAGATAAAGAGGGAAAAAAGGGGGCCGACAGGCCCCCATAAATTGAAAGAAAAGAAAATAAGAGGAAGGTTATAACCTATGACACACTTAGCTGGCTAAGCCAGCGTCTCAATAGATTGAGGGACGCCTGATGGCGGTATTCTGCGGTCGAACGTTGATCGTCAATAGGGCGGATAACTTCGCCATACATGGCGACAACTTCATCGACAAATCTCGGTTTGGCGAGTTTTTCCGTTGGCTGGCCAATCAACAGCGACTCCAGTTCACGGTTACGGACAACAGTCGGGCCTACAGCGCCAAACGCAACACGCCAGTCCACCAGCTTACCTTTGCCTGTACGACCTTTACTGATCTTCGCCATGCCAGCCATTGACAGTTTGGTCAGTGCGTTGGCAGCCCGGGTTCCCACCTTGTGATAGAACGCCTCGGGCAAATCAGGCTGCGGGATCACGACATGCGTCAACATCTCGCCTTGTTTTAGCTGAGTGAGACCCGGAGCAAGAATGAAGTCTTCCAGGGCCATTTCACGTTGACCCTGCAGGGATGACAACACAACGCGCGCATCAAGCAGGTAAAGCGCCGGCAGAGAATCTGCCGCCGGTGAGGCGTTACAGATGTTCCCGGCCATGGTTGCCCGGTTACGCAGCGCAGGCGCTGCTATCTTGGCAACACTCTGACGCAGGATATCAGGCACCTGAGGATGCCGCTCAATCTCGCTGAGGGGTACACCGGCACCAATGAACAGCGCAGAATCGACATCCCCTTCAGCCTGGGTTTCCAGACTGGCCTCAGTGATATGCTTGAGCTCTTCAATCGCGTCGACAAAAACCACATCACGGGCAAAACTCGGCGTCATACCCGGTCTGACACTGTGCTGTACCATTAAGTCCGTTCCGCCGGAGAACAATGTATGGTCACCAACAGCAAGCTTATCCAGCGCCTGCTCCAAAGTATCAGGACGATATACCTCTACCATAATCCCTCTCCTTTTTCGCTGGCGATCCTCGCGGCATCGACAATCATCCCGTAACCGGTACAGCGGCAAAGGTTACCCGATATCGCGGTTCTGATTTCCTGCTCGCTCGGCTTGGCATTGACTTCAAGCAGTGCATACAGTGCTAGCACCATACCCGGCGTACAGAAGCCGCACTGCACTCCTTTAGCCTCAAGCAGCGCATCAATCACACACTGCCCTTTCTCGGTCTGGCGTAGCCCTTCCAGCGTCATCAGTCTGGCGCCTTCCGCCTGAGCGATAGGCATCATGCAAGCATTGACCAACTTGCCGTTAAACAGGATAGAACAGGCCCCGCACTCCCCTTCACCACAGCCTTCCTTGGTTGCTGTCTTATTCAGGTTTCCGCGCAATGTGTTCAGTAGCGATTGCATCGGGTCGGCTTCAACCTCAACCAGCTCATCATTTAGGTAGAACTCGATCTTCATTTTGCCTTCCCTCCTTCTACTGCCTTGCCAGCCTCTGCCGTTTCCTCTGCATACAGCGCCTGACAGATTTTCTCAGGTGTTACCGGTATGGATGACAACGTCTTGCCTATGGCCGCTTCAACCGCCGCAGCAAAAGCTGCCGCACCACCGTTATGGGTCAACTCACCGCCCCCCTTGGCACCATTAGGGCCAAACGGATACGGGTTATCCACCAAATCACTTCCGATCGCCGGGACATCAAGCGATGTCGGGATCACATAGTCAGCCATGGTTTTCTGGGCAAAAACCCCGTCTTTATTCAGCTCCATTTTCTCGCAGCTACCGTACCCCAGCGCCTGTACCAAGCCACCGTCAATCTGGCCCTTGAACACAACCGGATCAATCGCCCGACCGATGTCATACACCGCCCATGCACCGATAATGTCCGTCTCGCCAGTCGCCATATCGACCTCAACCTCGACGACATTTGCACCATAGCTGGTCGCCTGATAGGCATTGCCCTGATAGGTACTCTGGTCCCAGACGTGGTAGTCCGGCTTGCGGTAGATCTCTTCGATTTCCTGCGGCTCACCTTCCTGCCAGTTAAGTTGCAGTTTCTGAGCTGCTTTCTCAATCAGGTAACCAACAATCAAGATCGAGCGTGATGCCACCGTCGGGCCGGAGTCCGGCACAATGCCTGTATCAGGTACCGCCAGCTGAATCGTCTCCAACGGACGGTTCATTGTTTCGGCAACAATCTTACGGAATGTCAGGCTTAGCCCCTGACCGATATCAGTATTGGATGCGAGGATCCGAATGGTTCCATCGGCAAGCTTATTCAAGCGAACTCTTGCCCGTACCAGGGTATCTTCCAGATCACCGGCAAAACCACAGCCATGCTGGAAGACCGCCAGGCCGATCCCTTTGCGTTTACCGCTACCCTGACAATGTTCGTCGCTATCAGGCTGGAACGCATTCAGCGTCGTCTTGGTGTTGTACTCCGACAGGCTCAACACCCGCTCCAACATCTCATCCAGCACCAGATCACCGAAGATCTTCGATCCAGTCAGCGTGGTCGAGTCTGATTTAAGGAAATGACGTTGCTTAAACGCCGCCGGGTCTTCGCCAACTTTCTTGGCGATATGGTTCATGTGGGTTTCCATGCAGAAACAGTTCTGCGGTGAGCCAAAGCCACGGAATGCCCCAGTCGGTACGGTATTGGTTGTCCAGGCATGGCCTTCGACACGGACATTAGGAATATCGTAGACATTGGTCGCGGTGGTCAGCGAACGTTGGAGAACAATGCCGGAAAGGCTGAGATAGGCGCCGGAATTAATATCAAAATTCAGCTCCATGGCAACAATATTGCCATCGGCGTCAATCCCGGTTCGGTAGTGGAATTCTACCGGGTGGCGCTTAGAGGTAAACTGAATATCTTCACTACGCTCAAGCACAATTCTGACAGGTCTTTGCAACCGCTCTACCGCAACGGCCAACGGTCCGGCAAGGACATCAGGGTAGTCTTCCTTACCGCCGAAGCCGCCACCTGTCGGGCACTGAATCGCGCGCACTCTGTCGTGACCGAGGAGTACTGCCATACAGTGGTGAACATAGAAGGGACATTGCATCGACCCTTCGATAACGATCTTGCCGTCTTTGGGGTAGCCGACACACCCCTGGGTTTCAAGGTAGATATGCTCCTGATACCCGGTGCTGCACGTTTCTTCAATTATCGTTACAGCCTGTGCAAAACCCTCGTCGATATCACCTTTAGTCAACGTATGAGTATCAAGCACATTGTCTGTTGAATGAATGGCGCCATCGATGAGTGCTTTCGATTGTTCAATCGTATAAGCCGGCGTCAATGGTGAGTATTCTACCTCTATTTGTTGCAGGAGTTGCTCTATCACATCCGGGTCAGGGCCGACCAGCAGATAGATAACCTGACCGACGAACCGCACTTCTTTGTCGGCAAACGCCGGCCAGTCTATTTCTACGATGGGGAGTACATTTTGTCCCGGCACATCATTGGCACCAAACAGATGGTAGCCTTCTGGCATGGCCGGGATCTTAGCCGATTTAATGACGCCTCTGGGGCAAGAAGAGCGGTAGAACCGCCCTTCTAACAGTCCCTCGTAATGGCGGTCGGCAATATACTTAGCTTCACCTGTGGCTTCTGCCCACTTGAATCGAGTATTAACCGTATCCATAACGGGATCTCACATTAGTCTAATTGATCCATTGTCTTCCATAGACGCTGGGCTACTTTGCTGGCTTCAGCATAGATAGGCGCAACATCGAACGGGAATGCACGATCTTCATACACAAAACGTCCTTCAACGATAACGCTGTTGACGTTGCCCGCATTGATGCCGAAGGCAATATGCCCAGGCAGGTTGTCCGCCACGAATGGCGTCGGGCTGGTGTAGTCAAGAATGGTCAAGTCAGCCTTGTTTCCGGGATCCAGGCGACCAAACTTGGCGCCAAAGTTCCGGGCAAGGATTTCATTACCGTTCCACAGGCTGCGGGTAAAGCTGTCAGGCCAAAGCGGACCACCAGCATCACGATGCTTGAAGAAGGCAAACTTAAGCTCTTCGAACATATCGGCACCAATACCATCGGTACCCAACGCGACATTCTTGAAGCGAGTCAGCTTATGGTTGTAACCCACATTGTTGTTCATGTTTGAACGGGCGTTGTGGGCCAGGAAGGCATCTTTGGCATTCAGGATGTCGATATCACGGTCAGACAGGAACAAGCCATGAGCCAGCAAAGTCTTCTCGTTGATTAGACCAAAGCTGTCGAGACGCTCGACAATATCCTGGCTGTAATGATGGTGGCTGTGTGTCACGTCGTAGCGGTCTTCTGCAACATGGACATGAATACCACGCCCTGTTGCCTGGACAGCCTCAGCCATCATTGCCAAACCTTCGTTGGTCACAGTGAACGGCGCGTGGGCACCGATGTGCGCTTCAACCAGGTACGGTTCTGTGCCTTCTTCCTTGGCACGGTCGACAAGCTGGGCGAAGGCGATGTTCTCTTCGACACCGGCCATCATCTCCTTCATGCCGCCGTTACGGTCGGTGGTTTCAAAACAGGTCATACCGCGCAGGCCAGCTTTCAGGAAACCTTTGCGCAGGGTATTTAGCGAACCTGCGATGTAATTAGGTGATGCATGGTGGTCAATCACCGACGAACAACCGTTTTTGATTGCTTCTAGCGAGCAGATCAGGCCGCTGTAGTAAAGCGCTTCTTCATCCAGCGCTCGGTCCATCCGCCACCACAGGTTCTTCAGGATTGAGATAAAGTCCGGGCTTGGCTTGATATCAGCCATGATGCCGCGGGCAAGACCCGAGTAAAAATGGTTGTGCGAGCAGACAATACCCGGCATAACCAGTTTACCCTTCATCTCCTTGACAGTAGCATCCGGGTATTTTGCTGCCAGATCCGAACCAACTTCCTTGATTACGCTACCATCAATCAAGATATCTACGCTTTCTTTGATCAGTGCAGGTTCAAACTGCACTGCCGTTGCATTTTTAAGTAATAACATTCCTGACTCCTCACCTATACATCTACTTTGCCAAGAAGATAACGATGATTTGCATGCACATAGCTGATCATGGTTGCTTCATCTGCCATCGACTCAGGCATATCCAGTTCGCTTTGCTCATTAATGCTGAAGGTATATGTTTCGCCCTGAGTACGGACAAGTACCTCTTCGCCTTCAATGTAGAAACCTGCATTGGTGCTATTGGCAAAGTCACCGCGTAGGTTGAAGATGGTAAACTTGTCTTTATATGGCTTGCTATCCCATGGACAGAACTGGGCACAGTTGCCACATTCGTTACAGTAGGCGTCAATATGCAATGTCTGGTACTGATCTTTGAAACCAGGAATTGGCAGTGAAATATTGGCGCGGTTCGGACACACATCCACACACTTGCTACAGATATACGAACATTCCAAACAACGTTTTGCTTCTTGCTCGATAAAGTCTTCGCGGTCAGATTCTTCAAGCTTGTTCGCGCTGATCATCTTGACCTGGATATCGCCTTTACGGGCATAGACAGCATCGGCCTTCACTTCAGAAGAAACTTCTTTCTCCTGCTCAAGCTGCGCTTCACGAGCCAGAATCGCTGTTGCCGCTTTGCGACCGCCGGAAATGGCAGAAACAATCGACGATGGACCAGTCTGGGCATCACCCATCAGGAACACATTCTCAACTGCAGTTTCGCAAGTCTTCGCATCGACAGCCGGCCAGCCATCTTCACCCATCGGAATACCGATACGGCCAAGTACGTCACGGTTTGACTGTTCACCAACCGCAGTGACCAGTGCATCAACCTGAAGCTCAACGGTCTTGTCGGTCGCTACCGGACGGCGACGGCCTTTCTCGTCTGGCTCGCCCAGCTCCATCACACGGGCTGTCAGTTTGCCATCGGCATCGTACTGCTCTGGGTTGGTCAGGAACATGAACTGCACGCCATCTTCCACGGCTTCTTCGTACTCTTCCTTGTAAGCAGGCATTTCAGCAATCGTACGGCGGTACAGGATGGTAACTTTCTCGACACCGTCAACCTTAAGGGCAGCACGGGCACTATCCATTGCTGTATTACCGGCACCGACAACAGCGACGTGTTTGCCAAGTTCCAGCTTCTCACCATCGTTAAAGCTGCGGAGGAATTCGAGTGACTTGAACACCTTGGTGTTATCACCAGACAGTGAAATCGGGTTGCCCTTATCGGCACCTATGCCCAGACAGATATACTTGAAGCCGCTTGATTTCAGTGTTTCCACTGTCATATTCGGGTTGCAGCCGTATTCGATATGAACACCATGATCTTTGACGAAATCAATATCGTGCTGGATCACTTCGGCAGGAATACGGAACTGAGGAATGATGTTCTTCACTACACCACCGGCATTGTGCTCTTTCTCAAACACAGTGACAGGGTGACCAGCACGGGCCATGAAGTATGCTGCTGACAAGCCCGCAGGACCGGCACCAATGACCGCAACTGGGTGCTTGGCTTTATCCATGTCTGGCTCATGCCACTTGGCCTTGTAGCCATCCCAGCCTTTATCCAGTGCAATTTTCTTCATTTCACGGATATTCAGCGCACCTTCGTAGTCACGGCGGGTACAGTTGTACTGACACTGGTGATCACAAATGTGACCAGTAATGGCAGGCAGGGCATTACGCGAGTAAATCACTTCCAGCGCTTCGGTGTACTTGTGCTCGCCCATCAGACGAATGTACTCAGGGATATCCTGGCTGATCGGACAGGCGGTCACACATGGTGCAACATAACAGTCAGTCAACGGCACGGCTTTCTTCACACTGATCTCTTCCGGACCACGCCACTCTTTCTGGACGTAATCAGCAACCAGTGACTTCGCCGCCAGGGCTTCTAGCTTGACTAGGTCAACCTTCTGCATGCCCCACTCTTCACTGGATTCCAGCTCATTGGCGCAGTCGGTCAGACGCAGGTAACCGCCAGGCTTGAGCAGATCGGTCGCCATGGTGATCGGACGAATACCGGTTTCGAAGATTTCTTTGATGTTGAACTTGCTGGCACCACCGGAGTAAGAGATTGGCAGCATGCCGTCAAACTCACGTGATAATTCAAGCGCTACGTTAATTGATAGCGGGAACAAGGCTCGGCCGGACATATACATCTCTTTGTCTGGCAGACGGCCTTTACGGTTCAATGTACCCAGGGTGTTAGTCAGTTTAACACCGAAGCCGATACCTTTTTCTTTGCCCAGGTCTACCAGGCGATGCAACATGGCTTTGGCATCTTCAATCTGCAGGTCGTGACTGAACGACTCTTCGCTCAGGGCAACATAGTCAAAGCCAGCGTTGTCAAGAATGCCACGTACACGTTCAAAGCCCAACAGAGTCGGGTTCAGTTTTACGAACGTGTTGATGCCCTTGTCTTCAATCATGTAACGACAGATCGCTTCAATTTCATTCGGTGGGCAGCCGTGCATAGTAGACAGGGTGACACCGCGAGTCAGCTGGGGAGGAATGGTATCCGACAGCTTGTTCAGACGTTCGAAACGGTGCTCGAAACCAAAGGATTTAACGAAATCCGGATCAGTTATGAAGCTGTTTAGCTCGGCGATATAGGCATGGAAGCTTTCATGCTCGCTTGAATCGAGCATATCGTGGATATACTTCTGCATCGGCGCAGTCTGAATACCCGCAAGATCGTACCCCACACTCATATTGAACACGAAAGACTTCTCTTCGCCATCCGCACGCGGGGCAAAGACTTCTTCCAACAAGTGAAGTGCAATCCACGCTTTGAGGTACTCATCATAAGCTTTGATCAGAGTGAACTCTGTCGACCACTCGGTATTAAAGCACTCATCCTCGGCGTCGATACATGGCTTGGCTATTTCCAGCTGATCCAGTTTCTGAACTGTTTTCAGCTCCATGAAACGTCCACCGGCAAGCCATGAGGAAATGATGTTTTGCGCCAGCTGGGTGTGCGGACCGGCAGCAGGGCCTACAGGGGTTTCACAGTTTTCGCCCCAGACGGATAGATCCTTGGCACTCTCCTTGCGATAAAATTGCTTCGATGGTATCCCAAAAATTGACTGGCTCTCTTTATACTCGCTAAAGATGCGATTGAGTAGCTCGCCAAACGGAACGGGACGCATGATGTCTCCCATGATAGATCTCCTTGATGCTGTATTTTTCTTGTATTTTCACAGCCAGCACATTTCGTTGTGCAATGCGTAGGGCTCAGAGTGATAGGCTGAAATAAATCAGCCAGCTATGGGACTTAAAGAGCAACTACTGCGCCAAACTTTAAAATCAAGATCATCCAGACGAACTTTCATCGCTATTTTCGTGACCCATGTCGAAACAAAGGACAATTGTGTGAACACGCGCAATATAGGAAGGAAGGGCTAATTAATAATAAGAATGAATAATAAATGAGTATGATTCTTAATTCAGTCGATTTTTCTATCAAATTAATAAATTGCTATCACTTTGATACCGATAAATATGATAGCAACTATCACGGAAAGAAAAGTAAAACGGATTTTCGACAGAAGAAATCAAACTTCAATTTTCGGATGAAGAGAAAATTAATTCGATTTGAAATCACACTATATTAATAGCAATAATTAGGCGGGTACTTCCTGATATCAATTTGATAAAAAGTTACTATCAACTCTCATAATGATAGGACTATTGTGAGCGCTGGCACAGTCGCTCGTATGCCGCTGGAGTGTCAACATCAAAATAAATATCTGTTTCAGTAAGCTCGGCATATTTCACCTCACCACTATATATGATGCGTTTCATTTTGCCGTCAAAAGGCGCCGATAGGATTTGGGCTTTCAGTGTGGCAGGAAGCAGCACCGGATGACCAGGGCGCTCAGCCGTGCCGGGAAACACCGTATAGCTGCCACGTTTTTCCCATACCCGACGATAAATATCGGGCGAAATACACGGCATGTCACCATGGCAGATAAAGAAGTGCTTAGTTTTAACCTGCTTGGCCCCTTGTTGAATCGAGCTAAACATTCCTTGCTCATAGTGAGTGTTAACTACCACCTCAACACCTTGTTTTTTCTTATACCTGCAGGCTAACTCATCGCCACGATGGCCCGCAACCAATATTACCCGTGAGCAAAAGCCAAGTGCATTTTCGATACTTTCATCAAGGATTGTATGGTGCCGGTAAGGTAGCATCATCTTCCAGCATCCCATCCGGGACGACAGACCGGCAGCAGGCATTACACAATCGACTTGTTGGTATTGAACCATTGTTATTACTCACTTTATTGGCACTTATTGCACGATTGGGAACGACATGAAGTCAGGAAAAAATTATCGCGCACTATGCGCTACACAATTCGATATTCCGCTTGGTGGATCACTCGTGATTGCTCTTGTTGGCGGCGGAGGAAAAACATCCGCGGCTTTTTGGCTTGCCAACCAATTCAAAAATCAAGGGCACTGCGTATTTGTCAGCACCACGACAAAAATGTATTTACCTGATAGCTATCAAGCTGACAACTTTATTAATCTTGAGCACAATCACAATCAACTAATACCATACTCACATCTTGATTTATCGGAACCAAGTATCACTTTTTGCTATAAAAACAAAATAGCCAGCAATAACAAAAGTGACAAAATTAAAGTGTCCGGAGTCACACCTGAACTCATCGATAAATTAAAAAATGACTCGCCTTTCACAGTTTTTATTATTGAGTCTGATGGCGCCAAATGTTTGCCCATAAAAGCTCCCGATAGGCATGAGCCTTGCATTCCAATTACTTCGGATATGGTTATCGGTGTAACTGGCGCAGAAGTTATTCACACTCGGGCTATCCCCGAGAGAATTCATCGATGGAACATTTTTTCTGCCCTTACCCAATGTTCAACTGGTGACATCATTGATCACCGGATATTAGGCAACCTGATTGAACATCAACAAGGAATGTTTAAGCACGCTCCTGAACAGGCCATCAAGATTTGGTTAATAAATAAAATAGACTTGGCCGCTAACTACTCAGCCCTAACCCAGTTAGCCCATAAGGTCATTAGTAATACCGCACATCTTGATGCCATCTGGCTAGCTGCAATGAACAGTCAGGCACCGATAAAAAACGTACTGACGAGAGATTAGCTAATCACCTCTCGTCGCGAGACATTGAGGTCATGATTGATGAACATTTTTGCTAAAGCCGCACAACTAGAAGAAGAGAACGTCCCATTTGCCCTGGCAAATATTATTGAAACCCGCGGCTCGGCACCGCGCCACTCTGGGCAGATGATCGTAAAGGCAGACGGTTCAATCATCGGGACAGTCGGTGGCGGGATGATTGAACGTTACGTTATCGAGCAGTCGCTGGAAGCGTTACAGGAAAGAAAGCCCCGCGTTGTAAAAGGACGGATGACCCGTTCAGGCCCGGACGCCATGGACATGGACTGCGGCGGTGCGATGAGTGTATTCATTGATGTCTATGGCCTGCGCCCCAGCCTGCTCTTAATTGGTGCCGGGCATGTCAACCGCGCTGTTGCCCATGCTGCCCATGTGCTCGGATTTGATATTACCGTCGCCGATGCCTATGAAGAGAGCCTTGCCGAAGAGCACTTTCCTGCCGGAACCAAGCGGGTTCTCGGCCAGAATATGGAAGATGCTATCGACAAGCTCGATATCAACAAAGACAGTTTCGTGGTTATTGCCACCAACCACCAGGATCAGGATGCAATCACCAAAGTTGTTGACTGCGATACCCGATATATTGGCCTGATGGCAAGCCGCCGCAAGGTACAGACCTTGTTTAACCATCTACGAAAATGCAATGTCAGCGAAGCGCACATTCAGGCAATCCACTCCCCAATAGGCTTCAACATCGGTGCCGAAACCCCCGAAGAAATTGCCATCAGCATCATGGCAGAGATCCTCAAAGTGAAACATCAGTCTGCAGGCGGATTAATGAAAGACGATACTCGCCTGAATCGTAATAAACTGGTTTTAATCCGTGGCGCAGGAGATATTGCTACTGGTGTTGCGATCCGCCTCAAAAATGCAGGATTTAAAGTGGTTATGACCGATATTTCGCAGCCAACTGTGATTCGCTGCACGGTCTCTTTTGCCCAGTGCCTGTACGGTAATCCTGCCGAAGTTGAAGGGATCACCGCCCAAAAAGCGAAAAGTTGCGAAGAAGTATTCAAGTTACTCGACGACAACAAAATCCCTGTCATGGTGGATGAAGATTGTTGCTCACTTGCCAGCCTGAAACCGACATTTGTTGTCGATGCCATTCTGGCCAAGCGTAATCTGGGCACAACACGAGACATGGCTCCAATCACTATCGCGCTCGGCCCGGGTTTTACCGCCGGCGAAGACTGTGATGCGGTTATCGAGACAAACCGGGGTCACTACCTCGGACGCATTATCTACAACGGTGTCACCCAGGCCAACACAGGAATCCCCGGTAATATTGCTGGCTACACCCACCAGCGTGTGCTGCGCGCTCCCTGTGACGGCATTATGCATAACCACGTCAAGCTCGGCGATATCGTAGAAGAAGGGGATGTTATTGCCCATATTGGCGACAGCCCGGTTGTTGCCCCGCTAGGCGGTATGGTGCGGGGACTGCTGAATGATGGGCTCACCGTCACGGAAGGATTCAAAATTGGTGATATTGACCCGAGAGGCATCGAGGCCGACTTCACCACCGTTTCTGACAAAGCCAGAGCGATCGGTGGCAGCGTACTGGAAGCCATGCTTCACCTCGAGCACACCGTGTTGAATTAAGTTTTAACTATAAATAGAAGTGAGTATCGCTATGAAAACACGTGGGTATATTCATCGTTTCGTCACCAGCTTCGTCCTGCTTTCAGCAGCCGCTATCGCCCTGAAAGGCTTCTTTCATCCCGAACAGACTGCGCTATTGCTGTTAGATACCGGGCTGGTGCCCGCCATGTATGCCGATGTACTGGCATTCTCACTTCCTTTTGCGCTGGCAGTTTGTCTCTCGCTGGCCTTCTTCGAGCTGACCTCCATTGCCCCCATCGTGGCCTGTCTGGCGCTGTATATGCTGCCGTCCGGGATCGCGCTGTACCAGGGGCTGCATTTTGACTGCGGCTGCTACCTGCCAGGATCTTTGGAATCACAAGTCTATAGCGAACTGGAACCGCAATTTATTGTCCTGCTGCTAATAACCTTCTTTACAGCCGGACTGTACTATTTCAATAACCAGCGCCCAGTTCACAACAAAGCACACCTTACCTAAATGCGGTGTGGTTATTAATTTTATTTCGTCACTTTTCGCCGCATTTTTGCGGCGAACTTCAACCAATAAGGACTTATCATGCCATTCAGCAAATCTCGTCTTCAGCGTCCTCGTCGTAGCTTCTGGCTCAATGCATTCATTTTGGCAGCAGGTCTTCTGATCTTGCCCCTAACCGCTAATGCCGGTTTGTTTTCCGGTAAGTTCGAAGCAGAAGTCCAAACAGAACAGGTCGCTATCAAGCTGCACAACGACACTCTGGCTGGCGGCTACCAGTTGATTGACACCCAAGGCCTGAAAGCCCTTCTCGACACCAAGGAAGAGGTATTGGTCGTCGATGCCATGCCGTATAAGGACAGCTACAAGAAAGAACATATCCCGGCAGCGATGCAGTTTGAATTCCCGATTGCCTCAATGCCAGAGTGGAAAGTAACTGGTACAGATGGTAAAACTCAGGAAAACTTCGCGGCTTTGCTTGGTACCGACAAAAACAAGACGCTCGTTTTCTACTGCGGATTTGTTAAATGTGGCCGAAGCCACAATGCTGCCGCATGGGCCATCAAAATGGGCTACAACAACGTCTATCGCTACCCTGGCGGCATCTACGCATGGAAAGGTGCCGGTTTCGACACCGAAAGCGAATAAGTTAGGCCGATTAACTCAGCGCCTAAAGCATCAATAGCGAAAGCGGGACAATAGTCCCGCTTTTTTGTACCTTGAAAAGCCTCTGCATCCAGTCGATGTCCTCCGCAAGAGATACTGCTAGAAAGTGATCTGTGAATCTAGCGTCACCACAAGGTTATAGTTTTTAGTATCAATCAGGCCGACAGGAACAATGCCAAAGTTAAAACTTAGCCAATCAATAGGAAGCATCCGAAGGTAAGGCTGGGCCAGAGGCACTACATCCATCCCCGACTCTTCCTTATAGCCAGTTACCCCACCCAGACGAATACCAAGCCCCATATAAGGATTCATGTCGTATTCAAACGTTTTGTAGGCAGCAACACTCTGGCGCGAGTAGCTATTTTCAAAGCCTATAACACCATAGCTAGCATATTCAACGCCAATGCCCAAATTGGTCTCGTTAAGGTCAATACATTGATTACTAGCGCAATAGAAATGTTTACTTGCCAGTGGCAATGTCACCCTGAGCTCGCTGGCGCTATTAGGCAAAGCAGCAAAGGCGAGTAATATCGCAAATGCTTTCTTCATGTTGGTTTCCTACGTTTTATTATTTTGAATACCACGCACCCCAGCCTTGGAGAGTAATCACTCCAATTTATCTTTATGGTGCCTTCAATGAGTTACTACACAGAATTAGAAGCAAATATCATTTATTGCTTTTATCTTACTGATATCAAGCGCCTTCACTCTTTATTATTGTATGGTTTAATTACGAAACTAATTAGAAAACAGAGAATTAAATTAAGAAACTCCCCTTTCAGAAAAATAATCCTATATTATCTGGACTCACAAGCATCAAATTATTCAATTAGTCACTTATTGAATTCACCCCAAGAGCGCCAAAAAACATAAATCATTGATTTAGAATGCAATATTAAGATCTCTGTATATATGGGTTTTTCTTTCTGTCCTAATTATGAAAATCGTCTTCTTATTAAGAATAAGCCTATGATGACGAATATTATTATTCAGTCAAATAAAAACTGACCGTTTTTTTACTTTATCAGTCTTGATAATGAGAAAAAGTACCAAACCTCACGCTAAGCTTTTGAGTGATAAAAAATTTATTCACTAATATTATTTTGAGATGTTCTGCGCAATTTTGTTATTTTTTTGTCTTTCTCATCATGGATATAAAACCCAGTGAATATTTATATTGTCATATTACCATTTGTTTCTATAGGGTTTATTTTCACACATTTTAAACCACGCCAAATAATAGAGCATTAGCTCTGGTCGATTTAATTCTATCACTCTATTTTGTCTGCCAAATCAAGTACTATACCCAGTGGTCTGAAATGTCTCATGTAGCAGATCTCTTCATATTTTTCGCAGCCAAAGCCCTTCCCTGTGACAAGCTGGAACTCTAGCTCTTTGATTTGTAAGCTAACTTTCAGTACCGCTTTATCTGTATCAATGAAACAACACTAAACTTATCGTTTTTCGATAATTTTTTATTGAACTACGTCGTGTCGAATGTCAAGATATATACAAATCTACACGGGGAACTATGTATGTCTGTTCAAAATGCCATTCAAACACTTAGCCGGCGGCTTCTTATCCTACTTTGGGTCATCCTGCTATTTACACCGCTATCAATCACATTTATCTGGTTCTACGGAACACTTGTTGAGTCCGCCAGTGGGGTAAGCCTGGAGTTTTCGTTCGATGTCAGTTTGCCGCTGACTGTCGGAAAATCGTTAATGGGTTACCCGTTTGCTCTACTGCCATCACTCGTTTACATGGCAATCATCTGGCAGTTAATCTGCTTGTTCCGCCTCTATCAGTTAGGCGATGTATTCACACAAGCGAACGTTTCCTGCTTCAGGCGTATCGCTAACTTGATGATTGCGACACCTGTTATCAGCGTACTATCCGACATGCTGCTAGGTGCCGTTCTGTCTATTGGCCAGGAAAACTTTAATATAGGATTCACTATTGATGACAGTGACTTGACGATTTTACTGATTGGCCTTACGGTGCGTGCTATTTCGCACGTTATGACGCTGGCGAAGGATATTAAAGAAGAAAACGAGCTAACAGTTTAGGATAACAACATGCCAATTATCATTAATTTAGATGTAATGCTGGCAAAGAGAAAGATGCGCTCAAATGAACTCGCAGCCAAGATCGGTATTACAGAGCAAAATCTATCAGTACTCAAAAATGGTCGAGCCAAGGCACTCCGGCTGACAACGCTCGAAGCGATATGCAAGCACCTTAACTGTCAGCCCGGAGACATTCTCGAGTATAAAGGTGAAACAGATGCCAACGAGTAGATAAGCTATTTTCATACTCATACCAGACACTGATAGTAGGGACACATACAACAACACGTATGTGTTTCCTTTGTTATTAACAGAAAACTAAAGCGCATTACGTTGAGATCAATACTAACCTAACCCCAACAAGCACAATGTTGCCACGATGTTAATTTAACTAGGTATTTTCCTTACCTCTCCTACCGCTATTTTTCGAAACAATCTAAACCAAACCATCTCCAAACCACTTCCAAAAACCACCAAAAAACGCTACCAAAGTGGTATTGCTCGTAGCGGCAATTTGTGGAAAAGCATACCTTTATCACATTCCTATCAATTATTTAAAATTAGTCAAAATTCACCCATCGAATACCATAAAAATAAAATGGTTATTTTTCATTAACCTACAAAAAATCCATTAATATTCTTTCACATTCAATAACATACGCTCGCATTTCTATATCTGCCATTCACACCCTCTCATTAGAATGAATAAAAAAACACGCGAGGTGAGTTTTATGACAGCAATAAAACAACAAGAATTGAGATCAACATTTCTTTACACATTTGTTATTTTCCCTGCACTTACAGCAGGTGCGGTAGGCCTTTATGGTTTGGCAGCGTGGCTGCTGTAAGGAAAAATAATGAAATCTATTAAGCAAATACTGCAACATTTCTTTACACCCAGTAAAACCATCGGTTTAGGTATTTTGATCCTGGCCGGCTTTGTTGGCGGTATCGGATTCTGGACGACTTTTGATGCCGGTCTTGAATACACCAATCAGGAACAATTCTGCATTGGTTGTCATGAAATGGAAAACAACGTCTACCAAGAACTACAAAGTACTATCCACTTTAAAAACCGTACCGGTGTACGCGCAACTTGTCCGGACTGCCATGTTCCGCACAATTTTACCGACAAGATAGCGCGTAAAGCTCAGGCTTCAATGGAGTTATGGGCCAAGCTAACCGGCGAAGTCGATACACCTGAGAAGTTCAGCAAAAAACGTCTGGAAATGGCGAAACGCGAATGGGCACGAATGTCTGAAAACGGCTCCGCCGAATGCCGCAGTTGCCATGACTATAACAGCATGGACTTTGACAAGATGTCGGCTGATGCCCGCGATCAGATGATGGATGCAGCCAAAAACGATCAAAGCTGCATCGACTGTCACAAAGGTATTGCTCACCACATGCCGGATATGTCCGCTGGCTACAAAGCCATTATGGATGATCTGAACACGCAGGCTCTGGAAACGTCGGTTCGTAACGGGAACACCTACTATACGCTGCACAACAAGGAACTGTTCCTGGATCCGGAGATGACGAAAAAAGCGGGCTTGATGATCTCATCCGTGCCAGTGGAAGTCGTCAGCAGCCAAGGCGACGCCATTGAAGTCAAAATTACCGGTTGGCGCAAGAAAAAAGGCAGCGGCAAAATCATTATGCAAGACTTTGCCCGCAATATTCGTGTCGCTTCACTTCAGCGTAAAGTCGCCAAAACCAAAGGCTTCTTTAATGTCCTTGATGCCAAAGAAGACGAAGATACCAGCATCACCTGGCAGAACGTCGACTTTACCCTATGGACGGACAAAACCGACCTGGTCGAAGAGGTTGAGCCAATTTGGGAATATGCCAAGGAAGCCTACACCGCAACGTGCAGCCGTTGTCACTCACAACCTGCAGAGGCGCATTTTGACTCAAACACCTGGGTAGGAATGTTCAAAGGCATGCTTGATTTCGCCGACTTCGAAAAAGAAGAAGAGCAAGTTGTTCTGCGCTACCTGCAGATGCACTCTTCGGACTATAGCAACGATCACTAACTAAGCTTGGAGGTCGTTATCGGCGCCCTCCTTCCCCTAAAACCAAACCGAATGGTTAGGATGCCTCTTGGCAAAAATTAATTGTTCAGCTTGGTATCAATAATAACTGATAAGCGAGGCTATCATGAGTGGTTCAAGTTTTAACCTGAAACGCCGTGACTTTTTGAAAGGTATTACCGCCGGTGCCGCAGGCGTAGTTGTAGGCCCGAGTTTGCTAACTGCCAGCAAGGCGATGGCAGCGGACGCACCACAGTGGAAACTGACTGGTTCGCACTGGGGCGCATTTCGTGCTCGTATCGAAAATGGACGTGTAGCTGAAATTAAACCCTTTGAACTAGATACCCACCCAACTGACATGCTTAACGGCATGAAAGGGATGATCTACAATCCATCTCGTGTCCGCTACCCTATGGTACGCGTCGATTGGCTAAAAAATGGCAGCAAGAGCGACACCAGCAAGCGTGGTGATAACCGTTTTGTACGTGTTAGCTGGGATAAGGCCCTGGACCTTTTCCATAGCGAGCTAGATCGCGTTCAGAAAACTTATGGCTCTTCAGCGCTTCATGCCGGTCAAACTGGCTGGCGTTCAACCGGTGCTCTGCACAGCGCTGGTAACCATATGCAGCGTGCTATTGCCTACCACGGTTCCTTTACCAAAAAAGTCGGTGACTACTCTACTGGTGCCGGTCAGCACATCCTTCCTTACGTACTGGGCAACTCCGAAGTTTATGCGCAAGGTACTTCCTGGCAGCACATCCTGAACGAGACCAAGTTCCTGGTACTATGGGCGAACGATCCGGTGAAAAACCTGCAGGTAGGCTGGAACTGTGAGACTCACGAAGCCTACCCACACCTGGACACTCTGAAAGCCAAAATTGCCAGCGGTGACATCCGCGTGATCAGCATTGATCCGGTAGCCACCAAAACCCAGAAGTTCCTCGGTTGTGAGCAAATGCGCATCAACCCGCAAACTGACGTTGCCCTGATGATGGCGATTGCCCATACCCTGGCAACTGAAGATCTGGCTGACGTCGATTTCCTTGACGAATACACAATGGGTTATGAGAAGTTTGTTCCTTACCTGATGGGTAAAACCGAAGACAAGATCGAGAAAACACCTGAGTGGGCTGCCAAGATCTGTGGCGTACCGGCTGACGACATCCGCCAGCTAGCCCGTGCGATGGCAGCAGACCGTACCCAGCTAATGCTAGGCTGGTGTGTACAGCGTCAGCAACATGGTGAGCAGCCTTACTGGATGGCAGCGGTACTGGCCTCTATGCTCGGTCAAATCGGTCTTCCTGGCGGCGGTATCTCTTACGCCCACCACTACAGCTCTATCGGTGTACCGTCTTCGGGTGCTGCAGGTCCGGGTGCATTCCCTTCAACGCCGGATAAAGGCTACAAGCCAGTTCACGGTGAGAAATTTAACGGCTTTAGCAAAGTGATCCCGGTTGCGCGTTGGGTAGATAGCCTGGTGAATCCGGGCGAGACCATCGACTATAACGGCAAGAAGGTGAAACTGCCTGAAATCAAGATGATGGTATTTAGCGGTAATAACCCGTGGCATCACCATCAAGACCGCAACCGCATGAAGCAGGCACAACAATCACTGGAAACAGTGGTTTCTGTTGATTACCGCTGGACAGCAACATGCCGTTTCTCTGACATCGTTCTGCCAGCAACAACACCATTCGAGCGTAACGATATCGACGTATACGGCTCCTATTCTGCCCGCGGTATTATTGCGATGCAGAAGCTGGTTGAACCTCAGTTCGAAGCGAAAAGTGACTTCGAGATCTTCACCGAACTAACCAAGCGCTTCGGCAAAGATCGCGAGTACACCCGCGGCATGAATGAAATGCAGTGGCTGAAGGAAATCTACAAAAACTGCCGCAAAGCCAACAAAGGCAAATTTGAGATGCCTGAATTCGAGAAGTTCTGGGAAGAAGGGTTTGTTGAGTTTGGTAAGGGCAAGCCTTGGGTTCGCCACGCTGACTTCCGCGAAGATCCAGAAGAATACGCATTGGGTACCGCTTCAGGCCTGATCGAAATCTTCTCCAACAAGATCGCGAAATACGGCTATAACGACTGTAAGGGCCACCCTATGTGGTTTGAAAAAGTCGAGCGTAGTCACGGTGGTCCGGGCTCTAATAAGTACCCACTTCAATTGCAGTCTTGTCACCCGGATCAACGCCTGCACTCGCAGCTATGTGAATCGGAAGAGTACCGTGCAACTTATACCGTTCAGGGCCGTGAACCAATTTACATGAGCCCTGAAGATGCTAAAGCGCGCGGCATTAAAGATGGCGACATCGTTCGTGTACACAACGACCGTGGTCAGTTACTGGCCGGTGCCGTAGTGACGCCGGATTATATGCCTGGCGTAATGCGTATCTATGAAGGTGCCTGGTACGGCCCTCAAGATGAGAAAGTCGGCTCACTTGATACCTACGGCGATCCTAATACACTGAGCCTGGACTTGGGAGCCTCTAAGCTATCTCAGGCAACCAGTGCGCACACCTGTATCGTTGAAGTTGAGAAGTTCGTTGGCAAAGCACCTGCAGTTACCGCTTTTGGCGGCCCGCAGGAAGTTGAAGCCTAATATTTCTCACACTGACCTCTAAGATCAAAGCCTCACTTATGCGAGGCTTTTTCTTGATTACTGTTCAATCTAAATAGATATCAAGCAGCCTGACAGAACCAACCAAAGCTGTCAGCGCTTCTTAATTCTGGAGTTTCCATGCAAGAGTTAATTGAGTTCAACGAGCAACGTGCAGAAATCTACTGGTGGTTATCTTCTCTTCTCGCCAGAGAGTTGACAGAAGATGATATCAACCACTATTTAGGTTACGAGATGCACACCTTCTTATCTGGCCTTGGAAAAACAACAGAGCTAAAGCAGCCTGTAGATACATTTCGTGATGCACTGAAACGCCTCGAGACGCGTGAAGATGCACAGCTTGAACTCGCTGCTGATTTCTGCGGCCTGTTTCTGAGTACGCCAAAAACCGGTGCACTTCCCTATGCTTCAATATACGTAGGAGAAAGCGGATTGCTCAATGATAAGCCTGCGCAGGATATGAGCACGCTGATGAGTGAATACAATATTGTCCAACGCAAAGAGTTTAACGAGCCGGCAGATCATGTTGCAGTCGAACTCGATTTCATAGGTAACCTGATCATTCTTGCCAATAATCAGGAAAGTGAGGAAAAAGCCGAGCAGGTGATGCAAGCACAGCTTAATTTCATCAATACCATGCTGCTAAACTGGTTACCCACTTTTGCCAAATCCTGCGAGTCACGCGATAGCTTCGGTTTCTATGCCGCTGCAGTAAATCTGCTGGTTGCATTCTGCAAGCTCGATGGTGCATTTCTTTCAGGCGAAGATAAATAGTCCAATCAATTTCAGCTGAAACTAACCCGCTCTTGTACTTCTCCATTACGCCCCTGTGAATTGCATGGTCAGGGGCTGTCTTGCCGAGTTTGAAATTTTTAATGTCAATCATTGGAGTCTCATCAGAAAAATCTAACAAGAGCAAAAATCAACTCGCGATGTATACCGCCTTGCGATAGAACTGCTTATCGTCAAGCTGGTCCAGCAAAAAACGCGCAATGTGCTGGGTTGATATTTTGCCACCTTGAAATTTGCTGATGCTAGATTTAAGCGGACTATCAGATGGCTTATCGCTCATACCGCCACAACGTGCTATCGTCCAATCTATATCTGATTGGCTCAGAAGTTGGTATTCCTTCTCACGGTCAACACACAAGGCTCCCAGCATCTTTGGGGCAACCTTGGTCAGCATAAAATGAATAAAAATACTGTTATTGTCATCGGACTGTTGCAGGCTCGCACCACCGGTCAACACAAACCGACGAATGCCGTTCTTCTTCATCAAGGGCAACAAGGTTTTAGTGCTGTTATAGCAAAGCATTTCCTTGGCAGCTTCTTTCGCTATCTTAATACTCTGGTTTATACCCGCAGGTCCTAACGTCGAGACCACCGCATCTGCGCCATCCAATAGCTCAGTTAAACTCTCGTCACTGCGAGCATCGCCTTGAATGACAGTAATCTTCGGGTGTTTTTCTACTTTCTCTGGTGTTCTTGCCAACACACGCAAGTGATAACCTCGAGCCAAGGCTTCTTTAATCACCTGCTGCCCTGAACGCCCTGTAGCCCCTATTAAAGCCAGTGTCTGTACTGTCATAACTATCTCTCCTAATAAAAACAGCGACATTATGACACTTGCTTACTGCACCGATTAGTCGCTAATATCCATTCGTTATGATCCTAAAAAGGTATCAATGAATGTTATTGAACTACTTAAAACCAATGGCTATTTTTGCCGCTGTTGTTGAAACAGGTAGCTTTACTCAGGCAGGCAAACGCCTGGATATGCCCCGCGGTAAAGTCAGCGAGCAGATCAAACGTCTTGAAGTATATTTAGGGGTCAAGTTATTTCACCGTAGTACGCGCAAAGTAACAGTGACTGCCGAAGGCACGGCCTTGTATCAGCATGCTAAACAGCTATTACGTAATGGCCTTTCAGGCATTGAAGAAGTAAAAAGCTTTGCCGAGGAAATGAAAGGGACAATTCGAATCACGACAACCAATGATTTCTATGAATGCCTTTTGCTGCCTATTCTGAAGTCCTTTCATACCAAGTATCCTGGCGTTACATTTGATTTATTGATCACAGAAGAATCCCTTGCCGTTATTGATGACTCAATAGACTTAGCAATACGTTCCGGCGTCATGCCCGATTCAAGCCTGATATCACTGCCATTAACCAAGACCCGGCTTAAAATATACGCCAGCCCACAGCTAGAGCAACCGCTCCCCCAGCACCCTGAGCAGCTTAGCCACCTCGATTGGATATGCTTACGCAAAATGAACCAGATGGAATCAGTCACTCTCTACGGGCCTCAAAATCAGCAGTTTGACTTCATTCCCAACTACCGGCACCAAGCTAATACTATCTCTAGCTATAACCAGTTAATTGAACAGAATTTCGGCATAGGGCTAATGGCCGAATTAACGGCAAACGTGTTGGTCAAGCAAGGCAGGCTAATCCCTATACTCGATGAGTGGTCGCAGCAGCCAATGCCAATTTCACTGCTCTATCCCGCTCGCCTTCATATGGCTCACCGTACCCGTCTTCTAATTGAGGAAATTCGCCAGGCTGTTTTAGAGTAAGCTTTACCATTCGAACATCAGTCAAAACAAGCTCTCAGTTTTATGATCAGTGGCTCAATGTCGTCTAGTGCAACATTGCCAAACCCCAGCACAACAGACTGCCACTCGCGTTGAGACTGGGCTATTTCTGGCATGTGTTCATAGTAATCAAGTGGGCGAACGATAATACCCTGCTCTTCGGCAGCGATACTAAATGCCTGTTCTGAAGGCCCGCCAAGCCACCTTACAGTTATATGCAATCCTGCTGGCTGGCTGATAACTTCCCAGCGCTGACCAAAGTGCTGATTTATTGCTGCCACCATCACATCATATTTCTCATGGTATAACCGGCGCGTTTTACGAATATGCCGCAGCAAATCACCTTCAATAATAAAATCAGCCAGAGCCGCCTGGAGATGATTCGGCGTATCACCACTAATGGCATCTTTAATCGTCAGGCAAGTTTCAACCAAGGATTCCGGCACCACCATGTAACCGATCCTCAATGCGTTAAACATCGTTTTGCTAAACGAACCAATATAGATACAACGATTCATTCCACCAGCCTGGCTAGCCAACCCCTGCAGTGAGGTATAAGGACGATGAGCAAACTGAAACTCGCTATCGTAATCATCCTCAATGATCCAGCTGTTATGTTGGCTTGCCCACTCGATAAGCGCTAATCGCTGTTCGGTATTCAGGCTCGTGCCCAGCGGATATTGGTTGCTCGGGGTGATATAGAGAGCATCGGCATGATGCTGCCTTACTTCATCCAGCCTGAGTCCATGATAGGGAGCTACGGTCACCGGAAATAATTCAACCCGAGACAGCTCCAGTGCCTTTCTCACCTGTGCATAGCCAGGATTCTCGATCATCACTTTCTGCCTAGGTTTTAAGGTAGCCATAATCGCGATAGACAGTGCCTGCTGTGCGCCCGAGGTAATAATGATCCTGCCCGGCTCACAATCAACCGAGCGGCTGGATGACAGATAGTCACTCAAAGCCTGCCTCAGGCTCGGCAACCCCTGAAGATCACTGTGTCCCGACAGCAACGGGCGAGTCAGGTGCCTTTGTACAACCCGCTGCCACTTGTTGTAGGGAAATGCTTTTAAATCAGGAATACCTGGCGCAAATGGCTGATTCAAGGAAGAAAACGAGGATAGCGCTTGCTGAGTAAGCTGATTAGTAGATTGCAGGCTACTTGTCATCTCCGAAGTTAGACCAGGATCCATCTGAATATAACGGTCAGGGATGTTCACCATGACAAAAAAGCCCGCTCCCTTGCGGCTCTCTATATACCCCTCGGCCGCTAACTGGTCGTATGCTGCAATCACGGTATTTCGACTGATACCAAGCGCATCGGCAAACTTGCGAGTCGAGGGTAACTTACCGCCGTTACACCATAACCCGTTCAAAATTCTGCTTCTCACAGCCTCAAAAAGTGCCTGTTGTAGCGTTTCACTGTGTGGCGAAAGAGCAAAATCTCCGATATCGATGGGCTGCATTAACTGGATCCATAGAATTAACAAAACTGGCTCTCTTCAAAATACCAGTTGGTCGATATATTGCCAACATACGGACTACGGAGAAAGTCACTATGCTATCGAAAACAACACGAACAACAATTAAAAAAGGTGCCCATAAAGCGAACTTCGATGTAAACGAGCTTTACAATATTATCGACGAAAGCATGCTGGCCCATGTCGCGATCATCGATTCCGATACACCGGTCGTGATCCCGATGCTGGCGTGGCGAATTGGCGACAAAGTCTATATCCATGGAGCCCGAAACAGCCGCTTGCTCAGAAACCTCAAAAAAGGCCAGCAAACCTGCCTGACATTTACCTTGTTTGACGGCTGGGTGCTGGCACGCTCAGCAATGCACCACAGTGCCCATTATCGCTCGGCAGTGGTGTTCGGCCAGTTTGAAGTCATCGAAGATAATCGGGAAAAAGACAGGCTACTCAACCTGTTCATTGAACAAATTGCGCCGGGACGCACCGAGCATATCCGCCTTGGCAACGAAAAAGAGCTGACGGCTACCGAGCTGCTCTCAATATCGCTCGATGAGGCTTCAGTGAAAATTGGCAATAATGGCGTCAATGATGACCGCGCCGATTTAGATATCCCGGTATGGGCTGGGGTACTACCCTATCGTACGGTTGTCGGGCCGCTGCAAGATTCGACCGATCTTGCCGAAGGCATTATTAAACCAGACTACTCTGCCGCTTATGGTACACGTTGGGTAAATACTGATAAGACAAATTTGTGATTCAGGCAAATTCATCCTAACGCTTAGAGTGTTAGGCTATGAAAATCAAATCCTTAAGGACAGCAACATGAAACAAGCACCAATTAAAGATTTAATCACTTTTGAAGATTTTGAGAAGCTCGATATTCGTGCTGGCACCATTACCGCCGTATCTGAAGTAGAAAAATCAGATAAGCTAATGAAGCTGACGGTAGACTTCGGCGATCACGTTCGCTCTATTCTTGCCGGTATCAAACAGGAGCGTGAAGATCCATATGAAATTGAAGGTAAACAAGCTTTGTTTGTGGTGAATTTACCTGAACGGAAAATGGCTGGCGAAGTCTCCCAAGGAATGCTGTTTGATATTGGCTATGCTGACAAAATTACTCCTTGTCTGTTAATGCCAGAGAAGTCTATCCCTAACGGCTGCAGAGCGGGATAAGTTAAGAAAAGTGCCCAACTCAATCGTGGCTGGGCACTGAAATACGGCTTGGTCGGCTGTGCCTCTACAAAGTATATTCCTGCACTAATTTCTCTTGCGGCATAGGTTTGGCAATATAAAACCCTTGTGAGAAATCGCACCCTTGAGCTATCAGATAGTCCAGCTGCTCTTGGTTCTCAACACCTTCCGCGACAGTTTTGAGCCCAAGTACATCAGCTATCGAGATAATCGCGCTGACCAGCTTGGCGGCTTCGTCCTCACCGGCAATATCACCGATAAAAGAACGGTCAATTTTAAGCGTATCAAACGGGAAGCGTCGTAAATAACTCAGCGAAGAATAGCCGGTGCCGAAATCATCGATCGCAAGACGCACGCCCATGGCTGCAAGTTCCTCAAGGGTTTTGCGATTACCCTCAGGATCATCCAACAGCACACTCTCAGTGATCTCCAGCTCCAGCGACGTCGGTGATAGCCCTGTCTCTTCCAGAACCTGCGCTATAGTCTTAACAAAATCAGCTGTCTTCAGCTGATGGCCAGAGACATTAACCGCCACGTACTGCGGCATCCCTTCGTCATTCTGCCATTGCTTGGCCTGCATACACGCAGTTTTTAATACCCAGAGGCCGATATCCACAATAAGCCCTGTTGATTCGGCCACAGGAATAAACTCAGCAGGACTAACGTGTCCAAGCTCCGGGTTATGCCAGCGCAACAACGCTTCGGCACCAACCACCTCACAGCTGGTTGTGGCAACCAAGGGTTGATAGAACAGTGTAAACTCGTCACGCTCCAGCGCCCGCTTCAACTCGGTTTCCAGCTTTAGCTGTGCCTGAGTCTGTTCATTCATCTGAGTCGTATAAAAATAAAACTGGTTACGCCCCGCCTCCTTACTTTTGTACATCGCTATATCAGCATTGTGTATCAACTGCTCATAGTTCAAACCATCTTCAGGAAACATTGTAATACCGACGCTGGCACTGATTGACACTTCGCTCCCATCGAGTAACAAAGGCATTGCACATGCTTCAGTCACTTTCCTGGCCACCCGCTCGGCATCAGAGATACCTTTTAGTCCCGGCAAGATAATAGTGAACTCATCACCGCCCAAGCGAGCGACGGTATCGCTTTCACGTACACATCCAGACAAACGTCTGGCAACCTCAACCAGCAGTTGATCCCCGGCACGGTGGCCAAGGCTATCATTCACATTCTTGAACAGGTCTAAATCAATAAACAGCAGAGCAACTAAGTTCTGTTCCTGCTCAGCCGTTTCCAAAGCACGATCCAGCCGTTCGAAAGCCAGTACCCGGTTCGGCAGTCCGGTTAAGTTGTCATAATTGGCCTGATGGTAAAGCTGGTTTTCATAGCGCTTACGCTCGGTAAGATCATAGATACTGAGCACAAGGGCCGTTTCCCCTTCATGGTCAACCTGCCGGAATGAAAGTGACGCCCAAAAAATCTCCCCACTGGACTTCTTCATCTGCAGTTCTAGATTATCAAGACGTTTTTGGTCACCAATGACAGACAAGAATGATTGGGTTTCATCTGAATTTTGGAACACATCATCAATACCCCGCCCAAGAATGGATGCCCCCGACAGACTGAAGAATTCGTGAGCCTGGCCATTCGCATAGAGAAACTCGTTTGCATCTAACTTGAGCATCATCACGGCAGTTGGTGCTGCCTGAGCGATCGCATGAAACTGTTGCTGTATTTCCTGTAGTGTCTTGCTTATCTGCCACTGCTTGTAGCTTTCGCGAAACTGCAACCACATACTCAGCCCAACCCCGCCAGCCAGTACAACGGTCAGCATCATAAAGAGTTTCGCACTCTGGTTTGGACCTTGTTCATAGGCGCTCAACCGAAGCCACAAACTGCCAGGCGTTGGCTTAATCGGAACCACTTTAGATAAACTTGCCGTGTTCTGACCGTCACTTTTCTGATAGAAAACATCACCTGTCGTGTTAAGCACTTCTATTTCATAGCGTGAAGCTAACACTTGTGAGATCTCGCTATCGACCAGCTCCTTGATCGAGTAAACGCCTCCCAAAGTCCCCAGAAACTCGCCGTCCTTAAAGATCGGAACATACAGTTCAAACGCCGCTTTTCCCTGGATAACCATGAATGGCTTGGTATAAGTTGGTTTGTGACTTTTATAAGCCAGTCTTGATGCTCGTTCAGGCTCGGGCAAAGAGAGTTTAAGGCCTAGTACCTGCTGGTTGCCTTCAAGTGGTGCAGTATGACGAATAACAAATTCGCTATCGGCCCAAGTAACATTGATCAATCCTGCGTGGTCATTGACATAGCGAGATACTCTGGCCTGAAAAGAGGAAATATCAAGGCTACCATGTGCCAGTTCCTGCGCGATTAACAACAAATATTCTCGATCCGCATCCAACTTACGCTCGAGGTTATTGGTTACTTGCCCTATTGACCGGGTGAGTTGATACTTTTGCACCATATCATCACTCCCCTTCATAAAGCTGTTAAAGCCGATCACTGCGGCAATAATTGCCGTCGAGGTCATCAAAGGGGGCAGCCAGCCAGGTGCTGAGAATGAGGTATAGATAGAATAGTTGGTCTGAGATTTCGGCTGCGGTGTACTTTTCTGCAAATAGGTGCTATCAATCAGCGGTTTCTTGCTTACCGGGAGCAACTTAAATCCAAGCCCGCATAGCAATACTAGAAACGCTGCCGTTATTGTTTTAAAGACCAACAGCTTGGTTATACTGCTACTGCTCGGTAACGGAATAGCCGCTATCTCCCAGTAACCATCTGGCATATTGACCTGCTTGATCAATTCCGACTGTTCAAATACTTGGGGTGAACCAAAGAAAACCTGTTCCTGGCTATCCCTGATCGCCATAGCAAGATTAGTTTCCGCTTCCATCATTCCCGCTTCTTCAATAATTGGCACCATATCTAGCACCATACTGACAAGCCCCCAATAACCACCATCATCATATATGGCTTTTCGAGCTACAAAACCCAATCCACCCTGGCGAAGTTCGTACGGATCTGAATGTGCGATATCTCGACTACTAATCGCCCGCAAAGAAACCGTTCTGACACCTGCTTGATAGTCATTAATCAAGTCATGGCCCAATGCCCTCTCGTTGCCTGCCAGCGGGAAAACAAAACTAATCACACCTCCGGGAGCAATGGCAAAATTGCGGATACCTTTTTCAGAGGAACGCAATCCGGCCAAAAAAATCTTGGCCTGTTTTTCAGACTCTGCGGTAAGGGTCTTGTAGTGGACAATGTCGGTTTCAACAAATGATGACAAGGCATGTAGTAACGTCAGACGATTATTCACAGCAGACGAAAGGCTCTGAGCATACTGGTTAAGCTCTGCACGCGTCTCAACCATCGACTCATGTTGGAGGTAGGACTCATACCAGCGAACAAACTGCCACCAGACACCAAGACATAACAAAACAACAAGCAAAAATGCAGCATGCCGCCTGAAAGCTGCAAAGTAGTCTGCTCTTGTAATAGACGACACCATGTCCATCATATTGAAAGTTCTTCTTTTATTATCGAGTCATGATCTGCACTCAACCAATGCCCGCGCAATGAGAAAAAGCATTATAGACGGGTAAAAGATAAGCACAAATATGACACCAAGCTCAAAGCTGGCATATTCGTCGTGAATTGCGGAAGAACTACAATTGAGTATGAGTTTGATTACATTGCCGTGGACTTATAATCTGGCTAAGAATCCTGTCTGTGACAATGCAATCAATACTAAATCCTATAACTATCCGATTACCGCCATCTCATTGAGAGTGAAGTTAGCCACAGCCCCTTCAGTCGCTTCCATATACGCTTTCAGGTGGTCATTATTCATATGCGCTTGCCAAAGCTCCCGACTTTCCCAGTTTTCATAGAAGACAAAAACCTCTGGGTTAGTGTTGTCTTGGTGCAAATCATACTGAATACATCCGGCTTCTTGACGAGTCGGTTCAATAAGTTTCAGTAGCTCGGCCTTAACCAATTCAATACTTTCAGGTTTGGCTTCAATTTTGGCAACAATCGTCAATTTACTCATTAGGTTTTATCCTTGTGTTTTCATATCAATGTTCGATGATGAAATTATGGCTCATCAATAATTGATAAAAAACCCAGTAATAAACCAAACACTCTCAAATTTTTTTTGATAAAAATACGTTCTCTCCCATTGTCAACGAACTAACAAGCACACGGCGACTTCGAGTACCTACACAACTTGGTTCTATCAGCTATTTTTGTATATACCCAAGCTACCTCAAGATGCAGGATTCGCTGGCTCACTCCCAAAGGGCGAGTTTACTTGGCTTCCATGCGTTGTTACCGATTATTGATTTAGAGCCACTAGATCTTCAAATCGGCGCCTAGCCTACAAGCCAAGCAATTCTCGCTGAAACGAGCATCTTGAGGTAGCTTGGGTATATACGTACGTCATCATCGGCGGCATGAGGCAATTTCGCCTGCACGCAAAATCTCAAGGAGATACAAAATGGCTAAGGCTTCAAAAGAAGTAAAATCACTGAAAAAAGAGATCAAAGCACGCAAAGCTAAAGTAGCCAAGCAAGAGGGCAAGCTGAAGAAATTGAAAAAGGCACTTAAGAAAGCGTCTTAGCCGTGGTTTGGCACTCTACGTTAGTGCTGCTGTCTCCTCGACCTACTGCTATTGCACCGGGGAGACGGCAAGTTAAATATACACAACACCTTCCCCAAACATTGATTGCATAACACCTCTGTTGCAACTCGATTGTCATAATTACCCCATAAAATGCGTCTGGTCTGAAACAGGTGAGCTTTACCTAATCGGTAATATGAAAAGTACAACAACAACACAGAAAGAGATGACGCCAGCAATGAACCCGACAGATACGCAAACACTGAAAGATGCCATTGTGACTATTTATGATAAGTTTCCGAACCTAAGCTATAAGCCGCGCCCGGACGATGTAAAGTTGCTTGCCGCTTATGTGAAAAGCACAAATACCGACTATCCCAAAAGCCTTGATCTGTTACTGACGGTCAACAATCGGGAGATTGAATTGGAGCTGTTAAAATATAAGCGTCATTGATAAGGCTATTTCAAAATCAGAAAACTTGGATACCGAATTTTCTTTGCGATGAAATACAACCGCAAGCTAACAGAGAATGTTATCGACAATACTGCGGCCAGATGCTCCCAGACACCCAGATTATAGAGTAAGACATATAGGCTGCTTCCCAGTATTACCGGTGTGGCGTAGAGTTCCGTATTACTAAACATGTTTGTCCGGTGGGAAAGAATATCTCTGAGTACGCCCCCGAAAACGGCTGTAACCATCCCCATAGAAATCGCTACATAAGCAGCATAGCCAGCTATATACAGCTTTTCTGTAACTAAGACTGAAAACAAAGAAACGCCGATAGTGTCAAAAAATACCACCAGCTTCTCTACTTTCGATTTTCTGATTTCGGTAATGAGGAAAAAACCGACACATGCGCTTACCAATGCAACCCAGAAATACATAGGATCGCGGATCCAGAAGACCTGCTCGGTATTGATAATAATATCGCGAAGCGTACCACCGCCTAAGGCTGTTACCCAGCCAAGCAGCAATACGCTGACAATATCTTTGCCTCGATTCGATTCAACCAGTACGCCGCTGAGAGCAAAAGCAACAATGCATACCATTTCCAATATGTAAGTAAACACGTTTGAACTCTCTGTTATTCAGACCGTACTAATCTACGCCTCGATATAGGGCTTATCAATCAACAGCCCGACCGTAGGCTCTAATTTGTGAACACAGATGACCCTATCAATTACCAGTGCTCAACTTCGATAATTTCAGTCTTGATAAAGTATTCCTTGGCCTCAGGCACCTTCACAACGATTGGTTTGCCTTTCTCCTGGGTTTTAGGACGGAAGTAAGTTTCGGCCATACGCTTAACTGACGTCCAAATCTTAGATTGTTGGTTAGCTAACTCACGGCCCTGCGGGTTATATACGGTCACATCCACCTCGACCAGCACAACCGACTCTGTGCTCTGGTTAGTTAACGAGGTCGGGATCACCAGCTCGCCATTGCGGTAAGAGGCAGGTCGCAGTAACACATCAACACCAGAGCGACTTAACTGCTGAATGTTTTTATTCTCACCAACCGTAAATTGCACACCTTTAGCCGCAGTGACCACAGGTACCGCAGTAATAACAGCCGGTGCTGCTGGCGCTACCGGAGCTGCCAAATTAGGTTTTGGCTCGGCTTTTTGTTCGGCAACCGGATGCTGCCTTTGCTCAACGGGCACAACATACTGCCAGGTAAAATCGTCATGTAATACGACCTGGCGGCCATCTTTCAATGTTGCCACCTGCGGGGCTGCCCATACACTTCCGGCAACCATTAACCCTGCCAATACGCCGCCGATCCGATTCAGTGTTCCCATACCTCTATCCTTACAACCTAAAATTGGGCATACCAACCAGTATAGCCACAACAGTGCACTGCTAGCGCACTGGAAATACTCACATTTGTTTAAGTTCGACAGCCTAACATAAAAAAGGGCCAAACGGCCCCAACGTTAGTTTTCCAGTTTGCGAAAGCGTAAAAACTAAAACTGGTAACCAAGGCTTCTGATTTCACATCCCACGACTTTAGAATGTGAAATGGTACTGAATCGTAGGAACCAACAGCGATCGTCTTTCATCACGAAGCTCTATACTTCGCCTTCTTAGGCGCTTGGCTTTGTCACTGTCAGTATTTGCTTGTTTGTCTAATTGTTTTAACTCACGGCTTATCGAAGTCAGCTCCTGATCAATCTTCATGATACGTTGCTCAATCCTGTACTCTTTCTGACCTTGATTGTATTGCTCAATGAACATAGGGTTCTCACAGACGCCATAGTATGCCAGCCCTGAACGACCAATACGGTAACCATTCTCTGCCACGCAATAATAGGCGAGCCCTAAGTCATAACCTGCGTACCATGCAGCACGGTCGACCCTAACTCCCGCCTCTTCTGTACAATCTTCAACATAGTCACTTACCCGGGATGCAGGTACACCATTTTGACCATCTATTGTGCCAACCATTTGCCAATCAGCCGTTTTGCACTCTTCAACGGACATAGCTGAACAACCAGCTAACAGAGCTACGGCTGTAATCGATAGAGCAAGTTTCCACATGTAAACCTCATGTTAATTAATAATATCTTATCGAAAAACGATAAATTATTATTGCCAACCAAAGCATCACATGTCAATCTATTGCCACAAAATCATTTGGAGAATCAATAATGCAAGACCAACACGCCATCCAGAAACTAAGCAAAAAGCTACTCATTTTGCTTTGGGTCATATTAGTAACGGCACCGCTTTATGACTCAGTAATGTGGATCTATGGCACGATGGTTGAGTCAGGAGATGCCATCAGCATCTCATTTGCCTACCCAGTTAACCTTCCTTTGACACCCGCAAAAATGCTGATGGGCTATCCCTTTGCCCTATTACCTACGTTGGCCTACATGGCAATCATTTGGCAACTCATTCGGCTTTTTCGACTTTATCGTGTCGGCAAAGTGTTCACTTTAGGCAATGTGTCATGTTTGAAAAAGACGGCTAATTTGATGATTGCCCTACCCGTAATTGGTGCACTTTCTGACCTGTTATTAGGCGCAGTTCTATCGATTGGTGAAGAAGTCTTAAATACCGGTCTCTATTTTTCGGACAATGAGTTGACAATTTTTATTATTGGTATCATGGTGCGGGCTATTTCTCATGTCATGGCACTTGCCAAAGACATGAAAGAAGAGAATGAATTAACAATATAAGGTTGTTTTGTGCCAATTATCATTAATTTAGATGTGATGCTGGCTAAGCGTAAAATGCGCTCAAATGAACTTGCGGCAAAGATAGGGATTACTGAACAAAATTTGTCAGTCCTAAAAAATGCAAGGGCTAAGGCACTTCGCCTGTCAACACTGGATGCCATTTGCAAACACCTGCAATGCCAACCAGGAGATATTCTCGAGTACGTCGATGACGAAAAACCAGCATAGTGGTGAAACGCCAGACTCGCTGAACATTATTGCAAGCAAGATAGCTAAAAAAGGGCCGGATGGCCCTTTTAGTGTTTTTATCGCTTAGCTATCGCTAGTCAGCATCAAGCTCGACATGCGGGGCAACCGATCCTTGCTTGCGTGTAGCCAGCTCTTCGTAAAGCTGCCACTTACGCTTGGCAACCTGCTGAGCGTGCGCGGTAATTTCAGCCGCGGCTTCAGGGTTGCTCCGACGCAAGATCTGGTAGCGCGCCTCATTATAGCGGTACTCTTCGAGCGGGATCGTCGGTCGCAAGGTATCGAGCGAGAACGGATTCTCGCCGACATCACGCAGTGCCGGATTATAGCGGAATAACGGCCAGTGACCGGATTGTACCGCCAGTTGCTGCTGATGCAGACCGTCTTCCATATTGATACCGTGAGCAATACAGTGGCTGTAGGCAATAATGATTGACGGGCCTTTATAGGCTTCGGCTTCTCGCATTGCCAGCAGTACCTGCTGCGGATCAGCACCTAATGCAACCCGGGCAACATAAACGTTGTTATAGGATATCGCCTGCATCGCCACATCTTTCTTGGTTGCCTGCTTACCGGCCGCGGCAAACTTGGCAACCGCGCCAAGCGGCGTCGACTTCGACATCTGCCCACCTGTATTGGAGTACACTTCGGTATCCATGACCAGTACGTTGACATCCGCCCCGCTCGCAAGCACATGATCAAGACCACTCGAGCCAATATCATAGGCCCAGCCGTCACCACCCACAATCCAGATAGAACGGCGGATCAACTGATCGGCAACTGACATCAGGTTGAGGGCAGACTCTGTGCCAATGGTTTCCAATTTCGCCTTCAGGGTATCTACCCGTTTTATCTGGGCCTGGATATCCGTTTCGGTTAGCTGCTCGGCATGTAAGAGTTGATCAACCAGTAGTGGATCAAGCTGCTCGCGATTTTCCACCAGCAACTGCTCAGCCATCTCGTGCTGCTTGACGGCGGCAAGGCGGAAACCAAAACCAAATTCAGCGTTATCTTCGAACAGCGAGTTAGCCCAGGCCGGTCCACGCCCTTCGGCATTTTTCGACCAAGGTGTCGTCGGCAAGTTACCGCCATAGATTGACGAACATCCTGTCGCGTTGGCAATCATAAGGCGATCACCAAACAGCTGGGACATCAGCTTAAGATACGGGGTTTCACCACAGCCCGAACACGCTCCCGAGAACTCAAACAACGGCTGAAGGAACTGGGCACCGCGAACATTAGAGAAATCAACACGGGCACGTTCGTTATATGGAATGGTTTCGAAGAAGTCGAGGTTGCGCTTCTCCTGCTCCATATATGGCGCCTTCAGTTCCATATTGATAGCCTTGCGTTCAGGCTGTTCGTCAGTTGCCTCCTGAACCACCATCGGACAGGCATCAACACACAGGCTACATCCGGTACAGTCTTCTGCGTACACCTGCAACGTATAGCGGGTGTCCGGGAAACCACGAGCAGTAATACCCGCAGACTTAAAACCTTCCGGTGCTTCTTCGAGTTTCGACTTATCGTAGAACTTGGCCCTTATCGCAGCATGAGGACAAACGATGCTGCAGTTACCGCATTGAATACAGTCTTGCTGCTCCCAGACCGGGATTTTCTGGGCAATGTTTCGTTTCTCCCACTGGGTTGTACCCGATGGATAAGTACCGTCGACAGGCAACATGGAAACCGGGATCAAGTCTCCCTTGCCAGCCATCATCTGAGCCGTCACTTTCTGCACAAACTCAGGCGCATTCTCTGATACCACCGGCTTGTCCTGTTCGTTAGCCGTTACCGTGGCAGGCACTTCAACCTGATAAAGGTGTGCCAGGGTATGGTCAACAGCGGCAAAGTTCTTCTGAACCACTTCCGGCCCTTTGCGAGAATACGTCTTCTCGATGGCCTTTTTGATCTTGGCAATCGCCAGATCTTTTTCCAGTACGCCGGAAAGGGCAAAGAAACAGGTCTGCATGATGGTATTGATGCGGTTGCCCATACCAGTATCACGTGCAACCTTGTAGGCATCAATAATATGAAGCTGCATATTGCGCTCGATAAGCTGCTGCTGCATACGAGCAGGCAGTCTATCCCAGACTTCATCAACCGATGCTGTGGTATTAAGCAAGAAAGTGGCATTATCGGCCGCTTTTGCCAGCATATCGGTACTTTCAACAAAGGTAGCCTGATGGCAGGCAACAAAGTTAGCCGACTGGATCAAGTAAGGGCTATTAACCGGATGATGGCCGAACCTCAGGTGCGATTCAGTTTGCGAGCCTGATTTTTTCGAGTCATAGACAAAATAGCCCTGAGCGAAATAATCCGGATCTTCACCGATGATCTTGATGGTATTCTTGTTCGCTCCGACTGTACCGTCAGCCCCTAGGCCGTAGAACATGGCGCGTACCACATCGTTCGATTCAATATCGAAGCTGGCATCGACATCCAGATGTGAATGGCTCACATCGTCGATAATACCCACGGTAAAGTGATGCTTTGGCTGGTCCAGTTCAAGGTTATCGAACACCGCCTTGACCATTGCCGGGGTAAACTCCTTGCTCGACAGGCCATAGCGACCTGCAATCAAGCGAGGCATTTTCTCGAAATGATCTTGCCCATTGTTATTAAGAGAATCCATAAGAGCAGTCAGTACATCCTGGTACAAAGGATCCGCATTGGCGCCCGGCTCTTTAGTTCTATCCAGCACAGTGATTTTTTGTGTCGTCAGCGGCAGCGCTTCAAGCAGGTGCTTGGCTGACAGCGGACGATACAAACGAACCTGCAACACACCGACTTTCTTGCCTTGTGCCACCAGATATTCAACGGTCTCTTTCACTGTTTCGACACCGGAGCCCATCGCTATCACTACATGCTCGGCGTCAGGTGCACCAAAGAACTCCATCAGTTTGTAGCGGCGACCGGTAAGTTCGCCCAGCTTGTCCATGCAAGCCTCTACAATTTCAGGTGTTCTGGCATAATATGGATTAACCGTTTCCCGTCCCTGGAAATAAACATCCGGGTTCTGCGCCGTACCACGAATAAACGGCGAATCCGGGCTCAGGCCACGCTCGCGGTGCGCCCGTACCAGCTCGTCAGAAATCATGGTTCGAATATCGGCATCCGGGATCAGGCTGATCTTGTTAACCTCGTGCGAAGTTCTGAAGCCATCAAAGAAATGGATAAAGGGGATCCGTGCATCTAAAGTCGCAGCATGAGCCACCAGCGCCATGTCGTGGGCTTCCTGTACCGAGGAAGAAGCCAACAACGCAAAACCAGTACCACGAGCGGCCATAATATCCTGGTGATCACCAAAGATAGACAGCCCCTGAGCCGCCAGCGAGCGAGCCGCCACATGGAACACTGCCGAGGTAAGCTCACCGGCAATCTTGTACATGTTCGGCAGCATCAGCATTAACCCCTGCGAGGCAGTAAAGGTCGTCGTCAATGCTCCGCTTTGCAAGGCACCATGCACCGTCCCTGCTGCCCCGCCTTCACTCTGCATCTCTGCAATCAGCGGGATATTGCCCCAGATATTGCGCTGGTCTTCTGCTGCCCACTGGTCGGCAAACTCTGCCATCGTGGACGAAGGGGTAATTGGATAAATTGCGCATACTTCACTAACACGATAGGCAATATGTGCCGCGGCTTCATTTCCGTCGCAAGTATGCATGACTTGCTCGGACGAAAGATTCGTTTTCTCAGTCATGATCAGCTCCTACTCCATTTCCGCCGCGACCATTTCGATCGCATGACAAGGACATTGCGAATAACAGGCTTCGCATCCGGTACACTTGTCGTAATCCACCTTGTAGCCTTTTCCTTTGCCAAGGCGGGTAATCGCCCCATGCGGACAGGCACCAAAGCAGCCATTACACTCAAAACAGTTACCACAGGAGTAACAGCGCTGCGCCTCGAACAAGGCTTCTTGCTCTGTCAGCCCGCCGACCACTTCATCAAACGATGTTGCCCGCTTGATCACCGGGATCGCTGGTTGTTCGCTCTGATCCGCATCAGTTTTGTACCAAAGATGCAGCTTGTCGAACTTAATCAACGGCTGTTTGGTCACTTTGGTGAAGATGCGTTTATTAAGGAAGGCATCAATATGAGAGGCCGCTTTTTTACCGTGGCCGACAGCAATAGTAACGGTACGATCACAAGGGACCATGTCACCACCGGCAAACAAGCCCTGGTAACCAGTCATCATCTGCTCGTTCACCATCACAGTGCCGTCCCATTTATGTTCGACACCCGGGATATTCTTTGTCAGCTGGGTATCGATATTCTGACCCAGTGCCAGAATAAGCGAATCGGCTTCGACAGTTTCAAACACACCTGTTGGTTGTGGACGACCATTCTCGTCTATGTTCATTTTTTCAAGGGTAAATGTGGTTCCGTCAATCTGGTTGATCGTACGCTGCCAGTGGAACGTCACGCCCTCTTCCATCGCTTCGACACATTCAAAATCATGGGCAGGCATATGAGCACGATCCCGGCGGTAGATAACCATCACATCTGCACCCATTCGGCGTGCCGTACGTGCCGCATCCATCGCGGTATTACCACCACCGTAAACAGCCACGCGCTGGCCCAGCTTTGGTGCTGAGTTCATTTCAATAGCGCGCAGATAGGACACTGCATCGTTCACCTTGCCGGGATCGTCATTGGGAATATCGACGCCACGGCCGACATGGGCACCAATGGCGAGAAAGACGGCATCAAACTTGCCTTTGACTTTTTCAGCCAGCAAATCTTCTACTTTATGGTTGAGGACAATTTTGATCCCCATTGCTTCGATACGGGCAATTTCGTTTTCGAGAATATCGCGCGGCAAACGGTAGGCCGGAATGCCGAAGTGCATCATACCGCCGGCCATCGGTGCCGCATCGCGGATCTCAACATCGTGCCCTTTACGCTTAAGGTGATAAGCCGTTGCCAGGCCACTCGGACCGGCACCGATTATCAGTACCCGCTTGCCTGTCGGCTCGGCATCAAACCTGACCGGCCACTTTTTCTCAAGTGCCTGATCGCCAAGAAAACGCTCGACAGCATGGATACTGACCGCCTGATCGACATTGGCACGGTTACAGGCGGATTCACAGGGGTGATAACATACCCGGCCGTGTATAGCTGGCATCGGGTTATTCTTGATAAGTGCCTGGAAAGCTTCTTCATATTGCTCGGACTGAGCCAGGGACAGCCATTCCTGAATATTGCTGCCCGTCGGACAGGCATGGTTACAAGGCGGGAGGGAGTTGGAATAGATAGGGAATTTGGTACGAACTGGTCCAGAACCTTTTTTCAGGGTGAGATCTGGTGGCAGTGTCATATCCTTAGGACAATTGCTCATAATGTTCTACCTTGTTGTCGGTAAAATGATGAAACGTACCCTTATGGCGTTATGCTGCTGTAGCGGCAACCTGTGTCAGATCGCCCCCTTCACCCACAGCACCTAGTTATATGAATTGTTCGTCGAAGGTACATCTCGTTTTGTTGTACCAACTCAAATAAGCCGTTGCGCCTGTTATTTCAGGCGCTTAACGACTTAGTAGATTGGTATCAACTGTAGGGAATATTGAATAATTAAACGGCGACGCAGGTACCGGCACGCTCTGCCAGTACTTCCAAACCTTCTTCAAGCGCACCGATATAGGCACGTCCACCGAACTGGGCAAAATCTGCCGCGGCTTCGACTTTAGGCCCCATTGAACCGGCAGGGAACTGATATTCACTTAGCTGAGCCGGTGTTGTCGCGCGAAGTGCACGCTGCTGCTCTGTACCCCAGTCCAGGTAAACGGCATCAGCATCTGTCAGGATCAACAGCTTGTCAGCTTTAAGCTGTTTAGCCAGCAAGGTTGCGGCCAGATCTTTATCAATCACGCCTTCAACGCCCTTGTAGCCAAATTCGCTTCGGCATACCGGAATACCACCACCGCCACAGCAAATGACGATCTGACCAGCATCGAGCAAAGTATCAATCGACTTCTTGTCGATAATATTAATCGGCTTAGGAGATGGCACCACGCGACGGACGTAATCACCATCACGCTTCATGATCCAGTTATTGGCTTCAGCCAAAATGCCTGCTTCTTCTTCGTTGTAGACAGGGCCAACAAACTTAGTCGGATCCAGCATGCTTGGATCGTCAGCATTGACTTCGATACGAGTAAGCAGGCTGGTGACTTCCGTTTCCGGCAGCAGGTTCTGCAGCTCCTGAGCCAGCATATAACCAATCATGCCTTCACTTTCGGCGCCCAATACATCCAGCGGATAAGGGGAAACTTTGTCGTAAGCCAAGTTTTGCAAAGCAAGCAGGCCAACCTGCGGTCCGTTACCATGGACGATCGCAACCTGGTATTCTTTGGCAATCTCGGCAATCGCTTTGGCCGCAATCTTAATATTCGCCAACTGGTTTTCAAAACTTGGCGCGTCGCCACGACGTAGCAATGCATTGCCGCCTAGGGCAACAACAGCGGTGGGTTTCATGTTAACTCCTTGAATTCTAATTGTGGTCTAACACCGTTTCCGACACATTCTTCTTCTGGAACATCAGCGACTAGAAACTACTGATGCGGAAACGGTTTGCGGCGAACAAAGCGGCCATTCCCGGCTTTCCCCATAAATTCGCCATTACATGCGACAACCTGTCCACGGCTGATGGTCATCATCGGCCAGCCAAGACAATTCATATCTTCATACGGGGTATAATCGGTGTTGTCGTGTAATAAATCGTGAGTAATCGTGACCTGCTGCTTCGGATCGAACAGCACCAGATCAGCATCTGCACCTTGGTCCAGACAGCCCTTTTGCGGGTATAGCCCGAACAGCTTCGCAGGCATGTAGCTGGTTAGCTCGACAAACCGGCTCGGACTAATCCGTCCGCTCATCACGCCTTCCGAGAACAGTAGTGGCATCCGGTTTTCGACGCCGGGCATACCGTTCGGGCAGGCGCTGAAATTATCTTTACCGCGCTGCTTCTGCTCACCATAGGTAAACGAGCAGTGATCAGTTGCGACGGTATCAATGCTACCGTCCATCAGGCCCTGCCACAGTTTTTCGCGCTCCTCGAACGGGCGCAGCGGTGGACTTAGAATAAATTTCAGCGCATCTTCGCGCTCGTAACAGCGCTCATCAAGCAACAAATATTGCGGACAAGTTTCAGCCCAGACAGGCTGTTTGTTCTGGCGAGCCAGGCGGACATAATCCAGGCCGAGCCCGTTGGATAAGTGGACGATATACAGCGGCGCATCCCCTGCCAGTTTTGCCAGATTAATCATTCTGGCAATCGCTTCTGCCTCGCATTCAAGCGGGCGGCTTTCGGCATGATACTTAGGCGCGGTCTTTCCTTCTTCGAGCAATTGCGCTCGTCTCAGGGCAATCGCGGCATCGTTCTCGGGGTGAACCGTAGTCAGGGCATGAACTTTATTGAGCTGAGTAAGGGCGCGCAGTACAGATTCATCATCAAGCTTATAGCCGTAGGTCAGGTAGAGCTTGAAGCTTGAAATGCCTTCAACCTCGACCATCGCGGCCATTTCTGACAGGATTTCGTCATTAATATGCTGGATCACACCGTGGAAGCCATAGTCGATGACCGCAGTGTCCTTGGCATAGTCCTTATACACTGACAGCTGATGATGAAGGTTGCATCCTTTGGGGCCAAATCCCATATGGTCAACCACCATGGTGGTGCCACCGCAGGCTGCGGCTCGAGTGCCAGTGTAGAAATCATCACTGCTGCGGGCTATCCCGACATCAATATTGAAGTGGGTGTGAACATCAATGCCGCCCGGCATTACATACAGGCCTTCGGCATCGATAATGCGCGTCCCGGCAGGATAACTGGAAATATCAGGGGCAACGTCGGCGATCTTGCCATCAACAATCAAGATATCAGCTTTCTTTTCATATTGATGATCAACCACAATACCATGGCGAATAAGCATGGCCAACGACTCGCCGTCCGTACTGTTATACAACTCCGGGGAAAAAGAACGCTTTGAAATCATGACGCCACCCTTTATCTCAAGGCCGAAACCTTATTCCATCTACCAAAACCTTCTCGAAGTACCAGTCAGACAACTGCCACTTCGGCAAGACAAGTCAGCTAATTGGTGAAAATCCATCCCGAGGGGGATATGAGGTCAGTAGTAAGGCAGAGCGTACTGACACCCTCGGGACGGAAAATCATGCTAACGCTGGTTAACCAGCATCAAGGCTTATTTCTTAAGCTCTTCTAGGTACATTTGTGGGATGACAGCGTACATTGCCGCACAAGTTACCAGGTGATCTTTCCAAGTTTTCTCGTTTGGCGCGTGTGCTTCTGGCTCTTTACCAGGACCAAAGCCGATAACAGGGATACCGTAACGGCCCATGATAGAAACGCCGTTAGTAGAGAAAGTCCACTTATCAACAGTTGGTTTCTTGTCGAATAGCAGCTCGTAAGACGCTTCAAGAGTCTTAGTTGCCACATGCTCTTCGTCGATCAGCCAAGTTGGGAAGTAGCACTCAGTTGGGTAAACCAAACCTGTGTAGGCAGGACGGTTGTACTCGTACATAGACACAACTGCTTTTGCTTCCTGTACTGCAGGCAGAGCACGAATTTCGTCTAGTGCACCTTCCCAAGTTTCGCCCCAAGTCAGACGACGGTCGATAGACACAGCACAGCTATCAGCTACTGCACAACGGCTAGGAGATGTGAAGAAAATTTCAGATACAGTCAGTGTACCTTTACCCAGGAATGGGTCGTCTTTCAGGTTGTGAGACAGATCTTCCAGCTGGTTCAGGATTGGGCCCATCTTGAAGATAGCGTTGTCACCACGCTCTGGCGCAGAACCGTGACAGCTCACACCCGCAACGTCGATGCGAATTTCCATACGACCGCGCTGACCACGGTAGATCTGGCAATCTGTTGGCTCAGTAGATACGACGAACTCAGGACGGATCTTGCTTTCTTCGATGATGTACTGCCAGCATAGACCGTCACAGTCTTCTTCCTGAACGGTACCAGTTACCAGCAAGGTGTACTCGTCTTCAAGACCAAGATCTTTGATAATCTTGCCGGCATAAACCATAGAAGCCATACCGCCTTCCTGATCCGATGCACCACGGCCACCGATCACTTCGTCATCTTCCATGCCCTGGTACGGGTCGAACTCCCAGTTGTCCATGTTACCCACGCCAACGGTATCGATATGGGCATCCATTGCAATCAGATGCGGACCATGACCGATCCAACCCAATACGTTACCCATAGGGTCGATTTCTACTTTATCGAAACCAACTTTTTCCATTTCCTCTTTGATGCGCAATACGACTTTTTCTTCGTCGCAGCTTTCGCTTGGGATTGCAATCATGTCACGTAGGAACTGGCTCATATCCGCTTTGTAGTCTTGGGCTTTTTCCAACACTTTGTCGAATGGGATGTTCATTGTCATTGTAATTCTCCTTGGGCCGAACGGTGGTCATCGCGTCCGGCATGATGTTTTGTATTTGAAGTTGATTCGCCCTGTTTTCGATGACATCTACAGCGCGCTAATTAATTCTTTTTTGCTTTTATTTCAAAAAGCCATCTGAGTATTTGTGGATTTAGTTGCAACCCACTGAACCTTTATTGCTTTCTTGAAGCAATTTCGTTCGGAGGCAAAGAAGAAGCGCGGAGTTTATGACTATAAATGAGCACTTCTGATGCAGTATCCGGTCGAAATTGCAATAAGAAACAATTAAAGCGTTGGGTGCTTGCCTTGCCATACCACTTCACGGTAGTGAACAGGATCGGTATCCCCTTCGGTGTTTACCAGCAGCACGACTGAGTCTTTGTTCAGGCCCAGTTTTTCCATCAGCTTTTCGCGCTCTGGGTGGTAGTAAACAGCGGCCAGCATACCTGCGCCTACGGCACCTGATTCACCGGAGACAACCCTTGGGTCTGTGCCTAGCGGGTTACCCAGTACTCGCATACCTAGTGCGGCTACGCTGTCCTGACAGGAAACGAACTGAGTCGAGCAGTCGCGCAGTACCGGCCAGCCAATCGGGTTAGGTTCGCCACAGGCCAGGCCAACCATGATGGTTGCCAAATCGCCTTCGACATTTACCATCTCTCCCTGAACGCTGATACCTGAACGGTAGATGCAGTCAGCCAGATCCGGTTCGACAATCACTGAATGCAGCTTGTCGGCACCGTATTGGTCGCAAAGGTAGCCCAGTACACCGCCGGCCATTGCACCAACGCCTGCCTGCAGGAAGACGTGTGTCGGACGCTCTACCTGCTGCTCTTTCATTTGGTCGACAGCTTCTGCTGCCATGGTGGTATAGCCCTGCATGATCCAAGTTGGGATTTCTGTATAGCCTTCCCAAGCGGTGTCCTGCACAACTTTCCAGTTGTTCTCTTCGGCCGTTTTAATCGCCAGGCGAACGGTGTCGTCATAGTTCATGTCGGTAACGATGCATTCAGCGCCCAGGGCACGAATGTTATTAACACGCTCGTCGGCTGCGCCTTTTGGCATGTAGACCACGGCATTCTGGCCGAGTTTGTTAGCTGCCCATGCCACCCCACGTCCGTGGTTACCGTCTGTGGCGGTCGCAAAGGTCATTTTTTCAGGGATATCGTTTTTCAGTTTGTCGAAATCAAAAGCATTGATGTCGAGCTTGAATTCGTCGCATAGCAAGCGGGCAATCGCGTAAGCACCACCAAGCATCTTGAAGGCACATAAATCAAAACGGTGGGCTTCGTCTTTAATTAAAATTTTGCCAACGCCGATCTCTTTGGCTAAGCAGTCGAGAGAGTGCAAAGGCGTGGGTTGGTAGCCTTCAACTTTCTGATGGAAGGCGCGGGCTTTTTCCGCTTCATCAATGGTGAATAGAGGAGATTGCTGACCGTTATAATGGCGGTTATCGGCTATCTCCATTTTTAGAGAGAATGTAGACACGACCAGACCTCATTGAATGAATTGAGTTAAAAATGCGGGGGAACCGGGATCTGTGCCCCCGCGAAAGGGCTAGAATTAGCCAAGTTTTGTAGCTGTGGCATATATCAGATACTGATAGGGTGGAGTATCCGATATCAACTCGTTACTTAACGCGCTTTTCAGCTTCGTCCAATAACTCTTGCAGAACATCACCAGGTTCCTGGTACTTACGGTTCATAATCATTGCAGCAATGATATATGGCTTCCAGCTTGCTTCTTTGTAAGTGGCGATACGGTATTTCTCGAATACTGACTCTTCCACTTCACCTTCTTTACAAGAAACACCTGTGATATCGGCAGGCAGACAGTGCATGTATAGTGCTTCACCGTCTTTGGTCTTCTTCATCATTTCTTCGGTGCAGTGCCAATCTTTGTGGTTGGCGTTCTGAGCCAGACATTCCTGCTCAAGTGCTTTCAAGCCATCGTGGTCATTGGCACGAAGCAACTCGGTACGACGACCCATTACCTGATAAGGCGCCCATGATTTTGGATACACGATGTCAGCATCTTCGAAGGCTTCTTCCATTGAGGAAACCTGAGTGAAGCTACCGCCAGATGCTTCTGCATTCTTACGCGCTTCTTCAACCACTTCAGGAATTAGGTCGTAACCTTCTGGGTGAGCCAGAGTCACATCCATACCGAAACGAGTCATCAGGCCGATGATGCCCTGAGGCACAGATAGCGGCTTACCGTAGCTTGGAGAATAAGCCCAGGTCATCGCAATCTTCTTGCCTTTCAGCTTGTCCAGGCCACCGAAGTGCTCTTCCAACCATGCCAAGTCAGCCATAGACTGAGTTGGGTGGTCGATATCACACTGCAGGTTAACCAGTGCAGGACGGTGTGGTAATACGCCTTCCTTAACACCATCATCCAACGCTTCGCCAACTTCACGCATATAGGCGTTACCGGCACCCAGGTACATGTCATCACGGATACCGATGGCATCAGCACAGAATGAAATCATGTTGGCTGTTTCACGGACGGTTTCACCGTGAGCGATTTGAGATTTGCCTTCGTCAAGATCCTGCTGGGCTAGGCCTAGCATGTTGATGGCAGATGCATAAGAGAAACGGGTACGGGTGGAGTTATCACGGAACAGTGAAATACCCAGACCATTTTTGAATACGTTTGTTGCAATATTTTCCTGGCGCATTGCTTTTAGTGCCTGCGCGGTTTTTAATACGCGCTCCAGCTCTTCCGGGCTCTGCTCCCAAGTTAAAAGGAAATCTTTATTATGAAGTTCAGATTTTAGTTCATTGATTTCCTTGATTAGTTCATTAATGCTTTTCATTTTATTCTTCCCAGTAATTAAATTTGTTATATCGTGTCCGGCTGGAAAAAGTCTGTAGGGTTAAAACAGACAGCTGACTCTCCTATTCCAATATCTGTGCCAACAACGAAACAAAACGGAAAAATAAACAAAAAAAAGCCGTCAGCCCTTGAATTACAAGGGGTAAGAAATTTGGAAGCGATTTATTGCTAACTGGTGTTCTTGTCGCACGCTATCACTCACTATCAGTGATAGCGACCAAAATGATAGCGCCCCAGATGCGCTTTATCATATTGATATTCAGGTGTGACCTCGCTTGCAATTCCTATTTCGCATCACGAATCCAATGGGAAACACTGACTTATATCAAGCAGACATCATTCATTCTTGAGTAACTTTGTTAAGTCTTTCCCAAAATAGACCTGAATTATGTTGAAAAACGCCCAGCAATCCGAACTCATGCAACTGCAGCCCACCATACTGCGCTTTACACAAATGCTTTCAGCCGTACTTCAGCTGGATGCAGAGGTCGTTGATGCCGATTTGGTCCGTATCGCCGGCACCGGGCCTTACAGCAAATTCTTTGGTAAGAAACTCAATACAAGTTCAAGAATTTTCCGATATATTCTTGAAACACATAGAGAAAAGGTTGTTGTTAAATCTCGTACCGATCCACTGTGCGATGGCTGTTCCAACAAAGCAACCTGTCGAGAAACGGCATTCCTCGGTGTCCCTATCATGGCCGAGGATCGCTGTATCGGAGTGATCAGCCTGGTGGCCTTCACCGAAGAGTCGCGCGAGAGAATCAAAGAAAATGTTCAGTTATTCTCTGACTACATTCAGCACATTTCCCAAATAGTAGTCGCCAAAGTATTGGCCAGTGATAATGAACATGATGATGGGCTTGATGAAGTATTTACCAGCCTGATAGAAAACATGGATCAGGGGGTATTAGTATTAGACGGTAACAGCCGGGTAAAATATGGTAACCAGCCAGCGCTGAATAATCTCAATATAGAACGCGAAGAGTTGTCCCGTGTCGAAGTCAATATTCAGCCTCTGTCCTTTCATAATAATGAATTAAAAGGACATCAGCAGCACATCATATCGCTTGGCGAACGTCAGGAGCTGGTTGTCGGCCAATTTCATGACGCCCGTGGTCACCAGCTTTTTTTAATGGCTTTCCATCAACCAAATAAATCTTTTGCAATCAATGAACCGCAGCCGCAATTTACCAGCGTGATTGGTGAATGCAAAAAAATGCGTCAGTTAAAAACCTTAATATCACGGATCGCCAGCAGCCCGTCGAGTGTGCTAATTAACGGTGAAAGCGGTACGGGTAAAGAAGTGATTGCCCATGCGGTGCATGATTTAAGTACCCGAAGCGATAAGCCCTTTATTGCCATTAACTGTGCCGCGATACCTGATCAGCTTCTCGAAAGTGAACTGTTCGGTTATGTCAAAGGCGCTTTTACCGGCGCGTCCACCAAAGGCAAGACGGGTTTGATACAGGCTGCCAACAAGGGCACCTTGTTCCTGGATGAAATTGGCGATATGTCGATGACCCTTCAGGCCAAACTGCTGAGGGTACTGGAAGAGCGAGAAGTGATGCCGATTGGCTCAAACACCTCAATCCCGATCGATATTCGAATTGTATCGGCAACCAACCGCAACTTCGCTGAAATGATTGCCTCGAACAAATTCCGGGAAGACTTGTACTATCGTCTCAACGTGATCCCTATTCACCTCCCACCACTGAAAGAACGCGAAGGTGATGTCGAGCTACTGGTACAGTTCTTCCTCGATATACATACCCGAAAAATCGGCGTGAGCTACCCGGGAATTGCATCCGAAGCCATGGCCCGACTCAATGCCTATCACTGGCCCGGCAACGTACGTGAACTGAGTAACCTGATTGAATATTTGGTGAACGTGGTACCGGAAGGCGATACGATTGACGTCGACTTACTGCCACCTTATTTCGAGCAGGCCAAAGTCGAGCACCAGGTCGAGAATATTCACGCTGACGAGTGCGCGATGAGTCTTGAAGAAATGGAAAAAATCCGCATCGAGGAAGCGATAAACCGGTTAAGCAACCGCAAGCTGGTTGCCGACGAGCTGGGTATCGGTATTGCCACGCTTTACCGAAAAATCAAGAAATACGGCCTCAGCGTCAACAGCCATTAATACCGAATAACCACTTCTACGTACTCACCATAAAAAGAAACTGCCATTTTTGGCAGTTTCTTTTTTCTTAATAGCACCTAACGGGCTAGAAGCTAATTGGCTTGCGACCGGTTGACTGATCGGCCGGTCCGGCTTGGCTCTCCGATTTTTTCTTTCCACCAGCTTTATTGCCGCGTGTTTTTTTGCCCGATGCCGACTTGTTGCCTCTGCCTTTTCCTGATGCCTGCTTGGCACCTGGCTTGTCTGCTTTTTTCGCTGTTTTAGGCATTGCCAGCTCAGGCTCCTGCGGTGATTCATCAACAGGCTGGTCACAAATCACAACGTAGAATTCATTGTTAAATTCGATCACATCGCCGTCATACATCTTACGGCGCTTACGTTGCTCCAGCTCACCATTAACAGCCACATAGCCTTCGGCAATGGCATATTTTGCTTCACCGCCGCCACTGACCGCATTAGCAATTTTCAAAACCTTGTAGAGCTCGATAGGCTGGGCTGATACCTCAACCGCCAACGCTTCTACTTCATATTCTTCTTCAGACATCGTATAAACCGAACATGGACAATTTCGAGCTATAATACCTTATTCTACGGCTTGATATATACCCAAGTCGCCTTGCATAACTGGCAATCCTCTATCGGCTACGCTATCCTCGCGCCTTTCAACCAACCGGTAGCATAACAAGATGTATTGCCCTTCGTGCGGTCAGCCGACCTTCTCGCCACAATCGGAAAAATCATTTCAGTGTAGTCAATGCGACTTTACCTTCTTTCAGAATACGGCCTCGGCGGTCCTTGCTGTTATTCGCTGTCAGGATGAAATTCTGGTTGCAACCCGCGCACGAGAGCCCGGCAAAGGGATGTGGGACTTTCCCGGTGGATTTGTCGATCATGATGAATCCCTCGAGCAGGCTCTGCATCGCGAGCTGCAGGAAGAACTGAATTTTCAGCCAGCCCCAGACAAAGCGAACTACTTTGGCTCGTATCCGAACACCTATGTCTATAAGAATGTCGAGTATAAAACCTGCGACGCCTTTTTTGCCGTTGACTTAGCGAATAAGCCCGAGCTGACGGCAGGTGATGATGTCGCAGACGTAGCATGGGTCAAGATTAACGAGCTGGCGCCTGAAAAATTCGCCTTTGCCTCTGTCAGAAAGGCACTTGCACTTTACCTTGCAAAGTAACCATATCTACGCCTACAAACGTTGCGCCGGTGTGATCTACGCCTGTTTACTCATCCCTAACAAATCATGACAAGGATGATGATTTTTTAACCACCAGACGACAGGATGTTGTTAATTAACTAATTTATATTTCGTTCGAGGGTATTCTTCATGCTTACATTTAACAAGGTGCATGTCTTTTCTAACCTGCCAGACGCCGAGATTTCTGATGATGCTCCGCAACCTTCCGGTGCCGAGCTAGCTCGCGAAAAGAAACGTCTGGCCACGCTGGCCTCGGTTCAGCAAACAGGCGGTTTTGAGCCAGAGGAATGCCGCCACCAGTAGTTACCTCAAATCTCTCGACATCCTCCCTTTATCTGCCCGGCAAGTTAGGTATATAGTCAGCAACTACTAGCTAATTGACTGTTAAAGGACTCAGAGATGTATAAGTGGCTGTTATCTGTGCTTGTTATGGCTATGCTGTCTTGGCCGGCATTGGGGGAAGAATACTCGCAGGAAAGTATGTATGACAAACCCCTGATGGAAAGATATGTCCTTGACGAACTCAAAGCGCTGCGTACCGATCAGCAGGATCTTGAGCGCAGGCTCACTATCGAGATCACCGACCGCGAGTTGAGTGTCGCCGACAAGTCGATGAACTATGCCAATGTCACCGTAACTTACTTCTTCTATCTTATTGCCGGCGCCGCTTCGCTATTTGCTCTAATAGGCTGGCAGTCATTGAAAGAGATCAAAGAAAACACCAAGCAAATGGCCGATCAGCAGTTGCATGATATCGCCGAACAATATGAGAAGAAGTTCCAGTTACTTGAACGCGACCTGAAACGAAAAACGCGGATCATAGCCCAGAACAACAAGGAGATTGAGATCATCAATGAGGTCCATAATCTCTGGCTAAGAGCTCAAGGTTCACAGACTCCCGAGCAAAAGATGGAAGTGTACGACGAAATCCTGAAAATTCGTCCCGGCGATCTCGAAGCCCTGACCCATAAAGCCGATGCGGCCATGGAAATTCGTGAATTCCACTGGGCTCTGAGTATCTGTAACCGGGTGCTTGAAGTCGATACCAGCAATGCACATGCCCTATACCAGCGTGCCTGCGCCTATGCCTGCCTGGGGGCCGAAGAACAGGCCATCATGGATTTAGAGCAGGCCATTTTGGGCAGTGCCTCGCTCAAAGAGCTGGCTAGTGAAGAGCAAGACTTCGAATCACTCCAGGGCAACGAGCGCTTTGAGAACTTGATTGCGACAACAGACTAACAACTGACAGTCCGACCTTAACATCAAAATTATCCGGGCCTGTTTGTCATTCGCCGAGAAACGCTGAAGATAAACGGCCCCTAGCACTTTCCCCTCCTCTACTGTAAGCTAGCCGGCTTCCTGCCTCACGCTATGAGGCGGTTTTTAATTTTGATTGAGACTATCTTATGAGTTTTGCCTCTCTGGGCCTATGTACCCCAATCCTTGAAGCTGTTGCTAACCAAGGCTATGAAAAACCTTCCCCTATTCAGGCTCAGGCAATCCCTGCCGTGCTCGAAGGCAAGGATGTCATGGCGGCGGCGCAAACAGGGACAGGCAAAACTGCAGGTTTTACCCTACCAATTCTGGAGCGTTTGTCGAAAGGTCCCAAGGTCCGTTCCAACCAGGTCCGCGCTCTGGTTCTAACCCCTACCCGTGAACTTGCGGCACAGGTTGGCGAAAACGTTGCTACCTATTCCAAGCGACTTCCGCTTAGCTCGGCGGTTGTTTTTGGCGGGGTCAAAATCAACCCTCAGATGATGCGCATGCGCCAGGGTGCCGATGTACTGGTTGCCACTCCGGGCCGCCTGCTTGATCTATACAATCAAAACGCAGTCAAATTCAATCAGCTTGAAGTGCTGGTACTCGATGAAGCCGATCGTATGCTGGATATGGGCTTTATCCGCGACATCCGAAAAATCCTGGCAGTGCTGCCAAAAAATCGCCAAAACCTACTCTTCTCGGCAACTTTCTCTGACGAAATCCGCGCGCTGGCAAAAGGCCTGGTAAACGATCCGGTTGAGATTTCTGTTACCCCGCGCAATGCTGCGGCGCCGAGCGTTAAACAGTGGGTTCACCCGGTTGACAAGAAAAAGAAATCAGCCGTTCTGACCAAGCTGATCCAGGAAAACAAATGGAAACAAGCACTGGTATTTACCCGTACCAAGCATGGTGCCAACCGCCTGACGACCTTTCTTGAGGCTCGTGACATTAAAGCGGCCGCCATTCACGGCAACAAGAGCCAGGGTGCCCGTACCAAGGCCCTTGCTAATTTCAAGAGCGGTGAAGTACGCATTCTGGTCGCGACCGACATTGCAGCCCGTGGTATCGACATCGACCAGCTGCCTCAGGTCGTTAACTTTGACCTGCCAAATGTAGCCGAAGACTATGTACACCGTATTGGCCGTACCGGCCGTGCTGGTGCCGAGGGTCAGGCTATCTCGCTGGTCTGCGCCGATGAGTATAAAGAGCTGACGGCTATCGAGCGCCTTACTCAGCAGATCCTACCGCGCGAGGAAGTGTTTGGCTTTACGCCGGTCAACAAGCTGCCTGAATCACAACCGCTTCGTCCGCTGAAAGCCAAAAAACCAAAGAAACCAAAAAAGCCGAAAGCTGAGCACAAAGACGGCCAACGTTCTGGTGATAATGCAAGCGGCCACCGTACTGCATCTAAGAAACCGGGCGCCAACAAGTCAAGTGGCAATAAGAAGCCTCATTCTCGTCGCAACAGCAGCGGCAGCAATGACAGTAAGCCGCAGGGGAAAAAGCCCAACGGCAGTAAGTCCCAGAGCCGAAAGCCACAGGATCGTAAACCACAAAGCAACCAAACGTCAGGCTCCGGAAACAAGAGCAGAAAAACACGTACAACAGCATAAGTCTGTGATCTTATATAAATTATGAACCAGGATGGCGTTATATAATGCCATCCTTATTTCACTACTGGGCCATGCACATGTTTTCTGTCAGACGGTTACTATTCCCACTCATAACCCTTGTAAGTACCCCGCTTATGGCAACCACTTTTGATGAGCTAGCCAAGTTACCGCCTAGCGATATTCAGGTGATCGACTGTCGCTCGAGCAACAACTACAACGGCTGGCCCGAAGCCTCGCAAACCCGAGGCGGACACTTTCCCGGCGCGATCAACTTTGATTCAGACTGGTTAAGCACCCTTCGCCCTCCACATCTGGAACACCTGCTTCAGAGCAAAGGGATCGAATTAACCAAACCGACTTTCCTTTACTGCGAACCAGAGAAGGCCAATGTCCTGCTTAAGCAGCTTGATAACATCGGCATCAACAACGTTTCGACTATTTCGCAGAATATCAGCGACTATTCCGGTCAGCTTGACCGACTGGCGAAATTTGAGCAGCTGGTGACACCGCAATGGCTAAAACAGGTTATCGACGGTGAACAAGCGCTCTATGCGCCGGAAAAAGGCTTTAAGGTCGTTGAAGTCGCTTGGGGGCCGCCAACCAAATACCTGGCTGCCCACATTCCTGGCGCACTGTATCTAAACACTAATAAGATCGAGTCTGAACCTTGGTGGAACCGGTTAGACGATAAGAAGCTGGCTGAGACAGTCAAGCAGCTCGGTATTCGTTTTGATACGACTGTTGTCCTGTATGGCCGCGACAACACCGCAGCCGCTCGCGCCGCCAGTATTCTTATGTACGCCGGTGTCGATGATGTACGCCTGCTCAACGGTGGTTGGAAGTCGTGGGTAAACGCCGGTTACCGTACCGAGCCAATGCTCAACAAGGCACCAAAACATGTCGACTTCGGCCGTCCGATCCCTTCCCGTCCTGAGCTGATCATTGATGTACCGGAAGCCAGAGCGATCCTCGATGATCCTGAGCACAAATCTCTGGTCAGTATCCGTAGCTGGGAAGAATACATTGGCAATACCAGTGGCTATAAATACATCAAGCCAAAAGGTCGCATTACCGGTTCGAAATGGGGCCATGCAGGTTCTGACGCCTACCACCTTGAAGACTTCCGTAACCCGGATGACACCATGATCAGCGCCGATATTATTGAGGCCTTCTGGAAAGACTGGGGCATTAACGAGTCGCAGGAAGTCTCCTTCTACTGCGGTACCGGCTGGCGCGCTTCTGAAACCTTTTTCTATGCCTATGTCATGGGCTGGGAAGACATCAGCGTCTTCGACGGCGGCTGGTTCGAGTGGAGCGGCGATCCCGCCAATCCAAGCTCGACAGGAGATGTGGCACCTGACCACAGCTAATTCTCCTACTACCCATTTACCCATTTCAATCTGACTGACACTGCTGACACAGAATTATCACCAGATAATATCTGTGTCAGCACGGCTTCCATACATTTCATTTACATACCACGTTATCAACTCAAATTATCAATAATTACTGGTAGTTAATCGCCCTTATATGCGATCTATTTCACTGAAATCTTTATAATAAACACTAATATAAACGCCGCATCTCCTTGAGGAGCAGCACTTCGTGTCGTCATACCGCGACTAACTGGTGTTTCTGGCTGGATTCTTCTGAGATACACATGACAGCCGAGTATAGGGATAGTGAAATCATGATTTACCTTGATCACGCGGCAACCAGTAACCCTAAGCCTGCACAGGTTGTTGAGGCTATGACTCGTTATATTAGTCAGGATTGTGCTAACCCCGGCAGGGCAAGCCACCCTTTGGCCAATGATGCAAGCCGCCTGATCTTTGAAACCAGAGAAAGACTACTCAATTTCTTTAGCGCCAGCGATGATGCCCATGTTGTATTTACCGGCAACATTACAGAGTCCCTAAACTTGGCATTAAAAGGCCTGTTGGTACCCGGTGATCAAGTAATTGTGAGCAGCATGGAACACAACGCCATGATGCGGCCATTACGCCAGCTGGAACAAGAAGGCGTCATTGTTACCGTTGTCCCTTGCTGCCCGAACACAGGCCTTATCAAGGTAGCTGATCTCAAAGCGGCGATGACCCCACAAACCAAACTAGTTGCCATCAATCACGCATCTAATACCTTTGGCACCATTCAACCTATCGCCCACATTGGCCAGTTGTGCCGCCAGCAAGGTTGTATATTTCTCGTTGATACCGCTCAGACTGCGGGAGTCATACCTATCGATATGGAAGCATCCTGTATTGATTTGCTGGCATTCACCGGACATAAAGGGCTTATGGGACCGATGGGGATTGGTGGCCTGGTTATTGGTGACAACTTGCAAGGCGTGACTATCAAACCGCTCATCACTGGTGGAACTGGAAGTAACTCAGAATTAGAAGTGCAACCTGACTTTCTACCCGACGCTCTGGAAAGCGGTACACCAAACCTGCCGGGAATTGCCGGATTAAATGCGGGGATTAGTTGGTTACAGGATAACACCGTCGACGCTGTGTCCCAACACGAACAAACACTGACCAGACAACTAGTTAAGGGGCTACAAGCCATTCCTGGCGTGATTCTTTATGGCCCGGACCATACTCAGCCTCGTGTCGGCGTCGTCTCCTTTACGATCAAAGATAAAGATAACGGCGAAATTGATGAACTGCTGGCCTATGAACATGGTATCTACTGCCGAACCGGCCTGCATTGCGCACCTGCCGCACATAAAACACTTGGCACTTTCCCTAACGGCACCATACGGCTAAGTATTGGCGCGTTTACGACATCAGAACAAATCGTGCAAGCCATATCGGCAATAAAGCAGTTGGCCTCCTAAGGCCACTAATCCGGAACGATTTCTCGGTATCAGGAGCTATCCGTAGCCAACACCTGGTAGCCGTCAGCTAATTACAATTCAATGAATATAAAGGGATGCTATGTTAGAAGCGAGCAAGGGCGATGTCACGCCAGAACAAACAGTACCATCACCGTTGGACTACTTTAAAAGTGCCATATCCGATGAAATCCGCTACGTCTCAGAACAAAAACAAGCGGGGCATGGGATCGTCGGTTTTTACTGCGAATTCACGCCAAGAGATCTGATTCTGGCGGCCGGTGCAACCCCCATATGTCTTTGCGGTACCAGTCAAAATACCATTACCCATGCTGAAACCGTACTGCCTTCGAATTTATGTCCTCTTATCAAATCATCCTATGGTTACGCCCTCACCGGAGGCTGCCCGCTACTCAATGATTCGGATCTGTTAGTCGCCGAAACAACCTGCGACGGCAAAAAGAAAATGTATGAAGTCTTGTCTCAGGACAAAAACATGCATGTTCTTGAGCTTACTCAGAAGTCAGACAAAGAACGTGCTTTTCGGCACTGGCTGGCCGAAGTCGAGGAATTGAAGCAGAAACTCGAGCAAACCTTCCAGACCGACATCACAGAGGAAAAATTACGCGCAGCAATTAAGGCGATGAATGAAGAACGCCGCCTGATCCTTGCAATCCAGGAACTCGGTCAGCATAAACCCGCCATCGTATCAGGTTATGAAATCGCACAGACCCGCTACCGTGTTGCTGGCTTTTCTAAACACCTTGAGCAAATGAAGAACTTTTTGGCAATGGCTAACCAGCGTTTAGAGCAAGGCTACCAGGTCGCGCCCGCCAGCGCTCCTCGCGTTCTTCTTACAGGCTGCCCTACCGGTCATGGCACAGAGAAACTCATTGAGATTATCGAAGAGTGTGGCGGTGTTGTCGTCGTCCAGGAAGCTTGCTCCGGGATTAAAGGGGTATACGAAGAGGTCTCTGAGCAAGGCGATCCACTAGAAGCAATTGCTCGCAAGCACTTTAATATCCCTTGCTCTTGTATGACCCCGAATGAAGGCAGAAAGGGTTTACTGAAAAAACTCGCCAGGGATTATCAGGCAGATGCTGTCATCGACTTGGTCTGGCAGGCTTGCCACACCTACAACGTTGAGTCTGTCTTAATCAACGAATTTGTACGTAAAGAGCTAGGACTTGCTTACCTGAAGGTAGAAACCGATTACTCCAGCTCAGACCGGGAGCAACTAAAAGTTCGGGTACAAACCTTGTTGGAGTTAGCTCAATGATCACATGTGGCGTTGATATCGGGTCCCGAACCATAAAGATGGTTATGTTTGACGGCCAGAATATTATCGATTCAGCGGTCACCTTAAGTGGTGCCGCACCGAGAGACAACGCAGAACGTTTGTATTCTGACATGCTCGCTGCCAACCAATGTAACCGCTCAGATGTGGCAATGACAGTCGCAACAGGCTACGGCAGAAACTACTTCGAACTCGCCGATAAAGCCTCTTCAGAAATCATCTGCCACACGGCAGGCGTCGCCTACCTATGCCCGCTAGCCAGAACCATCATAGATATTGGTGGCCAGGATTCCAAAGTGGTTAAGGTTTCCGAGAATGGCAAAGTGGACGACTTTGTGATGAACGATCGCTGCGCTGCAGGTACCGGAAAATTCATTGAGATGGTCGCCCATACTCTGGATATGTCATTGGATGAAACAGGAACGGCCGCTTTAACCACCAACGAAATTTGTGAAATCTCATCAATGTGCGCCGTTTTTGCCGAATCAGAAGTCATTGGTTTGCTTCATAAAGGTGTACCCGCAGAGGTCATTCTCCGTGGAGTATTCCATTCTGTGGCCAAACGCGTTGTATCTCTGGGTCGAAAGATCGGGTTTGCCGAACCCATCGTGTTTACCGGTGGTGTGGCACAAAATCCGGGCGTGCTAGAAGCGATTCAGGCCCAGGTAGGAAGCCTGTCTGTTGACATTCCAAGCCACCCTCAACTTACCGGTGCACTAGGCGCCGCCATTATTGGCCAGCAAGTTGCTGCCCAAAATTCATTGTAAAGCGAGTTCAATGGAAGATTCAGTTACTTACATTATTACTTTCAATTCAAGCCATCAGGCCTTGAAAGCGGAAAGCAAACTCAAAAAGGCTGCATTACTGCCAAAGCTGATCAGCTCTCCGAGAGCGATTAGCTCAAAATGCGGGTTCTGCATCGCACTGGAAAAGTGTGACAGGCCGAATATGACGGATACGCTCAAACAGTTAAACGTGGAATACACCCATTTATATACAAGAAAACTTCTCAATGGAGTAAAGCATTATGATCAACAAGATTGATGTTCGCGGAGTCTCACAACAACAGGCTCTCAATCTGGTAGAAACTGTTTTCGAAGACCAAAACCATAGCAACGTCGAAATTCTCAGCTCAGATCAAGCGATTACGACAGCCCTGATAGACAACCTGATAAAGAAAGGGTTAACCGTCGAGGAAGTCCTACAGACTCCTGAAGGACAAACAATTATCGCCAGCACCAGTCACCAGCAAACTATATTGCCAAAGTCCTATGTTATCGAAAACAACACGCTTGGTCAGGGAAATGAAGTGATCGGTCAAAAGCTGATAAATGCTTTATTCAATGTCAGTTCCGATTATGAACAGGTGCCGGCATCGATCTTTTTTGTTAACACTGGCGTGAAGCTCTGTATCGACCAGGCAGACACTGTCGATGCGCTGCAAAAACTGCAAGAGAAAGGCACTGATATCATAGTTTGCGGTACTTGTCTGGACTTCTTCGAGCTCAAAGATAAGCTTGCGGTTGGTCGTATCGGCACCATGCATGATCTTATTGGTATTTATCACGGCCAAAATCAAGTGATAAGCCTTTAGGCGAAACTAGCAAAGCGCCATGTCGCGCAGTCCATTACCTGCGCGACAATTACACCCGCTATTATCACCTATAACAAATTTAATCACACCTGACTGTTGCCAACATCCCTAGTTACCCGCCCGTATACCTGACAGACGAGTCTCACGAACAGAGTACCGCTATCTCCTATAATGGTTGCAAGCTACCAGGCAAGAAGTAAGATGAGAAAAATCTGAATATGTTGCAACCAATCTTAGATTTATAGTAAGGAACACTATGAGCCAAAAGGTATTGGTGCTTTTTGCACATCCTTCTCAGCACCGCTCTGAGGTCAACCAGCCGTTGTTTGATCTAGCCAAGCAAATTGATGGTGTCACGGCCGTCGACTTGTATGCGGAATACCCGACTTTCAACATCAATATTGACCGCGAACAGCAGCGGTTGGTCGACCATGACGTGATTATTTTTCAGTTTCCCCTCTACTGGTATTCCACCCCTGCTATTTTGAAAGAATGGCAAGATCTGGTGCTGGAATATAGCTTTGCATATGGCCCTGATGGCGACGCATTAACGGGAAAAGCTTTTTTCTGCTCGCTAACGGCTGGCGGTACTGCCGATGCTTACCATGCTGACGGCTATAACCATTTCACTATTCGCCAGCTACTCTCCCCCCTTGAACAAATGGCCAGCCTGACCGGGATGTTCTATCTCCCGCCTTTTGCCCTGTTTGGCTCACGCACAGCACTGGAAGAAGAGCGAATCGACGGCCACCTTGATGCATGGCGGGATCTGCTACAACGACTCGTCGCTGGTAACATCGATCTTGATATTGCCGCCCCGGCAGAAAAGCTCAATCACTATCTGGAAGCAAATCCGACCAATATAGCGGAGGCTAAATGACCAGTATCTTTTTACAGGCATTCGTTTATCTGGTTGCCGCCGTTATTGCCGTACCGATAGCCAAGCGGCTCGGGCTAGGCTCGGTATTAGGCTACCTCATTGCAGGTGTTGTAATTGGCCCGGTTATCGGCTTGGTCGGGGAAGAGACCACTACCATTCAGCATTTTGCCGAGTTTGGGGTAGTCATGATGCTGTTCCTCGTCGGTTTGGAACTGGAGCCTAAAATGCTGTGGGCGATGCGAAATCGCCTGATGGGACTTGGCGGCCTGCAGGTTGGAGGAACGGCTGCAGCGGTAATGGGGATCGCCTTGTTCTTCGAGCAACCCTGGACAATTGCCCTGACCATCGGCCTCATTTTTGCGCTCTCTTCCACCGCGATTGTGCTGCAAACCTTCAATGAGAAGGGCCTGACCAAAACAGAGGGTGGTCAAAACGCCTTTTCAGTTCTGCTGTTCCAGGATATTGCCGTCATCCCTATGCTGGCATTTATCCCGCTGTTGGCACTCCCCGAGCTGATAGCAAAAGCACAATCGGCAGCCACCACAGCCGCTGAGCATCATGACGAGTTAAGCCTTGTGGTTGGATTGCCAGGCTGGGCATATGGTCTGGTGATCACAGGCTCTATCATTGCGGTTGTGATTGGTGGTCATTTCCTCAGCCGCCCGCTGTTTCGTTTCGTGGCAAGCTCAGGTCTGCGCGAAATTTTTACCGCAACCGCATTAATGCTGGTGATCGGCATAGCCGCACTGATGAGCCTGGTCGGCCTGTCTCCCGCGTTAGGCACCTTCCTGGCCGGGGTCGTATTGGCGAACAGTGAATTTCGCCATGAGCTAGAGTCCAACATCGATCCGTTCAAAGGGCTATTGCTCGGACTGTTCTTCATCACTGTGGGTGCCGGCATCAACTTCTCTGTGCTATTGAATGACTTCACGATCATTATCGCTCTGACATTGGGCGTTATGCTTGTGAAGGCTCTGGTACTGTATAGTCTTGCGTTGGTCTTCAGGATCAAGGGCAGCGACCGCTGGCTGTTTACCCTCAGCCTCGCACAGGCTGGTGAATTCGGTTTCGTACTGCTTAGCTTCTCGCTGCAAAATCACGTTATTCCTGCCGATATCGCACAGATGCTCTCCCTCGTCGTCGCGCTATCGATGTTCCTGACACCGGGGCTGTTTATCCTGTTTGATAGAGTTATTCTTCCGCGGTTTGAAAAAACCTCTAACGACCGCGAAACAGACGTAATCGACGACCAGGGCACGGTCATTATCGCCGGTATCGGCCGCTTCGGGCAGATAGTCAACCGTCTGCTGGTTTCCAACGGTGTCAAAACCGTCGTACTGGATCATCAGGCCAATCAGGTCGACGTAGTCCGTCAAATTGGTACCAAGGCTTACTTTGGTGATGCCACCCGCCCTGATCTGCTGCACACTGCCGGGATAGAGCACGCCGCAGCACTTGTTGTGGCTATCGACGATCGTGAGCACAGTGTCGAGTTGGTGAAATACGTCAAACACACCTATCCGAAAGTCATAGTCATTACCCGTGCCTTTGACCGAGGCCATGGCTACCTGTTAAGGCAAGCAGGAGCAGATATCATCGAATCTGAAACCTATCACTCGGCGCTGGAAATTGGCGGACACGCGATGAAAGCACTCGGCTTGCATCCGTTCTTTGTTGAGCAACAGAAAGCCACCTATAAACGGGTCGAAGATCGTAAATCCGACAAACTCTATGCCGCCTGGGCGTCCGACTCCGAAGATGAACGTTTTGATAATAACTACCGTGATCTTTTTGTCCGTCTGGAAGAGGTGATGGCAGAAGAGATGAAAAAGGATCGCAGCGACAAGCATGCCCGCTCGGAGCGCGGCTGGACACCGCCGCCGAAAGGGTATGCCGAAGCAATTAGTGACGAGGAGCAGTCACAAAGCCATTAATCTCTTCTCTACGGCCCTTATTCAGCAAGGGCCGTAGCATCTCTGCAAAGCCAGAACAACACCTTGGCAGTTTCTGCGAAATGCAGATTGCACCCTTCAGTTCAGAGATCACGAATCCTTTAAAAACAGATCATTAGCCGTTTCTTTGTTTCCTAATACTCCTATAATTATACGCATTTGATGTCATTGACTATGTGAATGGCAGGAGATAATGCGCAATACAGCGATTTCTCTGTTGGCAGGCAAGGGACACACATCTTTTATGGACAACATCTTTTTTTCATTCTCTTTTTCTGAATTCAAGACTCTGGTTGAGCACATCACCAAGCGTATGGGAGATTCGGTTACCCTCCAACGTTGCGGCCTGAAACCCTTTCACTTAGCTCAACTGGAAGCCTTTAAAGCTGCGCCCCTAGAGAACAGCCTGCAGTGCGTAAGAAACAGCCGCTATATGATCTGCCTGCTGGGACAGAATATCGGCAGCGAGGCTGAAAATGGCAAGACTTATATCGAGCTGGAAATTGACGCTGCCCTCGAGGCTGATGTTGATGTTTTCGCCTTTCTGATTGGCCCGGAATACGACACGCTCAATAACATGCCACCAGCTGTACGCCGGGTTTACGACCGCCTTAGTGACTGTGTCACAATCGGTCAGCTCCCCACTCTCGATTCGGAGGCCATCGCCCGGCAAATCACCAACAAACTTGAAGATGATGTGTGGCAAACTCTTGGCGAAGATGAAAAGCTAACCCTTGCCTCGGATCTGCTTGATGTGTCCGGCTTCCCTCGTCATCGACTCGACCGTCTGCCAGAAGGTGTTCGCAAACAGTTAACCCGCATCTACCGTCCAGTTACACAGGAAAAAGTCAGCAGCCCGCTAGCAGCTGATCTCGCACAGCGTAAGCAATGGGCCTACCAGAGCCTGACCTACGGTCATCAGGAGCAGGCACTCAAGAACCTGCAAAAAGCCATTAAAGAGTTCGGCTCAGACTTTTTTAGCTGCTTCTGGCTCAGCCGACTGTATGCCCTTCACGGCACCCGCGAAGAGCACTGGCGCAGCAGTCAGCAATATGCAGAGACGCTGGAAAAAATGCTGAAAGATGAGGATACCCTGCTCACTTCGCTTCATCTTACCCATCTTGGCAGGGCATATTGCTTTCAGAAAGACTTTGCCAAAGCAGAAAGCCTTTTGCTTCAGGCGATAGAAGCCTATCCAACCTATGAAGCACTCGAGTTTCTCGCCGAAGTCTATTTGATGCAACGGGAGAAAAGCAACAACATAGAATGGCTACACAAAGCCGTTGATACCATGTCATCGCTGCTGCGATTCAAGCTTTCCCACTACGTTCTGGTTGCTGACCGCTTTACAGATAAATACCCATATACCTTTACTGAAGTAAACACAGAGGTCTCCCATAAGCTAGACAGCTTTTACTTCAACATGCACAAATCACTGACAGAAAACCAACTGTGGGCAAGACAGCAGTTGGCGATCTCCCCCCCTCAGCCACCGGCACTACAAAAAGACGCGGCATTGCTGCAACGCGCTTATGTGGCTTCACAATATGTATGGCAGAACTATCGAGTACTCCGTCGTGCTTCGTCCCAGCTAACGACGCGCTATATCGATATTCAACAACAGCTAGACCAGCTCCGAGAGCAAAAAAAGTACCAGGAGCAAGAACACCAGCTCTTAACTGAAGCCCTGACCGAAGCGCGAGCCTTTCTGAAGGCACGCCATGAGCGGCTGGAAGACGTCATTACGGCAAAAGAGCAGGAGCAAGCTGCACGCCGAAAACTGCATGCTGGTAATATCATGGGTGTCATCATGTTCATTGCTATGGGGGCGGGTTTCAACCAATCACCAAACATTGGTGTCCCGCTGTTGGTAGGCTTGATTTTAACTTTGTGTATCAGGGCAGCTCTCAGCACAAAGAAAGCGAAGGCAGTTAAAAGTACCGAGGAAGAAGTGAACTACGTCAGTGAAATTAATCGCTCCCTGGCTCTTTCGCTATCCAGTTTCAACAACAAGATCGGACAAATCGAACTAAAAGCCCTGCTTCATCCGCTGCAGGAAGAGGTCGAGAAGCTGCGTGAATCTGATATCACCGAGGCCGAGCAGCAGTTCAAGACTCTGTACCAACAGCAAGTTGAACAGTTCAACCAGTCAGCTTTGGCCTGTCAGCAGGAGCTCTCTCTACTCGTAAGACAAACCAGCACCTGGCTGACAAGAGTCAACGAGTTTGAGCAGTATTCGGTCTCGGCCCACAGCGGGCAGTATAACCATCTGATGATTCGCAAAGGGCGTATTGATGTTGCCCGCAAGGCCGAACTGGGTAGTGGTAAGCTGGAAACGATCCTCTTTGCTGGTGATGAGAGCCCGCTAACGGGCCGTGCGCTGCACTCAGGCGGCAACCGACTTGACGCTTGGTTCGATAATCCATCAGTCGCGCGTAGCCTGATAGCTCTGACCGATAACCGTACCCAGCAACGACAAACTACACAGCAGCAAACAAATCATGAATATGAACAATAATACCGGCAGGATGCCGCTGGTTATTGCTGTTACCGGGCATCGAGATGTTGATACCCTGCAAGACAGTCGAGATCACAGCACCATCTCGGAAGCCTTTACAGCCTGCCTGCAATACTGGTTAAAAACCGTCGGCCCGGATACCCCGATCCACCTGTTGTGCGGTATGGCACAGGGAGCCGATCTGTTGGCGTTGAAAGCCGCCATGCAATTGAAATCCGCAGGAGCAAGGATCACCCCGCTTCCCTGTCTTGTAGCTCCCCTGCCCCAGCTGAAGGAAAGCTACGACAACCAGGAGGACTTTGAATACGCACTTGAAATCTGTGAAAAGTATGGCTGTACCATCACAGCACCCAGTCAATCTGCCATAAGCGACATGGATGAGGCGTACCCTTACCTCTATCAAGGCGCAGTGTTTGCCCGCTATGCCAATGTCGTTATTGCCCTATGGGATAGCAAGCCGGCCAAAGGGCATGGTGGCACCGCCGATGTTGTCAGAATGCAACTTGGCGACATTCCCGATATCCCGGAAATTAAAGCCCTGTTCCCCAAAGGATTCGATGGCTCCAACGGTGGTGTTGTACAGCATATTCCCGTCACGCGTTGCAGGCCTTCAAGCGATGATGTCGATATCAGCTATCCGACCTCACCTTTAAAAGGCTCCCCCTACCCCGTTTACCTGTCTTGTAGCCACCATCAAAGCGTCCAGGATTTTCTATCTCACGAGTTCACCACACTGCTTGAACAAATACGCCTGTTTAACCGCAAGCACAAGGTGATCGATACGCAAAAGGCAGAGCGGGATAATGCACAGCCGGGCTTGACGCCAGCCTTAAGCCTGTTATTCCACTATGCCGATACCAAAGCGGTGAAGAGACGTGATAGATACCAGAAATCTGTAATGACATTTTTCTTCTGCGCCTTTACTGCGCTATTGGCGCTAGAGTTTGTTGAATGGGGTGTTAGTTCTACCTCGGGGTATATAGCAACAGGCATCGTCTTGTTCGCTCTTATTACCTGCATAGGCCTCTACTGGACATCTCGGTTTAGAGGCTGGAAGCGCGACTACCAGCTCTATCGCGGCGTCGCCGAGGCTATCAGACTAAGAGGCTATCTGAACCTTGCCGATATTGCTCCTTGCGAAAGCTCGCTACTACCGCGGCAAATGCGCAATAACCTGCCACTGTTCCAGCAAGCCGTGTACTTAACCGAGTGGGCCTGGTGGCAGGACAAAAGCATCATCGCTCCGGATAAGGTCAAAGACGCCTGGATGGAGAGCCAAATCTCATACCTTAAAACGCGGCTGACAGCGACACCCGGCAAAGGTATTAGGGAAGCAAGAAAGATTCATAGCAACCTGCTAAAAATGCCCGGTCATTATCACCGAACCCTTGGCAGGCTATCTAAATTCCTGATGACGAGTTTTGTGGTATTGCTGACTTCATTGTTTACCTTACAGCTAACTGGCACTGCCGACTACTACACCTGGCTCTATCTGGGTATCAAAGTCATGCTGTTCACCAGTGGTATCTTGGCACTCTGGATCAACCTCGCGGGCTACGAGCACCTGTGTGTAAGTTACTCCCGGCTTATCGCCTTATACCAGCGCGCAGCAACTGAACTGGAGAACACCTCCGATTATCACTACACCCTGCAGGAACTGGCGAAAGAGGCCTTCAGCGAACATTGCGAGTGGGTCTACTACAACGCCAAGTCGGAATATAACAGCGGGCATTAAGAACGGTCAGCCCACAATTCACCTCAACTAGGCGATACCTGAATGAAATCAGGTATCGCTTAGCCAGCCTTATTTCGGCTCTTCAAACTTGTATTCCTGACCTTTAACCAACACATATGGCGCGCGGTTGTATGTTGCCGTTTTGTACTGAACAGCCCAATCAGGGAAAGCGTTATTTAAAGGCAAATTAAAGCTGGCTAGTTTGATAATACTGCTAACCTCATTGCTTATCTCGCAACTGATCTGATACGACTTTATCTATCATCTGCTCAGCATCAGATATCGTTGGAGCCCCTGCCAATAATTGCTTAATTAATACTTGTTGTGCCTTTGGTAAAAGCTCACGACGACGATATACCAGGTAAAACTTGAGCTGTTCGAAACAATAATCGGGCATGATCTGCTGAACCTTATCTTCATTGCCACGTATGTGGTGCAGCGGCAGCAAGCCTATACCTATTCCGGCAAAAATGGCTCGTCGCACTTCACGAATATCCGGCACTTTCATGCGTGCCGTTGGGCGATAGGTAATCGGACTGTCTCCATCTGGCGGGATCATCATCCAACGATCCAGGATTTGGCTAATGATCAGCGCGTGCTCTGAAAGCTCACTTAGATTTTCAGGTTTACTCCTGCTCTGCAGATAATCGACATGAGCAAAAAGCCCACATGGCGCACCGAATATTTGCTGCGCAATTAAAGAGCTGTCGGAGAGCGGACCAATGCAGACACCTATATCCATATCTTCAGCCAACAGGCTGCTATGCGCTTGCTCTGTTCTTAGTTCCAGTCGTACTTTCGGGTGCTCTAATAAAAATCGCTCGATAATATCGCCAATCCACGTTTCATACATCAATGCTGGCATTTCTAAGCGTATTGTTCCGGACAGCTCTTGCTGCTCCGCCTGTAGATTTATAAATTGCTGCTCAAGCATTTCCAGCCAAGGAGACAACTGTTGAAAGTAAAGTTTGCCTTGCTCCGTTGCGGCCAGCTTTTTACCTTTCACCTGCAGAAGCTTGATACCCAGTCTCCGCTCCAACGCAGATAAACGGCGACTCAACGTTGAGTTAGGTAATCCCATTAAAGTTGCCGCACGGTTTAACGACCCCTGCTGTACAACTTTGTAAAACAGCATAAGATCATCAACATTTCCGATAATGGAATCCATACTTCCAGAACCCCCTGTATTTTCCACAAATGGGAAATAATAAAGTAGCAAGCATAATATTGAAAGGCAAAGAAGGAAAGATGCTGATGCTCTAGGTAAAACTCATCAGTACTCTACTCTCAACATGGCGTGACCAAAAAAATAAACAGGGGACGCAAACGCAGCCTTTTCATTACCTCGAAAGAACCACCATATCTCATAGAGAGAGGGAGACCATGCTAAAACGTATTTTGATAACAGGGGCAAATGCGGGATTGGGAAAAGAATGCGCCAGACAATTAGCATTACTGAATGGTACTGAGAAAATCTACCTGGGTTGCAGAAACGAAAAGAAAGCGAAGGCTGCCAAGAAAGAGCTAGAAAAATCGACAGGAAAGTCAGTTTTCGAAATCCTTCTTATTGATGTTTCTAATTTAGCTTCGGTCAGAACTGCTGTTCTCTCTTTGAAAGAACCTATTGATGCCCTCGTAATGAATGCTGGAGGTGGAGGAGATACAAATTTCAATGACAAAACAGAGGACGGAGTAACTCAACAGTTTGCTGTAAATGTTCTGGGGCATGTGGTTTTGGCTGAGGAGCTATTGAAAGCAAAGAAATTAACCAAAGTAGCCTTATATGCAGGTTCAGAAGCTGCAAGAGGCGTAGAAGCATTTGGAATTAAACAACCGGATCTGAAAACGTCCTCTGTAGATGAATTTATGTCTATATGTAACGGAAAATTCTTCGGGGAAGTGACAGATGCGATGATCCCTTTTGGTTCAATCAAATACATGGCAGCTTTGTGGATATCTTCTTTAGCTCGCAAGTATCCAGATGTTCGGTTGATCACTATGAGCCCAGGGGGAACTACTGGTACAGAGGCCTCCAACACACTTCCTCCTCTTAGGAGGTTTATGATGACCTCTTTGATGAAAATAATGGTTCTGTTTGGTAAAGCACACAAATTAGAAGTAGGAGCTAAGCGGTTTGTAGACGGTCTACAAGACGAATCCTATAAGAGTGGTGTTTTCTATGCGAGCAAATCCGGAATCACTGGGCCAATTGTCGATCAGGGAACAATTTTTGAGAAACTGAACAATAAAACATATCAAGACAATTCTTACGAAGCGATTCACCGATTTATCAAATAAAAGAGAACATATGAACAATACTATGCAACATCATCATGTAACTTTAATTCCTAGGGAAAACAAGGTAGCGGAGGCGTATGAACTATTATTGCAATGCGCTGAAAAGGTCTCATTAAAAAAGAATGAAAATGGCCCAATTAGCTGGTGCGCATCTTATGATGAAAACAAGAAACACTTTTTTGTCGATGCTCTCTTTCCAGGCCAGGAAGCCGTTGAATTTCATCAGGAGAACTTAAAAGCTATTCTTAAAAACGCAGGAGAACTAATCGCTGCACCTCCAGAAACCATCATAAGGCATGTTTTCTCAATCGCCCCATAGTTATGACACGTTATTACTCTATCTAGACAGTCATAATTTATGTATTGGAAAAGAGGAGCTTTCGCTCCTCTATACAAATCAATATACGCATTAAGCATTTTTAGGTGGGGTAAAGGCAATCGACCTATCTGAGCGACATGCTAAAAAGCGCAACCATACATATTGTGAAAATTGGGAATATGCTTTTCCCATATCGGTATCTCTTCACCGACAATGGCTTTGAGCGTTTCGATAAATAGTTTTGTCTTGATGGGTGCATCTCTGTGCGGGTAAACAGCATAAAAAGTGCCGAAATCATCTAAATGTAGCTGCGTCATTATCGGGACAAGTTTACCCTCCAGGATTTCATTATCAATCATCTGGGCAGTAACCACCGCAAGTGTGTGCCCTGCTACCGCACTTTTCGTGACCATTTCGACATCATTCACTTTATAGGCCACCTTCAACTGGAAGTACTTACTCTCGTTGTTGTCATCCAGATACCTGAATTTATCAATCAAGAGCCCCGGCGCAGCGTAGGCTGTCGCAGGTAATGACTCCAACTGTTGAACCGTGTTGATTTCTCCATGCTTTTGAATGAACTTAGGTGAAGCAACAATCAATAACCTGTTACGCGCTATTTTTCTGATAATCAGGCTGGAATTTTTCGGCTTGCCGATACGAAAACCAATATCAAACCCTTCCCTGACCATATCCACAACCCGATCTTCTAAACGCAGTTCAATATCGACATCCGGATATTGTTGCTGAAATACCTCTACCGCTTGCTGAACATACTGGCGACCAAACAAGGTCGAGCTGGTGATGCGCAGTACGCCCTTGGGCTCGGCATGGTAATTCTGCGCCAGCCGGTGCGTATCATTTAACAAGGTCCGTAATAACCTGGCCTGATTCACCATTTCATTCCCGGCAGCGGTTAAAGATAACGAGCGCGTCGTTCGGTTTAGCAAACGAACGCCAAGCTCATCTTCTAATCGGCTGATATGTTTAGAGATGACCGATCGATCAACATTTCTTTGCTCGGACACTTTGGTAAATGAACCAAGTTCTATCACTTCGAGTAGCAGTAATAATCGACTAGAAAAATCCATACGCTTTCTTTTTGTTGCATTAACAGCACCAATTATATGCCAGTTAGCGCATTTTTCCTCACCTATAATACTCCTATAGTAACCACACATTGAGGGCTTGAACTGACAGAGCCCATTTACTCAAGTGAGGAAGATTCCATGAACACACTATCGATTACCCACAACAACGGCATCGCAACAGTCGCTATCAATAATCCGCCAGTGAATGTTCTGACGATTGAACTGATAAACGAAATCAACGAGTTCGTGCTATCGCTAAAAGATAACCGCGATACAAAAGTGGTGGTATTCAAATCACTCCGCGAAAAGTTCTTCCTGGCTCACTTAGATTTGCATGTGATCAACGGTACTCAAGGTGGCCAGGCAGCATCTATCGAATTCAATCACATGATTGCCAACATTAAAGCAATGAAGCAGGTCTCTGTGGCTGTGGTAGACGGTGTAGCTCGAGGGGGCGGTAATGAGTTCGTCATGGCGTGTGACTTGGCATACGGCACAGAAACTGCCGCTTTTGCCCAGCCTGAAATTCACGTCAACATCCCGACTGGCGGCCAGGGTGCGGTACATTTTGCAAGACGAATGGGTAAAAACAAGGCACTACAAGCATTGCTTCTTGGTAATGACTTTACCGCCCAACAGGCAGAAATATTGAACATTATTACCCAGTATGTCCCGAAGGCAGAAATGGATACCTTCCTGGCTCAAACACTTGGGGTGATTAGCCAGCTAGAAGTTCGAGATATCGTGATGTACAAAGCGATCATCGAGGCATCAATCAAAGATGAAAATGCAGGTGCGGAATTGGAATTGCGCTACTTCCTGGAGCGCGCAAAAGAAGAGAAGACCCAGGCCATTATCGAGGCATTTCTTAAGCACGGCGGACAAACTGAACGTGAAGCAAATGATATTCAGGGCATCTTTGTCGACACCGCCGCCGAGCTTGCCAAATAAAACATAACCTTAAATCATCAACAGCATGCGCAACGGAACATAGTCGCAAGCATTAGGATCCAAGTGCTCAGACGCTCCCCCCAATATACTGAGGCTGGGGGGGAGCGAATGGATACCGAAACTGCGAAGTTCCAAATTGTAATGACATTTCTGACAAACTCACACAAACCCATACAGTAGCTTTTATATCTCTTCAGCATAATTCCCTGCAGCATTAATAATTATAAATATGGAATCATTGATGAAGCTAAAGACGTTATACAGTATTTCTAAAACAATATATGGGCCCCAAAAAAAATACAGCGTTTACAGAGATCAATGTAGGTTCTGTTTTCGGTATATAGCTAGTCCTGGAACGGCAAAAGCTATGCAATCAATGCAGAATGACAAGAACATAAGAGAACTTTTTAAGCTCAGACCAAAAATCTACGATCAACCAATGCACCCTCATGTGTGCGCTGATTGGGACAAAAAGACTCGCTTAAGAAACCTTTATGCTCACTTCAACTTTATGTCGACCGAACTTGGTAAAAAGTGTAAGGAAGTCTACTCAGAGCAAGGATACAAACTGTTTTCAATCCAGGGTAAAAATAGCGAGAATTACGATGTGCGTCTTTATATGGGGGAATGGCGTGAAGGTGGCCTAGGTTTGGCAATAACAAATGAACTGTCGCAAGATATTTACTTCACCACATTCAATATTACTGAAAACAGAGATCTGTTTATTGGTTGCGTACAGGGTTCAAGGGGAAAAACAGAAAGTCTTCCTGATATCATTAAGTCCCTTACAAAAGCTCAGCATGGAATGCGGCCTAAAGCGCTTATTGTTGAGCTGACGTTGATGTTTGCAAGACACTTTGGCATCAGGAACGTCTATTGCGTCACTAACAAAGGGCACGTTTACAGCGCGTCACGCTTTCGCACCCACAAACAACGCAAGAAAGTATTTTTCGATTATGACGCCTTTTGCACTGAGCTAAAAGGGGAGAAACACAGCAAGTATAGATTCAAACTGCCTTTGGATATAACTCGAAGAGATCTAAGCACTCTAAATCGTACCAAGAGAAAAATGTACTGTAAGCGATACGAACTGCTCGATAAGTACGAACAGCAAATGGCAGCATCGCTTAGCAGTTTGAGATAATCGTTTCTTAAACTAACTTTCACACATGGGACTGCCCAGTAAATTGAAAGTTGCACATAGTTTATTTGGAAGGCGACACTTGGTAATAACCAATACGCCACTTTGATGAAGCAGATCACAAATAGATGACTCTTGCTCTCAATTAAGCATAACAAGCTTTAGGTTAACGGCTTTCTTCTATGGTAAATTTCCATATCAAAATACTGGCATATGGAAAATTGGCAGTAAGATTGCTTTGCACCTAAATAGATTGAAAGGGCTAAATAATGAGTTTAGAGAACAGCACGGAACAAAAACACGCTTGGCAAAACACTATGCCGCACGACCAATTTGAGTTTATGAAGAAGGTACTGGCCTCGCCTTCGCCAATTGGTTTTGAAGCCGCAATGAGCTATGGCGTTATTAAACCTGAATTTGAATCTTTTATGCCAGCCGGATGGGGAATTCATCAGTTTAAAGGGAATGCAGGGTTAGTTTTTGATTCGCATCCTGGTCGTGATGATCTTGTAAGCGTGATGATTGTTGGCCACGCTGACAAAATCCGCATGCAGGTACGCAAAATTGATGACGACGGTAAAGTATGGATTAACACCGATTCTTTCTTGCCTACAACTCTGATTGGTCATGAAGTCAAAGTATTTTGCCAGCACCCGGATGAAGCAGGTAAGTTCAAAGTGATCGAAGGGTGCACTGTTGAAGCTCTGGGTGCGATTCACTTCTCCACTCCAGCTCAGCGCACAGGTGAACAAGGTATCAAGCCAGAATCAATTTATCTGGAGCTGCACACCTATGGCAAAGATCGTAAAGCACAAGTTGAGGCTTTAGGGCTACGCCCGGGTGACCCGATTCTTTTAGACCGCCCAATTAAGCATGGTGTATCTCAGGATACTTTTTATGGTGCTTACTTAGATAATGGTCTGGGTTGTTTCTCTGTTACAGAAATTGCACGTTTAGTGGCAGAAGAAGGTCTTGATAATGTTCGTGTCCTTTATACCATTGCCACCCATGAAGAGATTGGCCGGTTTGGATCTACACAGTTAGTGGGTGAGCTTAAGCCAGACGTATTAATTGCTACTGATGTAAATCATGACTACGAAGCAGCACCGGGAATTGGTAACCGTAAAATGAACCCACTTAAGATGGGTGATGGCTTTACCATTGGCCGTGGCTCTGTCATTTCAGAGTTTTTAGTTCAATCTTTAGAAAATGTCTGTCGTGAGCAAGATATTCCTTACCAGTTAGACTTCTCTGGTCGTGATATGGGTACCGATGGTATGGCAGCTGCGTTAGCCGGCGTTGATAGTGCGGCAATCACCATTGGGTACCCAATTCGTAACATGCATACATCGTCAGAATCTGCCCACACGGGTGATCTACTGGCTTCTATTCATGCTCTTGCCGGGCTATTACGCCAGTTTAATACGATGAATGATGGTAAGGGCATTACGCGTGATGATCTAAGAAATAGTCACATCCGCCTAGATCACATCTAACTCATCTTTAATTCAAAAACATTCAGAGGCGCTGAATAGCGCCTCTTACACCTAAACGCTATTTGTGCGAGTAAACTGTTTTTCCCTCAAAGATAGTTTCTTGCACTTCAGTCTCGCCGATACGATCCGGCGTAATATTGAACACATCCTGGCTGAGTATCAGCATATCTGCCGATTTTCCGACTTCAATCGAGCCACTTTTATCATCGATGCGTTGGGCCATTGCGCCGTTGATCGTATACATCTGTATGGCCTGCTCAATGGTAATGCGTTGCTCTGGCCAAAGTGTCTCATCCGGTCTCTGGCCGTTCGGATCTTTACGCGTCACCATCGACTCCATCGCTTTCCAGGGGTTAACATCAGCCGACACTGGCCAGTCTGAACCGCCCGTTGGCAAAGAGCCATTCTCAGTCAAGGTTTTCATCTCGCAGTTACGGGTGGCGCGTTCTTTGCCGAGCACCATCTCCAGCCCGCTCTGAATTGGGCTCGGATACCAAAAAATGGGCGAGAAGTTTGGCACAACATTCAGCTCGGAAAAGCGTTTAATATCTGCAGGGTCAACAATGCATGCATGGGCGATCTCATGCCTTAACCCTGAATCACCCTGCACTTGGCGAACTTTCTCAACAGCATTGAGCATGGTACGTGCCGCACGATCACCTACCGCATGCACCTGAGTCGTGAAGCCATTCTTATCGAGCCACATTAGATTTGTCGCCAGCAAGGTTTCTGAGTAGTTCAGTGTGCCGAGTATCTTTATCTCCCCGGGGTTATAGGGGGCCAGCATCGCCGCTGTTTTAGTCGGTGGAATACCGTCTAGTGTCATCTTGGCAAACTTGGCATTAAGGTGTCCGGAGCTCGGCTTGACCATTTTCTCAAAGGCCTTTTGCTTTTGCGCCTGAGTAAGGTTACTCGCTGTTGGCCAGCCCCATGACAGAGCAACATTAGCCGTAAGCATTCCTGCGTCATCCAGCTGCTTCCAGGCTTTGTACTCTTTCTCAAAAACGTATGAGTCTTTTACACCTATAATGCCGACTTTATTGAGCTCAGTGATGGCTCTATGTGCCGCCATTTTATAGTCATTGTCACTGCGGGCAGGAATCGCCTGATGAATACCTTCTCCGGCCTGTTCGATAAAGAAGCCGGTTAACGAGCCGTCGGTATCGGTTTTAACTAACTCACCATACTGTTTAACATAATCCTGCGAGATCCCGGCTTGTGCCATCGCTGCACTGTTTGCCCATACATTGTGATGACTGAAGTCCGTCAATACCACCGGGCGCCCGTTCGACACCTTGTCCAGTTTGGCCAACGTCTCAGCACTGGCCCGAGTGAATAGCTCCGCTCCCCAGCTCCCCCCTACAATCCAGCTTCCCTGCGGGATAGTACTAACGCAGCCTTTCACCGCGCTCAGGATCTCATCCAACCCCGCTTCTTGAGGAAAGCTACACTCAAACAACAGCTTTTCGCCAGCTCCAACCGGGTGAATATGACTGTCGTACAACCCGGGCACTACCGTCATTCCCTGAAGGTCGACAATTTTGGTTTTTTCAGGAGACTTGATCTCTTGCAAAGCATCATTGCCAACGTAAGTGAAGACGCCGTCAGTGATGATCAGTGATCGAACATATTCGGGCTTTTCCGCTCCTGTATAGATATTGCCATTGATATAAGCAACTGAGTTTAAGTCACTTTCTGTTGCTAATAATACGGAGCTAAATGCTGATGCGACCAGAGCAGACAGTAGCATTGGATTCGTTAATTTATTCATATTCAGTGGCCTTTTGTATCAGGAAGATGTTGTTTTACCGGGCCAGAGCAGTACTATACCCTCTTATCAGTACCCGGGCTGAAACCCTAATGGTCGGCTCGGACCAAACCAACAGGCAAATTAGTTGACAAGTCAACCTTATTGCACCAGCAATTGATTGACATGTCAACTAACTAGCATGTAAAGGACAGTAAATTGAAATCGAGGAAAGACCCGGTAAGCCGGCTTGTGTCCATTCTGTACAGGCAGGAATTAAAGACCGTCAGCCATCTTCTGGAGCAGCTTGATGTTAGCTTTTCGCAGCTGCCATTTCTTATGGAGCTGTACAGCGAGCAGGGGCTTTCTCAGGAAGAGTTGGTGAATAAAGTTCAAGTCGATAAAGCAATGGCCACTCGAGTACTGAAGCAACTTGACAGTAAAGGGCTGATCACCCGTGAGCGTAACCCAAACGATGCCAGGTCGAAGTTGGTTTACCCAACCGACAAAGCGCTATCATTGAAACCTCAACTACTGAATATTATTGCTGACTGGAATGACACTCTTACTCAAGGGATCACAGAAGAAGAGATTGAGCTGGTTAAACGGATCAATCGTAAGATGATCCTGAATGTAAAAGAGAAATTCGGTAAGCAGTAATCAATCACTATGGTTTTCTTTAGCAAAACCAACCACCGACCTATGTCGAATATGATTAAGGACACTACGAATTCTGAGTGCCCTTAACTCTAGCAACGGTTCAAACAGAGGTAACTTAGTTACTCGTAGCAACAAAAGGTAATTTGCCATGCCATTCTGGTTTGTCGATGACATCTAACATATAAGCTGCTAGCTGCGCGGCATCCACTTTCATTCCCTGAGGATCTGTTTCAGAGCTTTTTAAGTAACCTTTTACTCCTTCGGCAATCATTGGCGGACGCACCGTAGTATGAGCTAGACCAGAAGACCTCAAGATTTCAATCTCTAGCTCTTTCGCCGGTGTAATAGCAGGCACCATGAAATGCATCATTAGTCGCATCAACTTACGGGAAAATACAATCTTTTCTCCAGGGTAAGAAGCGCTTGCACCAGCCACATTTACAATACGCGTTAAGCCATTTTGCTTCATTACCTTAACCAATGACCGCATGGAATCACCATAGGCCTCAACCTTCGGACTGCCTTTTCGCACAGGAGGTGGGCCTATCGTACTAACCACCAAATCCACACCTTCAAGGGTGCTGGCCTGGTCTTCAGAGTTAAAATAATCCCCTTGTACAACTTCAACCTGATTTTGAAGGTCGCCCAATTTTGATGGATCACGTACAAGTACTTTTAAATCAATGCCTCTGGAAAGGGCTTCTTTCACAACGTGGCGACCTAAAAGGCCTGTCGCACCAAGTACTGCTATTTTCATATCATTCCTTTCTGACTATTAGAGGACCAATAAAAAGTCACAATTCGCTATTTCATTCATTTTATTAGCAAGCCTTATTTACACTAGAATCTTACAATCTTCATAAGTGATGCGGAACTAGCTATAATTGCGGTTTCTCGTTCCATTTTTGCACCACCAGCCAAACCAAGAGATGACACTACAATGAAGCATTTTGAGTGGGATGATTTACGTGTTTTTTTAGCCATTTTCCGAGGCCGCTCTGTGAGAGCTGCAGCCCGACTTATGAAGGTCAGCCATTCAACAGTCTCACGTCGGTTACAGGCAATGGAAGATCAGCTTGGATGTAAGCTCTTTATTCGACAACCTGAAGGTTTTATATTAACTGAAATCGGTGAGGCCATGGTTGTGCGAGCAGAACGGATTGAGTCTGAAATCCTAAGTATGCAACGAGAAGTCTTTGGCCGGAATACGTCTCTGGCGGGTCCAATCCGCATATCTGCAATACCTCATATCGTGCAGAATTTATTGATACCGTGTGTTGCCGAGTTTACAGCCCTTTATCCGGATATTGATATTCAAATTAATGCTAGCTATGAGATAGCAAACTTAAGCCGACATGATGCGGACGTTGCTATCCGTATTCAACAAGCTCCTGATGATTATTTAATAGGACATCGGATACCTGATATCGCAAGCGCGGTTTACGCCACACCAGATTATATTGAAACGCACCGATTTATTGGAGCCGAGCCAACGGGGCATTGGGTGGGATGGATATCCAATAACAAAGAGATGGCCAAATGGCATAATGAAACGCCCTTTTCCAACTGTAGAGTGAAACACTGTATTTATGAACCATCAGCTCACCTTCAAGCGGTGAAAGCAGGACTTGGATGTTCAATTCTATTTTGTTTTATTGGCGATAAAGAGCCGTCTTTAGTTCGACTTCCGGGGCAAACAAAATTGAAATCCTCCCCTTGCTGGATTCTGACTCACCCAGACTTGCTGACAACAGAGCGGGTACGTGTCTTCGTCCGTTTTTTGCGCGAAGCTATATATAAACGTGAATTGGAACTGAATGGAAACCCGACGGTGTATTGATAAAGCTGCAATAGGCCAAAAAATACAGCCCCGAAAAACGGGGCTATATAGCGATTAAATCAGAAAATCTTCCAGAGATTTTCCTTCATTATCGATAGCGTGTTTCACTGGGGCAGGCATTCGACCTTGGCCAGTCCAGGTACGCTCTTCACCATCAATAGTGTATTTATACTTGGCTGGACGAGGCGCACGCTTAGATTTTTTAGGCGTATCAGCTAGCGTTGCCAGCAACTCTTCTGGGTCGATACCATCAGCAATCAGCATTTCACGGTATGCGTTTAATTTGTGTTCTTTTTCTTTCTCGGCCTGACGAGATTCCGCTTCCGCTTCTTCACGCTCAGCAACCACAGTCTGTAGTTTTTCCAGCGCTTCTTGAAGTTGTTCTAGAGTAAATTCTTCTCGTGCAGCAGCGCGCAGAGAGCGCAAGTTCAATAGTGTTTTAAATACGTCGCTCATAATTCTGATTTTAATAGAAATTTGAGCGGCTACTTTATATCAATTTAAAGAGTTGGACTATTTATAATTGACAAAAAAACACTATTCTTTTGATGGTGAGCACCTCTGAGTGCACGCTTTCAACATAGAATGTAACTACTAACTCATTTTTGTTCCGCAAATGACCCTTCTATTTGGCCAGACAACAGCAACTGGCTGATTTGGTCGAGGGTCACTTAACTCTTGGTACTTGACTCCACAACAACAGAAGATACAATTCGTATATGTTTCATATACGGTTCATTTATCAATGGGTATTGTAAAGATTTCTGAAGAGCTTCATGAAGAGATAAGAAAAGCAAGTTCTGTTATGTCTCGTTCTATCAATTCACAAGCAGAGTTCTGGATAAGAATTGGCATGCTCGCTGAGCTTCACCCGCAACTATCGTTCAACCAGATCGTCTCAGAACTAATGAAATCAGCCGATGTCTCAGTGGCAAAAGCGACGAGTGAGAAAGGAAGCACCAATGAATAATAGTGTGAAAATAAAATCGGCTACCGAAATTGATTTAATGCGCAACGCTGGCAAATTGCTTGCACAGACATTTCATATGTTGGATTCGTATGTAAGGCCAGGCATCTCAACCATGGACATTAACGACAAGGTAGAAAACTTTATTGTTAATGAGTTGAATGCTCGCCCCGCAAGCAAAGGTCAATATGGCTATCAGTTTGTTTTAAACTCATCGATTAATGAAGTCGTCTGCCATGGTGTTCCCAACACAAACCAGTTACTGAAAAGCACAGATATCATTAACCTGGACATTACGCTGGAAAAAGATGGTTATATTGCCGACTCCAGCAAAATGTATGTAATGCCAGATGCTACACCGTTGGCAAAAAAGCTTGTTAAAGTCACGTATGACGCAATGTGGGCCGGTATTAAACAGGTTAAACCTGGAGCCCGACTTGGCGATGTTGGCCATGCTATCCAGCAATATGCCGAGCGCTATGGCTACAGTATTGTAAGAGAATACTGCGGTCATGGTATTGGCCAAGAGATGCACGAAGATCCACAAGTACTTCATTACGGTCTGCCAAACCAAGGGCTCAAGCTCAAAGAGGGCATGGTTTTTACGATAGAACCGATGGTGAATCAAGGTACAGCCAAAGTTAAAACAAAAAAAGACGGTTGGACTGTCATCACGCAAGACAAGAAGCTGTCGGCTCAATCAGAGCATACTATTTTGGTGACGAGTACTGGCTATGAGGTTCTCACTCTTCGAGATGACGAAACACTGCCTCACAAGAATTAGCTGGATTAGCTGGATTAGCTGGATTAGTCCAGATGTAATCTGTCACTTTAGGAAACATGCAGCAACCAGATCAGACAAGTTGCTCTTACTCGTCTCTTCCCCAAACCTTGTTAGCAATGAAAAGCAAAAGGCTGCAAATACAGCCTGTGTTTATTCAAGTTCAAGGTACAACAGTGAATTCAGGGCAACTTAATGGTGAAAATCAAATGGACATTATCTCTGATTCATTTGAGCTTGAACAAAAGTAGCTCCCAAATGTGTTATTCGATAAGGTTGCCCGCTCTTTGAGCTAATCATTTTCTTTCTTTTTAGTTTTCTAAATACATCCATTGTGCAGTTAGATAAACCATAACCTTCGCGAGTAAAGCAGGTTATCTCCGTTAGCTTTCCATCTTCATCTAGGTAATGACGGATCTCTCCGCCCATCGCAAGTGTATGAAGTACGCGCTGTTCTTGTTTTGATATATTCAAAGGATTTCTCCGTGTATTTTTAAATTTTTCCTCATGGTTGGTTTTGAAATTGTGCTTGTTCCTCTCGGCATCAAGCACGGATTTATACAATACTAAATAGTGTTTTAGACAAAAATTTACCTTTACAGAATTTAAACTTGGTCGTCTGGATTGCTCCACATAATTGGGTCAGCGAATACACCTTTAATGCTCGATGATGATTTGCCGATACCATCTAATGCACCTTGAGTTAACTCTCGAGCAAACCAGAAATCTGGTGATTCATCAGAACCGACAGGCAATGCTACGTTATGCTTAGTATTGAAGCGTCGAGCATAGTGTTTTGGATCACCTAAAACGAAGATTACATCAGCATCCAACTCGCTTTCTGCTTTCTCCATTAGTTGTGTAGCGTAACCTTTACCTTGGTGTTCTGGTAATACTGCTAATGGTGCTAATACAAAGCATTTCAGGTTAGGGGCTTCATCAATAATGATTGGTGTGTAACATGCGTGTGCGACACCTTTGTACACGATGGAATAGTTACCTTCTGCGATTAGATTTTCCGCAAATTGAGCATACAGTTTTGCATGCGCTTCAGTGTAAAAATCATCTGAGTTAAATGCTTCAAATTGTATTTCGTATGGTGTTTTCATATCTAAACTATCTATTTTTGGGTTCATTGCATTGCTTGACGTACAAGCCCTTTTCTATTTGATGTGGTTTTAACCATCTTGCTAAACGCTTTATCATACTGTCGCTCAGCATAGGTGTTTTTTTCTTTTTTTCTTCTATCTAAGAACGCAAGTTCTTGTTTTAAATTTAAGTAGCTGTCATAGCGCTCAGGAGTGATATTTCCTGTCTCTAACTCTTGCTGGACGGCACACCCAGGCTCACCTTGGTGCTGACAATCTCTGTACTTACATTCGTGTGAGATGGATGAAATTTCATCAAAGACCGAGTCCACATCTTCGTTAGTAGCCCAAGCTTGGACTTCTTTAATTCCGGAAGAATCAACGATAAATCCGCCACTTTCTAACTCGAACAAATACGAGCCGGTTGTGGTGTGGCGACCTCTCATGTCTTGTATTCTTAGTCTATTGGTAGTTTGTACCGCATGGCGCAATAGTGAATTGGTTAGGGTTGATTTACCCACTCCAGAAGGACCAATAAATACACCCACTTTACCGTTACTTAAATACGAAAGTAGCTCATCAATTCCGGTACCATCCATTGCACTGCAGTTAATAATATCGACCCCAAGGGCGATGGTTTCGGCCTGCATTTTAATTAATTCGGCCTTATCATTAAGATCTGACTTATTCAAAATAACTAATGGTGTCGCACCGCTGTTCCATGCGATGGTTAACAGCCTTTCTAGCAAACGGTCCGAATAGTTTCTTCCGCCATCAACACCTAAAACAATGATGACGTAATCCACGTTTGCGGCGATAGGCTGCTGAACTGTCGCCTCCCCAGAAGCTTTTCTACACACGACACTTTTTCGGCTCTGAATGCGTTCAATAAGTACGATACTGCCGTCATCTTTTGCTTCAACCCAGTCACCAACACAGGGTAATTCGTCTTTACTGTTGATTGAGAAAGAATAGCTGCCCTTGAGTCTTGCGATGCTCACGCCATTGCTCGTTTGTACTTTGTATGTATTTGAATGTTTCTCAATAACACGGCAAATCATTGTATTATTTGAACACATCTTCACCACCTCTGCTGATACTGATTTCTTTTAAATTCGACAACACGCTTTTTGAAGGGAATGGCAATGACATGAGCGGCTCTGCCGCCATGGCAACGAGTAACATCTCGTTATCGTCTGCTGCAATTCTGTTCGTCCGTATCGTGTTGCATTTGGAACACTTATGAATCAGTGACCACTCTTTATTCTTTTGTACATAGATACTGATAGGCTCCATCACTCCTCGGCAACTTGATCGTCTGTCACCCGCTTTAATATCCATATGCACACTGCTTAAACAGTGAGGGCAATGGTTTCTGTGTTGCCCGCCAAATTGTATTGGTGCCACGCCCATGCCACATGATGCGCAAATGAATGATTCTTGTGGGTTTTCTCTTAAGATCTTGTTTCTAGTCATAATGTTTTTCTTCTCTACAGTAACTATGGTTGTAGTGTGTTGCTCCTAGTAAACAGTGACTGACTGACCGTGCAGTCAGTCATCAGCTTTAAAAAAATCACGCATAGTTATGTATGCGTGACACATCGATTATTAGCTATATTTCTTGATAAATTCTGCTTTGATAGCTTCTAATGGGAAGTCATCATTAAGTAAGTAATTCATCGCAATTCCATCGACCTCAGCAATGAACATTTTTGTCACCACTTCTGGGTTAGGATGAGACAGAGTGCGGAATACCTCTTCTGTCGAGGCTTGTAAAGCCTGGTACCTTTCGTTGATTAAATCCAACACAATTGCTCTAGTTGTCGGATGAACCATTACACTGAAATTAAACTGATAAATTTTTCTATGTTCAGGCACTGCCATTCCGTCAAAGATAGAATCGATTAGAGCTTCCATTCTGCATTCTGACTCAGCAAAATGTTCAGCACTTTTATCCGATTCTTCAATGATCTGAGTAATATGGATAAATACTTCCCTTAGTAATTCATTCTTATTTTTGAAATGATGAAAAACTAGGCCTTTTGAAATATTCACTTCATTACATATAGCCGAGATGGGTGTGCTTTCAAACCCATTTTCAGCGAAAAGCCGAGTTGCGACTTCAATGATTTCGTCTCGTTTATCCATAATACTGCCCTATACTGACTGACCGTGCGGTCAGTGGTGCCGATATTAGGGAGGGGGATTTGAACTGTCAATCATTTTTCAGCCTTTTTTTCAGTCATTTTTGGGAGAAACAAATTAAATCATAAGGTTATGTTTTCTGCTTCGACGTACTTGGTAAACGATCTTTGTGGGGTAAGCTAAGTAAGTACAAAAGGATCGAAGCGGTTGGTTATTGAAAGATAAAAGCCATCAAGCGATTGCTAATTAATAAAGTCACTAGCACATAAGTGTCCAGGGACGTGCTGTAACTGAAGGACGTAACACGCTTCTGCCCCCGAAGTTTGTTTACACGTAGCGGCAAGTCCAATCGCATGATTGACTTTGCTATACTTCAGCGGCTCTTCTCATGCTAGCAGTATGACCACTTAACTTCTGGACACAAAATATCCTCTAAGGCTAGAATACGCGCTCGCGGCTGCACATGAATTTCAGTCAACTTTAGAGAAAACACAATGATTGTAGAAAATGTGCTTCCTGAGTATTACGCAGAAATGCTTGATGTTTGGGAAAATTCAGTCCGAGCAACTCACGACTTTATAACAGAAGAAGATATTGAGTTTTTTAAACCAATTATCATTGAGCAAGCCTTTCCAGCAGTAACTCTGAGATGTGTAAAGAGTACTAGCGGCTCAATTCTTGGATTTTTGGGCATCCACGATTCAAAGGTTGAAATGTTATTTGTCTCAAATGAAGCTAGAGGTCAGGGTATAGGTAAAGTACTTCTGCAATACGCCATTGAGCAGTTAGGTGCGACTAAAGTAGACGTGAATGAGCAAAATCCATTAGCTGTAGGTTTTTACGAATATATGGGTTTTAAAGTTGCTTCACGTTCACCACTCGATGATATGGGTAAACCATTTCCAATTCTGCACATGACATTGTAAGCCTCGGTTTGTCGTAACCAAGTTTGCTAGAAGAAAAGCCCAAAGCTAATAACTTTGGGCTTTTCCGTATGTGCTTGGAGTTCGTTGCCATACTTGATGTTATCCTTGGAAGCCTAATTTAGCGAAAGCTGTAACTCAGAAGTGTCCATCTTCGAGTCAGCCTATTGTCGGCAGCATCTGCTGCTTATTTCTATGCGTATAATATTTAGTAGTCACAAAATTGCTCATGGCATACTGATTTAAATGTTCTGGATAGTCATATTACTCATAATCGCGATTTGCGTCTTCCTGCCGGGCCTGTGGGTCAAGCATGTGATGGAAAAGTACAGACAGCCGGCTGATCGCTACCGCAAGCAGGGAAGTGGTGGTGAACTTGCTCGCCACCTGCTGGACAGCTTCGGCTTAGGTAACGTCGAGGTAGAGGAGACCTCTGCCGGTGATCACTATGATCCGGTCGCTAAGGCTGTGCGTCTGACGCCGGACAACTACTCAGGATACTCGCTGACAGCAGTGACTGTGGCCGCCCATGAAGTGGGGCATGCCATTCAGGATTCACGTGGAGAGTCCTTGTTCCTGGCGCGGCAGAAACTCGTAAAGACTGCCATGGTCGGCGAGCGTATTGCCGGAATGATGCTAGTGGCTGCTCCGCTTGTCCTAATGCTAACCCGCCTGCCGCAAGCGGGAGCGATAACGATAATGATTGGCATTGTTTCAATGGCACTAAGTACCCTGGTGCACCTGTTGACTCTTCCTGTTGAGTTCGATGCCAGTTATGGCAAGGCTCTGCCGATCCTGCAGAAAGGCGGCTACCTGTACGATGGTGATCTGGAGCATGCGGAGAAAATTCTCAAGGCGGCGGCGCTGACCTATGTCGCTGCCTCGCTGACCAGCTTGTTAAACTTGGGGCGATGGGTCGCGGTGCTCCGTCGGTAATGGCTGCTTGATGCCAGAGTTTTAGCGAGTGCTATGTCATTGAACAGGCGTGGTATCAACTCGGCGCCTGAGTTAGCCCTTCCATACAGCCGTTTATCACCAACCCAGACTTTGTCTACCGGATACAAGCACGATATACCACTAACTCCGGTGAATTATCGCGCATAAAACCTTTTATGGCGGTGGCGCCGAAGGCTCAACGGCACTAACAGCCGATTGAGATCTGGCCACTGGTCCAAACGCCAAAATATCACATTATTGCCCGTCCATCGCATCAGCGGCAGTCACCCCATGCACCTCTGACTTCCTGATTTGGTCAAGACGTATGTGGCAAGGTGTCAGATCGAGTATGAGTCAAATTAGCACCAAACGATTCCTCATCGCCCTAGCCCAATCAACTGCTCAAGACACTCTTTACTCATTAACGGATGTGGCCGGGCACCTAGTACCAGCACAATATCCACCGATGGAAGGGCTGGCATGTTGTCGAGAATTTTTAGATCGTCGGTGACACTAATTCTTCCCATCGCACCGATAGCCATACCTTCCCGAACGATAGCACGCTGCGCAGAGGCCGTATTGCAACAGGCAAGTAGCTGATAAGGCGTACCTCTCTTGGTCAGACCGTCTATGGCTGCTGCGTGGTACTTACAATCTGATTGGAATAAGGCCAGCGGAATGGGCTCCACATCGTCGATTTCGAAATCCTTGCTGGCAATCCAGACACCCTGATCATTAGCCAGCCAATGCCCCTCTTCGCTATCAGGAGCGCGGGTAAGAATCGCAGCATCAATTTTGTCATCATCCAACCACTCTCTGAGCGTGACACTTGGCTGGCTGAATACTTGAATTGAGCACGTCGGCTCTGCTTGTTTAAGCGCCCGGATCACCTTTGGCAGAATGATGTCGTTGTAGTCTTCGGGACAACCAAGGCGGAAGGGACGCTTATCTTCATAACGTTTGACCTGATATAGCGCTTTATTGTGTAAGGCGACTAACTGCTCTGCATGCGCACGCAGTTCAAGACCGGCTTCTGTTAACACCAGATTACGGCCTTCTTTTTCGAACAGGCAGACACTCAGCTCGTCTTCAAGCTTGCGCATCTGAGCGCTAAACGCTGACTGAGTGCGATTTATCTGTTTCGCGGCACGGGTAAAACTGCCTGTTTCGACAAAAGCGAGAAAACTTCTCAGTGCGTCAATATCCATACTGGGCTTTGCTATCCATCGGTTTTATTAATGTAATCCATCAAAACTATCCGTTAGTGCTCAATAAAACAATCTCTTAAGCTAAAAACAAATCATCAAGAACAATACGTAAGGAGACATTGATGCAACTTTATATCGGCAACCAGAACTATTCCTCCTGGTCACTGCGTGCCTGGCTTATCTTCGCGCAGTTTGACGTAGAGGTAGATATCATCAAACTGAAATTGTTTACCAAAGACTTCTACCGCACTCTTGAGAACATCGCGCCAACGGCCAAAGTCCCAACCTTAGTTGATAATGATGTGACTGTATGGGACTCACTCGCTATTCTTGAATACATCAACGAGACATACCTTGGCGGTAAAGCCTGGCCAAGCTCGGCAAAAGAAAGAGCCAAAGCGCGCGCCATTTCGGCTGAGATGCATTCCGGCTTCTTTGATATCCGCAATGAGCTACCGATGAACTGCCGCGCCAAAAGGAAGATCGCCCTCAGCGAGGGAGCCGTTAAAGACATCGCGCGAATAGATGCGATTTGGTCAGAGCAAATGGAACAATACCCTGACGGCTGGTTATTTGGTGAATGGTCGATAGCAGATGCTATGTATGCCCCAGTCGCCCTGCGTATACATACCTACGACATTGCACTGTCTGACAAAGCCAGGCTCTATCAACAAAAGCTACTCAGCAGCCCGGTCATAAAGAGATGGCTGGCTGAGGCAAGTTTAGAAACCGATATTGTCGAAGAAGACGAAGCGGGAACATCTGTTTAGAGATAATATACGAACCTGAAATGGGGCAAGCTTGGGTTAATCAGATAGTTAACTTGACCCATACTCGGCCAAATTAATTTGAATGATGATTTGACCTAATCGGGCAGCCTTCAGACAAGTGTAAGCTGCCATCACTATCAAGGTTTTAGGCATTTTCTTGTTAGACTTTTTACTTAACCCACAAACCAGATATTCAATCTTATTATTTATATTGACTAGAGAAATCAGTCATGCCCTTTTTTCAAATGTTCAATAAACAATCGAAGTGGCATCATCGAACGATACTCCCTTGGGAAATAAATATTCATGCTAGGTAGAGGAGCCTGATGCTCTGTCAGGAGCTCTATGAGATCTCCGCTTGCCAAGGCATCGGTGCAATAATCCCGAAACGTAAAGGTCACCCCTGCCCCCTGAAGTGCGAGATCGATCGTGGCAGGTGATGAGTTAGCGATCATGTTGCCACGAACTTCGACTGGATAGACACTTTCTGGCCCAGAAAAGATCCAAGGCGCTAATTGTCCTGAACTTTGGTACCGGTAGCGCAAGCAATTATGGTTCAATAAGTCCTTAGGTGTCCGTGGCACACCATTTTTCTCAAGATATTCAGGGCTTGCAACTACAGCGGTTTTCAAAGGCTCGCTCAGGTTGATCGCAACCATATCCTCAGCAATAAGCCCACCAAGCCTGAATCCAGCATGAAATCCCTCCCCCAGAATGTCTGACAAAGCATCGGTCATAGACAGTTCTACTTCGATCTCAGGGTATTTTTTCTGGAAAGTGGCCAATTTATTCTTAACCAGCAGAAAATAAGCAAACTCGGGTATCGCAAGCTTCAGTGATCCACGTTCAGCATGGCCTGCTGTTTGTGCACTATATAAACCTTCGCTTAGTTGCTCGAAGGCTGGCCCGGTACTGCGTGCCAACGCTCGCCCCGCTTCAGTCAAGTTGATCGAACGTGTTGTCCGAATAAACAGCGATGTTCCTAGCTGCTCTTCCAGTTTTTTTAACTGGTGGCTTACCGTTGAAGGTTTTACTCCAAGCTCTTGGGCTGCACCACGCAGGCTTTTCTTACACGCAATAGCGTTAAATACTTCGAGGGTGGAAAGAGGCAATTTCATTGATAGATTTCATTCACTAGTGAGGTGGATAATCGGTGTATTGTTTATATTAACCAGCATAATTAACATGAGCAACAAGTAAACGAAATACGTAAATCCTAGTGGCAAACAAGATTGCCGCGAAAAGGGAACCAAAAATTGAGGCCTGATTTATGAACATTCTAGTGTTGACAGCTCATCCTGATCTTTCGACCTCTACCGCAAACCGAAAGTGGTTTGAAGCTTTGTCAGAAGTTGAAGGGATCATTACTCGCGACCTAACGGCTGTTGGAGGCGCTGAAATGCGCTTTAATCCAGCGATTGAACAGGCGCTTCTTGAGCAGGCCGATCGCGTCGTGTTGCAGTTCCCATTCTACTKGTACTCTTCCCCACCGATCCTTAAAGCTTGGCTCGATCAGGTGCTGCTTTCAGGTTTTGCTTATGGTCCCGGTGGTAACAAATTACGAGGCAAAGAATTGTTGCTAGCCGTCTCAACAGGTGGCCCAGCCGATAGCTTTCAAGCTGGCGCGTTCAACAGCTTCACCATGGCCGAATTTCTTACACCATTTCAGCAGACTGCGCTTATGGTCGGTATGACCTATCTGCCGCCTTTTGTACTTCATAGCGCGATGAGTAGAGACCAAACTCGGCTCAATGCCAGTATTCCTAAGTTGATTTCCCATATCACAAGCCCTCTTCATAAAGGGAACGGCAGAAAAGAGTCAGCATAGAACAGTGAAAAGAATATAGGAATTTCAAACCTTATGGTGCGCCTTATGCAACCAAGCAAGCGTTTGAAAGCCGTAACCAAAATAGCAATCAACAGCGGGTGTTTTATCTAAGGGACATCGCCCATCACTAAGCAATTAGGAGCAACAAATGGAAAATTTTGAAAACAGCGTAGTATTAATCACAGGGGGTGGTACAGGAATTGGCAAAGCCACCGCATTGGCCTTTATTACCCAAGGAGCAAAGGTGATTATTACTGGTCGCAGGCAATCTGTTATTGATCAAACAGTACAGGAATTAGGATCACAGGCTTACGGTATCGCTGGAGATATCAGTAAACATGGCGAGCCAGCCCGAGTTATTGAAAAGGTCATCAGTGAGTTTGGTCGATTGGATGTTCTCGTGAATAACGCCGGAACGGGGAGTATGGGGCCACTTTCAGATACAAGTGATGAAGTTATTGAGAACATTTACCGAACCAACGTATTTGCACCGCTAGCCTTAATCCGAGAAGCAACGAGTTATCTTACGAAAAGTAAGGGCGTTGTCATCAATATTTCATCGGTTACATCAAGCGGTATGATGCCAGGTGTCGTGGCTTATGCTTCATCAAAAGCGGCTGTAGACCATACCACTAAGCTACTCGCTGCCGAACTAGGCCCTTTAGGGATAAGGGTTAACGCAGTCGCACCAGGCCTTACAGATACCGATATCTCAGCCGATGTTAAATCAAATGAAGAAATGCTGGGAATGGTTATCTCTCAGACCCCACTCGGTCGCCTTGGTGAACCAAAAGACATCGCAAACGCCGTTCTATTACTATCCGATAACCGTGCTGGATGGATAACAGGACAGTGTGTACAAGCAGGGGGTGGTTACTTGCTGTAGTTGAGTCGATTTTGAGCTAAATAGTCTCCATTCATATGAAAAATCAAAGGCCTATAGCTGGTAACAGGATAATAATCATCCCGCTATAGGTCAATACACTGCTGTTTGCAAAGCGCCGCAGAGATTTCGAAAAATGAAAACCCAAAAAGCATTCTTTATCAAAATATTAGCTTAGGAATTGCGAATCTACATAAACAGAAAATGAATGAATTAAAGTTCTAACTAAGAAAGGGGCAAAGTTGTTTAATTGCAGTGATCCTGTTCGCCATGAGGACAGATTCCAGCCTGAGGCTCTAACACTACTTCTACGGAAAGTGTGCACGGTAAGCTGAGCAGTAATAAGCATGTTCCATACTCGGTCGGAGAGCATTTGCTGGTCTTAGCAACTACCCAAGATGCTGAAGAATAAAATCAACACAACTTTGTATTTTAGGGATTTTATACTTGACTTGCTGATACAAAATAAAAATATCAAAGTCAGTACTTTGATAAATAGAAACCGGTGAATCTACAGGTACCTCTATCAGTTCCCCGGAGGCCAGGTAATCTTGAACCCACCAAAATGGGTAAAGTGATAGGCCTTCATGAGCGAGTACTGCTGCTAGTAATGTCTCACCGTTGTTACATCTTAATACCGGATTAATCTCGATTTTATTCCAGACCTCATCCTTGAGCTGCCACCATGAAGCGTGTCCGTGTTTTCCGCGGTATTGTAGGGTTGGGCAGGTCTCAAGGTCTTCAGCGCTTAAAACCGACTTACCATAGTGCTCTTGCAAATCGCATAATAATTTTGGTGTGGCCACTAATTTTAATTCAGAGCTGGAAAGATGTTTTGCAACGACACGTTCTTCCGGAACTTTGCCTGCCCGTATAGCAATATCGACTGAATTGTTATTGAATGAAATCTTTTCATCAGAGTAGTCTAAGTCAAAAGTGATTGAGGGATATTTCTCGCGGAATTTTTGTAAGATCGGGGAGAGCATTCTCTCGCCATAGTCGGCCATGGCGCTGATCCTTATCTTCCCCTCCATGGTGTTGAGGCGTTGTGATACCAACTCGTCGGCTTCATTCAGTTTTTGAAGCACTTCCTCAATCATGTCGTAGTAGACACTACCCAGCTCAGTAGTGCTGACGTTGCGGGTTGTACGCTGTAACAGTTCGACGCCTAACTCGTTCTCCAGGTCTTTAATCCTGCGGGAAATGGAAGAGGCGGGTACATCGAACTCCTTGGCCGCCAAGCTAAAACTGTTAAGCTCGGATGCTCGTTTAAAATAGCGAAGTGCACGTAATTTATCCACAATGACACCAATAACAGCCAAAAATCGTCTGTATTTTGACTTATATTTGTCTAAAAGACAAAATAGATTTCCTATAAGCCACCTATTTCCTGATTGGCAGACTCGCTAATATAACTCTACTTCAATGAATCAGTATGAGCAGGAGAGAAAATGGCATCTTTACCACCCAACAAAAATGTACTCATCATCAAATCAAGCCCGGCTGCTAATAGCTCGGTTTCCAATGAAATCGCTGACTACTTGGTGAGCCAATTAGACAGTAAGCATGAGTCCTATGATTTTACTGTTCGCGACTTGGCCAAAACCCCGGCCCCTCAAATCGATGGCCCTCTGTTAGAGGCATTTTTTACCGCCCCCGATCAGTTAAGCGATGAGCAGCAGGCGCTAGTTAGGCCATCGTTGGAGCTGATAGCTGAGTTAAAGGCCGCAGATATTATTGTCTTTGCCTCGGCTATGCACAACTTCAGCATTACAGCACTCTTAAAAGCTTATATTGATCAAATATGTCGTTTCGGTTTGACGTTTCAATACGGAGAAAATGGCCCCGAGGGCTTATTAATAGGCAAGAAAGCGGTGGTCATTAGTAGTGCAGGGGGCGATTTTCAGCATGAGCCTGCTAAAGCCATGGATTTCCAAACACCTTATTTGCAAAACATTTTAAATTTTATCGGTATTAAAGATATTAGTATTGTGCCGATCCAGGGTATGCACCTGGTTCCGGAAAATGCCGATAAGATTAAATCTGATGCAAAAGCCAAAATTAAGCAACTGGCGGTTTCAGAATTGTAACTGTTATCTCTTAGTTTCACCCCTTAACGCGGCATTACCCGTATGAGGGAGTTGCATTTGCTATTTCCCTCAAAATAGCTTTAATAGACCTTGTTTTTTTAAACACTGAGTATCAGACAGGAAGGAGCAAAACCATGTCAGCATTAATGGTTGCATTTGTTAGGGTTCATGACTTAGAAGCTTATAACCGTGAATATCTCTCTTCAGCGCATCCCCTTATTGAAAAATATAATGGCAAAGCACTAGCAGTATCTGAGAAGATAAAACCAATCCAAGGAACGCTTCCAGAAGGTAAGTTTGTTATTTTAGAATTTCCAACCACTGAGCAAGCTGAAGCTTATTACTATTCCGCTGAACATCAAGCACTTCTAGAAAAGGGAAACAAATATTTCAGCTCAGATAGTATTATTGCAGAAAATGAACTTCATAGAGGTTAAATATAACTCTCGCATAATTGAATAGTCGGGAAAGCTTTATCAATAGTCATTCCGAGTTCATGATCACGAAGCCCATCAACGAGACTATCTAGCAAAAGCTCACGCGATCCTGACTATCAGCCATTAAAAGCATAGCGTGCATTTTTCCTGGATGCGGACATGGCGATTATTGAGCAAGTTTTTAGTTCAGATAAAACCTGAATAAAGACAAGATAAAATAAATGAGGCCGATGTTCAGTCAACATCGGCTTTGCTTTCTATGTGGAACCATAAGTAATGCCAATTTAATGGCCAGGAGTCTTAACTCAGAAGCTCAAGCAGTTGCTCAGGGCGGTCAAACAGATGCGTAGGTGAGGCTTGCTCCAATTCCTCCCTTGAACCATAACCCCACAGCACGCCGGCCGAGTCCAACTTATTATGCTGTGCGGCGGTCAGATCAACCGCTCTGTCACCAATCATTACCGCATTTTGGCTAATCGTGCCGGCCTGAATCAGTGACTCAAGCTGTTGCCATTTTTCAATGCCAATATCACCACCGCTTACAAACTCAAATACATCAAGCAAACCGAACATAGCCAGGATTTTCTCGGCAAAGTCAGCCCGCTTTGACGTACAGACGCCTAGCCGGCAGCCTTCTTTTTCCTTCAATGACAGCAGTACCTGCTTCATACCCGGATACAGATGGTTTTCTGAGTAACCTACTTCGGCATATCGCTCACGATACTTGGCAACTATCATCTCAATGAACAGCGGATCATGGTTACCTGTCAACTGAACAAATGTTTGATCCAGCGGCGGACCGATATAGGCCGCTATATCGGCTTCGCTTTGTGGAGCAAAGCCATAATGTTCAAGGGCGAAATTAAACGATCTGACTATTCCCTGCTTTGGATCGCTTATCGTGCCATCCAAATCAAAAATCAACCATTCATAGCTCATGATACCTCCTTGTTCACATTCATATTCCTTCACATGTCAGTAGCTAGCGGCTTCTGCTAGGAAGAAAAGGCAGCAAAAAGAGCCTGCTTGGACTCGTCAAAAACTACTGACAATTCTGAGGCATCCAGCTGGCTAATATCCCCTTCTTTAGCCGACTTCTCGAACGCCAGGCACACTTTGTGAAGCCTTGTCAGCCCCATCGTTCCTGCCGCCCCTTTCAGGGTATGGGCAAGGCTTGAGACTTGCGGCAAGTTACCGTTATCAATTTCAACCAGCAGTTTCTCGAGAGTCTCTGATGAAGAGTCGACAAACAAACTGATCAGCTTATTTACCTGCGCTTCACCCAGCACCTTCAAATCGCTGCCTAATACGTTTTCATCCAGCAAAGGCCACACTTGTTCGTTGTCCACTTCGCACTGCTCCTGATTGTGTTCTTTCTCGTGCTCCGGCATATCATCTTGCACAGCCGAACTTACCTTGTCTTCTACCACGACCCGCTTATCACCCGACAAAATGCTACCCAGAGTCTCCACCAGCTGTTTCTCGACCAAGGGCTTTGGCAAGAAACCGGCAAAGCCGGAAGCTAGGTAAATCTCAACTTCTTCACGGAATACATGGGCAGAAAAAGCCACCATTGGTGTTGGCTCAAACCAAGCCTCCTTGTGTCGTGCCTCCTCGATCCGTCGCAGCTTATGCAGCAAGGTCACCCCGTCAGTATCTGGCAGGTTAATATCAAGCAAAGCGATATCAAAATTCTGCTCGGCGTAGGCCTGCTCGGCCTGCTTGCCATCTTCGGCAATCACCACGGTATGACCGAGTCGGTGCAAGAAACCTTCGGCAACCAGACTGTTTACCGGGTTGTCCTCTACCAACAATATATGTGCAGAAGATAAAGCCTGCGCCTGACTATCAATAACATGAGAACGCTGCCCCGGCTGTAGCTTGAGGGTAAACCAGAAACAGCTCCCCTTGTTCAGGGTGGAGCGAACACCAATCTGACCGCCCATCGCCTCAATAATTCGCCTGCTGATGGCAAGCCCCAATCCGGTGCCTCCCATCGTCTGACGCCCTTCAAGTGACTGCTGGAAGGCATCAAACATACTTTTCTGTTCATCCTCGGCAATACCAATGCCGGTATCTTCAACTTCAAAGAGCAGCTCGTCGGCAAAGGTCGGATCCTGGCGCACCTGTATCCGCACCTGTCCTTCGTCGGTGAACTTAATCGCATTGCTGACCAGATTAACCAGTACCTGCCTCACCCGTGTTGAATCGCTTACCCAAAAATCGTTGGTATCGGGTTCGATGTGGCTAACCAACTTGATGCGCTTGGCCAGGGCACGACTTTCAAGCATATCGTAGACATCTGACACCAATTCAGACAGAGAAAAGTCGTTAAGGCGAATATCAAGGTGCCCGGCTTCAATTTTCGAATAGTCGAGAACATCATTAAGAATGTCCAACAAAGACTCACCACTACGGTTAATCACGTCGAGATATCTCGCCTGTTTGGCCGTCAGCCCCGTATCGGCCAATAACGATGCTGTGCCCAATACACCATTCATCGGTGTGCGGATCTCATGGCTCATCGTCGCTAGGAAGGCGGATTTAGCCCGGTTGGCTTTCTCTGCTTCGGCACGCGCTTTGGCATGATTCTCGACTTCCTGATTGAGCTTACTGTTGGCTTTTTCCAGCTCATTGGTTCTTTGTGCGACCAAGCGCTCAAGGCTGGTTTTATGCTCTTGCAGCTCGGAACGGATTTTTGACTCGACCTGTGCCAGACGATGGCGCTCATAGGCAGTATCTCGCGCAACCATAATGGCCCGCCCCATCTGTGCTAATTCATCTTCTCCATGAACAGACAGACGAATTTCCAAATCACCGCGAGCCAATGACATCAGCGCATGACTATAGTCGTTGATCCGGCTAATAACACGGGCATAAACATAGCGCCACATGATCAGTACCAGGACCAGCAAGCCAACCACAGAAATACCGATCAGGCTATTTCTCGCCACCGTCAGCGTCTCGTCAACTTTGGTTACGGCCTGCTGGGTGCCTTCATTCGCTGCGGTGATAATATCGCCAACCGTCTGGTTAAGCTGCTGGAACAGCACCAGATTTTGCTGCTCCATCCGCTCGACATCTTTCTTCGCATACAGTAGCTGTTCTTGCGTACCGAATAGCATCCCGCCATGGTTTAACGTCTTCGTTAATTCCAGTAACTGCACCGAACGGCTCGGATCTTCTACCGATTTAACCCGATGATGCATCACCGAAACAGCATTGTTATAGCGCTCCTTAATCGCCAGCAGTGATGTGATGCTGTCGACCCGGTTAGAATCATCAAGCATGTTGATCACCTGCAAGGAAAGAAACCGCAGTTCAAACAGACGCTCGGTAAGGTCCATATCAACCTCGACCAGGCTATCCAGTGCCTTAAACACCGCTGGCGTATCACCGGCATCGACAAGATCGTAAATGCGGGAAACATTCGCCACCGCAATGGTATTGGCATTGGAAACCTGGGACTGAGACAGGGAGTCTATCTGCAAGGTGGCGTTGGCCATTTCTTCGGTCAGTGTATTGACCTGGGCCTGTAAATCAATTTTTCGTCCGACAAGCAACCCCAGCATCGCAAGGTTATCGACAATCCGCTTCACATCATCTTCCAGCTGACCCACTAGAGTTGATTCGAAAGAGTATTGCTCCAGCTCGCGCAAGCTGTGCTTCAGCCCTTCGATATGAATTGTCAGCGCTTTACCCTGACGTTCTCGCTCCTGCTCTGTCGTCGACTTGGCCAGCACCTGAGCGGTGAAAATGATCCGGGTACTGAGGTCGGAAAGCTCGCGCGCCTCAGCCAACGCCGGTACCGCGGAGTTAATTACCGTTCGTTCAGTTTTGGCGACCAAAGAGAAGCCAGCCACACCGATAACCGCGGCAATAATCATCAGCCCGGCCATCAACGAGAAGGCAATCAGCAGTTTTCGACCGATGCCGCTAGGAGTGAATGTCATACAGAAGAACCACAACAGGAAAAATTAGGTTTAACCACACAAAATAAAACATTACTATTTTGCCAGCGATGCAGGTATAGATGCTATTAATCATGAATAAAATGCGAATTTTTTCTTTCTTATTACTCTTTTTTTCTTTTCAACCGGCCTACGGGGTGGAGATTATTTCCCACAAGCCCCCTTTTGCCAGCGATAAACAGTCACGCACCATCACTTATCAACCGCTGACAACGGCATCTAAGCCCTGGAAAATTTGCAGCGTGTACCCGCACCTGAAGGATTCCTACTGGCTTTCGGTTAACTACGGCATGGTTGAACATGCCAAAAAGCTCGGTATTGAGCTGAAAGTGCTGGAAGCTGGCGGGTACCCGCACTTGGAAAAGCAACAGACCCAGATCAAGGACTGCCACCAATGGGGAGCCGATGCCATTATTCTTGGTACTGTGGACAGCACTGCCTACCAGGGAATACTGTCTCAGCTCACCGGGGAAATTCCGGTCTTTGCCACAATCAACGATATTGATGTCACCGATCCCGATATCCGCAAAAATATCACGGCCAAAGTCGGGGTGGACTGGTACGAAATGGGCCAGGCTGCAGGCGAATTTCTTGCCAAGCGCCATCCTCGCGGCAGCGGCATTGTCAATATCGCCTGGTTACCTGGACCTTCACAGCGCGGCGGCACCAAGCCAGTTACCCAAGGGTTTCTGGATGCGGTAAAGGACAGTGATATCAATATCATTAAAACTATGTGGGCGGATAACAGCAAAGAGCTGCAACGCAACCTGATCCAGAAACTTTTTGCCAGCGGCCAGCACCTTGACTATATCGTTGGCGGTGCGGTTGCAGCAGAAGTAGCAATCAGTGAATTGCGCTCCAACCACAAGTCAGGCGATATCAGCATCGTTTCCACCTACCTCAGTCACGGTGTTTATCGCGGTCTGCGTCGCGGCAAAATTTTATTCGCCCCAACAGATAAAATGGCCCAACAGGCTATGCTGTCTCTCGATCAGGCCGTTCGCCACCTTGAACAGAAGCCAATCGAGCGCAACCTGTCACCCATAATTGAGTGGCTGACTCCTGCACATCTACCAAAAGGTGTCATCGCTGATTCCCTGTCACCGGCAGAGTTTCGGCCTGCCTTTAGTGTCTACGACCACAAGGTTCGGCGATAACCAGACTAAGCTCTCGCATCACTATGATTTATTGGCATATTATCGTTGCCACATAGCTCAGGTTATACTCATTAGGGCGATTAATGTTACCCACCTTTGATTTCAACCCTTTGGGTTGTACTTCTTAGGTTCGCTTTGATATTAATGTTTATAGTTTTTTCTATTGATAATATTCACCATCTTAGTGGAGTCCTGGATGCAAGTAACGACCCGCACAATGCAAGCCAACAAGCACATCGCCCTTGTGGCACATGACAACTGTAAGACGCACCTTTTGCGTTGGGTATCAGAGCATAAGGACAAGTTGCGCGCTCATACATTGTACGCAACAGGAACAACCGGCCACATGCTGTCTCGCGAGACAGGCCTTGAAGTAAATTGCTTGCTGAGCGGCCCGATGGGTGGTGACCAGCAACTTGGCGCCCTTATCTCAGAAGGCAAAATCGATATGATGATTTTCTTTTGGGATCCACTCAATGCCGTTCCGCATGACCCTGATGTGAAGGCACTTCTGCGTATTTCTGCGGTCTGGAATATCCCGGTTGCAACAAACCGTGCCAGCGCTAACTTCATGATTTCTTCGCCTAAACTTGAGGAAGAAGTGGATATCGAAATCCCGGATTACAACGCCTACCTTTCAGAGCGCCTGGACTGATATACCACTCTCAATATCATCGACAATACATATCGAAGCCTTCTCTCTGAGAAGGCTTTTTCGTTTTCACCCCGAAAATCTTGATTTTACTCACCTATTCTCATTCCTTGTCAGGCAAGAAGCTAAATTTGGCCTACGTTTATAAAAACTAAGACAAAAAAATAACAGAAGTGGTGGCACATGAAAGCATGGAAATTAACCCAACCGGAAGGACTCGGCTCCCTGACGCTATCCCGCGCCGCAAAGCCAACTCCCGCCTCAGATGAAGTCTGTATTGGAGTTAAGGCCGTTGGCCTCAATCCTATCGACTATAAACTCGCCAGCTGGGGCTATGCCACCTGGCAATACCCACAGATCATCGGGCTTGATGTTGCCGGCATTGTTTCCGTGGTCGGAAAAGGTGTCACCCACTTTCAGCCGGGTGATCGGGTGTTCTGCTTTGCCGATCCCCGCCAGGCGGGTGGGTTTGCCAACTACACAGCCGTCAAGGCCCATGCTTTGAGCCGCATTCCTGACTCGGTCAGCTTCGAGCAGGCCGCTGCTCTGCCCTGCGCAGGCTATACGGCGTGGCAGGCGGTCCATGACAAACTGGATATCAAACCCGGACAAAAAATAGCAATTACGGGAGCAGGAGGAGGCGTCGGGGGATTTGCCGTCCAGCTGGCAAAACTGGCAGGCGCAACAGTCTATGCCATCGCCGAAAAGCAGCATCATCATCGCCTGCTTGATTATGGTGTCGATGCCGTGATCGATCCAAAAACCGAGAATGTTGCCATGCGGTTGATTGAGCTGACCGAAGATCAGCTGGTACATGCTGTTATCGACTGTGTGTCAGCAAAATCAGGCAGTATTATGAGTGCCCTCATCCGCTACAACGGCGAGATTGTCATGGTTGCCGATCAATTTAATCAGGTGCCGCTGCTGGCCACCACCAAGGCAATCAGCTTGCATGAGGTGGCACTACACGGCACCTACGCCCATGGCACGCTCGAGCATATCCACCATCTGGCCGATATCGGCAATACGCTCAGCAATCTAGTTGGTGAAGGAAAACTGGATCCTATGATTGAGGAGAGCCTGCCGTTTGACAAACTCACTGACGGGCTAGACAAGCTCAAACAGCAACAACACAGTGGTAAACTGGTTGTTACTGTCGGATAAGCCTGCTCATATTGAACTTGGTGTCATTGTTGATACCAATTGCCAGTTGCCCGTCGTCATTAGCTTCTGGCAGCTTTCATCCGTTTTATTTTATTCATAACCGGGTATTTTTCATCAATCAGCTCATTGATAAACGGCGAAGTCTTTTCTGGATCTGCGCACACCCATACATGTTTTTTCGCCCGCGTCAGCGAAACATAAAACAAGCGACGCTCTTCGGCATCGCTGAAGGCTTCATTACGGGCCTGAAGACAACCAGCCAGCCCAGTTTCACGATCAGGTGCCGGGAAGGTCCCCTTGTTCACATCCAGAATGAACACGTAATCCGCTTCCCGCCCTTTACTTGCATGGCAAGTCATGAAGTCCAGCGACAGCTGCGGCCACTGGCTCTGCCACTCTTTAAGCTTTTCAGGGCGCTGATTGTTATTGCGTCCTAGAAGCAACACCGAGGTTGGTTTGCTATTTTGCGAAGCCAGCTGTACCAACTCTTGTTCCAGCAAATCCTGACACAAAAGCGTCACCGCCTTGCGTTTTTGCTTCTTGAAGCTAGTCAGGTTCTTCTTCAGCTGCTGAGGGTTTTGCTGAATAAACACGTTGGCAACTTCGCCGATCATGCTGTTAAATCGATAGGTAGTGCCTAGCTCGGTAATATGGCTCGAGCCAAAGCGCTCTTCAAAACCGGTCGTCAGGTTAACATCAGCACCGGCAAAACGGTAAATTGCCTGCCAGTCATCACCGACGGCAAACAACGTCGGGTGGCTCTTTCCTTCCTGTGACGACTTGCAAAGTGCCTCAATCAACGCCAAACGGTGTGGCGAGATATCCTGATACTCATCCACCATAATAAAGCGCCATTCCGGTACGTACTTTCCTTCAACGACATATTCCGTCGCTTTTTGGATCATGGTGTTGAAGTCAATTTGCTTATTAGCTTTCATGTATTGCTGATAAGCGCGGAAACATGGCCACAACAAGGCCAGCTCACTCTTCATCCTCGCATGCGAAGCATTGCCTTCACTGGTCTCAATACTCTGGCTCAGCTCCGACTTATTTGCCCCCCGCTGACCGATAAGCTCGATATGACGCCAGATCCAGGCGGCCAGCTGCTCGCTTTTGGCCTGCTTCTCCATCGAGTTATCAGCCTTGAACCCAGGGATCCGCCACTGGGTCAGGTGCTTTTGCCAACGTTTCGCGGACGCCGCTGTCTGCCATTGCTCGGTCAGCATCCCGGCAATCCAGCTGGCGCGGGCTTTTTCATCCAATGCCAAGGGAGAAACATTCGGCTGCTCGCCTTCAACAGATTTGATGATCTGGGTACCCAGACTGTGGAAAGTGGCGACCTTAATGTTGCTGTTCACTTTCTGGCCGAGACGCTCGCCCATTTCCTCGGCAGCCTTACGGCCAAATGCCAGCATCAAGATCTCTTCTGGCTGTGCAACCTGATTGGCAACCAGATAACCTGCACGCGCAACCAGCACACTGGTTTTACCGGTACCTGCTCCCGCCAATACTAAGTTATGATCTTGGTTAATTAACACCGCTTCACGTTGCGATTCGTTGAGGGGAGAAGACTCAAATTTATCAAACCAGGATGACCACTTGTCCGCTTCTTGTTTCAGCCATTGCTTATTGGTTTCCTCCACCCATGTAGCATTATCTTCCAGCCAGGGCGTGACTTTCTCAAACGCCATAGGGCGAAACGATGTAGCCAGTTCATGAGACAGCCCCGTCATTGCCAGCGATTGTTGCAGAAAATGGTTAAGGCACTGATGTTCAGACTGGCGCAAATAGCTTGTCTGACCGGCAAAGTCATCTATCCGGCTCAGCATGTCAGGCAGCACGCTATCGAGTTTCTCAACCCGACCCTGCGCCCAGCTTCGATAGGCTTCGAGCAATATCTCGGCAAACTGTTTGCACTGGCTCCAAGGTAGCCCGTGTACCGTCCAGCAGTATTCCTGATCGGCCGAGGTGATTTCCATTGATCCCCAAATCACACCACGATGCACAGCAATCGCACCATCCCAGTCATCAAAAGGGATTTCCTCCGACTCGGTCTGACTATCCAGGATCAGGCTATTCTCAGCCAATTCAATGCTGCAATAGTCTCCCTGAACCAACCACTGTGCTAGCCAACTGGCTGTTAAACGCATGCTGTCACCCAAAGCTTTCCAAAAACAGGTAAAGAGTAGCAAGAACTCCGGTTAGGCCATAGCACCAGAACAGCCATTTGAGTAAAATTTCTGCTAATAAATGCATTAGCCACTATTTTTACAAGGGGTATATACCCTTTGAGATATGAACTTTGGTATCTTTACCGCTCCACCTAACTAACTGAGCCAACATGCAAACCAGCCGCTTAAAACTTGCTTTTCGCCGCTACTGGGCGAACGACAGAATTAACTACAGTATTCGAGTTCTTATTGCGCTGGTCGGGATCGCATTCCCCTGCTGGTATCTGGACGCTACAACCGAAGTCACACCGCTGGTTTTGGGGATTATTGCCGCCGCTCTTGCCGAAACCGACGATAACCTGACCGGACGGATCAAAGCCCTGGTGATGACCCTGGCCTGCTTTCTTATTGCGGCGTTTTCGATCGAAATTCTGTTTGACTACCCAGTTCTGTTTGCAATCGGTCTGTTTAGCTCGACCTTCGGTTTTATTATGCTGGGCGCAATGGGGGCGCGTTATGCCAGCATCGCTTTTGCATCATTGTTGCTGGCGGTCTATACCATGCTCGGTGCCGATCATAGCGTGAATCTCTGGTATCAGCCGATGTTGCTGCTGGCCGGTGCGTCTTGGTATGGCCTGCTCTCTCTGACATGGCAGGTCTTGTGGCCCAACCAACCGGTACAGCAAAGCCTGGCTGCCGTTTTTACCGAATTTGCCCACTACCTCGACAGTAAAAGCAAGCTTTTCGAGCCTGTTAACAACATGGTACCGCAACCCTTGCGGCTAGAGGCTGCCGGACAGAATGCCCGGGTCGTCGCAGCCCTTAACGGTGCCAAAGCCACTTTACTCAACCGCGCCCGTCGTGGCCGACCGAACGATACCGGCGACAAGTTCCTCAAGATCTACTTCCTGGCCCAGGATATTCATGAGCGGGCAAGCTCTTCGCACTACCGCTACCAAGACCTGGCAGCCGCGTTCCAGCGCAGCGATGTTCTGTTTCGTTTTCAGCGATTACTGACCAGTCAGGCCAAGGCCTGTCGAGAAGTTTCGCATGCGCTGGCAATGGGCAAACCCTACCGGCATGGTGCAGACAGTGTCAGAGCGCTCGACGAGCTTCAAGAGTCGCTACTGTATCTGAAAAACCAGCACAACCCGAAGTGGCGAACCTATCTGATCCAGCTCGAGTACCTGTTCAACAACCTTGCGACAGTAGAACGCCAACTTTCAAATGTGAGCAACCCCGATGTCGCCCAGACAGGCAATGATATAGAGCTGGCCGACAACGAAGCACGCAATATGAAAGCACGCTGGCAACGTATTACCAGCCAGTTCACACCGGACTCTATGCTATTTCGCCACGCCTTGCGGATGGCTATCGCCCTGACCGTCGGTTACGGCGTCATTCAGGCTCTGGAGCTGGAACGAGGCTACTGGATCCTGCTTACCACCCTGTTTGTCTGCCAGCCTAACTACAGCGCTACACGCCAGAAGCTGGTCCAGCGAGTCATCGGTACGCTGGGCGGCCTGCTGGCCGGTATCCCTCTGCTTTACTTATTCCCTGGTCAGGAAGGACAACTGGTGCTCATGGTGTTAGCCGGGGTATTGTTCTTTGCGTTCCGCACCGTGCGCTATGGGCTGGCAACCGCGTTTATTACCTTGCTAGTGCTATTCTGCTTCAATCAGCTTGGCGAAGGGTACGCAGTGATCCTGCCGCGTTTAGGAGATACCTTGCTCGGCTGCTTGCTGGCCGTGCTGGCTGTTAGCTTTATTTTGCCTGACTGGCAGGCAAACCGACTGCACAAGGTCATGGCCTCGGCCATTACCACTAACCGCGACTACCTCGGTCAAATCATCGGCCAGTACCGAATCGGCAAAAAAGACAGCCTGAACTACCGCATTGCCCGCCGTGACGCCCACAATACCGACGCCCAGCTAAGTACTGCCATCAGTAATATGCTGGCCGAGCCCGGCCGCTACCGAATGGCAACCGACGAGAGCTTCCGCTTTCTGACGCTTAATCATGCGATGCTGAGCTATATCTCGGCCTTAGGTGCTCACAGGACCCAGCTCGATGATGAGCAAACCCATCACCTGGTCGCCAAGGCACACCGCCAGATCCACGCGCACCTTGATTGCCTGGCGGAACAACTCGACGGCAACCAATGCAGTCAGGCACCAAGTTCGGATACCGATCTAGAGCAACAACTTGCCCAGTGGCGGGACGAAGACTGTAAGTCCGTCCGTATGGTCCTGCAGCAGCTTCACCTGATCCAGCGAATGCTGCCAGAGCTACACTCGCTGGCCAACAAACTTGCAGCCAGAACCAGCAAACAAACGGCCTAGCGCAAAAAAGTGACTTGAAGCCGGACTGTGATAACCTGCCGCTTCAAGTCACTGCAAATTGAACACCACACTGAAAGGAATCAGTATGTCCGGGATTGCCAATACACCTGAACCACCTTATTACGCCGTTATCTTTACCTCCGAACGCACCGAAGGTGACAACGGCTATGGGATCATGGCCGATAAAATGGTCGAACTTGCCAGTATACAGCCCGGCTTTCTGGGTATCGAATCTGCAAGAGAGGGCGTCGGTATTACCGTTTCCTACTGGCGCGACTTAGCAGCAATCAAAGCCTGGAAGGCAAATGCAGAGCACCAAATAGCACAGAAAAAAGGCCGCAAAGAATGGTATTCAACGTTCAAGGTCAGGATATCCAAAGTCGAACGAGACTATGGTATCTAGCACGGTATTTGCGGGTTGATTAAGCGCGACTCACTGGATGATGTCGACCTTGGCTATGGCTTCCTGCCGGACTATTTCGGTCAGGGGTTTGGTTATGAGTCAGCGCAGGCGGTCATGGAGTATGGTCGACGGGAACTCAAAATGAAAAAGCTCGTCGCCATTACCACAGCTGACAATCAACGCTGTATCAAACTGCTGAACAAACTGGGGTTACATTTTGTTGAAAATATCGAAGAGCCCGAAGCCGCACCGGCTCTCGGACTTTATGCCGTGGAATTATAACTAGGTACCTGAAACTATAATTTAGCGTCTGGAACTATAATTAAGCGTCCGAAAGCGACGCTTTCAGTTTCTTCATACCGCTATCAATGCTGACCAACGGCGTATATCCCAAGTCGCGTTTGGCGGCGGTGATATCAAAATAATGGCTCGTCGACAGTTGCCTTGCCACAAAGCGAGTCATAACCGGTTCTTCTTTTTTGCCCAACGCCCCGTATACCCACTCCAAAAACGAGCCGACACAATAGGCCAAGCCAGCAGGCACCCGCTTGTTAACTTCGGGTAAGTCGGCGCTTGCCAGTATCTTGTTTAGCATCGCCGCCATCGTAATAGGCTCGTCGTTGCTGAGAAAATACGCCTTGCCGGCACACGCTTTTTCATCCCCAGACAGGCCAATAGCAGCCAATATATGGGCATAGGCGGCATTATCAACGTAAATCGTATCAACCAGTTTATCTTCCCTGCCGACAAGCTTTAAGCGACCCGCTCTGGCACGCTCAATCACCCGCGGTACGAGATGGGGATCACCCGGGCCCCAGATGAGGTGGGGACGCAGAGCAACAGTACTCAAACTACTATAGTTTGCCTCAAGGATCAGCTGCTCAGCAATGGCCTTCGACTCTGCATAGTAGTTAAGGTAGTTGTCAGCATAAGGAGCAGACTCGTCAATTCCCGCTTCATCCCTTCCTGCAAATGTCACACTCGGTGTGCTGGTGTACACCAGCTTATCTATATCGAGCACCTGGCACGCCTCAATGATGTTACGCGCACCATCCACGTTTGGGCGGAAATAAGCGTCCTTTTCGCCCCAGACACCCGCTTTCGAGGCAACATGGAAGACCACATCACACCCTTGCATCGCAGCCAGTAATGCCGGTTTGTCACAGATGTCACCCTTGACCATCCTGACGCCCATCAGCTCAAGATCCGGATAACTCCCCCGAGCAAAGCCCGTCACCTCAATCCCCGCTGCCCGCAGGTAGCGACAAATGGCCTTACCCAGAAAGCCTCCTGCTCCAGTTACAAACGCATGGCTAACCTTCAGCGCCAGCGCCTGCAGTGCCTTTGATTCTTCAGGCAGGAGTTCGTGATTAACCGTGCTACCGGAGATAGTTAGATCGCTTACCATCGAGTGCCTTTTGTATGTTCGTTATTTAGAAATACTGTCTTGTGCCCAAACGGCGAGTTTCTCTCGGAAGATTTTCGCATTGTGGCGAATATCAACAGGGAAGTCAGGATGGATCAGGAAATCAGCAATGCCTGCGGTTTGGCGATGTTTCTCACCTATAGCTCTGAGCTCGTCATAAAAATGCTCTACCGCTGATTCTGACTTTTCTAACTCAACCCCTTTTTCAAGCTCTACACACAACAACGGCGCAGTCTCGCCCCTGATTTCTACACCGACTAGCGCAGTACGTCTGACTTTTGGGTGAGTATTGAAGATACGCTCACATGGGATCGAAAAATAAGGCTCATCATCGAATGTCGAACCTGCACGATTGGCCTCGACCCGGTGGGCTTTACGACCACACATCCACAATTGGCCATGCTGGTCGAGATAACCTAAATCTCCCATACGGTGGCGAACACTGTGCTCAGCCGAGCCATCAGCAATGTCTATGATCTTGGCTTGTTCAGTCGCACTGGCACGACGGTAATAAGAGTGGCTGACCATCGGTCCTTTCACGACAATTTCACCAATCGTACCTACCGGTAGTCGCAATGCCTCGTCCCAATCAGTGATTGGATCTTCTGTGATCGCAATGATCGCCACATCAACCCCATCAACTGGCCTCCCGACGCATATGCCTCCACCGCTATCAGTAATATCGGTTGTATTAAGGAGCTTCTCACTCCCGATCATCGTCAGCGGCAAGGACTCTGTCGCACCATATGAATTTAATACCTCGACACCGTCTTTCAGCATCTTGCTAAAACGGGCAATCGATGAAATCGTCGCCGGCGCGCCGGCAGAAATCACCCGTCGAATGCTGGGCAAGGTATGTGGACTCGTTTTTGTAGTTCTTGTAGTCGTTGTTCCGGCTTGCCCCAGCCGCTCAATAAGGGCCGGATTGACAAACATATTGCTGCATTGATATTGCTCGATTGCAGCAAAGAGGTTGTCAGGGTTAGCGGTGATCGGTTTGCTGGCATCCATATCAGGCACAATCGATGCCATCCCAAGCGCAGGTCCGAAAAGGGAGAACAACGGGAAAGTGGCAAGATCGCGCTCACCAGGAACAATGCCGTAATCGTTTTTCAGCACATTGATTTGTGCCTCAAACATGGCATGGGTATACACCACCCCTTTGGGCGTTCCGGTGCTACCACTGGTGAACAAAATCGCGGCCATTTCATCATTGCCGAGCAATGCCATATTGTGGGTTATTGGCGTCTCGTTATTCTCGTGTGAGGATTGAGAGTTTGCATCGACTTTCAGCAAGGCCTTAAGGCTTGTACCGCCAAAGGCTTTGGCAAATAGCTCACTGCCGCCGACAGTCAACAAACGACGGACACTCGGCTTGCCCCAACCAAATAAACAGCGCGCCATATGGGCTTTCGGGATCCCGATGAACGCATCGGGCTCGGCCTCGGCGAAACACTGCCTGAGATTCTTTATCCCCATGCCCGGATCAACAAGGATCGGGATCACACCGGCTTTGAACAGGGCAAACGTCAGGGCAAAGAAATCCAGGCTAGGTGTTACCATCAGCACCGCTTTCATGCCGCGGGTAATGCCATACTCAGCAAGTACCAGGGCAATACGATCACTCTCGGCATCAAGCTCTGCAAAGTTCAGTTCCTGATAGCGGAACCTGCCAGTCAGCAACCGCTTTTGCACCGCGACAGCAAGCGCGCCTGGCGTTTCTTCCGCAGCTCGCTTCAGGTGACGACAGATATTGGCCTGATGCTGTTCAGCCATGTGGGCTATACCTCGCTCGACGGCGTATTATTAAGAAAATCCGTGATCAGCGGGACAACTTCGTCACTCGCATCTTCGAGAATATAGTGGCCGCAGTCAGCAAACTCATGCACCGTTGCATGCGGCATCCTCTCACGCCACTCAGCCAAGAAATGCTTGTCAAAGACAAAGTCTTTCAGCCCCCAGCAGATTAACGTCGGCACTTGTGAGAAGCCCGGTAGGCTGGCGGCAATATCAGAGACGAGCTGATAGTTTCTGTCGCCTTCGCGCAGCGGAATATCCTGAACAAAACGCAAGGTAGAAATCCGGTTTGCCCATGAATCAAACGGCGCAACATAGGCTTTGCGCACTTCCGGGCTCATCGGTTTACGTTTTACCCCCACATAAGATGCAATTGACGAAAACGCATTGAAGCCACGTACCAGCCCGGTACCTAGTAACGTATTGCGGCAAATCCACAGCGCCCACGGAAAAGGCTTTGATTCAGGCAGGTGAAATGCACCGGTGTTCAAGACCACCAGACGCTTGATCCGATCAGGGTAGCGAGCAGCATACCCCATGCCGATCATTCCGCCCCAGTCATGAACCACCAGAGTGATATTTTCCCGTACATCCAAGTGTTCCAGCAACGCCTCAAGATCGTCGATACGGTTGCTCAGAGTATAATCATATCCATCATCATCCGGCTTGTCGGACAAACCGCAGCCAATATGATCCGGCACGATACACTGATGGTTATCGCTTAATGCTGTTACCAGATTACGGTAATAGAACGACCAGCTGGGATTACCATGAACCATCACAACAGGCTCGCCCTGCCCCTCATTGAGGTAGTGGAGCTTATGACCGTTGCGATCAAGAAAGTTGCGCTTAAAGGGAAACAATGTGTCTAACATGACCATCCTTATTATGTACTGTTTGGTAGTTACCGACCGCTACCACTTAAGACCCAACATCATGCAGTTAAGCCCGCTCCCTATACCCAGGAAGCTCACATTGTTGCCCGGTTTCAAAAAGCCGTGATCATGCGCCATCGCGGCGGTAACAGGCAAAGAAACACTGCCCATGTTTCCCATCAGACGATAGGTCGGGAATTCTTTACCAACAGGAATGTTCAACGCATTTAGCACCTGTTTCCGGTTAGATGCTCCGACTTGGTGACAAATAACCTTGTCGACCTGATCGACAACCCAATCACGCTGCTCGAGAAAATGCTGCCAGGTATCACGCGCCAGCTGAACCCCTTCCTTAAGCAGGCTCACACCGTCGGTACGCATATACTCGCGGAACAACTGCGGCCCCACTTCCTGCAGGCCCCACTGGCAAAGATCATGATGCTCCGGTGCCGACAGATGGCTAGCACCCAACAATTGGTGCTGGCGCGTATTGCGAAGCGGGAGACTACCGTCAGTCAGCAACACAGCAACAGCTCCCGAGCCGCCGGTCAGTGTTGCCAGCGACTGCGCAAAGTTCTGCATGGTCGGTTCGGCCAGCATATGATCAATGGTAATGTCGACAATGTGGCGGGCTGACTCACAAGAAACCACCAGACCGGCTTTGATCTGTCCCAACTCGATACGGTTGGCGATATCAAGAATGCCGGAGAGCACGCCAAGACAGGCGTTGCTGATATCGTAAATGGCGGTATTGTTCGACACACCCAGCTCAGAGGCAATTCGACAGGCGGTAGCCGGTTCATGCTGATCGCGGCATACGCCGGTATAAATAACAGCACCCAGATCCTCGACTTTGACACCCGTTTCATCAATCGATTTACGGGCTGCGGCAAGTGCGCCATCAGACAGTACATGTCCCTTCGGCCACCAGCGACGCTCTTCGATCCCGGTTAACGCGGCAAGCTGCCCCATCGGGATTCGGAATTTCTGATACAAAGGAGCTAAACGGGATTCAAGCTCTGAACTTGTGACCACTTGTGGTGCTAGCTCGTAAGCCAGACTATTGATAAAAACGCGGGAATATTTCATTCAACTATTGTAACTGCTCACTATCTCGGTCAAAACGGCACCGATCGTCATTATTTATGCTTACTTGCGCGACATTGGAGCAAGAAAAGAACGAGGATTCAATAAAAACTGCCAGATAACGAGATGTAGGCTGGCTCATATGACCAGTACAAAAGATATTATGTCAAAGGCAAACCTCATGTAGAGTGCCACTCGTGATACTTATTCTTGCTCCGGCAGAAAAGTATAGAACACCTTATTGATTTGAGAGACAGAAACCAAGATGAGCAAGGTATATCACCACCCGGTACAAATTTATTACGAAGATACTGACCACTCAGGCGTGGTATACCACCCTAACTTTCTCAAATATTTCGAACGCGCACGTGAACATGTCATTGATAGTGACAAGTTGGCGCGGCTGTGGAACGAACATGGACTAGGGTTTGCAGTCTACAAGGCTAATATGACCTTCCAAGATGGTGTTGAGTTTGCGGAGATTTGCGATATTCGCACCACATTCACCCTAGACGGCAAATACAAGACCCTGTGGCGTCAGGAAGTCTGGCGACCGGGTGCCACCCGGGCAGCCGTTATCGGCGATATCGAAATGGTCTGCTTGGATAAAGAAAAGCGTTTGCAGCCTGTTCCCGAAGAAATCCTGCGCTCCATGATGGGCGAATGACCCACGGTTTCACGCATTCCTGTCACCTTTCAACCATGCTTATTTGCAAAAATGAGGCATAGGTCAAGTTTTTGTGAAAACCTGAGTATTTACACTAAAATCACGCAGCTAATCTTTTAAATTCAAATATTTATAAGTATTGATAATACAATAAAACAGGTTTTCGATTTTTTAACTGGTCTGAAGAGATCCTACCTCCCCATTCAGGCGATTGTAACGAAAAGCGACCTCGGGTAGGCTGCTGAACCATTAACGGACGTAGCTGGCTTTCATACTGGATGGTAAGTACCTCCTTTTCTGATAATCGCAGCAGAATTATGATGGATACGACTTATATGGATGAAAGCACTACCGCAAACCGTCGAATGTCAGGAATATGCTACTGCTGATATGCACTTTTCCATTCCTAACACATTCCGGAGCATTGCTACCGCCAATCACTTCCTAACTGGTGTATTTTCACACCGGTTATTGCCATTTTTATTACACTTCTACCGACTTGCTTTGTACCCGTTGCCTGCGCGCAACACCCGCACCGAATATTTTGCACCCGATTTTCGGGTGTTCAGTGGAGACTCAGAATGAGCCAAACCCCAAACAACACGCCTGAATCGCAAGAAGACAAGCGACTCAACAAGCGTCTGAAAGACATGCCAATCGCTATTGTTGGTATGGCAAGTATCTTTGCAAACTCACGCTACCTGAACAAATTCTGGGATCTGATCAGCGAAAAGATTGACGCGATCACTGAAGTGCCTGAAACACACTGGCGTCCGGAAGACTACTACGATGCAAATAAGAGCACCCCGGATAAATCTTACTGCAAACGTGGTGGCTTCATGCCGGAAGTGGACTTCAACCCAATGGAGTTTGGTCTACCGCCAAATATTCTTGAATTAACAGATACCTCACAGCTTCTTTCACTAATCGTAGCTAAAGAAGTTTTGGCTGATGCAAAATTGCCGGCAGATTATGACCGCGATAAGATCGGTATTACGCTCGGTGTTGGTGGCGGCCAGAAGATCAGCCAGAGCCTGAATGCCCGCCTTCAGTACCCTGTTCTGAAGAAAGTATTCAAAAACAGCGGGATAAGTGACGAAGACAGCGAGATGCTGATCAAAAAGTTCCAAGATCAGTACATTCACTGGGAAGAGAACTCATTCCCGGGTTCGCTGGGCAACGTTATCGCGGGTCGTATCGCGAACCGCTTTGATCTTGGCGGTATCAACTGTGTCGTCGACGCAGCCTGTGCCGGCTCCCTTGCCGCGCTTCGCATGGCACTGGGAGAATTGGTCGACGGCCGCAGCGAGATGATGATCACCGGCGGCGTCTGCACCGACAACTCGCCGACCATGTACATGAGTTTCTCCAAAACACCGGCATTCACTACCAACGAAACCATTCAGCCGTTTGATATAGATTCAAAGGGGATGATGATTGGTGAAGGCATCGGTATGATCGCCCTGAAGCGCCTGGAAGATGCTGAACGCGATGGCGACCGTATCTACTCGGTTATCAAAGGTGTCGGCGCCTCTTCGGACGGTAAGTTCAAGAGTATCTACGCTCCACGCCCTGAAGGTCAGGCCAAAGCCCTCAAGCGTGCCTATGATGATGCAGGGTTCGCCCCTCATACCCTTGGCCTGCTAGAGGCCCACGGTACCGGAACTGCTGCAGGTGACGTTGCAGAGTTCAAGGGTCTGAGTTCAGTATTCAGCGAAGATAATGACGAGAAGCAACACATTGCACTGGGCTCGGTAAAATCGCAGATTGGCCATACCAAATCGACAGCGGGAACAGCGGGCCTGATCAAGGCTGCACTGGCACTGCACCACAAAGTGCTGCCGCCGACAATCAATGTCACCAGCCCGAATCCGAAACTAGAAATTGAAGATTCGCCTTTCTACCTCAACACCCAGACGCGTCCATGGATGCAGCGTGTTGATGGTACTCCGCGTCGTGCGGGTATCAGCTCATTTGGTTTTGGCGGTACCAACTTCCATGTCGTATTGGAAGAGTACACCCAGGAACATGCCCGGGGTGACAAATACCGCCAACGTGAAGTTGCCCAAACATTGCTGTTCAGCGCAACATCTCGTGATGCATTGCTTGCGAGCCTGAAAGAAACGGCCGCAAATATCGCGAGCAACAACACCGATCTCGAGGCATTGGCTAAAGCTCATGGGTTACGTAGCATTGACAGCACTCATGCACGTTTAGGCCTTGTCGCTAAATCCGATCAAGACCTCCAGGCTCTGTTAGGTCAGGCTATTTCAACGCTTGAGAAGCAGACAAAAGCACACTGGCAGCTACCAAACGGGATCAGCTACCGTGAATCAGCGCTTGTCTCTGAGCAAGGTTCGGCGAAAGTCGCTGCGCTCTTTGCCGGCCAGGGCTCACAATACCTCAATATGGGGCGTGAGCTGGCTTGTCATTACCCAGAAATGCGACAGCAACTCGCAAGCGCCGATCAGGTATTCGGCCAGAATAAAAAAACACCGTTGTCACAGGTGCTTTTCCCTATCCCGGCTTTCAACAAGCAAGACACGGCTGCTCAGGAAGCCCTGTTAACCAATACCGCCAATGCGCAAAGTGCAATTGGTGTGGTTTCTATGGGTCAGTATCAGTTGATGGCCCAGGCTGGTTTCAAAGCCGACATGGTCGCAGGCCACAGCTTTGGTGAGCTCAGCGCACTATGCGCATCAGGTGTTATTTCCCAGGAAGATTACTACCAGCTAGCGTTCCAGCGTGGCAATGCCATGGCTGCCAAACCTGCCGAAGGGGATAGCGGTACCATGTATGCCGTGATTCTCGAGGCAGATCAGCTAGCCGCCGTCGAAACCTGCATCGGCGAGTTCGATGGTGTAAGCATCGCCAACTACAATGCACCGACACAGCTGGTCATTGCAGGTCCGACAGACAAAGCTCAACTGGCCGCAAAAGCGCTGACAGAGCAAGGCTTCAAGGCCATCCCTCTACCGGTGTCCGGAGCCTTCCACACCCCATTGGTTGCCCACGCGCAGAAACCATTTGCTGCCGCCATTGATAAAGCGACATTCAGTGCCCCGGCTCTGCCGCTTTATTCCAATGCAACCGGCGAGCTGTATAAGAGTGACGGTAAAGCTATCAAGAAGGCATTCAAGCAGCACATGCTGCAGTCTGTGCGTTTCAGCACTCAGGTTGAAGCGATGTACGATGCCGGTGCCCGGGTCTTTATCGAGTTTGGCCCGAAGAATATTTTGCAGAAGCTGGTTGAGAAAACCCTCGCTGAGAAAATCTCGGGCGAGCAGGCAACAGAGCTTTGTACGATTAGCATCAACCCGAACCCGAAAGGTGATAGTGATCAGCAACTCCGCCTAGCCGCCGTTCAGCTCGCTGTTGCGGGTATTACGCTAGACAATATCGACCCGTATCAGGCCGACATCGCCCAGCCAAGCGCAACATCACCAATGAATATCAAACTCAATGCGACCAATTACATCAGTGTTGCAACCCGAACCAAAATGGCCAAGTCATTGGCTACAGGAACGGTAAGTCCTGAAACTGAAATTGTCGAAAAAGTCGTTGAGAAAATTGTGGAAAAAGAAGTGATTAAAACCGAAATCCGCGAAGTACCGGTTGCCGCAGCGCAACCCGTTGAAGCTTCTGCAACAGCACCTGTACAAACGCCAGCACCGGCACAGCAAGTCAACCAGGCAGCATCACCGCTTGCCGTTGGCGATGCATCATTGCATGCATTCTTTGCAGCACAACAGCAGGCCGCTGAACTTCACCAGCAATTTTTGGCTATTCCGCAGCAATATGGTGATACCTTCACAGCCTTGATGACAGAACAGGCGAAGATGGCTGCTTCTGGTATGACTATCCCAGAGAGCCTGCAGCGCTCAATGGAAATGTTCCACCAGCATCAAGCTGAAACACTAAAAGCCCACGCGCATTACCTTGAGCTTCAGGCAAAGAGCAATAACTCTGCGCTAGGATTGCTATCTTCACAGCCTACGTCACAGCCAGCTGCTGCGCCAACGGCCATAGCTCCTGTATCAGCGCCTGTTTCAAGACCTGTTTCAACGCCGGTACAGCACGCTCCAACTACCCCTGCGGCACCTGTTACTCAGGCACCACAAACTGTCGCAGCTACTCCAGTTCCGGCAACTGCACCAGAGCCAGTACAGGCCATCGCACCCGTTCAACAACCTGTGCAAGCAGCGACACCATCACAACCGGTAGCGCCTGCACCTGCTCCAGTTCAAGCCACAGCTCAGCCTGTATCTGAAGCTGCAGCAACTGGACAAACTGCCAATGCTGAAAACGTCATGCTGGACGTCGTGGCAGAAAAAACCGGTTATCCAACAGAAATGCTCGATCTTGATATGGATATGGAAGCAGATCTGGGCATCGATTCCATCAAGCGTGTTGAGATCCTGGGCACGGTACAAGAGCAGCTTCCTAGCCTGCCGGAACTGAACCCTGAAGATTTGGCTGAGTGTCGGACACTGCGCGAAATTGTCACCTACATGAACAGCAAGTTTCCGACGGGCGCTGTATCGGCACCAGCGGTCTCTTCTGCAGCTCAACCAACACCAGCAGCCTCGCCAGCATCAAATGGCCTTGATGCAACGCAAGTTCAAACCACCATGCTGGAGGTTGTCGCAGACAAGACTGGTTACCCGACCGAAATGCTGGATCTAGAGATGGATATGGAGGCCGACCTGGGTATCGATTCCATCAAACGCGTTGAGATCCTAGGTACAGTTCAAGATCAGCTGCCTACTCTGCCTGAGCTAAACCCGGAAGATCTGGCCGAATGCCGTACCCTAGGTGAAATCGTCACCTACATGAACAGCAAGCTACCGGCTTCTGTACCAGCAACGGCCATTGCACCTGTAACAACACCAGTAACAGCAGCTGCACCAAGTGGCCTGGATGCGGCTCAAGTTCAGAGCACCATGCTAGAGGTTGTCGCAGACAAGACTGGCTACCCAACCGAGATGCTTGACCTAGCGATGGATATGGAAGCCGATCTCGGCATCGATTCCATCAAGCGTGTTGAGATCTTAGGTACCGTTCAAGATCAACTGCCAACGCTTCCTGAGCTAAACCCGGAAGATCTAGCTGAGTGCCGTACGCTTGGCGAAATCGTTGACTACATGAACAGCAAGCTACCTGCAGTGGCAGTATCTGCAGCGTCTGTGTCAACAGTCTCGGCTACAGCAACTGCACCTGTATCAGCACCTGCTGCAAGCGGTCTGGATGCAGCCCAGATTCAGAGCACCATGCTAGACGTTGTTGCAGACAAAACTGGCTACCCATCAGAGATGCTCGATTTGGCGATGGACATGGAAGCCGATCTCGGCATCGATTCCATCAAACGGGTTGAGATCCTGGGTACCGTTCAAGACCAGCTACCAGCTCTTCCGGAGCTGAACCCTGAAGATCTGGCCGAGTGTCGCACACTGGGCGAAATCGTTGACTACATGAACAGCAAACTGTCGGCAGCGCCTGTATCGACAACAGCAACGGTAGAAACGCCAGCGTCAGTTGCAGCTCCAATTGCAACACCAAATACAGCAACAGGTTCAGCAAACGGCCTGGATGCAGCACATGTGCAAAGCACCATGCTCGATGTTGTTGCAGACAAAACCGGCTACCCGGCAGAAATGCTCGACTTGGCAATGGACATGGAAGCTGACCTAGGCATCGATTCCATCAAGCGTGTAGAAATCTTAGGTACGGTTCAAGACCAGCTGCCGACACTGCCGGAGCTTAACCCTGAAGATTTGGCAGAGTGCCGGACACTGGGCGAGATCGTTACCTATATGCAAAGCAAGCTATCAGGTACTGCAGCCGCAACATCCGCCCCGGTGGTTGAAGCCATTGTTGAAACAGGAACTGAAGCGGCAAACGTAGAGCTTCCACCTCACAATGAGGTGGCGCTAAAAAAGTTACCAGCGGTAGATAAACTAACAGACTGTTTTTCCAAAGACGCATGTATCGTGATCACCGATGACGGTCACAATGCTGGCGTTCTGGCAGAAAAGCTCAGTGCTCATGGCCTTCAAGTCGCCGTAGTACGTAGTCCTCTATCTGCCGCTTCACCACTGAATAGCGAAATTGCCAGCTACCCGTTAGCCAGTGTTGATGAAGCCGGCGTAAAAGCCGTCATCGCAGAAATTGAAAGCAAACACAAAGCAATTGGTGGATTCATTCACCTTCAGCCGGTTACAGCAGAAGCTCAAACCGACAGCTCAGAAATTGCCTTGAACGGCGATGCAAAACACAGCATTTCAGTCGCGTTCTTGTTTGCCAAATTGCTTCATACTCAGTTGAACAGTTCGTCAACATCAGGCCGTCACTGCTTCTTTACTGCAAGCCGCATCGATGGTGGTTTTGGCTACCATGATGCTGAGCAGCTAGCCAAGGCAGAACTGAACCAGGCAGCATTGTCTGGCCTGACAAAAACATTAAGCCACGAGTGGCCGAACGTGTTCTGTCGAGCTTTAGATATTGCTCCTGCTGTTGATGCGCGTCACCTTGCAGAAGCCATCACTGCTGAACTATTTGATATTGATACTCAAACAGTCGAAATCGGCTTTTATGAACCCAATAACGGAGAATCGGGTCGAGCAACCTTAACGGCAGTAGAGGCAGGAGCAGCGATAACAAAGAACACAGCAGCAAAACTAACCAGTACAGACAAAGTCCTGGTTACTGGCGGTGCTAAAGGTGTTACTTTCGAATGTGCGCTAACTCTGGCAAAACAGTGCAAATCGCACTTCATTTTAGCCGGGCGCAGTAAGCATGCTTCGGCCAGCGAGTTGCCAACGTGGGCACAGGGCAAGCAAGAAAATGAGCTAAAACCTGCGGCAATTGCCCATCTTCAAGCATCCGGCGACAAACCGACACCGAAGAAAGTCGATGCCCTGTTAAAACCGGTATTAAGCAGCCTTGAGATCAATGCTGCACTGGCCGCATTTGCCAACGTAGGGGCAAGTGCTGAATACCTCAGCCTGGATGTATCCAACAGTGAGTATGTTGGCAAAACATTAGCAAGCCTGTCTCTGGGCGGTGATATCACCGGCCTAATCCATGGAGCAGGTGTACTGGCAGACAGACACATCCAAGACAAAACCCTGGATGAACTAAACCTTGTTTATGGCACCAAAGTCGGTGGTCTGGAGGCGGTATTAAGCGCGCTAGATTGCAGCAAACTGAAACTGGTTGCGATGTTCTCGTCTGCAGCAGGTTTCTACGGTAACACGGGTCAGAGCGATTACGCGATGTCCAACGAAATCCTGAACAAGGCTGCGCTGCAATTCTCAGCTCGTCATCCGGAAGCGAAAGTCATGAGCTTCAACTGGGGGCCTTGGGATGGCGGTATGGTTAATCCTGCGCTGAAGAAAATGTTCACCGACCGCGGGGTATACGTGATCCCTCTGCAAGCTGGTGCCGAACTATTCAGCACTCAGCTTCTGAGCGAAACTGGTATTCAGCTGCTTATCGGTTCAAGCATGCAAGGCGCTGAAAGCAAGGAAGACGCTGTAAAAAAGCCTGATGCGGAGTCTGTGCTGGTAGCAAAGAGTCCGCTGACAACAAACATCACTGTAACTCGCGACCTTGACCCGAAAGCAATGCCTTTCATCAAGGATCACTGCATTGCCGGTAACCCTGTGTTACCGACAGTGTGTGCCATCCAGTGGATGCGCGAAACAGCAGAAAAACTGTTAGGTGCGAACGTCACTGTTCGCAACTACAAACTGCTTAAAGGCGTGATATTTGAAACGGACGATGTGCAGACCCTGACATTGACCCTGACACCGGAAGCAAAGCCGGGTACTAAGGCATATGGTCAAATCAAAGCCTTGATCAGCTGCCAGGGCCGACCTCAATATCAGGCGATGCTGGTTACAAAAACAGTCACTGACCCGGAAGAGCAACCGCAAGGAAAAACCTTTGCAGCGAGTGCAAGCGAACCGGTGACAACTTCTGAAGCGCTATACAGCAACGGAACCCTGTTCCATGGCCCGAGATTGCAAGGTATCCAGGCTATCGAGCAATTCGATGAATCAGGTTTGCTGGCAACGTGTCAGCTACCGGCGGTTGCCGATACCGACTGCGGATCGTTTGTCGCCACCCTGCATACCGGTGGGTGCCAGCCGTTCGCGGAAGACTACCTGCTTCAGGCAATGCTGGTTTGGGCAAGGTTAAAATACGGCGCAGCGAGTCTGCCATCTGCGATTGGTGAGTTTGTTTCTTACCAACCGATGCAGGCAGGCGACAAAGGCTGGCTAGAACTAGAGGTCATTAAAACCACCTCCCGCTCTCTACAAGCCAACATCGCGCTCTACCATCAGGATGGTCGGCTGAGTGCCATCATGAAAGGTGCCAAAGTGACGATCAGCAAGGACCTCAACGAGGCATTCTTGGTGAAGTCCGAGCCAGAAAAGGAGCTTCTGTCATAGTGACTGACTCTTCTAATAAAGCGATGCCGTTGCGCATCGCTCTTTTAGCCCGGCCAGCTAATGCAGCTGGGCTTTCTACCGATTGTTTTCCTTCGCTCCCAGCCGCTGAGACAATCTCGATTTCTGACTTTTCGGAAACCACGATTGTGGAGAAAAGTGCTTTTGAACAAGCGCTACAAGCTGCCGTTGAGGCCGTCAATCAGGGTAAGCTCGTTCGACTCATCGCAAATACCGAGCAGAGGAATTCGCAGCCAACAGTCCTGATGCTGGCAGGGTTAACTGCGGCCCAGAACAAAATTCACCCTCATGCTTATCTTTCAGGTTTCGCTGATACTCTCGAGCAAGCTATTGCCCAGTCGCGCCGTCCAGCCGGAGATATCACTCACCAGCAAGATTTTGACACGCTGACAGCCGCTCAGAAGTTCGCGGCGTTCTGGCAATTGGTTGAAGATATTGCCGGGCGTTCGCTTTCAGACCATTACTGGTTTACCGAGCCGCACAAAGCACGAGTCGCCAGCCTTACGTTCAGTCAGCAAAGCAGTGTCGTATTGACTCAGGCGACAGGCCTGCAAGCGCCTCGCTCACTGTTAAACTCTGCTCGACTGCTGTTTATCGTCTCCGGGCTGAATGAAGCCGAGCTACAGGCAAAGCTGGAGCAGCTCGGCCAGAACCTGAACCGTCTGACTGATAGTAACTGTGAACCAGATGCCCTGCTCCGTCTGATGAGCGAAAACATCAGACACTACCTGGCCGAGACGGCCAGTAAGCCTGATTCAACGAATCCGCAATCACAACAGGTCATTGTGCTTCAGGGGGCTTCCGTGGCTGCCATGCAGCAGGAAATCTCTGCCCTCCGCAGTGCCCTTCCCAAGGTGATGGCCGAGCACAGCCACTACAAGACACCGGCTGGCAGCTGTTTCTCGCCATCACCAAACAGCCGTGGCGGTGTCGCATTTGTTTACCCCGGTGTCGGAACGGTATATCCGGGCATGTTCCGCGAATTACATCGCTATTTCCCGGCACTTTATGCTCGTCTTGAGCGTGAAGGCAATCTCAAAGAAATGCTGCAGGCCGAGAAAACATACGGCGCAGATCCTGCTGACATGACGTTGGGCGAACTTGCCATTGCCGGTGTCGGTAGCAGCTACCTGCTAACACAGCTGCTATGTGAAGAGTTTGCGGTGAAGCCTGATTTTGCCCTCGGCTACTCCAAGGGTGAAGCATCAATGTGGGCCAGCTTGGGCGTATGGAAAAACCCGCATGCCCTGATCGAGATGACCCAGACCAGCCCGATCTTCACCACGGCGATCTCCGGTAAGCTCACTGCTGTTCGTGAAGCGTGGCAGTTAGGTGACAACGATTCGATCACCTGGAATAGCTTTGTCGTTCGTAGTGAGCCGGGAGCCATTCAAGCTCTGCTGCCTGAATTTCCGCATGCTTACCTGGCCATTATTCAAGGTGATACCTGTGTATTAGCCGGCTGTGAGAGTGACTGCCGCGCCCTGCTCAAAAAGCTAGGCAAGCGCGGAATTACAGCGAACCGGGTTACCGCAATGCACACACCACCTGCAATGAGCCAGCACCAGCAGGTCACTGAGTTTTACTGTCAGCCACTTTGTGATCAGCTGCCAGAGCATATTCGCTTTATCAGTGCAGCCGGTCTCTTGCCCAAGAATCAAAGTAAGACAGGTAACCCTAATAAGCCGGTTCAGATTGATAGCCAGAGTATCGCAGACTCCATCGCCGATACTTTCTGCTCGACCTTGGATTTTACGGCGCTGATCCGCAGCGCTCGTGAGCAGGGAGCCCGACTATTTATCGAAGTGGGTGCTGACAGACAAACCTGCACGCTCATCGACAAGATCAACCGTGCCGATGAAGTGACAACCGAAAGTTGCACCATCGCGGCAAATGCCAAAGGTGGGGAAGATATTCTCACCCTGCTCAAATGTCTGGCTCAGCTCATCACACACCAAATCCCACTGTCGCTGGAGCCTTTGTTACTAGGGCTTGAACAGCAGCAAATGAATGCCTCGTCGGAAGAAAATGATTCTTTGTCGGCGAACAAAATACAAGGAGAGCCAGTTTGAGTTCTCAACACAACACAACCAACGCGCATAGCACCAGCAAGAAAATTGCCATTGTTGGTTTAGCTAACCAGTATCCCGATGCGGATACGCCAAAAGCATTTTGGCAAAACCTGCTGGACAAGAAAGACTCTCGCAGTACATTGAGCGCTGAAAAACTCGGCGCCAATCCCGACAGTTATCAGGGCCAACAGGGAGAGTCCGACCGTTTTTACTGTGATAAAGGCGGTTACATCCAGAACTTCACCTTCGATGCCAGCGGATACCGCTTATCTGCCGAGAAGTTCGAAGGCCTTGACGACAGTTTTCTCTGGGCGCTCGATACCAGCCGCAAAGCGCTGGCAGATGCCGGGATCCCGTTAAATGCCTCAGTATTAGAACGGACTGGCGTGATCATGGGCGCATTGTCATTCCCGACGACGCGCTCCAATGATTTATTCCTACCGCTATATCACTCTGCGGTAGAGAAAGCACTGCAGGAAAAACTGGCGAACGAGCACTTTTCGCTCAGCCCATCCAATACCGTGACACGAGACTCTAATCCGGCCAACGGTGCTGCAGCACATAATGCTTCCAAGCTAGTTGCAGACGCACTCGGCCTGGGTAGTGCACAGTTAAGCCTCGATGCAGCCTGTGCCAGTTCGGTCTACTCGCTAAAACTGGCCTGTGACTACCTCAATACCGGCAAGGCCGATATGATGCTGGCAGGTGCCGTTTCCGGTGCCGACCCGTTCTTCATCAACATGGGCTTCTCAATCTTCCACGCCTATCCGGATCACGGCGTCTCGGTACCGTTCGATAGCAACAGCAAAGGCCTGTTTGCCGGCGAAGGGGCTGGCGTACTGGTACTGAAACGGCTCGAAGATGCAGAGCGCGACGGCGACCATATCTATGCCGTCGTCAGCGGGATCGGCCTGTCCAATGACGGACGTGGCCAGTTTGTCCTTAGCCCGAACAGCAAAGGACAGGTTCAGGCATTCGAGCGCGCCTATAACGCTAGCGATCTGGCACCAGAGAGCATCGAGGTGATTGAGTGTCACGCCACCGGTACACCGCTGGGTGATAAAGTCGAAATGACATCCATGGAGCGCTTCTTTGCCGATAAGCTAAATGGTACTCAGGCACCGCTTATCGGCTCGGCAAAATCCAACCTTGGTCACTTGCTTACGGCAGCGGGTATGCCCGGGATCATGAAAATGATCTTCGCCATGAAAGAAGGTGTACTTCCTCCAAGCATTAATCTATCGACCCCGCTGTCTTCACCTGATGGGTTGTTCGGTTCGCATACATTGCCGACCCAGGTTCAACCATGGCCTGACAAAGCCGGAAATCCCGAGCGACGTGCGGGTGTTTCGGTGTTTGGTTTTGGTGGCTGTAACGCACACCTGCTGCTGGAAGCCTATTCTTCTCGCTCAGAACAAGCCGTTTCGACACCTGCCGCTTCGATTAATAAACTGAAGCCTGCGGTAGCCGCACCACTGAAGATCACAGGGTTAGCCTCGCACTTCGGTTCATTGAAAACCATTAATGCATTGATCCATGCCATCGAAACGGGGGCAGATGCCTTTGTCGCTCTACCGAAGAAGCGCTGGAAAGGGCTGGATCAGCACCCTGAGCTATTAAGCCAATTCGGTTTGCACACCGTTCCGCACGGTGCCTACATAGATCAGTTTGAGCTGGATTTCTTGCGCTTCAAAGTACCGCCGAACGAAGATGATCGTCTGATCTCCCAGCAACTGCTACTCATGAAAGTTGCTGACGAAGCGATTCGGGATGCCAAGCTTGCAGCAGGACAAAAGGTTGCCGTTCTGGTGGCAATGGAAACCGAGCTGGAAATGCACCAGTTCCGCGGTCGCGTTAACCTACATACCCAGCTTGCCGATAGCCTGGACAACATGGGGATCACCCTGACTGACAGCGAATATCAGTCGCTTGAAGCTATCGCCATGGACAGTGTATTGGATGCCGCCAAGCTCAACCAGTACACCAGCTTTATCGGCAATATCATGGCGTCGCGTATTGCCTCGCTGTGGGATTTCAATGGCCCGGCATTTACCATTTCTGCGGCAGAGCAGTCTGTTGCCCGCTGTATTGATGTCGCCCAGAACCTGATGGCACAAGAATCTTTAGATGCCGTCGTCATCGCCGCCGTCGATCTCAGCGGCAGTGCCGAGCAGGTGATTCTCAAAAACAGCATTACTCCCGTCGCCTCGACGACACAAGACAGTGGTTGGCAAGTCGGTGAAGGGGCCGGGGCAATTGTTCTTGTCGATGACCAAGAAGTAGCCGTTAGCCACAGCTATGGCACAGTCAATGCGCTCGGTTTTAGCTCCGTCGACCAGAGCCAGTCGGTTACCAACCGTCTTCTGACTGAAACCGGTATAGCTGCGGACAATATTAGCTTGCTGGAGCTTAACCAAGCGCCAGAAAGCACTGATATTACGGCTTTCCCACTGTCTCGAGCAACGCAAACTCAGGCCAGCCGTCGCATGGGTCACTGTTTTGCAGCATCCGGTATGGCGAGTATCCTCCACGGACTATTGAGCCTAAACCACACGGCTTCCCACGCCGAGGCGAAAGCGGCCATCGTCGCGAATATCAGTGAAGGCCAGTGTTCGCAGCTTCTCGTTACGCAAACGAGTACAGAAACACAATCCCTGACTGCACGCCTTGACAGTGAATTGCCCGCCGACTCACCACGCCAGCTAATCAAACAAGTTACCCTAGGCGGGCGTGATATCTACCAGCATATTGTGACAGCAGATCTTTCTGAACTTCAGCAGATCAAGCAAAAAGTCGCTAACGCGAAACCGCGTGTACAAGCCGTAGCTAACACTAAGGCTGAGGCGAACTTAGCCAAGTCCATCGCGGCAGCACCATCAGTATCCCCGACTCTGGCAACGCCAAGCCAGACTCCGATCACAGGTATTCAGAGCAATATGACCAACGTCTTATCCGCTAATAAACAGAGTGATTCAAGCTCATTACAGAGCGCTTCATTTGTCGAAAATCAACAGCTGGCACAGCAGATCCATCAAGCCTTCCTGCAAAATCGCGAGCAAGGGTTGAAAATGGCTGACGCTCTGTTGAAGGCGCAGCTTAACGAAGTTACCGCGCAAATGAATGCGGGCACGGGCCAGATATTTAATCACCAGCCTGACGCAGTTTCAGAGCAGTTTTCACCAGCACAAAACGTAATGGCTGCACCAGCAGAAACGGCTATCGCAAAACCAATCCGTAAGCCCTGCATTTGGGACTATGAAGACTTGGTAGAATATGCCGAAGGTGACATCGCTAATGTATTTGGTCCTGATTACGCGATTATCGACAACTATTCACGCCGGGTAAGATTACCGACCACCGACTATCTGCTGGTATCGCGAGTGACTAAACTTGATGCCCAAATGCTGGAATTCAAGCCAAGCACCATGACCACGGAATACGACATTCCTGTAGATGCCCCTTACTTGGTCGACGGTCAGATCCCTTGGGCGGTAGCCGTAGAGTCTGGTCAGTGTGACCTAATGCTCATTAGCTACCTCGGCATCGATTTCGAAAACAAGGGCGAGCGGGTTTATCGTCTGCTAGATTGTACCCTCACCTTCCTCGGCGACCTGCCGCGTGGTGGCGATACCCTGCGATACGATATCTCCATCAACAACTTTGCCCGTAACGGCGATACCCTGCTGTTCTTCTTCTCCTACGAATGTTTCGTCGGCGACAAGATGATCCTGAAGATGGATAACGGCTGCGCAGGCTTCTTCACCGATGAAGAGCTGGCAGACGGCAAAGGGGTTATCCGTACCGAAGAAGAACTCAAAGCACGTAACCTGGCAGTTAAGCAGCGTTTTAACCCAATCCTGCACTGCCAGAAGACCCAGTTCGACTATCACACCTTGCATAACCTGTTGAATGCCAATATTGCCGGTTGTTTTGGTGACAGTCATATTTCTGACCGGGTTCAGCCATCGCTGTGTTTCAGCTCAGAAAAATTCATGATGATTGAACAAGTCAGCCACGTTGATCCGCATGGCGGTGCATGGGGACTCGGCTTGGTCGAAGGCCACAAACAGCTTGAACCTGAGCACTGGTATTTCCCTTGCCACTTTAAAGATGACTCCGTCATGGCCGGCTCATTGATGGCTGAGGGCTGTGGCCAGTTGCTGCAGTTCTTTATGATGTATTTGGGTATGCATACTCAGGTCCAGAGTGGTCGCTTCCAGCCTCTTGAAAGCGCACCGCAAAAAGTTCGCTGCCGCGGTCAGGTACTGCCGCAATCGGCCATGCTGACTTACCGGATGGAAGTCACGGAAATTGGCCTGAGCCCTCGTCCTTATGCAAAAGCCAATATCGATATTCTGCTCGATGGCAAAGTTGTGGTCGACTTCCAGAACTTGGGCGTGATGATCAAAGAAGAAGCCGAATGTACTCGCTATATCGGTTCATCAGACTATATTGCTGAAGGCTATATTGCTGAAGACCATATTGCTGAAAATGTTGTTGCTGAAGTGAAAGCAGTACAGACGGCAGCACAAGCAATAAACCAGCCAGCCTCTGCCAATGCACCGCTGATGGCGCAAATTCCCGATTTGAATACGGCACCGAACAAAGGCGTTATTCCGCTACAGCACGTTGAAGCACCAATAACACCCGACTACCCGAACCGCACACCAGACACAGTACCGTTCACGCCGTACCATATGTTTGAGTTTGCAACCGGTGATATCGAGAAATGTTTCGGCCCCGACTTCACTATCTATCGCGGCATGATCCCGCCACGTACCCCGTGTGGTGACCTACAGCTGACCACCCGTGTCATCGAAGTCAACGGCACCCGTGGCGACTTTAAAACACCGTCGTCATGTATTGCTGAATATGAAGTGCCGGAAAATGCCTGGTACTTCAACGAAAACAGCCACAGCGCCCTCATGCCTTATTCGGTATTAATGGAAATTTCGCTTCAGCCAAATGGCTTTATTTCAGGCTATATGGGCACTACCCTGGGCTTCCCTGGCCAAGAGCTGTTTTTCCGTAACCTTGATGGCAGCGGCAAGATGCTGCGCAATGTTGACCTGCGCGGCAAAACGATTGTTAATGATTCCCGTCTGCTTTCAACCGTTATGATGGGTACCAACATCGTGCAAAGCTTCAGCTTCGAGCTAAGTACTGACGGCGTACCTTTCTATGAAGGTACCGCGGTATTTGGTTACTTCAAAGGTGAAGCACTGAAAGATCAGCTGGGACTGGATAATGGTAAAGTGACACAACCTTGGCACATCGAAAATAATCGCACGCCTGATGTCACTATCGACCTGCTTGATAAGCAAAGCCGCTACTTCAATGCCCCGCTGTCAGCAACAGGCGAAACACGTCCACATTACCAGCTGGCTGGCGGACGACTGAATTTCATCGATAAAGTTGAAATAACCAGTGATGGTGGTAAATCAGGCTTAGGTTACCTGTATGCAGAGCGAACGATTGATCCAAGCGATTGGTTCTTCCAGTTCCATTTCCACCAAGATCCTGTCATGCCGGGCTCTCTGGGTGTAGAAGCAATTATCGAACTGATGCAAACTTACGCCCTGAACAAAGATTTAGGGGCCGGTTTCCGTTCGCCGAAGTTCGGCCAGATCCAATCTGAAGTGAAATGGAAATACCGTGGCCAAATCAACCCGCTGAACAAGCAAATGTCACTGGATGTCCACATCACTGCGATTAAAGACGAAGACGGTAAACGCATCATCATTGGTGATGCCAACCTGAGCAAAGACGGCCTGCGAATTTACGAAGTCAAAGACATTGCCATCTGTATTGAAGAAGCTTGAGTTAGGAACGAATACTATGACAACACAAACAACCATGAATAACGAAAAGCTATCTCCGTGGCCATGGCAAGTTGATGAAAATGCTACCCACTTCGATACCAATGCAATGGCACAAGCCCTTAAAGACTTGAGCTTCGGGTGCTACGTGATCAATCACCCAGAAAAGGGCCTGGGGATCAGCCAGCAAGCCGAGCTGACCTCTGGCGAATGTGCCAGTGCCAATACGAGTCACCCGGTCAGTGCCTTTGCACCAGCTCTCGGTACGCAAAGCCTGGGTGACAGCGATTTCCGTCGCGTGCATGGCGTGAAATACGCCTATTACGCTGGTGCAATGGCGAACGGTATCTCTTCGGAAGAACTGGTTATCGCACTGGGCCAGGCTGGTATTCTGTGCTCCTTTGGTGCTGCAGGACTGATCCCGTCACGTGTCGAACAAGCTATTCACCGTATTCAGGCAGCCCTGCCAAACGGCCCTTATGCCTTTAACCTGATCCACAGCCCGAGCGAACCGGCACTGGAGCGTGGCAGTGTCGAGCTGTTCCTCAAGCATGGGGTGCGCACTGTTGAAGCATCGGCATTCTTGGGGCTAACACCACAAATTGTTCAATACCGTGCAGCAGGCCTTAGCCGCGATGCTCAAGGCGAAATCCAAATTGCCAATAAGGTAATAGCAAAAGTCAGCCGGACTGAAGTTGCCCGCAAGTTTATGGAACCGGCACCGGCCAAAATCCTGCAGAAACTGGTTGATGAAGGCCGTATTACAGCCGAACAAATGGAGCTGGCTCAGCTCGTTCCGATGGCTGATGATATTACCGCGGAGGCCGACTCTGGCGGTCATACCGATAATCGTCCGCTGGTAACGCTACTGCCGACAATTCTGGCACTCAAAGAAGAGATCCAGGCGAAATACCAGTTCAAGACTCCGCTGCGTGTTGGTTCTGGTGGTGGTATCGGTACCCCCGATGCCGCACTGGCGGCGTTCAACATGGGAGCGGCCTATATCGTCACCGGCTCAATCAACCAGGCCTGTATCGAGGCAGGCGCGAGTGAGCATACTCGTAAACTGCTGGCAACAGCTGAGATGGCCGATGTCACTATGGCACCCGCCGCCGATATGTTCGAAATGGGCGTCAAACTGCAGGTAGTCAAACGCGGCACTCTGTTCCCGATGCGTGCCAACAAACTGTATGAGATCTACACCCGCTACGATTCAATAGAAGCGATCCCGGCCGATGAGCGCCACAAGCTCGAGACACAAGTATTTCGTTCAACACTTGACGAAATCTGGGCCGGTACCGTGGCACACTTTAACGAGCGTGATCCGAAACAAATTGAGCGTGCACAAGATAATCCCAAGCGTAAGATGGCTCTGATCTTCCGTTGGTATCTTGGCCTTTCAAGCCGCTGGTCTAACACTGGCGAAGCAGGCCGTGAGATGGACTATCAAATCTGGGCAGGCCCGGCACTTGGCGCCTTCAATGCATGGGCAAAAGGCAGCTACTTGGATAACTATCAGGATCGCCGCGCCGTTGATCTTGCCAAGCACCTGATGCATGGCGCCGCCTATCTGGCACGTATTAACCTACTGGCTTCACAAGGTATCCGGCTACCTGCAGATCTGGCCCGCTGGAAGCCAGAACAAAAAATGGCTTAACTGCATCAGCAGCCAGTCGTTTTATAGAAAACCAATAAAATCGGCCTTCAGATGAAGGCCGATTTTTATTAAGCACATAGAGGCTAACAGTATCAGTTTAACAACTATTACTCTTTAACTAAGTAACCAATAAGCGAAGTTACATTATCGACATTGGTATGCATCAGCACAATTTCGCTCGCATCAGATTTAGTCGGAATAATTGTAAAGTCCAACACTTCCCCATCCAACTTGACATAAGATTTCGCAAGTGAAACAGACGCCGTATTAATAGTTTGATCTGTGATAATTGTCCCAACACCATTATCACCCTTTCCATTTGGCTGTTTAATCGTCAGGGTAGAATCATCAACAGTGATTTCAAACTTGTAATCAAACTCAGTAGAAAGCTTAGATTTATACTTACCATTTAGCTTTGATAAGCTATCTAGCTTCACACCAGTAACAATTTTTTTCAGGTCGGCTGTAGGAGGATTGCTAAATTCATTAACAAGCACTGTCCACTCATTACCGGAAATGTTAACCGGATTCAGAGTGAAACTGTTCGTACGACCAGCAGGTCCAAACATTAAATATAAATGCCCCGCCTTACCTTTATCACCATCAGTTCCAAATGGTTTATTCAAAATTCCCCACGTCTGAACCGAGCCACTTTCATCAACAGACTTGGCAAATGCTTCGCCCTCGCCTTCAACGCTGTAGTAATCTCGGGTAGACTGATTAAATGCCTGATCTAAATGAAGAACAAGGTCATCGGCAAGAATTAGATACTTATCAGATACATCACTCGCAGAGAAAGCCGTATTTACACTGACCTTTTCAAGTGTTGACTGAAGTTCAGACTGAACGGTGGCTTCCGCAAGAAAGTCATCATGCTTAAAGTTCATATTGCTATCACGGTTAGCAAGCTTAACCTTATCAAGCAGTTCTTTTTTCAGTACCGCGGCTCTAGCTGCAGAATCTACAGTCGGATCGTTAATTAATGTTTGAAGATCATTGGTAACATCTTCACCGTTGTTATTAAATTTCAACCCGGTCAAATCAAGGCTAGTCGCGTCCGAACTTCGGTTAAATGATTTTAAAATGGTCGCAATTGTAATTGGATCAGCATTATTGTTGATATTGCCCACTTTTAGATCGTAAGGCGTTGTGATGCTGGATGGTTGAGGAACAAAGCCAATCTGGATTAAGTTCTCATCGCTCAAGGTTGCTTTATTATTCTCATCACATTTACCGAGATAAAATGAAACACTCTCACCTTCTACTGCTGAGTATGTGCCGCTCTCATCTGTACAGCCTGTGTTGTTTTCTGACTTGTAATACAGTCCTTTTACTGGCTCATCAATAAAGGAATAGCTGTTCAATTGAGGTGCTGTTTGTCCCGCACCGGCTGTAGATGAACTTGTTGAGCTATCATTACATCCTGTTGCGGCTAAAGCCGATATTGCAATACAAAGTACTGAGAGTTTCGTTTTAAAAGCCATATTTACTCCGGAAGTAGAAATAAAGTATCAAGGGAAATCATTCATTAAGCGCTGACCCTTATAGAGCAGCATCGATTCTGTTTTTGTTAAGAACATTTCATTCTCCCTTGCCTGACATTGTCTGTCTTCATGTCAAAAACGATACTCTCAGCATCCATACATTACACAGCTCTCACCTACAGCCGAATCCGACCAAATCTGTACAGAACCTGAACAGTATCGTTTTCGAGCTCATAATATATAAACTGGATTGCATTGAAATGCGATTTATATAAAAGCTAATGATGGCTCACAAAATTAGAGTAACAAATCTAATAATTACTAGACTTTCATAACAATATGATATGCAACTATTTTACTTGAGATATCTGTGGTTACCATAAGCCATGCGCAAAGCCATATACTGCTCTAACTTTGCAGACGGATGGACAAACTTGCATTAGAAGTGTGTCTTTTCTTAGCCATTTTCATTTTATACAACGCTTCATCCGCCCTGTTAATACTTGTTCGTAAGTGCCTTCTGTCAGCATTATGCTCAATACCAAAACTATAACGAATTCCCATTGAGTCAAGATCGGGCTCTATTCTGTTTAGAAAATGTTGAGCCCTGGATACTTGTAGTATCGCGATAAACTCATCTCCTCCGAATCGGATTATCACTTCCTTAGCTTTGACATGTTTTTTTAATGTATGGCAGAAATTAATTAATACCGTATCACCATATTTATGGCCTTTACTGTCATTCAGTACTTTAAAAGCATCCAAGTCAAAAAAAATCAGGTCGAACTTTCGTAACCGAATTCGATTAAACACTTTACGGTTATAGGCCGAAGTAAGCTCATCGATACATTCAGACAATTCATAACGTTCGAGAACGCGCTTGATACCAATGGCAATAAAAGAAATACCTAACAACAATACCCCATCATCAAGTAAAACCAGGACACTTTCAGGAAGCTTCTCAAATTCACTATCAACAGACTCAATTTCAACAACGGTACGGTATATAGCCTGCAAGATAAACATCGTCATACCGCCAATCGCATACGGTTCAGACTTAAATGAAGTAAATCCTGTAATTGCTATAGCGATGATTACCATAAAACTAAAGTACTCAAAGACAAACTCAACTTTAGAATTAAAGACTAAACTATCAATATTTACGATAACCGCTAATAGTAGAAGTCCAACTGAAATAAAAAGCGACAATATTCGTTTCATTACTAGCACTCTCATCCAAAGAACGAGCTCATCCACTATTAAACCATGCTGTTAAACACATAATTTCTAGTATGGCTAATGGCACTAACGACACGTCATCTATAATAGAAAAGCTTCACTCCAGTTAACAGCAGCAGTACGGTAAAAACAGTTATTCTCTGACTTAAGTCAACAAAAAAGCCTTCCTCCAGGTCATGGAGGAAGGCCTTTATCATCAAGTCATTTCTGTTACTTTGTCATCTCGATTTTTAGACTGGCCCCGTTGCTTGACGGATTACTTAGCGCTGTCACATATTGCCAGCCACTTGCAGGGTTATTGATAGTAAGTGACTCCACATTGCCCGGCTCGGTTGAGCTCAACACGTAGTTGTTGCTCTCAGCCCAGCTCGACGAACTATAGAACAAGTCAACATTGCCCTCGCCGTGGCCAGTATTAATATCAATACGGCTGACATCTGCGTCTACATAAAAGTAGTAATATGCCTTACCGCTACTGATACAGACAGTATTGCCATCATAAATCTGGCCATAACCGTATGGTCCCTGGACTTTACAACTATCAGGTATTAGAGCTGGCCCCTGCCCACCGATTGGAGAGTCATCACTTTGCACCACCTGCAACCAGTTATACCATTGATAGTCTAGGGAAGTGCCAATCGAGGTGTTGAGGAAATTAACCCACCCTTGCACATCACCGGCACGGGCATATTGCATTAATTGCTCAACGAGTTCTGGGGACGTTTCAAATAGGAAACGAACTGCCAGATAGCCCCAACGATAAACACGTTCGTCACCGCTGTTATAGGTGTTATTCAGTATTTCACTAAAGCGGTATCGCTGCTGACGGCCAATCTCTACCGCCTCGTCATAGCGATTTTGATGAGAAATATACTCAGCCAGTCCTTCAGACCACCAAACGGATTTGTCCTTGTCGATACTGAAGTAATTAAACGGGCCATACATGTTAAATCGGCCGTCGAGATAATGAATATACTCGTGGCGTAGGTTCCAGACCAAAATGTCGTCTCGCCACGTTGCCTCGTGAGCAATAAATCGAGCCTGATTTCCTTCAACCGAAGGATCTCCTTCTAGGTACATGCCCCCGTTATCAGTACTAATACCAAAGATGGTACCGGCGAATGATTTATAATCTTCAGTCGAATCGAAAATATTCACTTCGAGGTTGGTATTATAGTCATCATTCACAGGCTGGTTATTGGTATTTAATACCTGATGAAATAGCGTTTCTTCCTCCGCCAGCAACGCACAAGATTGCTGAAGCTCGGACTGCGTCATGCTCTGGGCACGAATCTTTATCGTATCACTACAAGAATGATGGATACTCAGCACAGCATCTTTGAGATCTTCCTTCCAGCCGCAAATACCGAACTTTTCACACTCTCCCGGGTTATAGCGTTCCAATGCCCCGGCTGCAGTAGCCCACGCCTTGGTGTTGCGCTCGAAGTGGGACATGAAACTGACGATGCCCTGATTGACTTCCTGTTTCAGGCTATCCGAGAGCCCCCAGTATTTCTGATATTCAAGAAAACGGGCATATTCATTTAGCGCATCAGTCGACTCATAGCTGTACTCAGAATTGTAAATATATTCTGAGGTTGCAACCTTAAGTAAAGCTGCTCGCAAGGCTGTTTGTTGCTCGGCTGATTTCGTATAGGTTTCATCCCAACTTCCGCGATAGAGCGTCGTTAGCGCCTTGGTTAACGCACTACGGTGTGACCATTGTGCGAGGTGTGCCGGGCTAAACTCATTCAAATACCGGGTAATGGATGTAACACTCTGGATGTAGTTTTTACTGCTATCCCAAGCTGTAAAGTACTCAGCCATTGTATTACCCTGAATATCGGTCACTTCAGATATAAAGGGGTTATTTCGATAGGTTTCAAGTAAAGATAGTAATGCTTGATGAGGTCGTTGGTCTTGATATTTCAGCTGCTCATTGTTGTACTCTATATAAAACGCACCCCGCAGATAATAAAACAGATTATAAAGGTCATCACCAGTGGATGAATTATAATCCGCGGCTATCACGGCTGCACGCCTGGCAATATCAATAACATTTTCAGCTTGGTATGTAGCAAGTGAAACACTGTCATTGCGGCGATACAATTCACTAATACACTCTGTAGATGTATCGGCTATAAACCTGAACAGATCATCGCCAGTAAGTGCTGAAAACTGACGATAGTCAGAGCAACCCGCACTGTCATTGAATAATTCAACATCCCGGTGCCGACGCTCTGATACTGTCGGTGCAGGAATAGTGATAGGAGCAATAATAGTCTCCGATTCACTGTATTCTCTTAGCGGTTCATTATAACCGCGTGTTGTTTCACCATCTGGGGAAAACTGAACATTGGTATTATTATCTTCTGCAAATACTGAGTAGCTAGTTAATAATGAAGTAATGAGTAGTGATAACCATCTTTTCCTGATAGCCATAATGTTTCCTTTTCCTTGGTTATTATTAATCAAAAGCAATACCTCTCATGAAGGAGTACATGAGTAGCCTTTGTCTTTTCTGTTTTATTCGAACCAACTGCGTGGAAAAGTATAAATATCAGTGCATATGAAATTTGAGATAAGAATCACTCGCCATAGATAAATCTATATTTTACTTTCATTATTAGATATTTGTTCCAAGATATCCCTGATATTCAACAGCAAAAGTTACACCGAAATGCCCGGCGCAAATTCTAGCAAAAACAAGCCCTAACGTATCTTGATAAAAAATGCCCCGGCATATAGAGCCGGGGCCTTCATTTATGTTGCGAAACTTGATAAAGCACTCAATTAGTGGTTTAGCAAATCACTCACAAGTGTCGCAGTCGTATTATAGACAGGCAGATTTTCCAGGCTTTGTTTCTGATAAGCATATTGCTTAGCTAACAAGGCCTTCTTGGTTTCATCCTGGTAGTCAGCAAGTGCAATCATGCTTAACTGAACAGCAGACAAATCAGCGCCACTTTTCTCTGCTGCAGACAAGGCATCAAAATCACGAACAAATTTGATCATATCCTGAGCATAAGTGTTATCTGCCGCTGCATAATAAGTTTTACCATTACTGCGAACATAGGTCAGTGGATCAACCTGCCAGCCTGGTTCGCTGCGCATGGTAATTGATCGAGCAAATACCTCATCACGTTGATCTGTCATATTTCCGGCCGAATGTTTGACCATAGCCGTCAAGATAGCCTTAATCAGTGACACTTCTTCATACTTCGGCAGGCCAAAGTAATCCCGGATTGAGTAGCTGCCATAGTATGGCATACGCTCAAGCTTCTGCGACCATGACCATGGTTCAAAATCACCATGAGGCTGATGGTAAACACCTTTTTCATCATTAAAGCTTACACTCAGGTGTTTTTCCCCTTTGATGATGGTATCAAGCACGGCTACCTTTGGATTAGATATCAACGGCTGACCGTTAACCACCTCGACATCCAACAAGTCAAACAGCGCCATCGTTGATCGATCAGTGGTACGACGCTCACCAATACGTTCCACCAACGCAGCTGCCGCAGCCAGCCGATCCGGCCAGTGACCAATATAGTCGATGTAATTGGAGTAATTATTCACCGGAGCAGGTCGTGGTGCACTACCGCTGTTCAGGTATTTACCAGCTTCACCAGTTACCAGACGTGGGCTATCCCCCTCAGCCAGACTTTTAACCACGGCAGGGTCGAAACACGATTGCGGCACATAGTTGATAGCGAAATTATTACGATAATTATAGTCATCAATTATTTCAGCCAGGCTGCGATAGCTATATTGGTCTGTGGCTTCATCTTTCAGCTCACAGGTATGATCCGGGGTCGCCAGGATCTTTACAAATTTATCCCGGACACTATCAACAGCTCTAGGCGAACCACAATACAAATCGAGCACGAAATCAGTCTGATCTTCCTTCGGATCAGTACACAGCGGGTTTACCTTCGACAGGTAGATCCGGAGCAAGTCATCCTTAAAGTTGTCCTGAACGAAATCTCTCCAGCGATCAAAGTTATGGATACTGTTTCGCCAATCCATAAAGGTACTGATACGGCCATTGGCATATTTAACAATGGTTTCTTCCGAAAAGTTGGCTTTCAGACCACGAATAGTTCGCTGATAATAGAGATCATCGTAACTTTCCAGTTTGAAGGCTGCAATTTCACCACGGTTTCGACCTTCATCATGTCGGTTACAGTCTTCGTTCAATGACACATTGCCATCGGTACAGAACATGAACTCTCTCAGTTTGGTATCTGCTGAGCCACCGTCACCCAGTTTCTGCTCGGCCGCCTTCACAACACCGTCATAGATATCAGAAGACAGTCTGCTGCTATCACGGAAGGTTTCCGCCCTAAGTTTATTATCCAGATCCGACACATCGAAATAGCTCACTTTAACAGCAGTTTTTCCTTTGCCGTCAGGAGCAATCACTTTCTGGTTAGTTTCCAGCTTACGTGAATAACCAAAACGCAATGCAGCCAAATCATAAGGACCATAGACAGGCAATGCATTCAGCATTGAAGGGTTATAATCCATAATTGATGAATAGCCAGGTACGGTTTTTAATCCGTGTTGGGCCAATTCATCTTGACTGAAGTAGTTGTGCTCATCATTACTGCCTTTGAAGTTATGACGCAAACCAAGGTTATGGCCAAGCTCGTGTACCAATGTCTTGGTATAGTACGCCCCGGCAATGAAGATACCTAGCTCATCACGAACACTTGTCGGTAGCTCACGCCATTTTTTCAGATACCCTGGCTCTCCAACCTTGCCATCCCGCCACATGTCAGGATTCTTATAGTCAAAAGTCCGATCCCCAACTTTCGTCGGTAGCGATTTAAATGTCGCTCCGGCTCGTAAATTATCGACCGAATACATATTATTTTCTGACCAATAACGCTTCTCAAGGCTTTCCAAAGCAGCCAACTGACTCACTGATGGTTGGTAGTCAGCATTCAGGCCTTTTTGCTCCTGGAATGCTTTCAAAGCTTGCATCATCGATTCGTAAGCCATCGGCTCGGACTCTAGCTGCTGTTTCGCATACTCGCCGCCGACAATAGGCATTGCCGCGTTATTCAGTCCGTCGAGCACTTCAGCTGTCTGGTTGCTAGCGTTGGTGGCATTGGTGGTATTGGCAGCAACATCTTGATCAGCCGATGCGGCCTGTTTTTGTTTTGTTACTGCAACTTGTCCGACACGGCCTTTGTTATAGTCAATAACCGCCTTGTCCCACAGCCAATCAGAAATAGACTGTAAAACGCCGGAGTACTGATTGACGTGGGCATGGACAATCTCGCCAGTCAACGGGTTCACGGCAGACGGACCGTAACCTGCCAGGCCATTTTTTAATGGCTCGTCTATCAGGTTAATCACGTTGTAGCGCAGGTCTCCAGGCTGTTTGCCAGACGGCTCAATCAGATTGATTCGAGGTACACCCACACGTTCAAGCTGTGGGTTAATATTCGCGATCACATCTTTGGTGATTTGCTTGAAAAAGCGCGTATTTTCGTTCAGGTCAAAGCTGTTGGACAGATGATAGTCAATCGTTTCCAGCTTGGGGTTAAACCGATGCAAATAATTAAACTTCTGATCAAACTGATCCCCCACATAGGAAACATCCGGCCTGCCCTGTTCGTTGGCAAAGAAACCGAAGGTGTCCTCGTCACCCTTTTGGTAGACAATCGGCTCGTAAGCATCTGTCATATTTGAGCTGAGTGACGGCGAACGCACCATGTCCAGCGGTACCAATGAGTAGAAATGCGAGACAGTAAACGTCAGGTTGCTGATATCAAATGAGGCACGATCCAGTGCATTGATAAGGCAGCTGAAATTATTGGCAATACTGTACTCTTGCTCAATCTCAAAGTTGATCACACCATCCTGGGTAATTTCGTACCCTTTCCAGTTTGAGTCAGGATCCCTGGCCAGGCGAGAATCACCGGATTTGGTATAACAACCGGAGGAATAGGTAAAGACATCATCCCAGCTCTTTTCATGTACTTCGACTTCGGAAAAATCGGGCACAAAGAAACGGCGCTCTTGCCATGACACTTCATTATTGTCGACCTCTTCTTCCTTGTTGGTACAGTCTCCGTAGTCATCCTCGCTACACTGATAATCAACGAAATCCCCCGGAATCGTCATAATCGGGCGCTGATTCGATTGAACGTCAGTCCAGCGGCCGAGTTTGTTTTGATCGATTTCATCCTGGCTGATGATATCTGGGCTGATCATTCGCACCTGCAGACTACCGCTTTCATTACTGTCAACATCGCCCTCAAACTTCAGGGTCACCAGCTTTTCCTTACCCTGAGTGAACGGAGCCATACTCACAGCGTAATCCGGTGCTTTGGCCATTGACGGCATATACAGATAGACTTGATCCGTCTTAATCTGAGTCTTACTTACTAGGTTATCCGGCTTTGCCAGTGTATCGTATGCCTGATCATCGGCACCACAACCAACCAATGCTGTTGCTATAGCTGACACCAACGCCAGCTTCCTAAATAAAATATGTTTTTCCTTTCTCATTTTTCATCCTTAAAACGAGAGACTTATATTTGCGCCAAATATTGCCTTGTCGCTGTCAAATAACTCGAGATCACCCAGGTTTCCTCGCTCGGCATCGGTATAAAACCCTGATGTTGATGCGCTAAGCGAGCCGGACAAAACATCTGTAAACTGGTATTCCACATAGGCAGATGCTCCATAATCAAAAGTGTCACGGCGGGTCCCCTGATAACTAACGGTATTTCCGGCCAAAGCCGAAACTCCCGTCGAAAACTTGTTTCGGGAATAATCAGCAGCCATGGATAAGCTATATATCCATTCTGTCAGGGAACGCCCTCCGGCAGTTTTATATTGGTGAAAGTTTTTCCTTATTCTGGGTGAAACGGATATATCCGCTTCCCATACTTTAAAACCGACCGGAAGATCAATACGCAAAGCGGTTTGTAGATCATCATCCCGGGAGGCTTCTGAAGTAGGAATAGTCAGTTGACCTGATAGGTCAATGGTTCCGCTTTCTCCAAAGTCATATATAGAATAACGCTTTAATTTGATTAAAGAGTCATTCCAAAAGTCTCCTGTTTCATCTTCGAGTGCTCGGTATGCGCCAGTTACAAAATACACTTTATACTGCTTGTTAATTGGTGAGTTGAGTGACAAATCCCATGATAAATTACGTACCGAACGGTGATCGTCTTTATCATAGATATTTGAATCATAGCCAAAGCTTAAGCTACCACCTAACTTGTACCCAACTACTTCCGTGTTATTTTTACTGATTCCTTCAGTCATCTGTTCTGGGTTTTCTGCTGCCATTGATGACAAAGAAAACAGTGAAGAAATAGCCAGCGCTGCTATCCGAACACAATAAGAGTGTGTGTTCTGCATACTATTATCCTGTAAAAATATAATTCAAGATATTGATGGTTGTCGTTATTATTTATTAACTCAGCATAAAGATCTGAGCCTGAAGTAATCTAATTACAATATCTTGACGACCTAATAATCTTGTTGCCTAATATCCTCCTCAATATTTCCATTTTAAATTAATGAGTTAATATAAAACAATAGCATTCCCTACCCATCAAACTAGCTGATAGGCTAATTTTTAAACCCTGACTATTGCTACGGTCATAAAATAACTATTAAATCAGGCTCAAGGTAACACGTTAAACCACACATTTAAGTGATTAATGACTACCAAATATCAACTATTATTAAATTCACAACTAATCAAGAAAACTAACTAGTTAGTTGCCAAAATTTAATAACGATACGAATCAACTGTTCATTCATCTAACTTGAATCAGAAACCAAGCCTGAATAGCTTTTATGATTTGAGTCCAATCAATGCAGTGGAGTAGGTATCCGGAGGGGCTATGTGAGTTATAAAGTCCATTTTAAAATCCATTTATTATCCGTGCTTCAAGGGCTGTGTAAAAATCCATCTAGAGTAAAAAATCTAATCAAGTCCAATATATTATGCAACAGTTGTATCAAAGTTTTTTTTTGAAGTAATAAATGGAACCGGAAGTCTCATATAGTGATACTTTTTTGCTTGCAATAAAGCCCAACCTGCCTATGAAAAGCAGGTTGAGCGAGTAGTGACTATGTGATTCGAGCTCTTAGCTGGCTATTAATTGCTGTACTTTCTCCTGAAGATCTTTCGCCGACACCTGCTCCGGTTCGACTGCCTTGCCGGCAACAATCTCTACTTTTGACCAGAAACGAGATGGCAAAGTCGTAAACGCACGCCCTTTTTCATGACTAAAGAACGAGCCCCATACGCCAATCAAGCCTAAAGGAACAACCGGCACCGGATTACGGCTGATAATTTTCTCTATCCCTTTCTTAAACTCATTCATCTCACCAGTTCTGGTCAACTTTCCTTCAGGGAAAATACATACTATTTCCCCAGCAGTGAGCTCCTCACTAATCCGGTCAAAGGCCTGTTGATAGATTTTGGGTGACTTCCCCTGAGCACAGATAGGAATGGCCTTGATCCATTTGAAGAAATACTTAACCACCGGCATATTGGCAATGTCTTTATCCATCACAAACCTTACCGGGCGGCGGGAGGCCCCGGCTATCAGCAATGCATCGACATAGCTGACATGATTACAAACCAATACCGCTGCCCCTTCTTCGGGAATATTATCCAAGCCTTTGTGATTAATACGATACACAGTATGCGTCAGCAGCCAGACCATAAAACGGAGCATGAACTCATGGACCTGCGAGAATACATAGATAGCCACCAGCACATTGCCGATTGACAGTACCAGGAACAGCTCAAGAATTGTCAGCTCGAAAACGTTCAACAAGAGAACGGCCACAGCAGCGCTCAGTACCATGAACAAGGCATTCATCACGTTATTGGCAGCAATGGTCTGGGCACGACTTTTGGCTTCACTTCGTTGTTGGATCAAGGCATTCAGAGGAACAACAAAAATCCCACCAAAGGCACTCACCATAGCCAAATCAAACAACATCCGAAGATTTTCGCCATAAGTAACGAATTCACTGGCTGTAATACCCGACTCAACGACAACCTGCTGACTGGCAAAATACAGATCAAAACCGAACACACTAATACCAATGGCGCCAATCGGAATGATCCCCAGCTCAACCTGACCGCCGGATAGCTTTTCGCAAAGCAGCGATCCGACAGCAATGCCAACAGAAAAGACGGTCAGCAACACAGTCACCAACTGAGGATTGCCCCCCAGATAATCACGGGCAAAGTTCGGCAGTTGGGTTAAATATGTCGCGCCAATAAACCAAAACCAACTAATAGCCAGAATTGACAGGAAGATAGTGCGATCTTTACGAGCATGATTAACTGTTCTGACCAACTGGGTGAAGGGGTTCCAGTTCACCACCAGCGACGGGTCATTCGCCTTGGCGTGAGGTATGAAACGGCTGCTCAGATACCCCAACACCGAAAGCGCCAGCACCGATACCGTCACCAATAGCGTTGAATTCTCGGTGGTAAATAGCAAACCGGCAGCAACCGTACCGCCGAGAATCGCCACAAACGTCCCCATTTCAACAACCGCATTACCCCCTACCAGCTCACGATCGCTCAGGTGCTGTGGCATCAGGGCAAACTTTACCGGTCCAAACAACGCAGACTGGGCTCCCATCAGGAACAGGATAGCCAGCAGTGCCGGTACATAGTTAAACCACAGGGCAATCGCCCCTGCAGACATAATGACAATTTCGGCCAGTTTAATCTTACGGATCAGCGCAGACTTCTCGTACTTGTCGGCAAGCTGTCCGCCGATTGGTGAGAGCAAGAAGAATGGCAGGATAAACAATCCGGCAGCCAGGTTAATCAACGAAGTGCTTTCTGTCTGACTGTATATCCCGGAGAACGCAATAAACAGCAGCAACACATTCTTAAATAGATTGTCGTTAAACGCCCCTAATGCCTGTGTACCGAAGAAGGGAAGAAAACGTTTCTTCCCCAACAATGAAAACTGATTCATGACCTGCCCCTTGCTGTATTCGATCTTTGATTTCCCTTGATGATGCTAATCTACACCACAATCGAACACTGTACAATTATATTTTGAAGTATTTTTGAACGATCTTCGGTAAAGCAAGAGAATACAGCTTGATGCTTTGAATATGAGCCAGGAATTACAACAGCTTGGAAACCACTCATGCAACCTCTATCATGTTGTTTCTTTTATAGAGTTTTGAAAGGACAATGATGCTGGCACTTCCGGTTCCTATAATCGTCTCCCTGATACTATGTACTCTGGCTATGCTCTTATTTCGCCAGAAACGACAGCGTATATTGCCTATCATCAGCTTTTTACTCGTCAGTGCAATTAGTACCCTACTGGTTGGATTAAGGTGGGGATATGGATTAGATGATCTGCGCTTTGCTCAACCTATTGCCGCTGCCAGCCTTCCTCCATTATTGGCATGGAGCCTGTCTGCAACCTTGGGACTCACTTCCCGCAGTCAACTCCTGGGGGTAACCATCCCCATATCTGCCGGACTCATGTTTCTTATTTCGCCCTTAAAGCCGCTTCTCGATCCATTCATCCTCAGCGTTTATTTCGGATATGCCATATGGCTGATCAAGCTGGGAACCAGCAATTCCGATGGCTTCAGTTTTGTCCGGTTTCACTCACTGAAAAAGGCTAGCCACCTGTGCTATATGGCTTCAGTCGTATTGCTAGCGGCATTTATGATAGACATGCTCATTCTAATTGATCTCACACACTTCAACGGAGATTATACGCCCGCCATTCTCTCCATCTCACACAGTGCAATCGTCGTCCTGTTAACGGCGACTCTGACTGTGACGTTAACAATCAGCCACCAGCTCAAAGATGATAATAACTCTACAGAAGTTCCAGAGCAGAAGACTGAGCCATCTATAAATCAAGCCTCTCAGGAAGATAATCTGACGGTGCTAAACACAGTCGTTACCCTCCTGGAAAAACAAGAACTATTCTGCGACCCTGATTTAAACTTGGCTCGTCTGGCGCGTAAGGCAGGTATCCCGAGTCGGAAAATTTCAGCTGCGGTCAATCAAATGAATGAACAGAATGTCTCGCAGCTCATCAATACTTATCGCATAGATAAAGCCCAAACACTGCTAGTTCAAACTCGCCACAGTGTCACGGAGATCTACGGCATGGTAGGTTTTAATACCAAATCAAACTTTAACCGTGAATTCTTACGTCAAACAGGAATGACACCGAGCGACTATCGCCGCTCGGCCCAAGGTACCTAGATAGCTAAATAGCGGTGAAGTTTTCTTCAAGAAAGGTCATTATCCGTTTAGTGAATGTCGCATGTAACTGCTCACGAGTCTTCTTTGTGCCGTCCACACACACAATACCATCACCGGGAGACTCCGCTTCAATAAGCTGCTGAGCACTCGGCTTGCATCGCTGAATAAAGCTGAAGTGACTGGCTTGCTGATACACCTGATAATCTCCGGGCGAAATGGGCAGGTTCTTCGCTAAATAACCCGATTCAAGCGAATATGGCAGACCGATAGTGTCGGTTCCGGCAGCGATAATCAGAACTGGCGTCGTTATCTTTTTCAAGGTGGCAGGTAGAAAGCTATGCGCCAATCCGAGATCTAAGCTCACCACCGCTGAAATGCGGGTATCATGAACATTAAGACCTTGGTGCTGAACATTGGTATCGCCTGTAACTGTTAAGCCCAGCTCTCTAGTAATACTACAGCCCCTTTTTAGACGGATGTCCCGACACTTCTCCACTAAATGGTGAATATCTGTTGTCGCACCGGCAATATTCATGACCGTCCAACCACCAAGAGAATGACCAATGGCTGCTATTCGATTTAGATCAACAGCACCGGCAATCTCGGGATTAGCAGTCAGTTTATCGATGATACGGCTCAGATCTCGTGGACGTTCATACCATTGAGAAGCCGCAACAGGATCCGTGTTAAACGTTGTGGTTCCAGGGTGGTTCGGGGCAGCAACGAGATAGCCAGCTTCTGCCAACCGAGCTGCCAGCCAGCTCATATTGCGCCAGTTCCCCCGATAACCATGAGAAAGTAACACAAGCGGTTTTGGAGTTTGGGCGATAGGAGACGCTGACTTAATCGCATAGACACCATTAAACGCGGTGTTGTCACCAATCAGCTCAGCCTCAGATGATGACTCTGTAGTAGGGTACCAAAGTGCGACCTGCAAAGGACGATCAGGATTGGCCTCGTCCACCTCGGTCATCTTCCACCCCACTTGCCAAGACCAGGCAGGCATCGAAAATACAAGCAGCAACAAGGCGGTGAGTCGCCATCTTTTTATCATAAACATCATTTCCTCACGGTACTATCAAATCAGTCTATATTTTCGTTAACCTGCTAATTTAAAAGACCTAAAACACGATTTAGTACGTACAAAATACAGATTTGCTACCAGAGATAACGCTATGCTCTCTACTCTGGAAAACAACACTACATAGCCACCAATGATGGATAGAAACATTGCTTACAGACGGCAAATAAAAAAGCGGCCCTCTTTACGGAGAGCCGCCATAGTTATTTCAACCGATTTAGAACTGATATGCCGCTGACAGTTTGAAGTTACGACCCGGCTCCAGGTCATCCAGCGTAATGCCTCGTGCGGTACCTGAACGCGATGCATGAGATGCATAAGCCTCGTCAAAGATATTGTCGATACCAAAGGTAACCGCTAGGCCGTCAACAGTCTGAGGGACCCATTGTGCGTACAGGTTATGGACGTTGTAACCCTCTTTGATTGGCTGGCCAGCCTGAACGTTATCTTCGTCACGAACCAGAATTGATGACCAGCCGAAGATGGTATCCAGCGAGTCAGCCTGGTAATCCAGCGTCAAGGCGATGCTGTCACCGACGTCCATGCTGCGACCATTACCGCCAATAACCGGACCGCCATTAGTCTTATCTTCCATATCTGACTTAGAGTAAGAAAGCTTACTGTTAAAGGCGTCATAACCGTAAGAAACAGAAGCCTCAAAGCCTTTGATTTCTACATCACCCAAGTTAGAGATCAGGTAAGATCTAGTCGCTCTCTGATAAGTTTCCACAATATAATTGTCAATATCAGTCTGGAACAGGGTCAGATCTGCACCGAAGAAGTGCTCTTCGACATACTTATTGAAACGCACACCACCCTGAGTATTCAGACCGGTTTCCGGCTTAATATCATCGGCAAGGAAAGCCACATCCTGGTAACGGATGAAGGTTTCCATCAGCTCAGGACCTTTAAACAGGCTACGCGTACTGGCAAACAGCGTAATGTCTTCCGTAACGCCCCACTCTGTTGCAAGTGCCCAGGTTACGTCATCAAAATCTTTCGTTCCAGTCATGGCTTTACGCTCATAATCGTCAAAACGAATACCGGCAGTAATAGAGAATCTGTCAGTAAAGAAGATCTGATCCTCGAAGAATACCGCACTAGAAATTGCCGTCTCATCCATAAATTGGTTACCGCCATAGGAGCTGGATGAGTTTTTATCGATATAGTCAGCACCGTATGTCGCGACATTCTCTAGCGAAGCCAGACTGTAGTCAGACTGGAACTTGACATTCACACCGACATTTTCGTTTTTCGCTGTATTCATCGACAAACGAGATGACGGCCAGCGTGGTGCCATCACGCTCTCGTCACGGACAATTTCCGTTTCAGAGGAGTAAACAGACACCTTACCCCGCGTGGTATCACCTCTTAACTCATAACTCAGAGTCACCGTATCACGGTCGTAATCTGTCGGGATCAGCTTGTCCTTAGATAGGCTCTGGTTCGCCTCGCCTGCCATATCAGGTCGTGGGTTATAGTCACCACTGTCGCGATACATATCGTAGGCAAGTTCAAAACGGTGCTCATCGCTCAGCTCATAACCCAATTTGGTAAGAATGTTGTAAACATCACCCGCAGCACCAAAGGTGGTATCGCCATTGCCGTCTTCAAAGTTCTCTCGGTTTACATAATGGCCGTAAACCATGGCATCAAGCTTTTCACCCAGTAATCCATACAGAGTGATTGAACCTTGCTGACTATCATTCGACGCATAACCGCCAAATACACGTACGCCAAACTCTTCATCGTAGCGCAGCAGCTCTTTGGCATCTTTGGTTTCAAAGTATACGGCGCCACCCAGGCCACTCTGAGTCACTGAGTTGTTACCAACCTGAATATCAACAGACTTTAGAATATCTGGGTTCAGCGTCAGGTTACCAATGTGGTGAAACATATTGGCATGCTGCGAAGCACCATCTAAACGAATATCAAGATCGGTTTCGCCCAAACCGCGAATCGTAATACGCTGGTTAACAGAGTGCGTACCACCAACGTCCACACCCGGGATATCACGCAAAAGATCAGACATGTGATCGGCCTGCTTCAGTGACATATCCTCAGACAGCATCGATTCGCTGCTACTGGTCACTTTGGTTCCCCATACCAAGACTTCTTCCAGGTGAGAGGTCTCTTCCTGGGCTAGTACGTTGCCTGACAAAGCGATGCCAATGGCTAAGCATAAAGTGGAATGTTTAATGATAGAGCGCTGCTGCCTTTCCATGAAAGTTTTCCCGAATGTAAATGATAATAATTCGCAACTATGATAAGTTTCATTCCTATCAATACAAAGCTGATTAGCTTATGCGAAAACGCATAAACGTTATTAGGAATGGTCAAGATGGTGCTCACAACAGAGAAGCGCAAAAAGCTGCAGAAGATTGCTTTAACTGAAAAAGTCGAAGAGACCGAAAAGCAGTTTATTGTCACCAAAGGGCAAGCCCGAAAAACATCACTGGCTGAGGGGCACTTTATATCCTATAGCTACGCTAATGCCATCTCTCTCCATGGCGGTAATAGTACAGAACTGACCGATTCCAATATCATTTCAACGGCGCCGAGCACGCTGATCATTATCATTTTGCTCAAAGGCAAACTCAGTTTCGGCTTCGATGATATGGAATTTGACTTCGATGCCTCGCAAGAACCATGCGCCGTTGTGGTTAACCTCGCCAAGCCCGCAAATTTTCGACGCACATTGCTTGAAAACAACCAGGTGGCCAAACTCAACATTTCCATTCAACCGAACTGGATTAAAGACAAAATTTCCGAAGACTGCCCCATCAGCGACTTTATCGCCAGCCACAAAACGAGCTTTCCCATCAAGCTAACTGAAGAAATGCTCGAACTGGCGACAGAGATTATTGCCTGTCATACACCGCAAAGTATCAATAACAAACTGAAACTTGAGTGCCTGGCGCATCAGTTGATTGGTGATGTCTTCGAGCAACTGGCTGATATGCCAAAACCCCCAAAAAGTCTGGCACCGCCAACTGATTACACTCAAATCGAGGATATCGTCAGCTATATCGAAACCCACCTCGACCAGGACCTAAGCCTAGAGCAGTTAGCAAAGACCTTTTCGATGAGTGTCTCGAACCTCCAACGCCGCTTCAAACATTCACTAAACCTGACCATAAAGGGATATATCCGCTACCGTAGACTGGAGATCGCCAAGCAACATCTGGAATCGGGTTTGATCGGCATTACCGAGGCAGCTTATGAGGCTGGTTACCACCATCCCTCAAATTTCACCAATGCCTTCAAGCGTACTTTCGGAGTTCCGCCACATGCCATCGCCAGGGCTTAATCAATAGCGTCTAGTGCATATTGCAGTTGAGTAAGCGCTTCTGACAACTCGGCCATTCGCTCTTTGCCGAGCTCCGCTTCAAGCCGTTTTGCGTAATCAGCATGTTGCGGGCCGATTTTTCCGATGGCCTCCAATCCTTTATCCGTCGGTGTTAACAGCATGGCTTTACGATGAGACGGGTTCGGCATGAACTGAATCATTCTGTCTTCTATCAACTGGGTGCTGGTTCTCTGAACACTCTGTCGTGTTATGCCCATACGACGTGCTATTTCCGCCTGGGTTAATGGTTCGTTGAGGACCGCGCCCAATACCTGCCATCGTGTTGCCGTCAGCCCTGCAGGCTCAGCAAGCTGCTCAGCAATTTTCAAAAAACGACCATTGAGCGCAAACACTGTCAGTGCCATTGAACTCAACCTGTCTTGACGATCACTCACTTTGAATGTTCCTCCATCAATTGATAAAAACCTGCCGGATCCTTATGTTCAAATAACTGCCACCAGGCCTCCAGCGTATTGTCTGCATAAAGGCCAAGTTTACGAAAAATCTCTGCCGCAAAGGCTACCGGCGCGACCCCGCTTGCCGTAATCAGGTTCCCACCCGTTACAGCAGGTTTATCGATATAACAGTCACTCCCCTTGTAGCCTGTCATTTGCAGAAATTCCTTGGCATTGCTGGTATGTGGCAGCTCATCAAGCAAGCCTCGTTTTGCCAACGCAGCGGTCGCACCACATATTGCGGCAACAGGAACATCAGCACTCAGAAAACGTGCAGCCATATCAACGAAAAGTTCAATACCACCATCTGCTGCAGTATCCGCACCAGGCAAAATCAATAGTTGGCTGTCATTTGGCTCCAACCTATCCAGACTAAGATCTGGGAGGATACTGATCCCACCCTTGGTCGTGACCGGCTCAAGCGTCTCACCGACAGTCCTGATCTCAAAATGTCCCGGTGATTTCTGAAATTCTGGTGAGTTGATATGAGCAACGACATAGCCATACTCCCAGTCGGCCATCGTGTCATACACTGCCAGGTGAATTGTTGCCTTCTTCATATGTAACCCTTCCCTCATGAATATGACAGCATGCTTACACTTTGACAGTGCGCTGTCAATTTTACTGTTAATTCTAAGGATCAGATCTGCCATTTCTTATCATCTATTCCTTATAGCTATTTTTCTCAGAGGTGTGATGTAGATTAAGTTTCCTAAAAGAAACCTTTGTTCACTACGGTGGAATTTGTCTAATATGTTTCGCAATTGTTAAGAAACATGGCGAGCGCAGCAGTCCTCGCCCGTTAGAAAAGCATGGAGACAGGTAAATGCCACATAGTATTTTTGAGCTATTCAAGGTTGGAGTCGGCCCTTCCAGCTCCCATACTGTAGGACCGATGGCAGCGGCTGCAGGCTTTGCCACTTTCTTAGTTGAGCAAGAGCTGCTTGACCAAACATTTTCTGTGAAGGTTGACCTCTACGGCTCGCTCGCCTTAACCGGCCTTGGGCATGCCACCGACATTGCCTGTGTCATGGGGCTGATGGGAGAACTCCCTGAAACGATAGAAGCCGATGACATCCCTACCATGGTCAGTATGGTTAAAGGCTCCCGCGATCTCCCATTAGCCGGCAAGCGTTTTGTTCCTTTCGACTGGTCAAAAGATATCGTGTTCCACAACGATACTTTCCTTCCGGAGCACCCTAACGGCATGACTTGTACGGTATACGATCAAGAAGGCAAGATCGTAGCCGAAAAAACCTACTTTTCTATCGGTGGCGGAGCCATTGTCGCCAAAGGTGACGCAGAACAAGAAGCGGCTTCAACATCGCCTCTTCCTTACCCATTCCGCTCCGGAAACAAACTCCTGGCACTGTGCAAGGAGCACCAGCTAACCATTGCCGAAATCATGCACGCCAACGAACAGGCACGTAATGACGAGGATCCAACCGCTCGTCTGGATCACGTCTGGTCAGTAATGGATCAATGTATTAAGCGCGGAGTAGCACAAACAGGGGTACTGCCCGGCAGCCTCAAGCTCAAGCGTCGTGCTAACAAAATCCACCAGGATCTGACGGCAAGAGAAGAACGTGGCGAGCAGGTAGACTCTCAGGAATGGGTCAACTTGTATGCCATGGCCGTCAACGAGGAAAATGCGGCCGGAGGCAAAGTCGTAACGGCCCCGACTAACGGCGCGGCTGGCGTGATCCCTGCTGTTCTGGCCTACTACATCCAGTTTGTCGCCCCCAAAAATCAGGACAACGTACAAAAAGGCATCCATGATTTCCTGGCAACATCAGCAGCCATCGGCTCACTGTACAAAACCAATGCTTCGATTTCAGCGGCCGAAGTCGGCTGTCAGGGAGAGATCGGTGTGGCCTGCTCTATGGCCGCCGCTGGCCTGACAGAAGTGATGGGGGGCACCCCGGAGCAGGTAGAAAACGCAGCAGAAATTGCCATGGAACATAACCTCGGGCTGACGTGCGATCCTATCGACGGCCTGGTTCAGGTGCCATGCATCGAGCGTAATACCATGGGAGCGGTAAAGGCCATTAATGCCTGCCGATTAGCCCTGAGCGGTGACGGCTCCCACCATGTTTCTTTGGATGATGTCGTCAAAACCATGCACCAAACCGGGCTGGACATGATGAATCATTACAAGGAAACCTCTCTCGGCGGACTGGCGATAAATGTCACTGCCTGCTGATATCGCCTAACTTCCGCTACACCAATAACCTCCGGTTTGACCGGAGGTTATTTCATTCTTCGATGTTTTCTAAAGATCTCTACTTTAACGCAGCATTTTCCCAGCCAAGAATGGCAGATTTGCGGTCGGTTCCCCAGCGGTAGTTACCAATATCACCGTTATTCTTTATCACCCGATGACAAGGTATTAAGTAGCCAATAGTATTATTCGCCAATGCGGTACCAACGGCTCTTGATGCCCTTGGGGAACCAATTAATTGTGACACCTGAGAATATGAAAGCTGCTGGGCGGGATGGGTATTTATCATTGCCTCCCAGACCTTAACCTGAAAGTTTGTCCCCTTGAGTACCAAGTGAATCTTGCCTCGCTCTAGCGGCGAGGCAAATATCTTCTGACTTAATAGCTGAGCTTCTGTGTTGTTTAAGGTAAAGCTCGCCTTTGGCCATTGGCTATACAGGTCGCTAACAATAACTTGTCGTTGATTATCGATAAACTGAAGGTAGCATATACCTCGTCCTGTCCACCCCAATACTGCTTCACCAAACGGTGTAGAAGCCACACCATACTGAACAGAGACTCCCTCGCCAGCCTTCTTCATTTCACCCGGTGTCATCGCCTCGCATGTCACCATAAGATCATGAAGCCGACTTGTGCCTGATAGCCCGACATTATGACTTGCTTCAATAAGGTTGCTCGTATCCCTTAATGCATCTATTGCCGCTTGCTTGGTGACAAACTGTAGAAAACGCTTGGGAGAAATACCCGCCCACTCGGAAAATACTCTTTGCAGGTGGTGCTCACTCATATGCACGGCAGTCGCAATCTCGGCCAGAGTCGGCTGTCTATCAAAGTGTTGGTGAATGTAGTGTATCGCCTCTTCTACAACACGATAATGACGATGCGATTCAATATTATCCATTCGCAATTGCCTTCTGCCTGAGGAGCTGCTTGGGAGAAAAGCCTGTTACAAACATAGTTCCCACTACGACGAGCACCGAACCGACCAAAGTGTTCATACCGATCTCTTCATCGAGGAAAAGGTGTCCCCAAAAAATACCGAACACAGGTATCAGGAAGGTTACCGAGAGCGCGGAAGACGCCCCTAGATCAACGATCAATCGGAAATAGATTAAATACGCGATACCTGTACACACCACACCGAGCAAGAAGACCGCCAGAGCAATATTAAGATTAGGATCTTCCCGAACTGGTACAAACGGCAGGAAAGGCACAACGATAAGGACCGCAGCCCACATACTGCCATGCGCATTGTTGAACGACTCAATTTTCGGTGCATTCTTGGCGTAGTTAGAGGCAATACCATAACAAAACGCCGCCATTATCGCGGCGGTTATAGGAAGAATGGCATTCTCGCCGATATTGGCAGCTTCCCAACCAACCAACACACTCACCCCGACAATACCCATGCATAACCCGAGTAAGACACGTTTAGACAGGGCCGTCTTGGTCCAAATCGCACCTATTATCGCCCCCCAGATAGGCGCAGTAGAGTTCAGAATCGAAAGAGACGAAGCGTTCAACGTCTGCGCAGAATAGGCGAACAGCAAAAATGGCAAAGCAGTATTGAACAGCCCCAGGATAAAATAGTGTTTAGCGTTGGCAACAAACTGGAGGTTCTTCTTTAGGTAAAAAGAAACCGCGAGCAAGGTAATCGCCGCAAATGCTACCCTGGCTTCAATCAGGACTGCCGGGCCGAGAGGGGTTGCGGCAATGCGCATAAAAAGGAATGACCCACCCCAGATTGCAGCTAAGGTAAGAAGTCTGAGAAAGCTTGTCATATTCATAATCCAAAAGTGCTGTTAACTTTTGACACTTTGAATGAATACAACGTTTTGCTCAACCCGATTCTTGCTATCTTTCTAAAACGATGTGCAATCTCCGAATTCCATAAACAGGAATACATCGCCAGCTAAAACAAAAGCCCATTACTCAAACTGCTAACACTGGCTGCCATGCATAGTTGGCTAGCCACACAACACGTCCACACCCTGGCTTTTCAGAGCGTCGATATCATCTTTAGGTGCAGCATCATCGGTCAGCAAAATTGATATTTCACTGGTTTTGCCGATTGAAGACGGATAAATCTGACCAAACTTGCTGGAGTCGGTCAACACAATATTGCGGCGGTTCTTGCCGATGATCGTTTCGGCAATTTCTGCCCGCATCATATCCCGACTGGTAAAGCCGGTATCCTGGTGGTAGCCGTCAATGCCCAGAAAGGCGGTGCTGAAATGAATATTCTGAATACACAGCTTGGTTAACGGGCCAACCAGGCTCTCCCCCTGATGCTGGTATACGCCGCCAAGCAAGATAATATTGGCAGCGGAGTTGCGAATAAGATGAGCAATATAGGCAGAAGGCGTAATGATCGTCACATCGCCGCGCTCAGCCAGTGTTCGGGCCAACAGTGCATTGGCACTGCCCCCTTCAATCAACACCGTTTCGTTCGGTGCCACCAGCTCGGCCGCTTTATTGGCAAGCTGCTGTTTGATATCGAATCGGACTTCAAGACGTGCATTCACATCATCACTCTGAAGCGCCATCGCGGCACCATGAACACGTTTCAGATAACCCTGCTGCTCAAGAAAATTAAGATCCTGGCGGATGGTTACCCCCGAGACACCCACTAAATCAGACAAGTCGGTAACCTGTACCCGCTTGCGTTCGTTGACGATTTGTAAGATCTCGTTTTGTCTTGAATTCACAGTGTTTCTCCATAAAAAAGGCCGAGTCAGTGTAACTCAGCCTTCTTTCATTTGAAACTACTGTAAGCGCGTAGTTGAAAGTCTACTTACAAGTCATGCTCGGTACGGGCAATGATATCGTCCTGCGCATCTGGCGACAGCGCCGTAAAGAATGCCGAGTAGCCGGCAACCCGCACCACCAGATCACGATATTGCTCAGGGTTCTTCTTCGCCGCCAGCAAGGTATCACGCGATACGATGTTGTACTGCACGTGCCAGCCCTTGTGATGGTTAAAGAAAGTACGGATCAACATAGACAGCTTCAGTTTGTCCCCTTCCGAGGCAACCGCAGCCGGTGACAGCTTCTGGTTCAGCAGCACACCGCCCAAAATCTGATTCACCTGAATTTTGCCGACCGAGTTATAAACCGCCGTCGGCCCCAGACGGTCCGAGCCTGATGACGGGCTTGCGCCTTCCGCCAAAGGTGTGGTTGCCTTGCGACCATCTGGCGTCGCCATGGTGGACGCCCCGAATGGCACGTTGGCTGAAATGCTCGACGTGCCTGCGTAGTAACCGCCACCAATTGGGCCACGGCCGTAGCGAGTATTCACAAACTGGGCAAGCTCATCAATATAGGCCTGGTATGCTTCCGCCAACAGGCTGTCAACAGCATCATCATCGTTACCGTATTTCGGCGCGAAGTTAATCAGGCGCTGGCGAAGCTGTTCGTTCTCGCTGCCGGCAAAATCGTCTGCCAATGCTTTTGCCAGTTCAGGCTGGCTGATTTGCGCCTCATCAAACACTAGGTGTTTAACCGCTGCCAGACTGTTGCCCAGGTTGGCAATACCGACCTGCAGACCAGAAACCCAGTCGTATTTTGCCCCACCCTCTTTGACGGTTTGACCACGCTCAAGGCAACTATCGACCAATGACGAACAGAAGATATCCTGCGCCTGCTGCTCCAGCACTGTATCGACCACGGTATCAATCTCAATCGACTTACGTGTGTAGTAACGTACCTGATCACGCCAGGATTGCATCACTTCAGCGAAGTTCGCAAAATTTCCTTTCCCCAGCGATTTGTCATGTGGCAGGAAGGCTTTACCCGATGTGGCATCCACACCTTCATTGAGTGCTGCCAGCAAGATACGGGCAAAGTTGATAAAGCTCATACCAGTACAACGGTAGCCCCATTTGCCCGGCACCGCCGTTTCGATACAGCCGATCGAGGCGTAGTTATAGGCGTCTTCTTTCTCCACCCCCAGCTTGATGAACTCAGGGATCACGATTTCATCGTTGTTAAATGCCGGCATACCAAAGCCGCATTTGATCACCTCAATACAGCCCATTAAAAACGCTTGGTCTAACCCTTCGTGATAACGAACACTCAGGTTTGGCTGGGTAGAACGCAGCTGGCCGCAAGATTCCAAAATCGCCCACGACAGAGGATTGACCGCATCTTCCGGCGTCCCGTCTTCATTCAGCGTCTGACCACCAATACAGACGTTTTGATACAGCGGTGAACCTGCCGATGCTTTAGAGTGTGCCCCCGAGCGGATCTTGTTTACTTCCAGCAGCTTAAGCCAGCAGCTTTGAAGCAGTTCGAGTGCAAAACCCTTCTCAATAGTGCCGCTCTCAAGGTCACGCACGTAGTAATCATTCAGGAACTGATCCATCCGGCCAAACGACACCGAGTGACCATTTGATTCAATTTGCAGCATCAGCTGAACAAAGTAGCTCAACTGCAATGCTTGCCAGAAAGTCTCTGGGGCATCGGTGGACACATGACGGCAGTTCGCCGCAATCATTTCAAGCTCTGCCTTACGAGCCGGACGCGCTTCGTCTTTTGCCATTGACTCGGCAAGCTCGGCATAGCGCACCATGTGCGCCTGGATCGCCAGCAACACAATCTCGACCGACTTATAGAACTGCTCTTTCTTCAGTCCCTCAAACGTAGACACATCATTGGTTGCACGGTACTGGCGAACTTCCTCAATCAGGCCGTTCATACCCAGCTCGAGGATCTTCTCGTTATCCACCGCAAGGTGAGCATCGCCTGAGGTCATATTGCCTTCGGCCTTGATGATGGTGGTTGCCAGAATGTCCTGCTGCTCGTCGGTAAACAGGCCATAACAGCGATCTTGTACCGTCTTACCACGCCAGTAAGGTGTCAGACGGTGAATAATCTGCTTGTCTTGTTCGGTTACCGCAAACCCCGCCCCCGGGCGGTCAGCCAGCTCATCAATCTCGGCCTCAATCCAACGAACCGTGTATTCAGGGAATATAGGTGCAGCACGCACTTTACTTGCCTGATTACCGATCACCAGTTCATCGTGTTTGATCCAGATAGTACGTGTACGCAGGTGCTCCTCTAGCGCCAGTGCACGCTGAACAATCACAGGCTTGTCTTCATTGGCTTGATAAGCCTTGGTATATGCCTCTGCACGTTCAGTACAAATCGGCGGGGTGACAATATTTACCAGCTCAGCTTTGTGTGCTTTGATGCGCTCAGGCAGAAAATTTAAGTCCATGATTAACCTCTGATGGTCACGTTAAGTTGGGTATTGTTGCTCGCGTATTGCTGTACTCTCTGGAGCAGCTCCGGATTATTCAGCGGTTGGTCCGAACATTCGTAGGGCATATCGAGCAAGCGATATTTGTTGATGCCGAGTGTGTGGTACGGCAGCAGATGAAGCTCTTTGCAGCTTTCAAGTGAAGCTGCAAAATCAATAATTTGTTGAAGCTCTTGGTCTGTATCGTTAAAGCCCGGTACGACTGGCACACGGATCACAATACGTTTGGCAATAGGCGCCAGCTTGCGGAAGTTATCTTTGATGCGCTTGAGCGAACCCTTGGCCCAGCTCAGAAACTTCTCTTCATCGGTATGTTTGAGATCGGCCAGCCAGCAATCGATATGAGGTGCCGCTTTCTCGATATTCTTCCAGGGCACATGCATGCATGATTCAATCGCCGTAGGAACATCAGCATCGTGCAAACGCATTGCTAGCTCGGTCACCAAGTCTGGCTGCATAAGCGGCTCGCCGCCCGAGAAAGTCACCCCACCACCGCTTTGGTCATAAAAGGGCTTATCTTTCATTAGGGTATCGAATAGATAGTCACTTTCTGCTTCTTTCCCACACACGGTTAACGCCTCAGTCGGGCAAACTCTTTTCAGTGCGATTAGCTCGTCGTCCCTGATCTGCTTGCGATTGATGACAAGCGTATCACCATCACGCTCAATGCCCTGGCTAGCACCGACGCATAGGTTGCAATCAGCCATACAGCTTCGCTCGTCAAACAAGACAGAGTGCTTTTCACTGCGACTTTCAGGGTTTTGACACCAAGGACAAGCCAGGCTGCAGCCTTTCAAAAACAAGATAGAGCGAATGCCGTCCCCGTCATGAGTCGAAAATCGTTGAATATTAAAATACATCCTATTCCTCGCTGTCGGTCTATTGGATAACCGCGACACCTTCATTAAATGAAATTATTATACTTTCAAATGAAAGTTCAATTGATCTTAATCAAGATCTAAACAACTAGCGGGATCTATAGTTTGTCTATCAACAGAAACGAGACCTATACCCATGATCGAACTCTACCTAGACACTGCCGATATTGAAGAAGTAAAGCGTTTTGATAGCTGCCTGCCACTGAAAGGGGTAACAACCAACCCGAGCATTCTGGCCAAGTCGAAGCAAGGGCTTAACGAAACCCTAAAAGGAATGAGTGAAGCATTAAGTACAACACCAAGGTTTCACGCCCAGGTAGTCAGTACAGATGTAGAGGGAATGGTTGAAGAAGCACGCCAACTCAATGAAATGCCTTATGATATGGTGGTAAAAGTACCGGCAACAGAAGTCGGCCTTGCCGCTATTAAGCTGATGAAAAAAGAAGGTATTCAGGTACTAGCTACGGCAATTTACTCCGCTCAGCAAGGTTTTCTGGCGGCACTTTGCGGCGCTGACTACCTCGCCCCGTATGTAAACCGCATCGATGCCATGAATGGTAACGGTGTGGAAGTGGTTGCCGATCTTCAACTGCTGCTTGATCAGAACCAGTTACCGGCCAAGATCCTGGCCGCTAGCTTTAAGAATACCCAACAAGCGATGGAAGTGATGAAGCTAGGTATCGAGGCCATCACACTGCCTGTCGATATTGCCGCTCAGATGTTCGCCCACCCGGCAGTACAACCAGCTGTGGATCAGTTTGATCAAGACTGGAAAGGCACGTTTGGCGACAAGCTTTCATTTGAAAGTTAATTGAAAATTTGAATAAACAAAAGCCACGATAACTACTAAAAACAGTTATTGTGGCTTTTGGTGTGCGACTATAGAATGCGACTATCGAGACCTTTTTAGTATATGGCTAACGTGGAATTGGACAGAACCGAGCCAGCGACTTTGCTAATTTAGCAAATCATGAATAACTTTAGGTATTGCAAAGTCGCTTAAGTAACTTTCTAGTTTTGGTGGTGCAGTCCAAGCGCAGTTGTTTAAATTACTCGGTCAATTATATGAAGCGTTTATTCATGAAAAGGCTTCTGGGCTCTCGGCTAGCCTTGTTATGTTTCTAAAGCAACCAGGTTACCAATTTTCATGATATAGATATGTAATTGAATAAACCTAATCTTCTTATTTTTTTTACTTTTTCAATTTTAGCCTTCTTGGCGCTTTGTGGGTCATCATAAGTCAAATTGTTATTCCAAGTTTCAAACACATGAGGAGGCATAGATATTTCCCTCATAAACTCATTATACTTTTTAGTCCCTTCTTTTACTCCTAGTTCTCTTATAAAATCTTCCTTCATCGATGGAGATTCTTCATCCATTTGACTAGAAATTATTTCTTCCTCAATAAAATCGAATAATTTTCTATGTAATTCACTATGATATATTCTTTGTAATTCGATGACTGACTCCTGAGGGCAAGGGTAATAGTCTTGCACCTTTCCCCCTCTTTCAATATGGACTAAAAGCATCTTTCTTGACTTTACATTCTTATCACCAAAATAAGAGATATACGAATTAACATCCTCTATTATCTCTTTTGAAATAATATAAAAAATATAATTTACAACCTTACTTGCCTCTTCAATAAAGTCATATGTCAGATTTAACAGATCAAAATCAAAACCACTGTTTAATTCTTTGTCAAAACTGTAGCTAATTCTTTTATCCTCACTCAAAACATCTTTATTTATTAATATTTTTGGTTTGCCATCAGAATATGATAGATAAAAAGGTACATTTGAAAAATGTTGAATATAATTCCTTAGCTTAGTAAATGTTTTGTAACCTTGCTTGTTTTCAATAAGAAATGATAACATCTGGATTAACCTAGAGTGTGGCAAATCATTTTTGTCTGGAAAAGATTTCTTTACATATTCAATCAATTGATAGTAAGAATTAACACAGCTAAACAAGCAACGCTCCAACTTTAAAAGGTCATTGCTACCTAAAAAATTTTTCTTTACCAAACCTATAAGAGTAGAGTCAATTTCTCTTATTAAAGAC
>NZ_JAKJSH010000034.1:0-45727 GCF_050336885.1 Photobacterium kasasachensis
GCCGCCTATGGATCGCCTCTTAAGTTTAGCCAAACACGGACGCTTACTAATAAAAAGTGAGTATTTGAAATTTATTCCCTCATGCATTGATGCCTTGCTATTTCAGTTAAGCCGTTCTCAAAGAAAGTTAATACCCAATGAATTGGCATTTAGTGAAGACATAAAAAAATTAAAAAAGTTAATTTCAGAAAAAAAAATCAATCTTCCTCTTATGTCTTACATACCAAAATTCAAAAGTTTTATTAAAGCTAGATCTTCTCTGGTAGACATCAAAAATATCAAACCGTTATTTAAGATCGTAGACGATTTAATTTTTAATGGTGTAAGACCAGACAGCTGGCTGACTCCTGACGATGCGGAAAGAGAAGTGAAGTCGTATTTCACTCTGTAATAAAAAATTACAGATAAACGTGTTTTGAATTGCCCTACAGCCAAATAACCATGGGCTTGGCGGTAGCCGTTGTCAGACAACTTCGCCCGTGATTTCACCAGTGCTCAATATGAACTGGAATCGAATTACATTGCATTATGAAATAGTTCTCATGGCCTTATTATCGTCAACAATTGACGGTATCGGTACAGCAGGCTCAGTACCCAGCAAAAAACGTCATATCAACAAGTTTTCTGATCTCGGCACATTATTAAAACAGCTCACCAAACAGCTCAAACAAAAAGCACAATTCAAACAGAAACGTGGCAGGATGTACCGAAAGGCAGATTTCTTATCCTATTCTCAGAAGCTCCCAATAGTGACTCAGATGCTATTGGACATGTTAGAGACTCCGGTCATCATCCATTATGGATGAGCACTTTTGATTAGCTTCAGGAAAAGAATGGTACAGTAGTTTTGATACGAATGAAGCCAAGTTTTTTTCTGCGAATTACTTTAACAACGAGTCAGATATTGACACCTTCATATCAAGACAAAAAATCCTCTCTGAGATTGGTGCATAGGAGGTATTTACAGGTGATGGGCTAACAGAGTTTAATGGTATTAAAGGGAAACCTGGAGCACTAGAAATACAACACAGTCCAAAAACGATAAATTAATTATTAGAATATAAAGAAATTATCAAAATCGAATTATAGGTAATAATAATGGTAAAATTCCCACTTATAAATAATAATGAGAGCAAGAGAAAAACAATTAACCATAAATCTATCGAAATCAATGAGAACGGAAGGGTGTTTCTCAACATTTACTCTCAAGAGAATTACTTAATCATTTACTATATTAACAAAGGAAAAGTTGACGATATTGAAAATCAAACTGAAATACCATATTCTTCTTTAACTTGGATTAAACAATGTATAACAGATGGATTTTGGAAAAAACCATCAGATGGTGGTCTACCTAAAAACAAACATGTTTGTAGTAGTTTTTTTGCAGGTGAAGAAATAACCATCAGTCGCAGCATGAATGCTGGTTACCCGGGGCAAAAGGGCTTTAATATAATCAATAATAATCGATCTTGCCATATATTAGCATCCTGGCCTCAACAGGTTCAAATTACAGATGAAGTAATGAGCTCACACTTACTTCCAATCATGAATAAAATAATAGAGAATCAAATATAATGCCCAACACTGATGAACAGCGCCTTGATATTATATCTAATTGTAATCTATTACTTACCAAACTTCATGGCTATCAATCAACGGATAACCGACCTGAAAAGTGGATGATTGCCCAGTTAACCTGGCTCAAAGAGCGGGCGGAAAACCATGACCTTCCCCTGCCTGTAAAACCTGAAATGCTGGGAACACTCAGGTATATCTACATGGATGGCACGCTTAATTTTCATGCCAGCAACCCAAAAGATARTGAGTGCGTATACTGGGAAATGGAAATGCCTATGGATCGCCTCTTAAGTTTAGCYAAACACGGACGCTTACTAATAAAAAGTGAGTATTTGAAATATATTCCTTTATGCATTGATGCTTTATTATTACAGCTAAGCCGTTCTCCAAGAAAACTGATACCTAACGAACTGAAATTTTGTGAAGACATTAAACAATTAAAAAAGTTAATATCAGAAAACAAAATAATCCTTCCTCTCAGAACATGCATGCCTCATTTTGAGAGTGTTATTTACGCTGAAAATTCACTGGCTGATATCAAGGGAGCAAAAAACTTATATTACATCGTAGACAATTTAATTTTTGGCGGTGTAAGACCTGATACCTGGCTAACCCCAGAAGACGCGGAAAGAGAAGTGAAATCGTATTTCACTCTGTAATAAAAATTAAAGATAAACGTGTTTTGAATTGCCCTACAGCCAAATAACCATGGGCTGGGCGGTAGCCGTTGTCAGACAACTTTGCCCGTGATTTCACCAGTACTCAGTATGAACTGGAATCGAGTTACATTGCATTATGAAATAGTTCCCACGGCCTTATTATCGTCAACAATTGACGGTATCGGTGCAGCAGGCTAAGTACCCAGCAAAAAACGTCATATCAACAAGTTCTCTGATCTCGGCACATTATTAAAACAGCTCAAACAAAAAAGCTCGACCGAAGTCGAGCTTTCAAATTCATTCGTAGGCATTACTGCTTATGAGCAATCTCTGCTTTCTTTAGATCTTTTACGTTCTTGCTTACTTCACGGCGCTCTTTAGATAGCTCGGCGCTGATGATGATGTGGTCATCAACACGATCTTCGTAATCGCCTTTCATGTTCTCAACAATCTCTACAATTTGATCGTGAGTCATGTCTGCCTTGATGTAATCAAGCAGGTTTTCTAGCAGCTCAACACGCTTACGGTTATCACGGACCTTACGATCGTTATCCAGGATTTCACGTTTGAGTTTGTTTTTACGACGTGTTTGGCGAACAAGCTCTAGGATAGTGTTCATTATTTGTCCTTTTATGAATCTACAAAGCCTAACTGACTTTGTTATAACAGAAAAATATGTTGCTACACAAGTCACATTATCAACAAGAAAAATTTATCGATGATTCTTTGATTTGATACAGCAAACTGCTCGGTATAGAGTTCGACCTTCTCCCAGTTTTGACTGCAATATGCGCCAAGTCTCAAATGCAAGAAACCGCTTTTATTTCATCTGTCTATGTAATGAGAATAAGGTCTATTTTTCAGCTAAATCCTGTGAATTTGACCACAAATTTATCACTTAACTATTTGCAATTAGCATATCAGTGCCTACTCTTTCATTAGACCAGTAGTGTTTGGCAATGATGCAACAATGTGAACGAAAACACTTCATGTATAAATTCTTGTTTAAGACTGTTGTACTGAAGCTATCTGTTTCAATTGTCACCAAAGTTAAATAGTTATTGGCGCTTTTTGTTGATGTAGAAATTCAGGAGACAACATGTCTAAAGCAACAGGTACCGTTAAGTGGTTCAATGAAGAAAAGGGTTTCGGTTTTATCACTCAAGATAACGGCGGTGCTGACGTATTCGTTCATTTCCGTGCTATCACTGGCGACGGATTCAAAACACTTGCGGAAGGTCAAAAAGTTTCTTACGAAACAGAGCAAGGTCCAAAAGGCCTACAGGCCGCTAACGTAGAAAAGATCTAGTCTATCTTTCTACTTAGCAGTAAAAGGGCCATCTGGCCCTTTTTTAATCTCTGTCCTTCCGAGCTATAAAATTTTATTTTTTCTTCTATCTCAAGTCGTTTGTCACTAACTCGTTGTAAAAACCAGAGATTATCCTTCATCGTAGTGATACCAATATCACATTTTCTTCCATAAGCACTTAAATTTTAAAGTAATTGCTTGCCCTACCCGACCCCTTATGGCTTAATAGTCCCCGGCCTGTAATGCAGACCTATTTATGCAACAAATTGAAATAGAAAACTTCGTTCCACCGCTTTGCAAAAAGTGCAGTTGTCCTGAAGAGCTTCATTATTCTTTTGTCCATAAGTAATACATTATGATGGCTTAAGTACGCGACAAGCGTAAGTTTAATTTTTATTCAGGAGACATGTCATGTCTAAAGCAACTGGTATTGTTAAGTGGTTTAACGACGAGAAAGGTTTTGGTTTCATCACTCAGGACAATGGCGGCGCTGACGTATTCGTTCACTTCCGTGCAATCGCTGGTGAAGGCTTCAAATCTCTAGCTGAAGGCCAGAAAGTATCTTTCGACATCGAACAAGGTCAGAAAGGTCCTCAAGCTGCTAACGTTGAGCGTATCTAATTTGATACCAAGCGTTAAGCTTTGAGAAAAGGGTATCTTAGGATACCCTTTTTTATTTCCATAATTCATCAAACCACTATCATATCGCCATTTATTAACAGACCTCTCGGTTTCAACATTTCACGTTACTCATGTGTGTATTTCGCCCATAAGTAATTAATATTGTTGATAAAGTGCTTTATATCCCACACCACCACATTGATAAAAACACCTATCACAATTTACCTATTTATCAATACATATCCATTCGGTAAACCAATAATATCTTTCGTCCTATAAGCACAATTGATAATAAGGACGATAGAATAATGAAACATATCCTACTGGCTATATTAAGCCTTGCCTTCTCGGCTACGGCCACTGCTGCTACCTGTAACCAGCACCTTGATGTCGGTATACCAAACCAAAGCGATCAGATCCTGTGTAGAGATGGCTATGCTGCGGGTTACAATTACCAAAACAAAGTCTCCAATTGGGTGGCCTACCATATCACCGCAGACAGCGTGAACGCCTTTTACGAGCGTTCAAATAGCTTCCGTACTGATACTGAAATACCCTCTCCATACCGTGCGACAAGTAGCGATTACACCAAAACAGGCTACGACCGCGGCCACCTAGCTCCTTCCGGCACGATGGACTTTTCACAAGAATCTATGCAACAAAGTTTTTTGATGTCTAATATGGCGCCGCAGCTTCCTGGCTTTAACCGTGGCGGCTGGAAAGCTCTGGAGGAGAAAGTACGCGAGTGGGCGAATACCTATAACGAACTATATGTTATCTCTGGCCCAATCTGGGACGGCAACGAAACCTATATTGGTAACGGTGTGTACATTCCAAACAACTTTTACAAAGTCATTCTAGATCCGGCTTATAATGATGCGATCGCATTCATTGTGCCACACCGTAAAATATCGTCATCAGAGATTGCAAGCTTCATTACAACGGTAGATGAAATTGAGGAGCTTACTCAACTTGATTTCTTCAGTGCACTTCCAGATAGCATTGAAGATGAAATTGAAACCGTAGTGTGGGAAATGTGGTAATAATTCTCAAGTAAAGCCCGTCGTTTGGCGGGTTTTACTTTAAGAATATGATATGTGCAGTGGCTATCTCTATAATGCCACTGCACATATAAAAACTATCCAGCTGTTTTATGGCCGAAAGTCACAGCTGTAATATCAACCCAGCTCTCAGTCCCTGTAAAATCTGCTGCAGGGTCTTCAATCATAGCATTCACTTGCTGACTGAAAATATTCTGACCTGGTACGTAGTCCACACTAGGGCTTTGCAATCCACTAGTTAACACCACATTTACCGGTGTAGAAGCTGTAATCTTAGCGAGCTGATTTACTAGAGCATTCAGGTTTTGCGAGTTAGATCCTACTGCTATATCTTTATTGATACGAATCCCCACAGTACGATCTGTCAGCACGTTATCAACTGTTTTTGTATAGAACCAAGCACCGCCTATATTGTTAACAAAAATATTGTTAACTCCACCGCCAATAATGATACCGCTTCCCTTCCTCGCTCGATACGTTTCTCCACCTTGCATCGTCTCAACAAAAACCTCGGTACCTGTGCCCCAGCTATTCATGAGGCTACCAAAATTACTCGCATTTCCAGCAATAATCTTAATGTCACCTTCATCAAAGCTGCCACTATTATTAATATCAAACGTAGCTACAATTTGTGACTTATTAATAGCAGAATTGGCATCAAGTGGTGCTTTCAGTTCTACATCCAACCATGACTGAATTTCATCCTTGTTGAAAGAATAAAGATAGCTATCATGCACTTCTTTGGCTGCAGGTTCTCCTCCTCCACTAGAGCCACCACACCCCACTAAAGGCAGAACGAAGATACTTGTGGCAAAGAGTGTAGACATTTTCATTTTAACGATTTTCCTTATAGTTATGTAATGACCTAGCTTTTATAACTTCATAGTTGCGAGATAAAGCTAATCTTGCGAACCCAGACAATTCCACATCCAACCCATTTCTGGGGCTTATACTGCAAGGGGAGGCATAGACACAAGAAATGTATAGAAAATCATCATAAAGTCAATGTCTTACAATATAAACATTAATAGAATGCTCATTTACTGACCGTAAACGAGGTCTACTGAAGTGGCATAGTTAATTTAGCCTCCTGATTGGAGGTGCTATCATCACCAGCTCTTGAATATCTTATTGCATTGATAGCTCTCCCATATAAGAAACAATATCGCTATAGCCGCTATAGGGTTCTTAAAAAGATAAAATTGCACTATAGAGTGAAATATCAATTGTCCTGTGCGTTTTCCACATGATGAAAAATAAATCCAGGCTGTATGGAGGTTTAAAAAAACATAAAACACAAAAAGTGTATAATAATCTGAAAATAAGAATGTTTCACCATTCCACATATGCATAAATAAAGCAACTAATTTAGATAAGGCAAACAACCCAATTCCTTGGATAATTAAAACACTCAGAACACTTATCGAAGAATCACCTAATCTATAAAAGATTTTATTCACAGAACCTCACAATTTAACTCCCGCATGACGACCAAGCGTCGTCACATAACATTATAATACCCAGCACCTGCGGGTATAAACGGTCACAAACTATAGAAAAATGCTTTTAAGTCAATACATTATATTTAAACCACTTTCTACAATCGTAATTAGATGAGTTAAATCACAATATTTACGTGTTACAGGTCGGGGCTGATACAATTATGACTCATAAAGTGTAAGAATAGGCGTTTTAGAATATAACTAGTATTGGCTAGTATATAAACATGTATTTAAAGTTGGTAGCCTATCGCCTTAACCCCTACACAATCAACCACCATGGAAACCATCAACCTCTGGTTAGAGTTTAGCTGCGAACTCCTCAAGCTAATCAACGACTAAACAGATCATGACTTACATCCTGTGTACTCTTTATTGTATTGATAACTCTCCCATACAAGAAATAATATCGCAAAAGCCGCAACAGGGCTCAAGAATGGATAAACTTGCATTATAGAAAGAAATATCAATTGGCCTGTTCGCTTTTTACATGCAGCAATATAAAGCCAAATTGTATGGAGGTTAAACAAGCCGTAATATACCAAAAGTGTATAGTTTTCTGTAAATAAGAATGTCTCACCATCCCACATGTATCTAAATAAATTCACTAATTTGAAAAGTGCATATAAACCAATTATTTGGATTATAAAAACACTCAGACCACTTATTGATGAATTATCTAATCTATAAAGGATTTTAATCACAGATCCTCACGATGTAACTCCTGTATGACAACCAAGCGCCATCACATATCATTATAATACCCAGCCCTGCTGGTATAAACGGTCACAAACTATAGAAAAACACCTATAAGTCAACCTATTACATCGAAAACACTTGCTATGGCCGTAACAAGATAGGTTTAATCACAATATTATCGTGCAACAACTCGTGGCTGTTGCAATTATGACTCATAAAACATGTGAACAGAAATATTAGGGTTAATTCATACTGACCAGTATATAATTATGTGTTTAAAGTTGATAACCTAGCGTCTTAATCACCACATAAGCAGTCACTATGGAAACCATTAACCTATGGTTAGAATTCATCAATGAATTTCTCAAACTGATCGGTTAGCTACCAGTACAAATCCTGTACCAGTAGCCACTTTATTTCCCTGAGTAGTCCTTGCTTTACCTCAATTTACTATCGGCCCTAATATCTCGCGGATCATCTTAGGTAGCGGCAGTAAGTCTTCTAGTGGGATATCGTCTTCCATCCCCATTAGTTCAGGATACCCCTGAACGTGCTGGTAAATAGCCTGAATGATATAAGGGGCTATCAGGATTTTATATTTCCCTTCCAATGCTGGCTCATCGGCATTGATTTGCCTGTATTTCTTCCCTTTAGAATCACGGATCATTTTGTGGAAAACCATCGCTAAAGGAAGGCTCGGCAAGAGCGGAAAATACAGGCCATACAGTTTCTTTAATGTTTGCGTATTCCAGGCGTGCGGTACGATATCAAGGGAGTTGGCAATGCGAATACATTGATCGCCTAGTTGCTGATCAGAATACTCTGCAAAGTCCTCATTTCCTGCAGATGGCCCAGCAAAGGCTACCGTAGAGATATTAATATTCTCTGACAGCCCTTTCCCTTGAATATCTTTTAACCATAATGCCATCGTCGGCGACAAAGCCCCTCCCAAACTATGCCCGGTTATGCAGATATCCCCTTTTCCCTCTTGTCCCAACTCGCTATTTAGGAACTCCAGTATGGTTTGCTTCGCTCCCGGCATACCAGACTCAGGCCTCAGAGCTTGCAGCATAATAAGGCCAAAGTTGGTGCTTTCTGAAATTTTGGGTACCAGATATTGCGGAGGATTGCCGAAAGGCCAGTCTTTCAAGTACTTGGCCTGGAAATCCCATATGACCCAATTGGGAATAGAAACAGGGTTTGTACCTCGAATAGCGATAACGTACTTGGAAGGGTCTTCAATATTACGGACAGCATACATCAGGCTGTCGTCAAACTTTGTACCTGGAAGAGCAAAAACAGCAGGCCCCCAAACGACTTCCCACTGATTCTTAATAGGCTTCCATGATCTAAGCGCTTCATTGAATTTTGTCAGAATTATTTCAGCATTTTTCTTATCTGTCCCTTCCAAAGCAAACCCAAAATAGGACATGTAGCTGAATGTCAGCATAATTTGTTGTTTTGTATAAGACATACTCATTCCCTGAACATCATTTTGAATACTTCAGGGAATAATAGTAAATCAGATATGAATCATAGTGACTATGATCACACCAAGCGTCTATTCTACAAACTTACGTGTTTGCCTTTACCTACAACGCGACTTTATTTCTCTTCCATTAGGCGAACTAAGGTTTCCATCTGAACAGGGGTCTGGATCATAAAGTCGTTTCGTGAAGCTCTCAGGTCCCGGGTAATCGCATCTAAAGGCATACTTGGATATGTGTTCATTGCCATGGTAGCTATCGTCTGCCCCGTACGGCCTACGCCCGCCCGGCAATGAATAACTGGTAGCAACTTCGTAGGATCCTGCACTGCACGGCTACGCCTCTTTTCATAGAAAGCGCGTTTATTGGCAGTAATACGTTCAATCAAGGCGACTAGGTTAATTGTCGCTTCCGTGCTGACAGTTTGATGATCTGGCCAGTTGTGTACGTGAACCACAGGTATATCGATAGAGGCATCGTACCCGGCTACGTTCAATTGATAAACTCTTGCCTCAATTCCACTGCCAAGACCTTCTGTGCTCGAAAATACCGATTGTGTCCTAATGTTGCCGTATGTCGAAGAGTTCGAGAAATAATCTGGAAGATCATTGCCCTGGATATCAGTGTCACTTGCCAATACAACCAAAACAGGCGTTCGATTTTCCACCAGCATCTGAAAATGACTTTCCAACTGATGTTGATATGGGAACTGCGACGCAATTGCAATATAGCGGTCATTAATCTTGATACGATTGGCATTCAGCTCATTGCGTACACTGGTATCTGCACAATGCAACAGGTTAAACCTGTCACGGTTTGGATCAAAGGCAAAGCATCTTGCTCCTCCTTTAATCATCATTAACCGATGCGCTGTTGCTTGATATGTATCCAAACCGCTTTCTTCAATCATTCAGTTATCCCCTTTGTTGTTTCCAAGGCCAATCCTATACTCTCCAGCTAGCAAAGCCGCTTCTTATTGATAGATTTATGACTTAAATTCCAATAAAACGCTCACGATGAAAAATAACTGCTCAATATAGCAACGCCCTGCTCATGCAAGGCGTTAACATAACACATGACTTCACGTTGAATGGTTAATACGTAAAGCTCACACCAACAAAGTGTATGCGGCCGTCAAATGTTCCATCCAAACTTGGCAAGTTACGCCTGATATCGACCCCACCAAGATCTGCGTACTCATAGAAGGCATCAATCTTAATATCATCCCAATAAGTGGATGCACCGACCGAATAACGATATTGCTCGCCAACCGGTACGTCAACCCACTGCTTGGCTGCATCATCCTGTGGCGACGATTCATAGGATATACCGGCCTTTAATCGCCACCTGCTGTTTAGTTGATAATCCGCCCCCAAAGCTACCTTCCAGACATCATCCCAGTCACGATCGATCACAACGCCATTATCACCCAAGCCAAAATCAAGTACCGTTGTATCCCACTCACTCCAGCGATGCCATTGCACCGACGTCAGTACATCCAACTGCGGCGTGACTGCATAGCTGGCACTAACATCCATTAACGCCGGAAGACTGATATCAGTCTGTAGTCGGTTAATCACCCCCAACTCGGTAGGACCGGTAACCCTCGTGTCAAACTCATGCTCAAGTTTACTCCGGAAACTAGCCCCGACTTTAAACCGTTCATCATGGGTATATATCACCCCAATATTTGCACCAAAGGCCCAGTCAGTATCCTGCTTTGCTTCAATCAAACTCGTCGATTGCTGAAGTGCTGCCCAGCTGAGCTGTAACCCGAGCCCGACAGCCCATTGTTCATTAAGGCTATAACTCAACGAGGGATTGAACTGCATGGCAGTTAGGGTAATTTCATCAAGTGCCGCGGCTCCGGCCCACTGATCGCCATAAGCCAGACTTGAGCCACCAACGGCACCTAAAGCAAGCCCAAGGTGCACATTATCGCTGATCTGGTGGGCATGAAAAGCACCAAATGATGGAAGAAAAGAGCTTGCTTTTCCATCCCCCTGACCGGTGTTGTCCCGATACTTCATTTCCAGATCGAAGCCCAGCGCATTGAATGTCGTGAGCTGATCTCCCATATCACTCATGGTGGCCGGGTTCGCCCACATTGAAGCAGCCGAGCCACTATAAACGCCATCACCAGCGGTTGCTGTACCGGCATTGGCCGTCACGGCCTCCTGAAGAAAAATGCCACTTGCCTGTACCGGTAAAGACAGTACAGATACCGCAGCCAATAGGGTCGGCGTTATTATTCGCATTACGTCACTCATCGTTGTTATTTTCGAGTAGATTTCGGGCTAAAACACTCAGCCACGCTTAGATTGGAGTTCGTTGATGACATACTCAGGCGCAATTTTGCCGAGCTCTTGCAGGCAAGCATCAGTTTTCTGATGCCCGTTGCGAATATAGATATCGCAAACGGCGTAGAGCTGTTCCGGGGCACCAGAGATCAGATAAGCCTGTTCTAAAGCCGATATGGCCGCATCAAGGTTAACTGGCTCTTGCAGTACGCCACTGAGATACCAAAAATAGCTGTTAGTCTTCGCTATTGATGCTGCTCGCTGCATCGCTTTGGCAGCAACGTTTTTTTGTTCCAACCGAACCAGTGTCAGTGCCTTGGAGTAATGTAAGTTGGCCTCATTTGGCAATCGTTCTATCGCCTGCTCTAACGTAACCAACGCATCACTGTCCAACCCCTGTGCACGCTGGTTATCAGCCATGCTTAGCCAGATTTGCGGATCGGTTTGATTGTCAGCCAATAGTCTTTGATAAAGACGACTTGCACGCTCGAATTCCTGATGCCAGCGATAGACATCTGCCAGCAAAAGCTGCATGCCTTCGTCTTCTTGCTCAGACAAGTGTCGGATTAATGCCGAGGTTGGGTTTTCCATCATTGCCTGTTGTTCGGGAGACATGTTGCCGAAATCACGGATCAGACTGGTGGTTGCAGCCAACTTCACCTGGAGAGCCGGATCATTAAGCAATGGCGATATCATTCGCCAGCGGTGCTCGAACTGATAGGGCTCCGCACCAATCACTGCTGCTTCTCTTACAGCAGCGCTGCTATCACGTAATCCACGAACAACAGCCACCAGGCTATTCTGGCTTGGATAGCGAGCGAGTTGGCGTAACGCCTCAGCCCTCTCCTCATCACTTTGGCGCTGATCTTGCGCGGTATAGACCCACTTCTGAAGTTGAGCCGACTGCGTGTCCTCAGTTACATTAAAGCCCCGAGTGACTACTAGTCCTGTGTCAGACTCTGCCTGAGCGTTTTCTGCCTCAGAGGACTGTGCATTTACCTGCAAAGGCGCCAATAAAGATAGCGTTAAGGCGGCAGATACCGCAGGCTTCGCAATACTTCTGAGGCTGAAGGGTAATTTGTTCATCGAAAACCTCACTGATCAGAACTGCGGTGGGTAGGGAAAACGATTCATTGATGGCTTAAGCAACTCATCCCGGTATTTGCCATGGGCAACAGGGTGGCCCGTCGCTCTCAAAATGTAAGCCAACGACTTATCCGCATGGCTAAAGAATTTTTTCCAACCAGCACATAGGTAATTCAGCCCCGGCTCTCCATCTGTGGTACGAATAAAACGGTTTTTAGGGCACTCGCCAAAACAGGCAAACTGGTAATCACACTGCTGACACTGGCTGGTCAAGGTGCGAGACTTGGCAAAACCAAACGTCTGCTGCTGCTCCGAATATGCCATTTCATCCAGTTTTTGATGATGAATATTGCCTATCTTGTACTCGGGGTACACATAATGGTCACAGGTGAACACATCACCGTTTGGCTCCATAGCCAGTCCCTTTCCGCACATTTCGCCTAAGGTACATAACGGGTTTTTACGCCCCATCCAGGTCTCGACGCTGGCCTCAAAATACTGCACAAACACCTTACCCAGATCGTGTTTTACCCATTCGTCAAAAACAACAATCAGGAAATCTCCCCACCCCTCGTCAGACACACACCAAGGCTCGACCACTGACTTTTTATGCCAGGGCTTCAATCGGATATCCCCTTGACGTAGCTGTTCTTGCGGTTGCCAGGTCTGCGGCGCCGTAGTACGGAAAGTTTTTTGCTCGACAATCGGAATAAATTGCATTTGAGGCGAGCGCACCTCATCGCGAAGAAAGTGGTACACTTCAAGTGGGTTCTTGCTAGTTAGATTATTTACACAGGTTAAGGTCGCAAACTTCACCTTATGCTTATGTAGTAACTCTACGGCAGCCATTACCTGGCGAAATGTGCCTCGCCCGGCTCGGTTTGTCCGGTAAGCATTATGCAGCATTTCCGGACCATCGATGCTTAGTCCGATGAGAAAGTTATGTGCGGCCAGAAATTCGCACCACTCATCGTTAAGTAACGTGCCGTTTGTCTGCAGATCATTCGCGATCACAATGCCCGGAGGCTGATACTTTCTTTGTAACTCAACTATTTTGCGAAAATAGTCCAACCCCAGCATCGTCGGTTCGCCACCCTGCCACGAGAAGATGATTTCTGGTGTGTTCTGCCCTTCAATGTACTGACGGATATAAGTCTCTAAGGCTTGCTCATCAAGCTTAGGAGAGCAGCCTTGCTTATATTCCAGCAAATCCTGCTTACTGAGGTAATAACAGTAAGTACAATCGATATTACATGCAGCACCAATCGGTTTTGCCATCACATGCATTCGTTTCGACGCCTTGCCGTTAAATTGTGGACCTTGGGTAATCAGCATATTGCACCACCAGATAGACTCAAAATGATGCTCGCAGTGTAAATCCCCGCGCAGCCCGGCGCTTGTTATACCCCTTATAACCAATTGGAATGGCGTTTTTCCATAAACTAGAAACGCCTAATTATTAAGCGGAGCTCCGTTATGAAAGCCCCCCGTTCTATCCGTACTTTACCTATGCGTACCTTGACTCTTTCCACTCTTGGCCTTGCGGTCTGTATTCCTGCTGTCTATTGGGGAGTTGCCTATTCAAGCCAGGTCACAACGCATCCTGTTGCCCTGCAGATAGAAGCCAATATGGTGTTGGTAGAAGGTGGAAGCTTTACGATGGGCACATCCCTACCCGAGGCAAAAAAAGCTGAAAGCCCGGCACGCACCGTTAGCCTTGATAGCTTTTATATTTCGAGGTTTGAAGTGACTCAAGAGCTATTCGAAAGTGTCATGGGTTCATCCATGAGTTACTTCAAAGGTAAAGATGTACCGGTGAACAACCTTAGCTGGCAACAGACCAACTATTTCATTGAACAGCTCAACGCCCAGACGGGTAGCCATTACCGCCTGCCGACAGAAGCCGAGTGGGAATACGCTGCTCGTGGTGGTAACAAAAGTCGGGGCTATCTCTACAGTGGATCAAATGACATCAATGAGGTTGCCTGGTATGCCGGTAATGCCCGAAACCGTGCTCAGCCTGTAGGCATGAAAAAGCCCAACGAGCTTGGCTTGTACGATATGACGGGCAATGTCGGTGAATTCGTTATTGATGCCTTTGATGAGAACTTCTACCGCTACGGCCCTGCTGACAACCCCAACAACGCCAAAGAGACTGACATCGGGCTTGCTCACAAGTCTGTCCGCGGTGGCAGCTTTTCTTACGATGCCGATGAGTCGGAAAATTTCCGTCGGGACTTTGCCAGCCAGTCGGTAATTATGTCTGACATGGGACTGCGTCTGGTCCGTGATGCCGACTAAGGCTACCTGCAAAACACATTCTTATTTCATCGCCTTCTTACGTTTAAAAGAATAAGGACTAACTATGAACATACCACGCATCCCGATGCTGGTTCTCGCCGGGTTACTTGCTGTGCCCTGCTATGCGACGGCTCCCGCCACGAAAAATATGACTGAAGCTTCCAAAGCTACAGGTTCAGCTCCCAAACTGGTGCTTCAAATCACCGTCGACGGACTTCGCGCAGATTTAATTGAACGATACAAGAAAAACTTTGGTGACAGTGGCTTTCGATACCTGATGGAACAAGGCGCTTATTATACCAATGCGCACTATCAGCACGGTAATACCGAAACAATAGTCGGCCATGTCTCCCTGGCAACAGGAGCACCTCCGAGCGTACACGGCATGGTAGGAAATGTTTGGTATGACCGTCAGCTAGAGCGACTGGTCTACAACGTGGAAGATGCCGACTATGCCTTGCTGACAGCCAATGCCGGGGTCAACCAGTCCACTGAAATCGACCCGACACAAAAAACCGCTAAACAAGATGGTCGCTCCCCGGTACCAATCCTGTCGACAACCTTCAGTGACGAACTGGCCGTCGCCAGCAATGGCGAGTCTAAACTCTTCTCGGTATCAGTCAAAGACCGCGGTGCTATCTCGCTAGCCGGCCATAGCGGAAAAGCATTCTGGTTCTCCAAGGCCCAATCCGACTTTGTCACCAGTAATTATTACTACGACCAGTATCCGGCATGGGTAAACCAGTGGAATGCCCAAAATTATCCGGCTCGATACAGCAAACAACAGTGGCAGCTATCCCTACCTGCCGAGCATTACACCCTCAAGGAAGGCGATCCTTCCTACAAGGTCGATCTGGCTGGCTTCAGGCGCAGTTTTCCGCACCCTTATGGCCCTGCATCCTACAAATACTTCAGCACTATGCTAACGCTAAGCCCTGCCGGTGATGAGCTAACTGCCGACTTTGCATCCGCGCTAATCGATAAAGAACAGCTCGGCAAGGGCAAGTTTACTGACTATCTGGCTGTGAGTTTCTCGGCCAACGATTATGTGATCCACATGTACGGCCCTGCCAGCCTGGAAGCAGAAGATAATTTGATCCGGCTAGATAGAACCCTTGGCAAGCTATTTAAACATGTCGACTCACGCATTGGTCTGGAGAATACGCTCATCGTTCTTTCAGCCGATCACGGTGTTCCGGAAGCCGCCCCTACGGTCAACGCACTGGGCTATCGCAATGCTGGGTACTTTGATAAGTCAACCATTGTAAATAATGACTTAAAGAAAAGGCTGCAAGAAGAATTTGGATTGCCCGAAAATGTTGTCCGCCTTTACGCCCAGCCTTATATCTATCTCGATCATCAACTCATCAAAGACAAGGACATTGAGCTAGCTGATGTTCAAGCCGCTGTCGCTGAAGAGATGACAAAAATCAAAGGGATCGCCTATGCGGTAACAAGTCGCGATATCGAAACAAACCGTATTCCGGATAGCCACCTTATGACCCTGGTGAAAAACAACTACCATCCACAGCGTTCAGGTGATGTCTATTTGGTTTTCGCCCCTCGCACCTACATCAATGACATGGACGGGCTGACTATTGCCTCAACTCATGGCTCGCCTTGGCGCTATGACACTCATGTACCGGTCATGTTCGCGGGCTACAACATTGAGCCAAATAAAGTGACCCGAGAAATAACGCCATACGACATCGCGCCAACACTCTCCAGCAAACTGGGGATCACCCAGCCAAGCGGCACGACGGGAACCGTATTAAAAGAGGTAGCAGGCAGCAGCAAATAAAACACGTTCTCTCATAGCATGAAAATCACAAAGCCCGTACCACCATGGCACGGGCTTATTCGAACCGCTCGTTCAAAAACTATACCCGTTACAGTTCGACATCTTTAACGACTTTGAACAACTGGTTTCGAAGCCAGCGGTGGGCGTTTTCCGATGTCCGGCTGGGATGCCAGATAGCACATAAATCTTGTACGCTGCCGCCAAATGGCATTGGCAATGCCTTAACATTATATTTTTCAGAGAAATCGTTGATGGTTGATGCCGGCAGGATCCCTATCATGTCTGATCCGGCAATAATTGGCAGCATTTCTAGTGCTCCCGGCGCGCGAACAATGATATTACGCTTGTCGAGCTCGGGAAAATCTTCTGCATTCAACAAACTGCGTCTCGCCTGCCACCTTGCGACAACAACATGATCTTCATTGAGAAACTCACTCACCGTGACACCGTCACTTAACCGAGGATGATTTGCCGAGCAGACAACCTTGAGCTCTTCGGAATACAGTACCTCTGTTTTGAGCACAGTCCGACCACGAGGCCGCATATCGATAATTAAGTCATATCGCTGCAAACGCAGATCCGCTTCCATATCCTCGGTAAACAATGGATGAATCTCGAGTGCAATCTTCGGGGCCTCTTTGCGCATTTGCAGAATTAAAGCCGGGATCAGGGTATAACTGGCAACAGAGACACATGCAATGGAGAAAATCCGCTTGGATGTTTTGGGATCAAATTCCCGTGATGCCGATAGTGTAGAGCTGAAGTTCTTCAGTGCCGCTGACATGGCCGGATAAATATCAACGGCAAAGGTGGTGGGCTCAACCCCGGAGGTATTACGGTGAAACAGCGGATCATCATAAATTTCACGCAGTCGCTTTAACGCCTTACTCACAGCAGGCTGGCTTATATCCATCCTGACCGCCGCTTTCGACAAACTACGTTCTTCAAAAATAGCGACAAATATCGGAATTAAATTTAGTTCAGTACTCTTCATTGGCACCCGGGATAGAGACAAACGAAAGCCAGTTTAGATAACTGGCTAGTTGTATTAGCATAGAAAATTGAGACAAGAACAGCGAATGCTATTTCTTCGTCTTGTGAGGCAATTCTTGTAAATGTGGCAATGCTTTAGGGAATGTCCAAAAACGCGAAGATCTTCCATTTTTTCGCCTCACACACCTCCCCAGGTAACTCCACAAGCGGACAAACAACGACGCAGAGACCTTTCCAACCTGAAAACGATGCTGAAGCTCATACCACTTTACCTGCTTACATGAGTGGCTAATGTTGCTGCAAAGCTGACCAGCTTGAGCTAACTCCACCAGCCCGGTTCGACTGTACAAACGACGATAAATCATCAACCTTGCCTGCGGCCAGTCTCTCCTGCCTAGTGCTCTGCTAAATTGCCACCAGGCCGGTGTCGGCCGAGTTTTATAATAGTGCGATGCCAATAGGCCACTAAGACTCAATACGGCCATGGAAACGCCAATCAGGGCAAGATCCAACCAGTAAGTACGTAGCCATGAGCGCCAGGTATGATGCGCTCTGATATGTTTCTCTGGCAAACTCAATGTTTCAAGCTGCTGAGAGCTTGTATTCCACCACTGAAGCTCCAGTGCCGGGAACACAATATCCCCGCCCGACTGCACAATATAGACCGCCTGCTCAAGACGGCTTGAACGGTAATTTCCCCTTTCCTGACTGTCTGACAGCTTCGGTGGCTGTACATATACCTGAAAGGGGTGACTCACGGTTTGCTGCTGTTCTTTCAGAACATAAGACGGCAATATTGGCGGGATCAACACCGACAACGTGTCCTCGCCATGAACAGTGACAGTCCGGGTTATCGCATCTCCGACTTTCAGCTCATCAGCATCCCGTGACAAATCCCACTGCTCTTCAATCATCAGCTCGCTGGCACTCAACCAATGTCCATTTTGTATCAGTAACGGCGAAGGCAAGCTCACATCAAAAGTCAAAGGCAGTGTTGCTATTCGCCCTTTCACGGAACGGCCATCAGGAACAGAAACCTGCACATCAACATCAATAGAAGGAACAACAAAACGTCCTGATTGCTGCGGATAGAGCGTTATCTCCCACCGTTGATGTGACCAGGTAACGCCTTCCTTGCGCTGGCTATAATTTGTCGCCAGCGAATTTCGCTGTTTCACGATCACGCCCGGGATCTCAATAGACGCTATCCGGGTACCACCGGTAAACCAACGTGGCGTAGCCACATCGATGTACAAAACCACTTGCTGGTTCACCGCATAACGGCCATCATCCAGCTGATTTTTATCATCCAGCCAAGCTTTTACTTCAACTACGGGGGTCTCTGCATTGTCACCAGATAGTCCAGCGGCATAAGCCGGTAACCCGACCAGACAGACGACAAACCATAGAGCGAAGCAAAGAGAAAACATGTAACGAGAAGCCATATGAAAAAACGGTCTCACCAGGCACTGATGATGTATCGCAGCTGTCATGATGCACCTCCTTTTTGTTTTTGGGTTTGCAGCTCCCCTACCTGTCCGTTTGTTTGGTTCTGTTTTTGACGCTGTATTTGAAACTTGGCCCGCAAGAAATATTTAGGATCCGCTTCTACCCGGCGTAACCATTTATCCGCCAGCTCATCACTTCCCAGAATTTCGTTGGCATTTAAGGTCTGCCGAACCATCATACTGGCATCAACCTTCTCGTCTGCACCATCCGCTGTGCGAGGCTGATCATCCGCCAGTTCAAATGACTCCTCCGGGCCGTCTGTTGTGCCCATCTGGCTCTCACTGGTCCGGTTAATCTCCTCTACTATGCCTTGCATTACTTCGAGGTTATGTTCAGCTCTTTCACGAATAGCCGGTGAAGACGCCCTCTTACTCAACTTAGAAAACAAATCTCTTGCGGCCAGGTACTCCCTCTGCCTCGCCAGGGCATTACCGGCATACAAAATCGCAGCCTCGCTACCATCTTGCAAAAAGGCAGACTGTGCCAGCGAATATTGCGTCGCATAGTAATAGGCAACGCCTTTATAAAATGGGTCATGGAAATGAGCTGCGGCCTTGAGGTAATCGCCCCGATTCAGGAACCACTGTCCCTGCTGATCCGGTGTCAGCCAAAGATCGAACCAAAACTGACTAAAACGATCTTGCCAGCTATATTCTACCGGTATATCTACAGTGGCCTTGGATTCCACACTCTTCGCAAAAGTCGCAGGAGAATACGTAAGCGGCAAGCAAATCACAGCCAACACACACCACTGCACCAGCCACCCTTTGCGAAACCATAGCAGCATGATCATAGCGATAGGAATTAATAGGTAATACCCCATGTCCTGCCACGGCATGTCGGAGTCATTATTAAGCTGCATATAACGTTCAACCTGACGGCTGATGCCTTTTACGTCCGAATCATCAACCGTCATTACAACCACTTGTCCGCCAGCAGATCGAGCTAACGCCTTCAAGGAATCAACATCAGGCGGGTTCACGGATGAGACGCCAGGATTACCGGCGACCAACACCAATAACTGATGGGAGGAAGACTGGAAGTAGTTGCTGAGATCAGTCAGCGCCGATGGCGAAATACCGTCTGTTACCAATAACACCGTCGCGGCTTTCCGGTTACTCAATTGCTGCTCGATGAGTGGTATAACCGCCTGCGTTGATTTTCCTTTCTCCGGCATAATATCTGGCTCGATCGCCGCCAGAAACGGCGCAAAAACCTCGCTGTCACGCGTCAAAGGCATTGCAACATGCGCTGTCCCGGCAAAAACAACTAACCCGGTATTGCCGCCATTTCGCAACACCATTAGATCGCGGATTTTCTGTTTGCTCCGCTCTAACCGACTCGGGGCAATGTCTTTGGATAGCATTGAGTCACTGTTATCTAGCACGACCAGCAACGATGCCTTATCTTCACCAAATGGAGACGCCTCACGCTGCCAGGTAGGCCCGGCACAAACAACAATGGCCAGCGCCATAACCAGCGTCAGCACTTTTAACGGTAACTGTTTCTTCCACCCCATTTCGCCCAATGTCAGCGCTTTTCGTAAATGAGGCGGGAACAACTGCTGCCACTGGTTAACGCTATCCTGATTCCAGCGGATATACACCACGGCTGATAAAGGTATAAAAGCCAGCAACCATAAAGGCCGGATGAAATGGAACTGCAGCCAAACCTGTTGCCATAGCTTAGAATCAAACATGGCCCGCCTCCTGGTTTTGCTGGTGGTCGGCGTCGAGAGCATGTCGACGCAGATACCGCCTGCGTAGCGTGATCAGTGAAAAAACGGTTAGATAGAGAAGTACTGCCGCAATCATAAAATAGTGGTGCAGGCTGCGCTTAGACTGAAATGTCGTACTCTGATACTGCTGAGGCTCTAGCTCTCCCACTTTCTGATAAGCCTGTTTGAGTGCCTCACGATTGAGTGCCTCAAACGTTTCTCCCCCCGTTGCGTCGGCTGCTTTTCTCAACGTATCCATATCCAGAGCCTGCTCGCCGACCGTCGCAGGATCCCCCATCGCAATGGCATGGATCCTCACACCTTTTACAGCAGCAACCTTACCCGCATCAATAGGCTCAACAAAACTGCCGGTGTCATTACCGTCTGTCAACACAATGGCTACTTTTTCTCGTTCAGGATCATCGCTGTAGCTCTGCTCAAACACCTTGATGGCTAACCCAATGGCATCCCCCAGGTGGGTACTTTGCCCGGCCATTGCTACATCAGTCTGATCCAGTAACGCCTGCCATGCGGCTAAATCGGCAGTAAAAGGGGTTTGCACAAAAGCGGCATCTCCAAACAATATCAGTCCTAACCGATCACCCTCACGCTTCGATGCAAATTCAGATAACACCTGCTTGGCCGCAGCCAAACGTGTAATCATCTTGCCACTGCCGTCTTCAAAATCAGGCTCTGCCATGGAACCTGAAAGATCCAATATCACCATCACATCTCGGCCATAACGTTCACGGGTTTGCGGCTCCCCCAGCACCATAGGTTTGGTCAATGCGATAACAATACATAACCAGCTGAATGCTAACGCCATTCGTTGCCACCAACTGGGCTTTAGCTGACTTGCTCCTTCTGAAGGAGTCTCTCCCAATATCGAGATCAAGGTATCGAAGAAGGGAACTTTGACAGCCGTTTTCCTGGTTTTATATGCCGGGATCAGCCAATACACGGCGACCGGCAATGGCAGAACCAATAACCACAGCGGATAAGAAAACGTGAGCTGGGAGTCAAACATAATCACCCTCTCCTTTTGCTGTTTCCGCAGCCATATGAGCCTTCAGATAAAGGGCATCATGTTCTGCTAGCCAGTCATGACAATGAAGCTCCAACTGCTTAACTTGCTCTGCCGTTAGCGTTGTTTTCTGGTTGATCACAGACTCTAACCAGCGCTCACCCAGAGGCGTAAGCCAGATTGCATCTGATGCCGGTAATGCCGCATCCAGCGTAGCAAGCAGAGGTTGTCCGAACAGGTTGGCACACCTGGGCTCAAGATATACCAACACGATTTTTATGATGGCTAGAATATCCTGGTCCGCTTGAGACGAGCTCATCGCAACAAGACACAGTCTGTCGAGTGCTTCGCGCCGATAGCGGTTTAGCCACCATTGTCGGCACTGCCGGTACAGCAAATAAAACGCAAACAGAACGGCGACTGCCAGCAATACCTTCCAGCCAACTGTCTGGGGCCACCAGCTAACCGATTCAGGAATAGCGACATCCGACAGGTGGCGTAATATATAAGTTCCCGGAACTTGATGGTCCATTATGCCATCCCCCCGGCAGCGCGAATAAACTGGCTGAGATGCTCACCACGAGTATCAAGTTCTATCAAGGGTAAGTGTTTTGCCGCCATCAGATTTACGAGCTGGTCCTTCTTTAACTGCTGGCTGGCACTCAGTCCTTTACTGGCTGACACCAATTGAGCTTGGGACAGGTGAAGCTGTTTATTTCCGTTGCCGACTGTCCAGCTAAATGAGCACGGTAACTTTCCAGTGCGCTGATGTTCAATAATGGTGGGCTGTAATGCATGCTCAAGGGGATCCGATATCATTACCCCCAACACATCATTGTGTTGCTGCAGCAATTTAAAATGGCTCAAATCCGCTTCGGTGATCCCGGTCCAGTCACTTAGCACTATTAAGGTGGTATTTCGTAGTTTCATTCGTCCAAGCAAGTGTAATAAGGCGCTAAAACCTGACAACAAATTATCATTACTCCGCACGTTGAGTGACTGGTTAGCCTCAGCCAGCATTTTCAGGCGCTGGAGCCAATGATTTTGCGAGCGTTGCGCCTCTCGCCAGTCGAGCTGATCCCCCTGCATAAGCACCAGCCCGATCCGGTCATTGTCTTTGAGTACCCGCCAGCCAATCAGCGCCGCCACCTCTGCCGCCACCACTGACTTCATCGTTTCGACAGAAGAGAAAAACATGTTGCTGCGCTGATCGACACAGACAATCACATGTCGATCTTTTTCTTCGGTATAGCATCGCACATGCGGCTTGCCGGTTCGTAATGTCACCTTCCAGTCAAGATTGCGGATATCATCGCCTTGGTGATAGTGGCGTAACTCTTCGAAATTCAGCCCCCGGCCGCGAAATAGCGATGTATGGCGTCCAGATAGCGCAGTTCCCGACTTAAGCTGTGGCAGTAAGGTAAAGCCGGTAGTTTGAGACTGTAGTTTTACCAACCGGGCATAGTCACAATACAACCGACAATCCTTGGTTGTGCCAGTCGGCAACGGCATGTACGGATTTGTTCTGACCATAACGCCTCCTAGCCGATGGCTACATGGTCAAGTAACTCCATCACCACCTGAGGGTGAGCTATCCCTTCTGCCAGCGCATCATAGCTAAGGGTTATACGGTGCCCCAATACAGCGGGTGCCATCGCCCTGACATCGTCTGGCAGCACATGCTCGCGCCCCTGTAACCACGCATAGGCTCTGGCACATTTATCCAATGCAATAGAAGCCCTCGGGCTTGCACCAACGGCAATCCAACGTGCCAGCCCGGATGCCGAATAACGTTCCGGCCTGCGTGTTGCCATCACAAGCGCAACAATATAACGCTCCACCATATCGGACACTTCAAGCTGCGCCAGTTCACAGCGCGCCGCGAGGATCAACTCAGGATCCAGAGTAATTGTCGAAGGTGTCTGGTTATCATCAGAATGGTCCCGGTTTGCCTCCGCTTCTTCCTGACGTAACAAACGGATAATTCCCAGCTCAGCCTCATCATCCGGATAATCAACATTAACCTTCATGATGAATCGATCCATCTGGGCCTCTGGCAGCGGGTAAGTCCCTTCCTGCTCAACCGGGTTTTGAGTTGCCAGCACCATGAATAGTTCAGGCAAGGCGTGTGATTGCTCGCCCACTGTCACGGTACTCTCTGCCATCGCTTCAAGCAGGGCTGCCTGAACCTTTGCTGGTGCGCGGTTTACCTCGTCAGCTAGCAAGATGCTGTTAAATATCGGACCGGGCTGGAAGCGCAATTCATGTCCGTTGGCTGTTTCCTGGTACATCTCGGCCCCCGTCACATCAGACGGAAGTAAGTCAGGCGTAAACTGCACACGGCCAAAGCTGGCATTAAGTGTGGCAGCCAAGGCTTTAACAGATCGCGTTTTGGCGGTGCCCGGTAAGCCTTCAAGCAAGACATGCCCATTGGTCAGCAATCCAATCACTAAAGCCCGAGTAACATGCTGTTGCCCTATCACGCTTTGATTGACTTGCTCAATAAGTAACGATACTTGCTGCTGTAACTGATTCATAAACTGTGCTCCCAAATCGCTCTGAGGCCAGTTTAATCCAGTTGGGTATTACCTTTGGTTATATGCTCTATAAAGCGACAGTACTGCCGTTGCCACTTTAGAGTAATCCCAACGAATACTCAGAGGGTATTCAGATCGTTACCTTTCATATTTCTGAACCAGACACGAGCATAACGGGATCTGATATGGCAAATCATTTAAACAAAGTGGCACTCAGTGTTGGCCTTGCGGCTACCGCTGGAACGGCAACTGCTGCCGACCAGCCAAACATTCTGGCGATTTTCGGTGATGACGTTGGTTACTGGAACATCAGTGCCTATAACCAAGGCATGATGGGTTACCAAACTCCGAATATTGACCGCATTGCCAACGAAGGGGCATTGTTTACCGATCATTACGGCCAGCAATCATGTACCGCTGGTCGTGCGTCCTTCATTACCGGCCAGGAGCCTTTCCGTACAGGCCTTCTGACTATCGGTATGCCGGGTTCTGATCACGGTATTCCTGACTGGGCGCCAACCATTGCCGATCTACTTAAAGATCAGGGATACATGACTGCACAGTTTGGTAAGAACCACCTTGGTGATCAGGACAAGCACCTACCTACCAACCATGGTTTTGACGAATTCTTCGGTAACCTTTACCACCTCAATGCCGAAGAAGAGCCAGAAACATATTACTACCCGAAAGATCCGGAATTTCGTAAAAACTACGGCCCTCGCGGGGTTATCAAGTCCTATGCTGACGGCAAGATTGAAGATACCGGTCCGATGACCCGTAAGCGTATGGAACATGCTGACGAAGAGTTCCTCGACTCCTCACTGGCCTTCATGGAAAAAGCCGTCAAGGCCGATAAGCCATTCTTCATCTGGCACAATACAACCCGGATGCACGTCTGGACTCGCCTGCAGGAGAAATATCAGGGTAAATCCGGTATCAGCATCTACGCAGACGGCATGCTTGAGCACGATGATCAGGTAGGTGTGCTGCTTGATAAGCTGGATGAGCTCGGCATTGCTGACAACACCATTGTTATTTATTCAACTGACAATGGTGCCGAAACCGTGACCTGGCCTGATGGCGGAGCCACACCTTTCTATGGGGAAAAAGGAACCACCTGGGAAGGCGGTATGCGTGTACCTCAGCTGGTACGCTGGCCAAGCGTGATCAAGCCAGGCACCAAAGTCAATGAAATGATGGCGCACCAAGACTGGTTGCCAACCCTGCTGGCAGCAGCCGGCGTTGATGATGTGAAAGAGAAGCTAGCCAAAGGGTATCAGGCCAATGGCAAGGAGTGGAAAGTTCACATCGATGGTTATAACTTCAAACCTTACTTTGAAGGAAAAGAAGACAAAGGCCCTCGTGAATCCATGCTGTACTTTAGCTCTAACGCCGAGCTAAACGCCGTACGCTGGAACGACTGGAAACTGAACTTCGCTGTGATGGAAGGGAACATTGTCGATGCTGTGCGCTTCTCGCCAAACTGGCCGCAGATCATCCACCTGCGTGCCGACCCATTCGAAAAAGCACCGCATGAGTCAAGCATGTACATGCGCTGGATGGCCGACAATATGTGGTTGTTCGTTCCAATTCAGGATGTACTGGGCGACTTCTTCAAAACACTGCCGGACTACCCAATGCAGACGGGTACTCAAATGAACCCGGCAAGTATCAGCGCTCAATCCCTTGGCCTGAAAGCGAAAATGCAACAACTTGATGCATTGCAGAAAAAAGTCGACGGTATGAAGTAATCACAAGCGCCCATCAGTGATTGATGGGCGCTTCATTTATTATGACTCGCTAAACTGACGAACCAGACGCTGTAAACTTTCTAAACTGCCTACAAGCGCATTAGTGCGTTCAACGGAAGATGATGAGAGTTGTTTGGTGGATTGAATAGCACCGTTCATCCGAACGACATGATCGTTCATACCCTGGGTCACCTGCACCTGCTCTGTAATAGCCTGAGCGGTCTGGGTACTTTGCTCCCCAATCGAGATTAAGTCATTCACTATCGCCTCGAATGATTCTTTACTCTTTTGCGACTTGGATACACTCTGTTCAGAGGACTTAATCCCCTCCTCCATCAAGCTGCCGGTCTTATTAACAGTTGCCTGAAGCACTTCTATTTTCGAACGGATATCATCAACCGAAGCACTGGTTTTCGCCGATAGCGCCCGCACTTCATCAGCAACGACAGCAAAACCGCGGCCATGCTCACCGGCCCTTGCAGCTTCAATCGCCGCGTTAAGTGCCAACAGATTAGTTTGCTCCGCGATGCCCTGGATCATTTCCAGAATAGTCTCGATACCATCAACATCAGAGTACAGTTGATCAAGCGCTGTTTTCGAGCTACCTAGGTGCTGACTCAACTCACGCACCGTCTCTACCGCCTCATCAATGGTCTGTGTCCCTTCTTGCGCTTTATTCTGTGCATCGTTAGCAAACTCAGAGCTTTGCTTGGCTTGATTTGACACTTCTGCAATAGAGGCAAGCATTTCCTCGGCAGAAACGGCCATCGCATCGGTTGCCACATCCTGCTCACCCAACTCATTATCAATTGCCTGGCTATTAAGAACTTCTTCATTCGCCGCTTGGAGCAGGTGGGTAGATGTTTCGTTCGCCCGCGCAGTTACCGCTCTTAGTTCGGCACGCTTCATCATCATGGCCAACTCAATACGGGAAACATCATCACAATGCCCGGTATATGGCTGCTCCATTAGGGGGTTGTCGTAATGTGCCTTAGCAACAGTATTCAGAGAGGCTATTCGTTTTCTGAGTAAGAATGAAAACGAAACCTGGGCAATGATAAGTGGAGTGAGTATTGCTAGCATGGCGGGAGTTGAAAATGCCCCTAAGGCAAAAGCAATAAGAACGGCTAGCTGTGCAAACGTCAAACCGAAAGACAGGTTCATCCATTCTATACGCCTTACGGAAACCGCTCCTTTTCTTAACTTCGAATAGAGTGAGTATGCCCGTGAAATCTGCTCATCAGTCGGTTGCGTTCTGACTGATTGGTATTCATACACCTTCCCGTCTTTATCCATAATGGGAGTGACGAAAGCTGATACCCAATAATGACCGGAGGTTTTACATTTGTTCTTGACCAATCCCATCCAGCTTTTACCAGACTGGATATATTCCCATAACTGACCGAATGCCGGCTTTGGCATATCAGCATGGCGAATAACATTGTGCGGTTTACCTAGTAGTTCTTCTTCCTTGTAGCCTGCTACCTGGCAGAAATCCTCATTACAATAAGTGATATGACTGTCAGATGTCGTTGTTGATATAAGGCTGTCGCTGTCTGAAAACTTTACTCTTTCGTCTGTCATATTCCCCTCTTTATTGTTTTCCTATTCGTAATGACAAATGCCGAGCTTTCTGATTATAAGAGCTACTATCTGCATGGCGAGGCGTAACAATATCAGACAAAAATGACACGTTATTGATAAAAATCATTAAGTTGGTAAATCAAAGTAGCTCTGCTTAAATAAAACAGCTCCACTTTAAGCACAAAACTCAATATGACGCGCCGTCAATCTTCCTGATTTTCACAGATTGGTACACCTTCTCTTCAGCCATTCGAAAATTCACAGCCACTATTTTTTCAGGGCATTTCGTGGTTGAGACATAATGCGTAATGCACCCACAATGACTGCATCGTTTAAACTCGACATCTTTATCACCCCAAATATATGAGGATACCTCCCCTCCTTTTACCACCACATCATCGGGTGTATAGTAGCCCCACAACGCCTTGTAACGACGGCAAATGGAACAGTTACAATCCCCAAGCTCTTTGGGTAGCTGCTTCACGGTAATTTGAATGTTTCCGCAGTGGCATTGAAGTTTCATAGCGCTCCTTAATGGATAATTCCAGCCATAATTCTATCTGGCAGACATTATGATATGTATATTTTTGGTTTCTAATCTCTCATTTCTGATTAATACCAGCACACATATGCCCAAATAATATCATCGACTCCACAGCCCAAACTTTCCCACCAAACGTGACACCCCAAGTTTATAAATCGCAAAGACGACGAAGATTATACCAATAAGTAGAGCAACAATACTTATCCCCATGCCTCTTACGCTCCTCTTTAATTACTTATAGCTAATTAACCATGACAACTATTGTTTGTCATCACATTCGTGCTTCAACTCTTAGTGTTGAGATCACTGCACCATGAAAGCCCAATTAGTTCGCATGCTATACGTGTATCCGCAGTCGCAATTTCATATGTTTTCGATGATAAACCTGCTATTTACGAAACGTCTTATTCAAAATACTGGAATAATACTATACAACCACACAGACAACATAACCCCAAGTAAACGATTCGTTTTCTAAATAGGGACAGTTATATGATTAGTACCTTTCGACACTTAATGTTAACAATCACCGCAATCGCTACATTGTTATTCTTAGCTTCTTCTGCTTATGCCAGTGAAAGATATCAGTTTAACTTTCCCAAGCCAGATGGCTCATACCGTATCGGCTTCCATCAGTTTGAAGTTTACAATGATGAAAACTGGATTCAGGTTTCATCTTGGTATCCTAGCACTGCGAAAACGACAGAAAAACGAGTTGGCTATTTGACACCTGCCTTAATAGATACGTACGTTAAAGACGGTAATTCAAAGTCGATGTTTTCGACCATTCCGCCTTCTTGGACTTTTTTCGATCTCCCTATCGCAGATGGCAAACACCCTGTATTGATTTATAACCATGGCTTCCTCACCTTTCCTCGGTTCAGTATGACGCAGTTAGAATACCTAGCCAGTCATGGCTATATCGTGCTGGCAATAAGTCACCCAGGTAGAACCCGACTCATAGAACGTAAATCTGGAGTACTCGTACCTGCGAACTACACCCCAGTGAAATTCACAGAGGAAGAAGATGCGGCCCTCATGGTTGATATTGTCCGTATGGAGAACGCAGTCAAACTAGATGAATGGCTTAAAGCCCGAAAGTTAGTAGTAGCCAATGAACTTTTCCAACAGAGCATGCTGAACAATTTCAATCCTATGTATAAGAATAACTTGATGTTAATTGACGCATTACACTCAATTGAATCAGGTAATATTCCGACACTTCTTAAAGGACATATGGACTTAGATGCTGTGGGCGCTTTTGGGCACTCTTTTGGTGGTAACATCACTATCGTCATGACTGACCAAAGCCCTGTCATTAAAGCGGGCGTTAACCTCGATGGAAATCAATACCACTGGCTAAGTGAAAAGCCACTTCAAGCCTCGGCATGTTTCTTCTACGCCGATAAAACAGACAGATTGAAACCAGTTAGAGAAGGTGAACTATATCCTCGTATTAACGATGCATTATTTGCCGACGCATCTTCTGTTTGCTCGGTTGTGTTTCCCGGCTCAAATCACTTTGATTTCACCGATAACACTTACATCTCAGATTCAGAAAAGGCACCTAAAAAGCAATCGCTTGGACACGCTATCAATACCAGCATAAAGGCATTCTTCGATGCGGAGCTCAAAAAAGCGAATAGCTGGCCTCCCGCAGAAAGTGAATATTATATAGTTAAGTAATTAACACTTTAGCCCTGCATAACAGTTAAGAATTTAGTGGTTATGCAGGGTTTTTATTTTACACACATCGCCTTACCCTAGAACAATGTACGTCCTTTGTAGTTGAGTTTGCTCAGTTTTTTCATCGATATTAGAAATGAAGTATCATCATTTGTTTGAAAGTGGTTTTTAATCAGCTGACCTGAACCATAAAGCCCGATAGGGTTAAAAAGCAAAGAGCTAGGCACATTAGACAAAACCGACACCATTATATCTTTAACACTAGGACAAAGTTTAAAAGCGGTATCCTTATATATCGACATAAGTTCATATAGCAGATCAGCTTCTGTCAAGTTATCATGCTTATCAAATAATGATAATACCTTGATATAAATGGGCTTCGCTTTCTCTTTATAGATAAATTTTGATAACTCATCTAACGGCACTAGTGATAAATCAGGTAACGTTATTTGTGCTATTTTCTCCGGTTCATTAGACAAATCCAACGCCCCTTTGATGAATTCATGTGAATTGTTAGTTTCAAGCCTTTGACTTAAATAATTATCTTGTTCAAATAACGTAAAGTTATCACTGCTCAATATTTTTTTAATAAAATATAGCTCATGAGCAGTAAAAAGAGTTGGAACTGAATATTTTCTATTCAAGTAAGATGAGAAAAAGAAGGAAAAAATCATCTCCTTGAAGAAGAGACGATCATTTGTTATATCAAAGTTTCCTCCTTGAGCTTTGAACTCTTCGTACAAAAAAACTTCTAAAGGCAATATAGGTCGATTGCTATTATTGAGCTCTTCAGTTAAGCATTTAAAATAACTATCGTGACTAAAATGTGAATTAATATATAGGACATGATTTTTAAGTCGTTTATGAATTACTGGACTGTGATGAAATAATGATTTTAACAAACTGTGCCTAATAATATTCTTATCATAATCTAACTCATCATTTTCAATACTAGTATAATGCTTAGCCGGAACATCAAACCTACTTGTTCCGATCATTTTATCAAAGCCCGACCACGTCAATTTACTCACGTCATGATGAACAAGAATTTCTCCAAACAGCAAATAACAAAAATTAAAGACTTGAGTTCTCTCCTTGAGAGGTATCTCCAATAAATTATTTGGCGATATGTAAATCATTGAACATTTCCTTTTGAGTATTCTGCAATCACAGTTGTGTTATAGCCACTGGTTATGAAATTAATAGACAGCATTATTTTTAGTCTAACACCCTACTTGATAACTTGTTAGCCATATGGTTTTGAATAACAGATTGTCTCAATACTCTATTTCTATTTTTTGACAAAGGTTACACTTCGACAACTATCGTAGAACCTCAAAACCTTTAAGTTGAGTATTCATAATACACCCCGTGACACGGTCACAATTCACTTCAGAGATGAATAAAGTATGTTATCAGCATCTTAATAACGTGAATCCTAACGGGAAAATAGCGCGTCACGGCAGATTACGGTGGCGCACTCGAATAACGTTTGTACTTTGGTAGGGGTTGAAGGCTTATTTAGGCTTTTTTAACAAACTGAGCTGTCACCATCATTTCACCCGCGCCATCAACTTTACAGTCTAGTTGGTGGTCCTTGCCATCGACAATACGTCGAACAAGCGCTTTTGTCCCAATTTTGAGTACAAGCGAGCTGCCTTTTACTTTGAGATCTTTAGCTAGAGTGACCTTATCACCTTCAGAAAGCAGAGTTCCGTTAACATCTTTAACCGTTATGGTATCTTCTGCATCGACTTCTGAGGGGTTCCATTCGTGAGCACATTCAGGGCATACTAAATGGTTCTGATCTGGATATACGTATTCTGATGAACAGTTTGGACAAGGTGGATACGACATAACTTAGGCACTTCTTCGATTAATCTTGCTGAACATAATACTTCGCGTCCAGCGCTTTTGCGAGTATAACACGTTAACATGAGACCCAACGGCCTTACGTAGACACTACGTATTGATTTTAAAACTCTTCGAAGCATGCTTATGGTTCACGAAGAGTTTGAAAGTACCAGACGTCCCTACTTAGTATTTTCTAAAAATTGAATCATCCCTTCCAAGTTTGGCGATCCATTTTTCTTAGCTAGAGTTAGCCAATCTATCGCTGCTTGAGTTTCCCCTCTTTCAGCAAGAGCTAATCCGAGTGCAGTTTGAGCCCTGTAATGCCCTTGCTTAGCAGCAAGTGTTAAAAAGTACACTCCTGTATTTATATCTCTCTTAAAAAAATCGCCATTAATATTAAGCAATCCTACTGCATATTGTTCAGTCGGCTCACCACAAAGAGAATGAACAGTAAGCCACCTAGCCTCCTCCTCTGTCAGTTTACCAAAATCATCCTTCTCCCCAGATCTAATGTAACTAAAAACCCACCCCGAATCGAATCCAGCTTCAGTAAAAGTTAAATTCTTACGTTGAAGTAATATATAGTCATTATGTAGTGAGGCTAAGTTTGCTTACTTTCGTGTATCGACACTCTTTTTATACAAAGCCATCGCTTTATCTATATTGATTTCTCTTCCAATACCTTTCTCGTACTTCCAAGCATCAAAGAAATCACCTTGAAGAAATTCTTCACTATATAAAGTTGGAGAGTAGAGTGAACAAACTGCAGTGTCTATTTGTACAGATTCGATTGCATCTAGTTCTTCAACCTCAGGTATTGATGTACAGCCTACAAGTGACAGTACAGTCGCTATCGAAAAAATCCTTTTCATACAAAGCTTTCTTTCTCATTTCTTAATAGAACGATATTATACATACATTCATTAGTGTTTTTCACAAGTGAATGTATATAGTTGAGCATAAAAGCTCGGAAAAGTGCTTACAACATGTTTTCAGGCTCTTGCGGTTAAAATAACTTGAAACGCCTGCAATAAGGTGCCCCGTACTGAATCGACCTTCATAGTGTCGAGTGTAACGGAGCACCTTGATTGCATCTTAGGCCAAATTAGCGCACGAAAGTTGTTGACTCAGCAATCGACTCAATGGCACCCTTTAACTCATTAACTGACTTACTCGAACCGGTTGATATTAATCGAATATATTGCCCGTCACTCTTTATACCAACATATTGAATAATCGTTTTATCATCATACGTGGCCAGCACTTTATAGCCATCTAAGCCTGCAAATTTTACTGGGCTAGAGTTGATAACTTTTGAAGATTTGAACCCTGAGACAGAGCGTAATAGTTGTTCAGAGAACGATTCAATATCATTAGTTGAAGATGACGATAAAGAATTTCCAATAATCAAAATTGGTCGTTCTCCTGTTGGATCTACTCCATCAAAAGTTGTTAATATTGCTGAAGAGCCAGCCATTACATCGGCTAGCTGAAATGGCGGAACTTCTTTGAATTTAAACAATAAGCTTTTAGCTTTTTCACTTGCCTTTACTTCTGACCCAATCACAATTGACCTCAGAGACTCGACAACATTATTAGAAGAGAACTCATCTTCATTTAAAATATTATAAGTARCAAGAGCAGTTGAATCTCCATAAAGTAAAGCCACATATTTATTAACAACAATTCCCTGTACTTCTTGAACACCGGATAGTAATGGAATTGTGGTATCTCCTACCTCTAAAGTTTGAAGCTTTGAGATATTAACTCCCTTTGCAGCGAACCCTTGTTTAGCGATTTTCAAGTTTGAAAAAAGGGTTTTCAATTGAGGGTATGCCTCTTTAGGAAGTTCTGCAATAAGAATACTTGAACTTGTATCTAAACTTTCAAAACCTGAGAAGCTCTCAGACAAAGTAAACCCTTCTGGAGAGTTCATTGAGATAGCCGTACCGGGAACCTTTACTAGCAAAGAATTTGCTGATGTTATCGTAGGTAAAAGAAGTGACAGGGCCACAATCACTTTTACGATTCTCATTATGTTTTTTTTCACAATATACCTTTTATTTGTTAATGATAACGCGAAAGTTTGCAATAAGGTGCGCCGAGCTAAACCTGCAAACTACATCTAACTCCATGCGAAAAGCACCGAGTATAACGGGAAACCTTGATTACCTTTCTAGGCTCTCAAATCACCTTCGACTGTGCTTTCAATCTTAGGTAGCTCCCTCATTGTTTTCGCATAAACCAGACACATATCATCTTCTTCAATATCCGATACTTTCCATTGACCATCCTCCAAGGTGAAACTCCAAATAGTCTCTACTACTTTATACTTTTTACTACCTTCAACGACCTTACCCGACTCTCTATCTTGAAGGTAATCAAAACGCCAAGTCAAACGCACCATCTTGATACCTATGTTGGGCGTAGGACTTTCAAGGTTTCCAATGACTCCCTCTCTAACAGCAGCAAGCCATAAAGAAGTGCTGGAGATGTTCAAATCTCCAGCCAAGCCACCATCTTCAAATGGTACCTGAACCAGGTGAATCCATGTAACCTTGCTAACTTTGTGGTGGTGAATAATCGACGCTAACCCAAATGAAATCATTAAATGTATAATGGTGTTTACTTCCGATACGAACTTCACTACCAGGTTTAAGTGTATGAATAGTCGGTTTTAATTTCCCTAACATTGAAGGATAACCAGTCCTAATATTGACTCCTGAAACACCCTCTTTTACTGTTACAACTTTGCCGTTAAGACTGGTAACAGAATCTCGGTCATCCAAGACTGTATAGTTGCCGCTCCACTTTACTCCATCTTTACGCCCAAGATACATCCAGCCAGTTTTTACATTGTTCGGATCAAATGACAAGTTATTAAATATTGGTGTTGGTATTTTACCTTGCTCCCTTGATATACCATGATTTTGTATTTCATCTCCAGCTTCTTTGGCTTCTGTATCTTGGTAGATACTAGCAAACTCCATCGCCATGTCTTCTGACCCAAGCTTAGACAGTGCAATTATCGCAACTTTCCTAGAATTTTCATCTTTCGATATATGAGGCATAAGAGTAGTAACAACTGCTAATCTCTGAGTGAGTTGATCTTCATCTTTATTTCGTGTGTCAGCTTCTATTTTTAGTTTCTCCATAGATAAACGTAGAGAGTTAATATGAGAATCCAGCTCTTTTTGTTTTTTATCAACTTCTGCTCGTTCTGAATCCAGCTTTATAACTGCTTCATTATACTTAGCTTGAGCGGCTTGCTGTTGCTTCTGCAAATCCATCGTCGCTTTGTTAAACTCAAGCTGAATTGATTGCTGACTCCTATCAATTGCGTAGCCCCAATAACCAACCATTCCTGCAATTGCAACTGTGGATACAATATTTAACTTATCCCACCAATCTTTCTTATCTGACATAAGGTTTATCCCTTAAACAAAGTTAGTAATAGCTAATGGAATTAACGTCTCATCACCCACAGTCCTACCACTCGCATCCGCCTGCCGAATAGGTCGCTATTAAATAATCTGATATTAAGATTACAAGATTATCCGTCATCACTGCCTAGCAAACCTGTCAACCCTTCTCAATTATAGCAGCAGACCTAGCCTAGATACTGTAAACAGCCATGTTGGCATTGCACCGAGTGCATAAACTCCTGCAAACAGATACCCACACAACATCATAAGTAAACGTGACGCCGTCACAGTTGAAATCTAAAGGAAATCAAGAGAGTTATATCTGAATAATCTCAACTAGTTACAACCTTAGATGAATAGTCATCAACGCAACTGATCAGCTATAAAGAAGGTATTGGAAGTTGTAGGCCATTTTTGGGTAACACCAGGTTTCAGATGTGAAAAGCGCTAATACCGTACCTAAACCATTGCGCCTTAAACGCAAAAACCAACGATGGAATGAAAAATACCAAGCGTTAGGAATCAATCTTAAATGTCTTGTTTGCTTATTCATCACAGCTAGAGGAAATACAGGCGTCGAGAATACAGAGTTTAATATCCAATTTGTCTGCCAACAATTGAAGGCCACCTTGTACCATGTAGTATACTTCTGGATCGCCCATAGCCGCTGCTTTGGGGACAAAAGATACACCTAGCCTTTTCATTACTTTCGTAACTCTACTATCCAAAGGGATTTCATACTGAGATATACCCAACCATTGGATATAATTACGTGACTGCTTTAAACCAATACCTTTAAAGTTTTCGCTGAGGAAATTAGCTGCATTTCTTTCTTAAAAACTGGTGAGTTGGGTCCAGACCTTTGGACTGATGTAGCTTGACAACCAACATGCACATGCCACAAATAGTCTCACGATACGTTAACAGTTGTCCTATCAAGATTCCGTTTCTGACGGTCACGAACAAAAAGCATTATTGATATTTTCATTAACGAAACTACGCCACTGCACGACATCAGAATCACTAACTTCCCAAATTAATCTCACCTTTCCTCCTCTGACGTATTACGCCTGCAATAAGGTGCCCCACAACTAACTCACCAAGCACTACGAACTTCATACCAAAACAGCCGAGTGTAATGGGTCACCTTGAATGCTTTGTCATATCGATACTACATGAGTAGCGCCTGTGCAGCTTGCGTATAAGTAGCCTTCTTTGCGAAGACCCTATATTCTGGCTGACGATCATAACTAACCCGCACAACAGATTTTGCAGTTTTAAGTAATACATGAATTCTGCGTCTATGTTGCATATAATCGACGGCATCAAGTTCAAGCGCTTTTACAACGTCATCTAATAACACTTTTGGTTCAATTTTCTCACCCACCTTCACCATCAATCCGTCTTGTATGGTGGATTCGACAGTACCCCATGGGCAAGAAATCTTGCTATCAACATAATTCATTACAAGTTCTTTCTCATAAACATATATTGTCCGACGATCAGAAGGAAGATAGAGTTGATAGGCAATTTCTTGTTTTTTATCATCAAAAACTACCCTACGAACAATACCCCAGACGATAAATAGTTCCTTTAACCAAGCAGGTTGTTCTGGATGGCAATCAAAGAAACATACTTTACTGTTATAAGCATATTTTGGTGATGAGATATTTTCATCAATAGAGACTATGTTACGAGGGTTTAATAGCGGACGTTTGATCATATGGCTCTTCTTGTTATGTTTTTAGTAGCATTTACAGCGATTAAATTTAAAATTCAGGTAACATATTTCTGAGAGCTTAGGCTCTATCCTGATGAATTTTAATAAATAACGAGCATAAGTTTATATCAAATTCTCGTAACAGGCTTGATAATGTATGTCTTAGTAAGGTTCTATCAAGCTTGAGCAATATCTGTACAAGGCACTCTCAATCGGCATAACATTATGTTCTACTAAAATAGTATATATCTTCCTGATATCAGAGATAAACGAAGAAGATTAACGTATCGACTTCGCAAACCTCACCACAACCACCAACCCCATTAGGGATTTCGGCCTCACTCCCTCAATTCCATTATGATTCTATGTTTGAGCCTTGCCTCTTTGCGGCTAATTGCGGGATACCTAACAACATGATTTTTAAGACTCATTGCACTAAATCGACCGATTATTAATGGTCATGGAACAAGGCCAGGTAGTTAGCACGCAGGTTGTTCCTAATGACTGCATGGTATTTGGGCGTTCAGAAATTCCAGAACTAATCAAAGAGCCAGGTTTTTTTTCAATACAAGATCTAAAGCGTATTGCTGACCTAGCCATGGCCAAAATAACCGAAGTTGCACAGAGCAACATTCAGGCTATCGGGCGCCATTGAATTCTTACTGGTCGGTGAGAATCATAGAAGCGTTACGCATAACGCCTTCAAGAAGGTGCCGCCAAGTAATGGCGGTACCAACCTAACGGTGATGGTGACTAAGGGAGCCGAATAAATTTTTTAACGCGCGATTTGACATCGTAGGCAGTATATAGGCTCTCAGAAGTACCTTACGTTGTTTTATCTAATGGGGATTAGATCTTTTTATTATCCTGAACGGTTATGAGTGTATATCCGTTATAAATAAAGTATCAGATAAATTCCACTAATGGTCTCGTTAAACAAAATCTATAAGTCTTGGTTTCAAAAATGATCTAGCGTCTTGAATCGTCAAGTTGTTGGTGGTAAGCTGCTGAATTCATTGACAATCTAAGCTAGTGTGCATTTCTAATCGAGTGTGGTTTCGGGCATATACGGATTACTTAGTAATACACTGTTAGCTGAATAAAATAAGGAAATTCGATGTATAGAAATGTATTCGTGTTAATAGTTGTAGCAATTATATGCGGCTGTAAATCATCAGATCCGTCAGATCCAAAGGTTAGCTCTGATGTTGGAATTAATTACTCCGATCACGTTTCAGTTACAGGTAAGCAAGTCTGTAGCGTGATTGACAAAAAATTAAGTTGTGCTGGCTCCAATGTGATGAGCGGAACGTTAATATCTCTTCCAGAACCTCCAAATTCCGAAGGTGTTGAGCTTGTTAGCGTTGGGAGTCATCATGCCTGCGAGATCGTATCTGATAGCGTAAAATGTTGGGGTAAAAACTATAATGGTGAACTGAATTCCCCTCTTTTCTTCAAACCATATATAGTTGCTAGTGGTGAGAGTTTTAGCTGTGCGGCAGGCAGTGCAGGCTTAGATTGCTGGGGATATCAAGGAGGCAGTTACTGTAGTGATAGCTCATGTAGTAACATGATAACCATTAATAATCCAACATCAAACCCACCATTGAACAATATCTCTGATCTGAGTTTATCGGGTTTCTACGGTTGCGCAATCTCAAATGGTCAAGGACATTGTTGGGGGCACGCAAGTTACGGTCAAACTAGTATCCCTACTTTAGATAACCCAACTCAAATCACCACAGGTGATTACCACGCCTGCGCATTGACTTCTAACGGTGTACATTGTTGGGGTTATGGAGACTTAAATAAAAATATTCCTCAAGATTTCCAGCCTATTTCCATTTCAGCTGGTAGAGGTTTTACTTGTGGTATTGATAGTAATTCCGTTAAATGCTGGGGGGAAGCAAATGTAACAGGCTCAATTTACGGGCCTCCAATATTTGAACAGCCTCTTTCTAATCCAATTAGCGTTAGTGCCGGAAGCGATCTTGTTTGTATTATCGATGACCAGGGTCAAGCATGTTACGGTGACACTAGCCACCTTTGAATGTTTGCAATGAGCGAACAAATCACATTATGAGAGCACTGATATTAAAATAAATAGCTTTAACGTGATTTAACCCCAATGCAGCTCATTCAGGTTAGCTTGAGCTGCATAGCAACTCACAGTAGACGTCACAAATTAACACAATAGGCAAGCATGATGGAAACCCTAAACCTATGGCTTGAATTCATCAATGAGCTATTAAAACTATTCACCTAGCTATTAGAGTAAAGCTTGCTGTATCGAAAAAATGCCCCCGTTTTACTCTATTCAGAGCGCCGGGTTAAATAGCCTCGTTCATACAAACGTCTCAGCGTTGTACTGGGCCACAAATTGGATAACGAACTTCGTTGCGCAATTTGTTCAGGCGTAACATCCTCCCCTTGCCCCATCAGCTTAAGTACTTTCAATTGAATTTTACTCAACTTGATCAAACCACTTGATGAGGAGCTGCACGCGTTGCAGTTACCAAACGCGGGTCAATTGATCCGCTTTGAGCCAAATTATCCATATTCTATCTCATTCTCTGAGTTTTAGGTTCGGATCACTTAAGGCTGATGTGTATTTAATATCTGTGCTCATCTAATTTTACCTTAAATGCCAAGCTAAATTTTATAGCACCAGGTAAAGCTAGATGATCATCATCACTAAAATAATCATTAACCCCAGTATCCAAATCCTTGTAGAAAAAATCATGGTAGTCATAGAATTGGATGGCTGAATGTTCAGCTAAGTTTGTTAATATAGATAAATGTTCTGGTAGAAAAGATTGAATTTCTGTTGACGAATAATACTCACGAGTTATAGGTGGAATAAAAAGCACCAAAGATCCACCGCGCTTTTTTAACGAATCCGCTATTTCAATTAACCTCTGAGTGTTCTTTTCAATAACATCATATTCTTTAGACAATGATTTACTAAATGCATTTACATGATTTTTTATCGTTGATTTTGCATATTTACTTATACACTCAGGTTTCATTAGGTTACGGTTATACCCACCCACTATACCATTTTCAATTAACCACTTCGGATTAGGAGAGTAATTATAAAAGCAGTCTTTATCATTAAACTCATTATTACCACCTCTTATATACTTAGAAATATTGCTCCTTATTAAAACCTGATAATCAAAAATTGGCATATAATAGTCAAGCTGATTTAAAAAAAGCTCATTAGCATAACGTATGTAATCTAATTTGAGAAGTGGGGTATTCCTTAAAACATTACGCAACCTATTATTATCAAGACTAGAGTTACTGTTATTTAAAGCTAAGGATCCAGGTGACAGAGGAATAAAAACATACCTTAATTTTGGTGTTTCTTGAATAAGGCGTTGAAATTTAAAATGAGCCTCTTCAATATCTCCAAATGACTCATAGAAGCTCACCCCTTTGACTGCAAGAGATTGAAAATGAACGGCCTTTGAATGAGATGGACCTAAAGTAACAGCCTCGACACTTTCTCTAACCGCATAGTAATCAGCCATTTTATTAGAATATTGCTGATAGCTAAGATACCGACCAGAACTCATTTCTTTAGAAAAAAACTGCAACAAAAAACTAATAGCACTTACAGCCAAAAATAAGGTCGTTGCAAACTTAGCAACTTGCTTAAAACTCAAAGTAGATAAATTGCTCATTAGAGAACTTCCCAACAGATATGATCAACATCGATATAATCAGTGCAATTGGCCAACTATAAAAAGATTGACGGACAGCTACCATCTCAAAAATATCAATTTTTTTATATTCACAAAGATAACTATGTAACAGCAGAATTAAAATCCCACTAAGAGAAAAAACAAAGGAGGTCTTACCTTCAAGTTTGAATGGGCTAAATGGCATAAACATTGATGTAACATCAAGTTGACGCTGAATAATCTCGATCAGTATCGTTGTATCAACAATATAAAATATTGTAGTTGTAAACATCATACTTATCGCAACCATAAGCATTCCAATTGCTCGTCGATATGCTATGTCGATCTTTATATTATTATTAAAAACACATGCAATAGGATCCCAAAGTAGAATAATCACGCCTTGAAGCACTCCAAACATAATAAAATTCCAACTAGCTCCATGCCATAGTCCAATAAGACATAGTGTCAGTATGGTAATGACATTTCGATAAACCTTAGATTTATACTTAAGTGCAAGAGGCTTAAATACATAGTCCCCAATCCAACGAGTTAGTGAAATATGCCAGCGCTGCCAAAACTCCCGTAAAGTTTTAGCAAACAAGGGACGTCTAAAATTAATGCTTAACTCAACCCCAAATAACTTTGCTACTCCTCTTGCCATTTCAGAATAAGCCATAAAGTCACAGTATATTTTAACTAAAGCTAATCCACCGGCTAGCCAGTATATCCAAAAGGGGTAAATGGTGTCTACAAAGTAAATAGAATGAATAAATATTGTTAAGTTGTCAGCAATAACAAGTTTTAAAAAAACGCCCCAAACAATTAAAAGTAAACCATGACGAAACTGTTTCTGTGTGGGAATCCCCAGCGTTTTAAGTTGGGGGATTAAGTGACCACTGCGTTCAATAGGGCCAGCTACAAGTTGAGGAAAGAAGCTAACATATAGGCAGAAGTCACTTAGTTTCTTTTCTGGCTTTATTTTCCCTAAATACACATCAAATGTATAACTTAGTGTTTGAAGAGTATAAAATGAAATGCCGAGTGGTAATAAAAGATTATGCAATTCCAGTTCTAAATCAAAGAGACCATTTAAGTTAGACCCGACAAAATTCCAATATTTAAATGAGATTAAGATACCCAAATTAACCAACAGGCTTAAGTATAAAAAAGGTCGTCTCTCTGATCGCTCACTATACTTTCCCATTAAGAGAGCGCAGTAGTAGTCCACAATCGTAGAAATAAAGATTAATGGGAGATAACGCCAATCCCAATATGCATAAAAACTATAGCTTGCAAACAGCATCACCCAGGGCTTTTGCTTCATTGGAACAATAAAGTAAACAAGAAAAACTATGGGTAAAAAAAACAGAAAAGTAATGGAGATAAAGGACATGCTAGTAGTCTACAAGTACATGTTACACTAAAGTAATCAATTCTTAAGCCAAGGGTGCAAAGCTTACCACAAATATGCTTTTAATTAAGCAATTAAGACCATAATCTTGCTCAAACTGCGCTGGTAATGGATCACTAAAATATAGCATTGTACGGTAACCTCCTCACCATTGTTCTAGATTCTACTAACACAACCTACCTATGTGCTTTATCTAAAGTTGCAAGCCCGACTCTCTGAATGACCATTCCACTGCTTTCAGGCGCCATTTGCCATCTTCTACAAAGCCTAATCTCAGCAATCAAAGAAAAGTTGGGCACCTGCAAATACTGCGGCGAATCACTACCCGAAGGCTGCGCCAAATTATAACCCGGCGGTTTGTTCAAAGGCGACGCCCGCTGCTGGCACACAACCAACCGGATAAGGATTTTCGACCCGCAGCTACTACCAAATTCAATGGAGGTTTCATGATGGAATATTTACCAGTAATCAATTACGCCATCGGCTGCGCTACTTTTTATGTCGGTTATTCGCTTTACACCAGTAACAACCCGAATTAAGGAAATCGTGATGAGTAAGACTTTAAGGCCAACTTGGCTAACCAGCACAGTCTGCGGCAGCAACAAAACCGAAGTTGCTTTCTCGAGAAAAATAGCGAACTTGGCAATGACGAATGGCTGTATAACGGCGATAAATCCAGAGCCTCAAATGTTGCGCCACTGGATTTATTGATACAGACAATTCGAAGCCGATGAGGAGCAACAAAATATTCAATTACACTAACTACCCCACTGTTGATGTCTCTTATAGTGTTAAATCAGACATCAACGTGACACCGTCATAGTTGAAATGTGAGGATAATCAAAGCTCATTTAGCCGAACCAATGACCCATCTCGATATCCTGTTACTGATCGGCCTTCTCACCTTTATGGTCTATTGGTGGTTTGGCATTGCTGCCGAACATGCTGGTTGGAATATCACATTACAGATTCAACATTACGCTGGTCATAAGGTGCGCCATGACTAACCTACCAAGTGCACCAAAATCCATACCAAAACCGCCGAGTGTAACAAATCACCTTGATGCCTTTGTTAGGCATTTTTTTTGCTCCACCTAGAGTTAAAATCACTAATTAATCTAACTATATTCAAAAACCAAATCCCAACAAACACCAAAAACGTCCCAAACCAATAAGACCACTTAACATTGTTAATTGGAGTAACTTCAAACACACTTATGGCTGGTTTAATATTAACTTTTTCAATTTGTCCCTTGTTTTCTGAAATAGAATTATCAGAAACAACAGCTTCAATCTGGGTTATAGTTTCACTCAAAACTTTTTGAGTTGAAAAAATAGCATCAGAATTTCCTGAAATAACAATCATATATAAAATACTAGCAATAACTTTAGCTAGTTTACTTTTCCTAGCAAAACGATTACCGTAAACAAAACCTAATATACCAGCACTTGCTGTAAAGTAAAAAGTCCACAATGTATAATATTGACTTTTACTTACTAAATATAAGTTAATAGCCTCCATAATATCAATCATCACACACACCTCTTCCTTTACCCTCAGACATTTCTCCCGATACTCTATTCATATGACAAAAAAAGTCTAATGACAAATTTTTTGAAGGATTACTTCTGCCTAACATTATGTTCTACGAAAATATTCATATCTCTTCCTGATATTGAGATAAACGAAAATGTAGTGGTCTAATAAAGCCGGACACCATTTTAGGTGGTAAAGTTACCACTCATTAAGAGGTGTTCAATGACCAAAAAACGTCGATCATTTAGTCCAGAGTTCAAGCGTGATGCAGCAAGTCTAGTGCTTGACCAAAACTATACAATTCCAGAAGCAAGTCGTGCTGTTGATGTTGGAGATACAGCATTGCGGCGCTGGGTCGAGCAACTAAAAGAGGAACGGAATGGATCAACACCGAACTCTAAAGCGTTGACGCCAGAGCAGCAGAAGATTCAAGAACTAGAGGCTCGTATTAATCGCCTGGAGCGAGAAAAAGCCATTTTWAAAAAGGCCACTGCTCTCTTAATGTYGGACGAACTCGAACGTACACGCTGATAGACCAGTTGAGGGAGCATGATACGGTTGAAATGGTCTGTTCCGTGTTCRAAGTCGCCTCATCAAGCTACTACGAGTACAAACAAAGGCAGCAACACGTTAATGTTGAGCGCTTGGCTTTACACAGTGAAGTAAAGCGTTTATTTACTCTAAGCCGTAGTTCGGCTGGGAGCCGCTCTATCGYTGCAATGATGCGCGAGCGTGGTTACACCGTCGGTCGTTTMAAAGTGAGACGCTTGATGAAAGAAGCCAGGCTCATGAGTAAGCAACCTGGCTCTCATGCATATAGAAGTGCGACCATTGAGCGTCCAGATATCCCAAACCGCCTGAACAGAGAGTTCGATGTCAGCGTGCCAAATCAAGTGTGGTGTGGCGACATTACATATATCTGGGCTGGARATCGATGGTGCTATCTCGCCGTTGTTATTGACTTGTTCAGCCGTCGAGTYGTTGGTTGGGCACTATCTGGCAAGCCAGACGCAGCATTAGTAACAAAGGCATTATCGATGGCTTACGAACAAAGAGGCCGTCCTGAGGGTGTACTGTTTCACTCTGACCAAGGGTGCCAGTACGCCAGCCGTAAGTTCCGACAGTACTTGTGGCGCTACCGCATGGAGCAGAGCATGAGCCGCCGTGGCAACTGTTGGGATAATGCGCCTATGGAAAGGCTGTTCCGGAGCTTGAAGTCAGAATGGGTGCCCACAGCGGGTTACCGCTCTGTGTCCGAAGCAATGAAGGATATCAGTTTTTATCTGATGGACTATTACAACTGGCAACGACCACACAGCTATAGTGGTGGTATCGCACCAGCTGAAGTAGAAAATCGACTTAACTTACTGTCCGGAATTAGTTGACCACTACACAGCCTTACGATGAACGAGTGGCCTAAGATTTCCCGTTCTTGAGCGATGCGGTTACGACCAGATCATAAAGCAGGCTTTTCCCATGCCTAACGCCTGCAATAAGGTGCCCCACACAAAACCAGCAAAGCGCACCGAACCTCATACCAAAACCGCCGAGTGTAACGGGTCACCTTGATTGCTTTGTTATGCCAAAGCCCACTACTTAGAGAGCTTTATCTTACCAACGTCGTTTATTCCACTGTAGTAATATTTGGGGTAATAAACCCAATACACTTCATTGTCATTAGAGTCTTTTGCCAATTCTAAGTATATTTCTTCTTCGGTAGTTTTAACTTTAAACATAAATCGTTCAAGTGGATGAGTATTGTTATACTTAGGAGAAGACATGTCTTTCAGGCTATGTAGAACCTTAGCCTTATCAATTCCACGTTGAGAAACAACACTGATAATTTCACCACCTAACTTTTCATGTAACTCTGACCTCACTAGGTTTGGGATAAACGTTCCAGCCAATGGAGTTACTATTAATACTGAAATCATTACTAACATGATATAAGGATTTAGGCTCTTCACAAAAATCATCATAAAGATGAAAGAGACAATAGATATTAAAATCCCAACCGCACCAATCATGAAGATGTAATCAAGTATTGTAATTATCATAACTTTTCATTTTATCATTAGTCTTTAATCGCTGAATTTTTACCTCTTGGCATAACGCCTGCAATAAGGTGTGCCCCACCTAACCAGCAAAGCACACAGGAGTCCATACCAAAACCGCCGAGTGTAACGCATCACCTTGATTGCTTTGTTATGTGCCTACCATTCGTATACTTCACCCTCATCTCCCCTGATCTTTGCACCCAGCGTTTTTTCCAGCTTCGTGGCGGCAATATGAATAGGGTTTTGTGGACTTTCGATACTCTCTACTGCATTGAAATGTGC